>DHPR01000015.1 GCA_002410925.1 bacterium UBP13_UBA5359
GAAGAACGTGACATCTTAAAAAAAGCAGTCATCTTCTTCACGAAGGAGAGCGAAAGCGGTTCGAGTTTATAGCGGACCATGAAGGCCAGTTCTCCATAGAGACAGGATGCCGAGTTCTGGGCGTATCCCCCAGTGGGTATTACGCTTATAAGCGACGTGACGCCAGCAGGCGTGAGGAAGATAACGTCAAACTGTTGGAGGCCATAACGGATATCCATAAGGAGAGTAAAGAGATCTACGGAGTTCGCATGGTGCATAAAGAGCTTATAAAGAAGGGATGGGAGTGCTCTGTAAACCGGGTAGCGCAGTTGATGCGAAGAGCCGGGCTCAAGTCTAAAACAGGTAAGAAGTTCAAGGTAACAACGGATTCTGAGCACAACTATCCGGTGGCGGATAATCTGTTGAACCGGAACTTCAGCGTAGACGAGCCTAATAAAGCCTGGGTGGGAGACATAACGTATATGCAAAATACGCAGACGCAAGGATCGTTATTGCTGCTTGGTTTTGCCTCTATTTTTGCCGAGTGCAGTATTGATTGCGATAAAAACTCTCCAATAACACAGGAGTTTTACGCTATGGTACAAAACAAATTCCAATATGCGATTTCGGGCTTGACTTTTTGAAAATGTCATAGTAATAGTGCGTCTTTGCTAATTAAGACGCATCGGGGATAATTCATATAATCGAAATAAATAAAAAATGAAATTTGGATGCGGCTATGAGAAAGAGATTATCTGAAATGACATTAGAAGAGCTATGGGAGCTTTTCCCAATACGACTTTGCTCCCATAATCGCTGCTGGAGATCATGGTATGATGAAGAACATGATGCGCTCTTAAAAAGGCTTCCGTTCGGCACTCGAATTTATCATATTGGCAGTACTGCTATTGAAACTATATGGGCCAAGCCTATTGTTGATTTGCTGATAGAAGTAAACTCTGATGAGATTTCTTGCGTTGATAAGATCATTACGGATAGCGGTTATATTTGCATGAATGTAGAAGCTGATCGGCGGGACTATAACAAAGGCTATACCGAAAACGGATTTGCAGAGCGAGTATTCCATCTTCATTTGAGAATAATCGGGGACCATGATGAGCTGTATTTTCGGGATTATCTAATTGCCCATCCGGACATTGCCAGGGACTATGAAACGCTTAAATTGTCTTTGTGGAAAAAGTATGAACACGACCGGGATGGATATACAAATGCAAAACACGCCTTCATTACGAAGTGGACTCAAAAAGCAAAGCAAGAATATGCAAACCGATATTGACATCATTCACCGTTCACTGATAGCCTAGGCACACTTGTAGCAAATGCTGCAAGTGTGCCTTATGGAATTAGCTGCGTTGATAATTGTTTCGGTTACAAAAAAGCCGTTCTTTCTGAGGAGCTGCTTTTCCTTTATCTTTTTTCAGGATCTGCAGCAGCCTGAAGGAGGGCAACTATGTCGGTAAAACCGTTTCTCATAGCGTAATACATGGGCGTATGCTTGGCAATATCTCTAATACCTGGAGTTGCTCCTTTGTCGAGGAGCATGATTACTATATTTTTATTACCTGCATTGGCGGAAAAATGCAAAGGCGTAAGATCTTTGTCATTGCGTGCGTTTGGATCGGCGCCTTTTTCTAGAAGGATTTTGACGATGCTATCAAAACTGTTAAAAACCGCGTTGTGCAGCGGAGTCCATTTCTTGGCATCCTGTGCGTTAATATTTGCTTTATTAGTGAGCAGTATGTTTACCATCTCTTTATTGTCTGCATTGGCTGCGTAGTGCAGAGGAGTGAGCTTTTCATTGTTCGAGGCATTTATATCGGCACCGGCGTTCAGAAGCATGGCAGCAATATTTGCATTGCTTTTATAGGCAGCATTATGCAATGGCGTCCATCCGTTGAGATCTTTCATATTAACATTCGCTCTATTCTTTATTAAAAGATTTACTATCTCCTTGTGATCGGTGAGTGCTGCCAGGTGAAGCGGTGTTATGCCCGTGGTGAGGGTAGGATTGGCATTGGCTTCGGAGAGTATCAGCGAAGCAACAATCTCTGCGTAACCGCTATAAGCGGCAAGATGCAGGGCTGTCCAGCCATCTGTATTTGCGGCATCAACAGCTGCGCCATTAGCGATTAAAAGATTTGTTATACTTAGATGCCCTCTTCTAGCTGCTATATGCAATGGAGTGACTTTATCTATAGAGGGTGCATTCACGTTAGCTTTATAGCTTAGCAGCAGTTTAGGTATTTCCAATATATCCTGTGCGACAGCTCTGTGCAAAGGTGTTATTCCATTCTTGTCGGCAATATTTACCTTCATACTCTTTGCCTGCAGGATGACCTGAGTTTGCTGCAAGCTCTTTGCCGCGGCAAGATGTAACGGCGTCTCGCCTGTATCGTTAGCGGCATTGACATTGGCACCGTTATTGATAAGCCATCTGGTCATATTAGGGAAATCACTGTTAGCACTCAGGTGAAGAGGTGTGTTGCCGGTATTATCAGATGCGTTAATATCGGCACCTGCGGTGAGCAGGTCTGTAGCCTCTTTTTCATTGCCGCTGAGGGCTACTTTGTGAAGCGCTGTATAGCCCTCTTTATCTCTGGCGTTAATATCTGCACCCTGGTTGGTGAGAAGCCAGGCCACTTTACGATGCTCACAGATAACCGCCCAATAGAGTGGCGTAAAACCTTTCTTGTCCATAATGCCAATATCGGCTTTGCATGATATGAGAAGATGCGCCATATCCAGGTGTCCCCAAAAAGCCGCTTTGTGTAAAGGGGTCATGCCGTCGTTATCCGCGGCATCGACATTGGCGCCGTTGCTGATAAGTAAGCGGGCAAAGGCATTATGACCCCATAAAGCGGCAAAATGTAATGGAGACCATTGGCTGGCATTAACGGCATTGACTTCGGCCGCACGGCTAAGCAGCGCTTTGGCGATATCCTGATAACCCCAGAAGGTGGCTTTGTGTAAAGGCGTTTCACCGGCGTTATCTCTGCAATTTGGATCAGCTCCGCGCATAAGCAGCAGTTCAACGATCTCTGTTTTGCCGTTAAATGCGGCTTTATGCAAAGGGGTAAAGCCGCATTTATCCTTGATTTCAGGGTCTGTCCCTTTATCAAGAAGGAGCAAAACCATAGCTCGTTTTCCTTCGGATGTGGCGTAGTGCAGAGCTGTGAGCGATTTCTCATCCTTTGCATTTACGTCGGCGGAGCGCTGCAGCAAGGCATCGGCTATCTCTGTTGTTGAATACCTTACGGCTGCGTGCAGAGGCAAGAGGCCGTTCTCCGCACATTCAACGAGCATGGGGTTGCTGTTAAGGAGAGCCTGAATTTTTTCAATATCTCTATTGATTATATAATCGATCAAACCTGGCCTGGCTCCGTTAGCGACAAGGTAGTCGAAAATTTTACTTTGGTGCGCCATAGCGGCACAACGAAGAGGGGTTGCTCCAGTCTCATCCTTGGCGTTTAAGAAGGACGGATTAGCTTTTAATAAAGCAGCTAAACCGGTAATATCGCCATTCTTTGCTAAAGTGTGTATAGTTGTTTCTGTGGTAAGGGTTTGCAGATACTGCACAAGGTTGCTGCGCTTAAGCCTTGTCGCCCAGTCCAATGGGGTCAGACCGTTTTTGTCGTAAACAGCTATATTCGCACCCCTGGCAAGCAGAAACTTGACTATATTTGTCTGCTCTTTTATTACTGCCCAATGAAGCAGTGTCAAGCCCTCATTATCGGTAGCGTTTAGAAGTTCGGGAGATGCTTCGATAAGCGCACTTATGCCCTGCAGATCTCCGTGATTGATCATATCGTGTATATTGGAAGCCGCTGCCGGCATGCAGAAAAAGAGCAGTAGAAATAAATAGACGAATAACCTGTTCATAATTCCTCTTTCTACCGTTATGTCTATTTCTTATTAACCGCCTGGATTTCCAGTTGATCTTCTGTAACGGCGACGGTATCGGTGAAGGCCTGGCAAATATACGGATCATTGATATTTTGAACCCAGGAAACCGTAACCGTATATCCTTCAGGCTTCAGGTCGTTATCAAGGAAGAAGCTCGGCTTATCGAGGACAATATGTTTGAGCTCTCTGGGGCCGATGACAAGGTCTACTTCATAATGCATATTCTCATTGTTGCGGCTAACAAGGTTGGCCTCGGAAGCATCTTCCTGAGAAATATCGGATTGCCTGGGTTGCTCCTCCGTGATTGCAGACCTTGGTGTGCGTTGTATAGCTTTACGCTCCGGAGCTTTTCTTGGAGTATTAACGGGGAGGCCGTCCCGGGCACCCGGCATCAACAGCATCATATCCTGGTCAATGCCTTCTGTTGCAGGCTTTGCAGGGGGAGTCGAGTCTGTTTCCAGAATAAGCCTGGCTGCATTTTTACGCCCGAAATCGATATCCGAACTATTTCTCAATAAGACATAAGCAGTCCATTCATTTTTCGATTTAATCTTAAGAACGCTGCTGCTTCCCGATACCTTTACGGGTTTTTTTACGAAACCGACAAATAAAACGTCGATAGGCGATTCCTGCATTTCAAAAACCACCTTATCAACGATAATAAACCCATCAACAGATACTTTATGCAGATAAAAGCCGGAATAAATCAAAAGAGCTCTTAGTGATTCATCCGGCTTCGATATACCGGCATTTTTCATTAACTCTCGTATGCTGTTAACAAGGTTATCTCTCTCTTCAGGCTTGGCGCGGAGCAGCCGCACAGCTTGCTGAGCAATACTTAAGCGAGGATCGTTCTGGTGTATTTTAAGTCCGTAATCTATCCAGGCCATACCATTATCATACTCTTCCTGGGCCAAAAAAGCGGCACTATAGTCAAGACACTCTTCTACCGTGGCTTTAGCCTGCTTTGTTTCCGGTTCTGCGCACGAACCGCAGGAAAGAATAGAAATAATCGAAATGAGAACGGTGGTAACTATGAATGACAGCTTTGATGATATTCTCATTACTTGCTCCTCATGCTATATATAATAATGTTATACATATTTAATATTCAACAACACCGATCGCTTGTCCTGCTAGCAGATTTTAAACTACGGAGTTTCTTAACGGGGTTCGCTCAGCTGGCAATTGTTCAGCTGCGCGGAGCTGTCTCTCAATCATATTTGTAATCTTTTTTTAGCATGTGATAGAATTTAATGATTGCTATTTTAATGCAATGACATTTTTGGTATTGATTTTGTGGAGAGAATAAAGTGACGGCCGACAAATATATTTAACAATGGAAGGTAGCAAACATGAACAAGATAGCAGCAACATTTAACAGAGCCGGCAAGCGTTATTACAAAGCGGGCAAATATACGGAAGCTGTAGATGCCTTTATGACGGGGATTGCATATGATCCCAAGAATGCTTCTTTGCGTTATAATCTTGCCGCTGCGCTTTTTAAAAGCGGAGATTATAGCTCTTCTGCGCTGGAAGCGGAGAAAGCGCTGGCTATTGATCCTGATTACGAAAAGGCTAGAGATCTGCTTGACAGCTTGAGAGCAATGTGGCTGGTAGATAAATAGATAAAGGAGGTCGCTATGTCAACTTTCACGGAACGTTTGCTGCTGATGGGTATGGGTGGCTTTGCAGTAGCCCAGGATACCGTTCGGGATCTGATGGATGATCTTGTAAGACGCGGAGAGATGAGTCGTGAAGATGCTCATGGCCTGGCGAGGGATCTGGAGGAACGCGGACGTAGGGAGCGTGAAGAGCTCAGCGATATGATCAGAACACAGATAACCGGCATGATAGAGCGGGCTGACATTGCTACTAAATCCGATATACGCAGTCTGGAAGAGCGATTGGATGATTTGGAGAAGAAGCTATCCATGTAGTTCAGAGGTGTTCGGTGCGGAGATCTGCTGCCTTTTTTTTATCGGTACTCGTTACGGTAATCGCTTTGCTGGCAGTTTGCAAACGCGGTCTTTCCCTTTGCAGCAGGGAGTATTACATGATGGGTACCATAGTGAGGATCACTTTGCCCCTTCGTTATAGTGATGCCGCCGCTGAAACGGCTCACAGGATGCGCCATATTGCTTCACAGGTTAACGCTTTCTCTGCTGCCGGTGATATAGCATGTATCAACAGATCGGTAAAGCCTGTGAAGGTTTCTGCTGCTACTTTTCAGCTGCTGAGAGCAGGCCTGGATCTCTGCAAAAAGACGGATGGCGCCTTTGATATAACCTGTGGCCGTTTGTCCGAAATTTGGGGCTTCAAGGAGGGAAAGTATCGTATTCCGAAAGATAGTGAGATCGAGCGGGCGCTCACCGGAGTGAATTATCGTTTGATAGATCTTTCAGAGCCGTTTGTCGTATCCGGAAGAACGAAAAATACCAGGGTTGATCCGGGCGGTATAGCCAAGGGATTTATAGTCGATCGAGCGGTGGATTTTCTGATCGGCAGAGGTGTTCCTTATGGGATTATCGATGCCGGCGGTGATTTAAGGTGCTGGGGCACAAAGCCTCGAAAAAGACCGTGGGTTATCGGTGTGCAAAACCCCAGACATACCGATAGTATTATCGGCAGATTGCTTATCGATAGGCCTGCCGCTATCGCCACTTCTGGTGATTATCAGCGCTTTTTTATAAAGGACGGCAAGAGATATTGCCACATCATGGATCCCTCAAGGGGCAGGCCGGCTGATAAGGTAATGAGTGCAACGGTTATAGGTGCTAATGCAGCAGAGACTGATGCCATGGCTACCGCCGTATGCGTTTTGGGCGTGAAAAAGGGTTTGGAATTGCTGCGCAAAAATGGTATGGATGGTATTATCATCGATAAAGACGGCAGGACGAGCTTTACCTCCGGGATTAGCAAGATATTTATTCAGGAAAAAGATAATGCGGTTCTACCCTGATGCCCGCGAAGATGGCATATCGATCTCTCATTTCATAGGCATAAGAGATCGAAGATGCAGGATAACCGGCATATAAATAGAATAATTACTTAATGGCATCGCTGGATAGATACAAATCGCTTGTTCTGGCTTCCGCATCTCCTAGAAGGGCAGCTCTTCTGCGGCAGGTAACTGCTATCCCTTTTTGCATCATCAAGGTTGATGTAGATGAAGATATCTTTTTTGAAAAGTTGCCGCCGCAGGAGGCTGTGGTAAAGGCATCTGCTGAAAAGGCGATATTTGCGGCTGAACTCTTTCCCTCTTCTCTAATTATTGCGGCTGATACGGTGATCCTTTGCGAGGGAGCCGTAATGAGAAAACCGTCGGATATATCTGAAGCCAGAGAGATGCTGATTAGACTTCGAAATCGTGTTCATTCGGTTTTAACCGGATTATCGGTTATCGGCCGGAGGGGGATAAGTTCAGATATAGTTGCAACTGAGGTGGAGATGCGATCTTTCAGCGATACCGAGCTTGATCTCTATCTTGCATCCGGAGAACCATTTGATAAAGCCGGAGCTTATGCCATACAAGGGCGTGGAGCATTGCTGGTTAAAAGAGTGTGCGGCTGCTATTATAATATAGTCGGTCTGCCGCTGGCTCGGCTGGAGGAGATGTTGCTGGAAAACGAGGTGACTCTGCTTAAAAATGATTTATAATATGCCTATAAAGACGCTTCCGGAAGAAGATCGTCCCAGGGAGCGGCTCTTCAGGGATGGCGCGGAAGCGCTGGCTGATGCTGAACTATTAGCAATTATTATTGCCGTGGGAAATGACAGGGAATCTTCCAAGCGGTTGGCTGAAAGATTACTTGCTTTGGGTGGCTTGCGCTATCTTATGGATGCTACGGTGCAGGAATTAATGGAAATAAGGGGGATAGGCAAAGCCAAGGCGGCGCAGATTAAGAGTGCGGTGGAATTGGGATTGCGGTTGTCTGCTGAAAGGGTATCTCTGTGTCGTACGGTAATCAAGACGCCTGATGATGCAGCCAACTTGCTGATGGCAAGAATGCGCTATGGGGATAGGGAGGAGTTTAGGGCTATACTCCTTAATACCAAGAATCAGGTCCTTTCTATCCAGACGGTGTCTATAGGAACTACCAATTCTTCACTAGCTCATCCGCGTGAAATGTTGCGAGCTGCTCTTAAGCATGGTGCGGTGGCTGTAATATTGGCTCATAATCATCCCAGTGGCGATCCTCAACCCAGCCCGGAGGATATCAACGTTACGCGGCAATTAAAAGAGGCCGGTTCCATGGTAGGTATAACCATTTTGGATCACGTTATTATTGGGGACGGAAGCTATGTAAGCCTAAAAGGGCAGGGTATGCTGAAAGATTAAGATGGCAGCAGGTAATAACCTGGATGCAAGAGTGCAAGATGAGGGGCTCTGTATTCAGCCTTCAAAAGGGGTATATTGGTATGGCTTTAAATAAATATCTGTCTCGTTTTTCTCGGGATCTGGGCATAGATCTGGGAACAGCCAATACGCTGGTTCATGTCAGCGGCAAAGGAGTACTTCTACGTGAACCTTCCGTCGTCGCTATCGACAGTGAAAGCGGCACCGTTCTGGCAGTGGGCTCTGAGGCCAAGCGAATGATAGGGCGTACTCCAGGCCATATAGTGGCTACCAGGCCTCTTAAGGACGGCGTGATTGCTGATTTCGATATCACAGAGGCTATGTTACGTCACTTTATTCATAAAGTACATCTGCGCCGGGCGCTTGTTCGTCCCAGGGTCATTATCAGCATACCTTCAGGTGTTACTGAAGTGGAAAGGCGTGCGGTTATAGATGCTACTCTGAGGGCAGGAGCGCGGGAAGCGCATCTGATAGAAGAGCCGATGGCGGCCGCCATCGGCTCAGGCTTGCCGATATCGGAGCCGATGGGCAGCATGATAGTAGATATAGGCGGCGGCACTACGGAAGTAGCGGTGATATCGCTTGGGGGCATCGTTACCAGCCTCTCCATCAGGGTTGCAGGTGATGAGATTGATGAAGCGATTGTTCAGCATATTAAGAAGAGCTATAATGTGCTTATCGGCGAGCGTACGGCTGAAGAGATAAAGCTGGAGATAGGAACAACTCATCCACAGAGCGAAGAGATGACCATAGATATCAGGGGGCGGGATCTCTTTTCAGGATTGCCGAAGAGTCTGACAGTGACTAATTCTGAAATACGGGGAGCCTTATCCGAACCTGTTGCCCTGATTATAGAAGCTGTGAAACAGACTTTAGAGAAGACGCCTCCCGAACTGGCTTCGGATATTATGAAAAGGGGGATTATCCTGGCCGGTGGAGGTGCCCTGTTAAGGGGATTGGATATTCTATTGAGCGAAGAGACGCAGGTGCCTGTATATATAGCTGACGACCCTCTGACGTGTGTTGCTGTAGGAGCAGGCAAGGCTCTTGAGGAAATTGATACTTTACGCAAGGCGTTGTTCAGCTCCAGGTAAGGGATAATGAAAGCAAGGACTTTATTATATTCATTGCTGGCCGGAACCGTTCTAGTGGTTTTTATCGGGCATAGCGATATTGCGGATAACGTCGGAGGAATCGGCTATCTGGCGATAAAGCCTTTAGTTAAAGGAGGCAATGCCATTGCCGGCAGATTAGCAGAAGGCTTTGTCGGGTGTTTTGCCAACGCGCGGTATCTGTTGGAGACGAATCGTCAGCTCAGGCGCCAGAATGAGGCTCTGCAAACGGCGTTAATAATGTATGAGGTTGCTTATCTTGATAATATAAATCTTAGAAAGATGATGGATCTCTCCATACCGGCAAAGGCTACTATTTATACTACGGTTGTCGGGCGTGACGGGCAGGTAATGTATATTGATAAGGGTTATGAAAAGGGAGTGAGAGCCGATCAGGTCGTCGTATCTTCGGAAGGGGCTGTGGTTGGACGTGTTATTGCAGTATATCCCACAGGAGCAAAGGTAATGGGTGTTACTGATGAACGCAGCTATGTGGGTGCAATCGTCTCAAAAGACAGACATCCATGTGTAATGCATGGCACAGGAGAAGGGAAGGCGGAGTTACTCTATCTGCCTATTGAAAGCACTGCCGCTGCCGGTTCAGGAGTACTGACCTCGGGAATTGGAGGTATTTATCCGCACGGGCTTATGCTGGGACGTATCGTTTCCATAGCTGAGGATAAACATACTATGATGAAAAGAGCCGTTGTTGCTTCTGCCTCCAGGCCTGAATTGCTGAAGGAAGTAATGGTGTTGAGGAGATGAAGAAGGCTATGCTTATCAACGCCCAGTTGATATATCTGGCTGCTGTGGCGGCGCAACTTATAATGGGCGGCATCTTCGTTCCCGATTTTTTGCGACCGGATATTTTCATAGTGACGGCCGTCATGCTCTTAATAAGATGCGAGACACGGCATACGGTATGGCTGGGACTCTCTGCCGGACTATGGTATGCTCTTTATCTGTCGGGGTCAGGCCGTTTAATGATAATTTCATTCTTTCTTATCTCAATAATATCTGCCTATATAAAAGATATGGCTTTTTTTGAGCATAAGCTCTTGCCGGCGTTGTTGGTGTCGGCTATATATGCCCTAACGAGGCTCGGCGGGCTTATTGCCGGTTATATATGGCATAAGGGCGTTGGAAGTATTTCGGCCGGTATATTGCCAACAATTATCTGCTCTCTTCTGCTTAATATAATGATAGAAGGCTTATCACGGCGATACAGTATTGAGCGAAGAGGAAGTGTCTGCTTATAAGGTCGGTGGCAAAGGTAATAAATGACTGTAAATGACCGATAATTACACATCGAAGAGTAAGGAGGAAAATGAGATGACCGGTATGGAAGAGAAAAGAGGAGTTTTGGGCAAAATTATTGCAGCTTTGTCATTAGGCGCGTTGATCGGTGGAATTAGCGGAGTGCTCTTTGCGCCGAAAGCCGGTAAAGAGACCAGAGAGGACTTAGCCAGGAGGGCTACAGAGGCTGAAGAGACCCTGAAGGAGAAGGTGGACGAGCTTAAAGAAAAGGCAGCGGAACTTCAGAAGAAGGCTGCTGAAGTCAAGAAAAATGCAACAAACCAAGCTGCCCACCTTCAGGAGGAGATTACGGATATATCCGGCAAGGTTAAGGATGGTATGGACAAGGCTGTGGACCGTATGAAGGATACGGTTGCGAAGGGTAAAGATATCCTGGCAGAAAAACGCACAGGCCTGGGCATGAAAACTGCTGAAGAGGTTAAAGAGGGTATGTCGGCTGAGGATACAAAGGATAATGCGAGCTCTGCTGAAGAGGCGGATGATAGCTGAGCAGCTATGAAAGGGTGATGTTATGGACATCAAGGTTGAAGTCGAAAGCGTCGATGAGGTAATCGCGGTGGTCGAGATCGGCGGCGAGATGGACGTATTTACAGCACCGGCCATAAAAAAGAGAGTAACGGAAGTTATCGATTCTGGAAGGCGGTTCATTATTATGGACCTTGGCGGAGTAACGTATATAGATAGTACGGGGCTCGGATTGCTCATAAGCATATTGAAAAGGGTTCGTGAAAAAGAGGGCGACTTAAGGATTGTTGGCGTAACCAAGCAGGTGCAAAAAGTATTGGATATAACCGGATTGAATAAAATACTGGAAATTAAAAGTAATGTGGGGGAGGCAATAAAGGATTGGCGTTAAATGATAGTGCAGCGGGTGCAGGTTTAGGTAAGGTTGAGCTAAAGATACCGCGCAGGCCTGAATTTGTTGCGGTTGCCAGATTAACGGTGTCTGGTGTTGCCAGTCGCCTTTCGTTCAGTTATGAGGATATCGAGGATATAAAGATAGCCGTCGCAGAGGCTTGCACACATGCTATTCAGCACAAGGCTGTCATAACTGATGAGATAAGGATACTCTGCACCTTTGATGATTCTCATCTGGCAGTAAGCATTGGGAGCGGAAGGGGAACGTTTAAGGAGGGGGTGAAGACCGGCGACGTCGCGGATGCACGCAGCCTGGGCATCTTCCTTATCGAAAGCCTGATGGATGACGTCAGCTATGCTGAGATGGAAGATGGCACCGAATATATCAGAATGGTCAAAAACCTATTGAGGTGAACGATGACGCCGACTGGCAAAGAGGATTATCAGACTGAGGATAAAGAGGCGATCCGAGAGCTATTTGTCGCTTACAAGACAACCGGCGACAATGAACTTAGGGACCGCCTCATACTTTTGTTTCTTAATCTTGTACATTTTCTGGCTAAGAAGTTTGCCTACAGGGGCGAGGCTCTTGAGGATCTGGTTCAAGTAGGAACGATAGGTCTTATCAAGGCTATCGATCGGTATGATCTTGGGCGCGGAGTGGAGTTTTCCACCTATGCTACGCCTACGATCGTTGGGGAGATTAAGAGATACTTCCGCGATAAGGGCTGGGCGCTAAAAGTGCCGCGGCGCCTTCAAGAACTTAATATGCTGGTTTCCAGAAAATCAGAGGAGCTTGCCGGCCGATTAGGGCATTCTCCTACGCCTGCCGAGATAGCTAAAGCTCTCTCGGTTACGGAGGAAGAGGTGCTTGAAGCCGCTGAAATGGGGCAGGTATATAATGTCCTTTCTCTGGAAGCAGAGGTAAATGTCGATAGCGAGAAGAACGGCTTTTCTCTGCTCGATTATATCGGCGAAAAGGATCCTCAACTAGAGAGAATCGGCGATATAACTAATCTTAAAGAAGCGATGATGGAGCTTACCAGGCGTGAACGCATAGTAATTTACCTTCGTTTTTATGAGAATCTCTCACAGATTGAAATAGCCAAGCGTCTGGGAATGTCACAGATGCATGTATCCAGAATACAGCATAAGGCCCTTGATAAGCTGCGCCTCAATCTTAACGATGCGGATATTGACGTATAGACCTTTGTGAAGTAGACTACCTGAATAGTTACTATTCTTCAGGCAGACAAAGGTGAAAGCTGAATTTCTCTCTGTTTGAGTGGTTTTACGGGGGATAAGCATGACATCCAATGAGATCAGAAGAGCATTTCTGGATTTTTTCAAGGAAAAGCAGCATAAGGAGCTGCCCAGTGCTTCCTTGATACCGGATGATCCGACACTATTATTTACCATTGCCGGCATGGTGCCGTTTAAGCCTATATTTCAGGGAAAGAAGGAACCGGTTTTTACCAGAGCTACCACTGCTCAAAAATGTATCAGAACCAATGATATAGATAGAGTGGGGTATACTGCACGGCATCATACTTTTTTTGAAATGCTTGGCAATTTTTCTTTCGGTGACTATTACAAACGAGAAGCTATCTCATGGGCCTGGGAGTTCCTCTTCAAGAGGCTGGAATTGCCGGCAGAGAAGGCGCATATAGGGATTTATAAGGATGATGAAGAGAGTTACGATATCTGGCATAAAGAGATAGGCGTTCCCGATAATAGAATATATCGGCTGGGCGAGGAGAGTAATTTCTGGGCGGCGGGGCCTACCGGCCCCTGTGGTCCGTGCTCCGAGATATATATCGATAAAGGTCAGGAATATGGCTGTGGTCGTGATGAATGCAATATCGAGTGTGATTGCGGACGTTACCTGGAAATATGGAATCTGGTCTTCATGCAATATGAACGGGATGAGAGTGGCAATTTGTCACCGTTGCCACGAAAGAATATAGATACTGGTGTCGGACTGGAGCGCTTGGCTTCAGTATTACAGGAAGCGGACAGCAACTTTGAAACGGATCTTTTTCTTCCGGTGATGGAAGCCATAGAGAAGCTGTCAACCGGCGAGGATAATGAAGAAGCTAAACGCATAATAGCTAAAAGGATTATCGCCGATCATATCAGAGCAATGGCTTTTCTGATAGCAGATGGCATCGTTCCCTCAAATGAGGGGCGTGGCTATGTTTTGCGTCGCATAATAAGACGTGCTGTCAGAACGGGTCGAACTCTTGGAATAAACGAGCCCTTCTTACCTCGTATACTGCCTATTATTATAGCTGATATGGGAGAACATTATCATGAATTACGCGAGCGCCGAGATATCATTGAAAAAATCTGTTCGATTGAGGAGGAGCGCTTCCGTTCCACGATCGAGCAGGGAGAGGCTCTGTTAAATGAGGAGATTACCCGTTTGAATACGGCTGGTGATAACATGATATCCGGAGAGACCGCTTTCAAGCTATACGATACCTACGGCTATCCAGTGGAATTAACCAGGGAGATTGCTGAAGACAGAGGCTTGATAGTTGATGGTGCGGGCTTTGAAAGGTTGATGGAGGAACAGAAGATCAGAGCCAGGGAAGCCAGAAGGGCATCGCTATCGTCGGATTCCGGCAAAGCAACCACAGATATTCAGGAACTAGAAAGCAAGCTGGCATTGGAATGGGGCAAAACGGAGTTTATCGGATACTCGCAGCTTGAATTGACAACCGTGGTAAAGGCCATACTAAAGCATGGGAGCGTGATATCTGACATTTCCAGCGGGCATAATGCTGAAATCGTGCTGGCGATGACTCCCTTTTACGTGGAGAAGGGCGGCCAGGTCTCTGATACGGGAACTCTCTATTGGCCTGGCGGTGAGGCTAAAGTTAACGGCTTGCGTGAGGGTGCAGGCGGGGTTATTTTTCATTCTGTAACGATCATCTCCGGTACTCTGAAAAGGGATGAGGAGCTGCACGCTGTTGTTGATGCCGGCAGAAGGGCGGATATAGCCAGAAATCATACTGCAGCTCATCTATTGCACGCATCGTTGCGACATGTTTTGGGATGCCATGTAGTCCAGGCGGGGTCAATGGTGGATGCAGAGAGACTGCGCTTTGATTTTTCTCATTTTTCCGCTCCTTCAAAAGAGGAGCTGGCATCCGTAGAGGCGATGGTGAATGAACAGATCTGGCTGAACACGCCTGTAGATACCGTTGTAACCGATCTTGCCGCTGCCAGGGATATGGGGGCGATAGCGCTCTTTGGCGAGAAATACGGGGGCCAGGTCAGAGTGATCAAGATTGGTGATTTCAGCCTGGAGCTCTGCGGCGGAACGCATGTGAGGTCTGTCGGTGAACTGGGCTGTTTCAAGATTCTTTCCGAGAGCAGCGTCGGTTCAGGCATAAGGCGCATAGAGGCATTGACCGGGCGCAATTCATTTAATTATATCAATGAGCAGGCGGACATGATAACGGCCTTGTCCTCTATGTTGAAATCGGGGGCTAAGGATCTGCCGGAAAGAATAGCAAAGCTTATCAAGGGTGAAAAGGAGGCGGAGCGAACCATCAGAAGCCTGCGTGCTGATCTTGCTCTGGCAAGTATTTCCGATCTGCTCTCTTCAGCTATAGATATTGGCGGCATAAAAGTTGTAGCTGCCGTTCTTAAAGATGCAGATGCTGCGGGTCTTCGATCAATGGCTGATAATCTCAAGAATCGGATTGGCGACGGAGTTATTATTCTGGGAAGCGTTAGCGATGGCAGTGCCCAGATGGTCGTCAGCATCGGCGAGGAGGCTCGGAGACGTTGTGCTAATGCCGGTAAGATAGTAAAAGAGATGGCTAAAGTGGTTGGCGGCGGCGGCGGCGGTAGGCCTGATATGGCTCAGGCAGGCGGCCCGGATGGAAGGCGTATTGCTGAAGCCGTTCAAAAGGGACGGGAGATAATGATGAAATTGTTGGCACATCGGAGTTGAATTTGAAAAAAGAAAAGCGCATTCTCGGTCTGGATGTCGGCGATAAAAGGATAGGTGTAGCTGTAAGCGATGAGTTGATGCTGACGGCGCAACCGGTTGAAGTTATTCACAGGACTCTTTTGGAAAGTGATCTGGAGAGCATAGCAGAGCTGGCCGATATGTATGATGTGCGTCTGGTAGTGGTGGGCATGCCTCTGATGCTTGATAAAACTGTAGGCAGGCAGGCTGAGAAGGTAGAACACTTTGTAGCGGAGCTAAAAAAACGCCTGGATATGCCGGTTGAGACTATTGATGAGCGATTATCGACATCAATGGCTGAACGGGTTATGATAGATGCCGGGGTGAGAAGAAAGAAACGGCGCCAGTATATAGATGCTCTTGCGGCGGCGGGGATACTTCAAGTTTTTATGGACAGACAGCGCAATATGTCTGAGCACGATGCTGATTAGTATATAAATCAGCCAATAATACGATGGAGGTATGATATGGCCGAAAATGAAAAGATGGAAAGGCTTGTATTGGAGGATGAGGAAGGCAACGAAGAGCAGTTCACGATCATAGATATAATCGATGTTGATAATAAAACCTATGCTCTGCTGCATCCCGAAGATGGGGAAGAGGATGATGTCGTCGTCTATGCTGTGGAAGATGAAAATTTTCGCCCTCTCGAAGAGGATGAGCTGCAGGAGGCCATCGATGCCTTTGAAAAAACGGGTGAATATGAGATTTTTGATGCAGGTGAGTGACGATAGCTTTAAAAACGGTCTCTGAAATATTTGAAATATATACCGGTGCAAGGAGGGGCATAATAAGGTATTTGTTCTCCTTTTTGCTGCTTCTGCTTGCATCGGCGGCAGGATTCCTGTTCGTCGTTTTAACTCCTCACAACAGTCCGGCGACTGCATTTGTCGTCGATCAGGGTATGTCCGCCGGGGCGGTGGCGGTAAGATTGGAGGAAAAAGGCGCTATCTCTTCATCCTTAAGCTTTCGGGTGCTTGTTAAGTTAACCGGCACGGCAAGAGATATCAAGGCGGGCGAATATGATCTCTCCGGACGCTGTAATCAGTGGCAGGTGCTGAAAGATCTTGCCGGCGGCCGGGTTAAATACCATATCATTACTGTTCCCGAAGGGTATACGGTATCACAAATAGCGGACTTACTTCAAAAGAGCGGTGCCGGCAACGGGGCGCAATTCAAGGCCGCAGCACGTATGGGGAATCCTTCCCGGCCTGCTCTGATTTATGCTATGGAAGGCTATTTATTCCCGGATACTTATAGGATACCAACCGGCATGAAAGAATCGGCAATAGTGAATATGATGAATAGGCGCTTTAACGAGGTAACGGCGCCTCTTGATATGGCGCGGGTATCTGCCCAAAGAGGCTTGACTCCTCATAATTTGCTTACCATAGCTTCGCTTGTTGAGAAAGAGGCCGCGGTACCGGATGATAGAAGAGTGATCGCCTCGGTAATATATAACCGTTTATCGATGGGGATGAGGTTGGAATGTGATGCCACCGTGCAATATATTATGCCTGAACATAAAGAGAGAGTGCTTTATAAGGATTTGAAAATAGATTCGCCTTACAATACTTATCGGAATGCAGGATTGCCTCCCGGCCCGATAGCTAATCCGGGATTGGCCAGCTTAAAGGCTGCCCTGCAGCCTGCTAAAACCGATTATTTCTTTTACGTCGCCGGGTCTGGCGGTCGCCATGTATTCAGTCGCACTTATCAGGAGCATCTTGAAGCGATATCCAGAATCAGAAGGGGTGTCCGTTAATGCTGAAAAGAGGAATTATCGATTTTTTAACCCCTGATGATTATCATCCCAGGGTTGAAACAATAACCCCGGGGTTATTACTCGCCAAAGGCATCAAGGGTGTTATTACCGATCTGGATAATACTATTGTAATCTGGAACGATAGCTTTCTGCGAGAGAGCGTAAGAGAATGGATCTCTTTGCTCAAGGAAGCGGAAATCAGTATCTGTATAGCTTCCAACAGCAATAATATCGAAAGAGTACAGGCCATTGCCGATGATCTTTCCATACCTATGCTCTGCAGGTCGGCAAAGCCTTTGAAGTCTTCTTTTCTCAAAGCAATGCGTGTTCTCGGAACAGGCAGGGATAATACAGCTGTTGTAGGGGATCAACTCTTTACTGATATCTTGGGAGGCAATCGTCTTGGACTTCATACCATACTGGTGTCTCCCTTAAGTGAGAGAGATTTTGTCGCTACGCGTTTCATGCGTATTATAGAGAAGAGAATAATGAACCATCTGGTTGCGGCGGGCCGGTTGGCGCTATTTACAAAACTGCCGATGGAGGAATAGGGAGAGTGGCGTTGAATTTATTAGTATATTTAGTATATCGAACATGGTGAAAAGAGATATGAAAGAGGTAATAACCGGCAAGACAAAGCTCTTTGCTCTGTTGGGGTGCCCTGTGTCGCATTCCCTTTCGCCCGTAATGCAGAATGCGGCTCTTTCTTATATCGGCGCGGATGCTAGATATATGGCCTTTGATGTCAAACCGGAATTTCTTTCCCAGGCGGTTGAGGGGCTCTTCCGGTCAGGCGTATCCGGAATTAATCTTACCGTACCGCATAAGGAAAAGGCTCTTCCTTTTATGAATGAGCTCTCGATTACCGCCGCTGCTGTCGGCGCTGTCAATACTATAGCCGTTAATGACGGCAGGATAACAGGCCATAATACCGATGTGTCGGGAATATTGCGAGCGCTGAAGGAAGATGCGGGCCGCGCCGTATCGGGTGAGCGATATGTCGTTTTGGGAGCCGGGGGGGCTGCCAGGGCTGTTGTATATGCTTTGCTTATCTCCGGAGCCGATAAGGTTTATCTGATCAATCGTACGGTTTCCAGAGCGGAGGAAGTATGCTTTGATTTTGAAGCTATTGCCGGAGGGCGCCTGCATTCTCTCTCTCTGAGAGATATTAATGTTCTGAACGGCGGCATCGATGGTCTCGTCAATGCGACATCTGTGGGATTGGATGATAATTCGTCACCTCTGAATGCTTGCGGTTATGATATAATAGAAAGAGGTATGCTGGTATATGATCTGATATATTCACCTTCTCCTACAGTATTGCTTCGTAAAGCTGCTGAAAGAGGGGCTTTAATTATGGATGGTCTGGGCATGCTGGTTTACCAGGGAGCTGAAGCCTTGAGAATATGGCTTAACAAAGAGGCTCCCGTAAAGATAATGAAGCAATCTCTTTTAAATTATCTGGGACGGGATACATAGCTTCTCTTCAGATGGAGCATGGGCTGCAACCGACTTAGAGGTAGATGGAGGATATAGGATATTATGGCCAACAAGAGAAAACTATTGGGAGAAATACTGGTTGAAACCGGTGTTATAACAGACAAGCAATTGCAGCAGGCCATCTCCGTTAAACAAAAAACAGGCGAACCTATCGGCCGCGTTCTGGTAGACATGGGAATGGCTACCGAAAAGAACGTTTTCGAGGCGATGGGCAAGCAGCTGGGCGTTGAATATGTGGATATGGGAGATTATCCCGTTGACCCCAGCGTGATCAAGCTTGTACCGCTGCATATTGCACAACGGTATAAGCTTGTCCCCATAAATCGGCGCGGCAACAAGCTGACCGTGGCTATGGTTGATCCTCTGAACATATTTGCCATCGATGATGTCAGGCTGATAACCGGTTATGAAGTCGAACCTGTAATAGCCAGCGAAGATGACATAATGGATGTTTTCAGCCGTGGCTATAAAGTCGAGGATACCGTTAAGGATGCCCTGGCTGATATGGGTGAAGGAGTAGAGCAGGAGATGGATGTAACCCAGACCGAATCCGATCTCTCTCTTTCAGTAGACAGATTAAAAGAGATGGTTGAAGAGGCTCCCATAATCAGGGTTGTCAATACCTTGATTATGCGAGCCATCGATGATAGAGCCAGTGATATTCATGTTGAGCCTGAGAAGAATGCTTTAAGAGTTCGTTATCGTGTTGATGGTGTTCTGCATGATGTTATGTCCATGCCCAAATATATTCATCCGGCGCTCTCTTCCAGAATAAAGATTATGGCTGATCTCAATATCGCTGAACGCAGGATACCGCAGGACGGCCGTATACATGTCAAGACGACCGATAAGGATATAGACCTTCGTGTATCCTCTTTGCCGACTATATACGGTGAGAAGATAGTTATGCGTATTCTGGACAAGAGCAGTGTGTTGATCGGTTTGAATAAGCTGGGCTTTCTGACGGAAACACAAGCTCAGCTTGAGGAAATGATAACCAAGCCCAACGGCATGATTCTGGTAACCGGTCCTACAGGCAGCGGTAAAACGACGACTCTTTATTCAATTTTACAGAAGCTCAATTCTCCCGAGAAAAATATCATAACGATCGAGGATCCTGTTGAATACCAGCTTCAAGGCATCAATCAGGTTCAGGTAAACTACAAAGCCGGTTTAACCTTTGCCAACGCCTTGAAGAGTTTTTTACGGCAGGACCCCGATATAATAATGGTCGGTGAGATTCGTGACCTGGATACCGCTGAGATAGCCGTTCATGCTGCTCTTACCGGTCACCTCGTGCTTAGCACTCTGCATACCAACGATGCTCCCACTACGATATCAAGGCTGATAGATATGGGGGTAGAACCTTTCCTTGTAGCCTCATCCGTGATAGGAGTTCTGGCACAGCGATTGGCCAGAGTGATCTGTCCCGAGTGCAAAACAGCTTACAAGCCCCCTATAGGTGCATTAAAGCGCTTAGGTGTGGAAGAGGGAGAAGAGGAGATGGAGCTTTTCCGGGGAGACGGGTGTGAGCTTTGCCGACGTACCGGATACAAGGGCAGAGTAGGCGTATACGAGATGATGCCCATGACGGAAGAGATGTCCAATCTGACCTTGCGCAGAGCTCCGGCGCATGAGATAAAGGCGGCCGCTATGAAGGGCGGCATGACGACGCTTCAGGATGACGGATTGCAGAAGGTTATGCAGGGCATGACGACCTTTGATGAGATTATGCGAGTAGTATTTGTTGGGTAGTGATGTTTTATGCGTAAGATAGAGCAGTTAACACTGGATGCGGTATTGATGATCGTTTATGAAAAGGGCGCTTCTGATCTTCATCTCATGACAGGCGTTCCTCCGGTTTTACGTCTTGACGGAATGCTTATGCCCCTGGAAGTTGAAGAGATGACGACGGACGATGTCCAGCGCATGCTTTATGACATTCTTACCGATGAACAGGTTAAGCGTTTTGAAACGAATATGGAGCTGGATTTCTCTTATGCTTTGCGTGACCGTGCACGATTCAGAGTAAATGTATATCGTGACAAGGGGGCTATGGCAGCCGCTTTTAGGCTCATTCCCGCCAAAATACCTACGCTGGCTGAATTGGGGCTGCCCAAGATTATGGTTGAGCTTACCAGGCGGCCTCGCGGACTTATTCTGGTAACCGGTCCTACAGGCTCAGGTAAATCTACCACCCTCGCAGCTATGCTCAATCAGGTCAACAATGAACGCAATGCTCATATTATAACTATAGAAGATCCCTTGGAGTATCTGCACAGTCACGGCAAAAGCATCATAAATCAGCGAGAACTGGGAATGGATACCTTATCCTTTGCTAATGCACTGCGAGCGGCTTTACGCGAAGATCCCGATGTGATCCTGGTGGGTGAGATGCGAGACCTTGAAACGATCTCCGCCGCCATTACTATTGCAGAAACCGGACACCTGGTGCTGGCTACCCTTCATACCAATAATGCAGTTCAGGCGGTTGACAGAATGATAGATGTTTTCCCTCCGCATCAGCAGGAGCAGATAAGGACGCAACTATCCAATAATCTGGAAGCCGTTATAGCGCAGCAGCTTATTCCCAGAGTCGGGCAACCGGGACGGGTGGCCGCTGTTGAGGTTATGATAGCTACGCCTGCAATTAGAAATCTTATCAGAGAGGCTAAAGCACATCAGATGTATTCAATTATACAGACTAGCGCACAGTTTGGTATGCAGACAATGGATCAGGCCTTGAAGGATCTTTATCTGTGCGGGCTTATCAGTCATGAAGATGCTGTCAGCAGAGCTATGAATCCTGCTGATTTGCAGAGGATGGTTGCAGAAACAAGGCAGGAATATGCGAGACAGAGGAGGTAGTTGAATGCCGGCCTATACTTATGTCGCCAAGGATGCCACAGGACAGGTAATAAGCGGCACCTTAGATGCTGCAGATGATAAGACAGTTGCCAGCCGTCTTATGGAGATGGGCTATTATGTAACATCCATAAGCAAGGGAAGCGGCGAAAAGGGTACGGGCATGAACATCAATATCAAGCTGCCCGGAAAACGCAAAGTCGGCTTGAAGGATTTGGTGTTGTTCTGCCGTCAGTTTTCCACTATGATAAATGCCGGCGTATCCCTGGTGCGCTGCCTGAATATACTTCAGGAACAGACCAGCAATGCCGGCTTGAAGCAGATATTATCAAATGTGCAGCAGGAGATTGAGGGTGGCTCTACTTTATCGGCGTCCTTAGCCAAGTACCCCAAGGTGTTCTCCGGACTTTTCGTGGGTTTGATACGCGCCGGAGAGGTCGGCGGTGTTTTGGATACTACTCTGGATAGGCTGGCTGGCTTTCTTGAGAAGGACCTGGAGTTGCGGCGGAAGATAAAAGGGGCTATGACATATCCGGCACTGGTCATGAGCGTGGCGGTTATAATTGTATTCTTCCTTATAACCTTCATTGTGCCCAAGTTTATGGAGATGTTTAAGGATATGGAGATTCAGATGCCGGCAATGACGATGATGCTTATGCAACTGGGCGACTTCTCAAAGAAGTACTGGTATGCTCTTCCCGTTGTTGGCGGCGGGGGCTTTTTCGCTTTCAAGCAGTATACAAATACTGCTTCCGGACGCAGGCAATGGGATTGGGTGCGCCTGAAGTTTCCTGTATTCGGGCCGCTAAATCAGAAGGTGGCCATGGCAAGATTCAGTCGTACTTTGAATACCCTGCTGGTCAGCGGTGTTCCAATATTGCAGGCGATGGAAACCGTAGCCGGAACGCTGGGTAACGAGATTATTTCCAAAGCTGTTACCGATGCCCGGGTCAGCATCAGGGAAGGAGAGAGTATAGCTACTCCGTTAGCAGAGAGCAAGCTCTTCCCTCCAATGGTGGTTCAGATGATCATCGTTGGTGAAGAGACCGGCGCCCTGGATGAATTGCTGGCCAAGATTGCGGATTTTTATGATGATGAGGTCAGCGTGGCGGTGGAAGGACTGACAGCTGCATTGGAGCCGCTTATGATTGTTTTTCTGGGATCCGTTGTGGGCTTTATCGTTATCGCTATGATGATGCCAATGGTTTCTTTAATCAGCGGTCTGAGCGGAGGCGCTGACGGCGGTGGCGGATAGGGCGGGTGAGTGATCTTTGGCAATACCGATTATAATATTTATTCTTGGTCTCTTTGTTGGGAGCTTTCTCAATGTTTGCATATATCGTTGGCCGCTTGACAGGTCAGTGATAAAACCGCGGTCGGCCTGCACAAATTGCGGCACTTTTTTAATGCCTGCCGACCTGATTCCGGTGTTAAGCTATTTGGCCTGCAACGGAAGATGCCGCTATTGCAAATCGCCAATATCGCCGCGTTACGCATTGGTGGAGCTTCTCACAGGGATAACCTTTGTAGCCTTATACCGGTCACAGGGCTTGACTTTTGAGCTCTTGAGTTATGCCATACTCTTCTCTTTGCTGATAATAGCGTTCTTTACAGATATCGATTATCAAATAATACCCGATCAGGTGTCATGGGGCGGTATGGCTATCGGCATCCTTTTTGATGTGGCTTTGCTCTCTGCCGGATATGCCAGGCCTACTGTTGATCTGCCATTCTTTACAAATGGTATTTCAGTGCCCGGTTCCATTTTTGGTGCGGTAACCTGCTTTGCTCTTTTTTGGATGATTGCCGCAGGCGCTTCTGTTCTATTTAAGGCTGAAGCTCTGGGTGGCGGAGATATCAAGCTTGCCGGTGCTGTTGGAGCATTTCTAGGCTGGAAGCTGGCCTTACTCTCTTTTGTTTTGGCCTTTCTGCTTGGTGCCGCAGGAGGAATAATTCTGCTGGTGTCGAAATTAAAAACTAGAAGGGAGTATATTCCTTTTGGCCCTTTTATGGTTATTGGCGCTGTAACGGCAGTATTTGTTGGAACGCCTATACTGGTATGGTATTTGAATTTTTATTTCTAAACGAATTGAGGATGGACAACGGTATTGCTCAAAAAATTACGTTTGACATCTATTAAGAGAAGGTGCTCCAGCGGCTTCTCTGTAGTGGAGTTGCTGGTGGTGATGGCCATAGCGGCTTTATTAAGCGCTATCTTATACCCTGTTTTCAGCTCTGCCCGTGAAAAGGCAAAGCAATCTGCCTGCATAAGCAATATCAAGAGCATCTCTTCCGCCATCAAGATGTATGCGCTTGATCATAATCAGAAAATTCCGAATAGAGTAGAGGGTGCCGACAGCTGGGCTGGTACACTTAAGAAGAGTAGATATATAGAGAGCTATGCAATGTTCAAATGTCCGAACGATACCAGAAATATAGTGCTGCCGGACCCGAGCTTTATGGGCAGCAAGGATCACTGGGATAAAATAAGTTACAGCTATGCTCCCAGCGGCAGCCGTCGTGACAGCAGCGGCGTACTGCTGTCTGCCGATCCGACGCAATTCGAGAATCAAGATAATCCGAATGGTAAAATAGCGCTCTCGAGTTATGATGATGTCGCCGTATCCGGTGTTCATCCTCCCTTACCCTTTTGCGGAAAGTATGGGCCGGATAGCGCCAAGAGTGCCGGAGGAGAGCATGGGAGCGCATATTTTGTCCTTTATCGTGATGGCCACGGTGAGAAGTATAGAAATAATGCATCCGGTGCTCCTACGGCTGCTGCTGGATGGTGATCCTATGAGTATGAAGAGATATGCAAAGGTAGAAGACTATAAAGGAAAGGCTTCAGCTCTTTTTTCGATGGCAAAGGTAAGGTTGTTGTGGCGGAGGGCTTCGTCTGCAACCGGTAATCGTTCGGGACTCTCTCTTCTGGAAATCCTGGTTGCCATGGCGGTTCTGCTGATAGGCATATTGGCGGTAGTCAAGATATTTCCGGAGGGTTTTGTCACTATTGAGCACACCAACTCTATGGCTGTGGCCGATTCTCTGGCCGCTTATCAGCTGGAAGAGTTGCGATTATTAGGATATGATAAACTGCCGGTTATGGAAGCGCCCGGAGGTGGACAACAGAACTTTTCAATAAATGGATGTCCTGATCATTTTGAATTAGGTTCAGGCTTGGGTTCTGTTGAAAAGAGAGATGGCAATGGTGAATATCTGCCGCTGGAAGAGGGCTCGGGAAAAGATTACCTGGTTTCAATGGCTGATACCGATCCTGATGATGATGTCGTTGATTATACCATAAACTTTCAAGCTGCTCCTGATGCCGCTGATATGATAAGAATAGGCTATTCCGTCAAGATATGGAAGGATAAAATCAATTATTCTTTCGATCCCGGAACGGGAAAGAAAGAGGGGCTTGAAGATGGAACAGGATTGGTCTATATAGAATACGTTGAGAAGGGTGAGAAGAGTGGAAAGCCTTACCTTCTTTCATCTATGAGCAGAAAGCCTATGAAGCTGGCAACGGTTAAGATTTCCTGGACGGAACGGAATAGAAAGAGAAGTTTTTCCAGGCAAGCGTTGATAGGCAGGTAACAATGAAATGATCTTTAATCTTTTAAAATTATCATCCGTCGTGTCTCTATCCGTCAGCGTTTTTATGCTTGACAAAACGGTATGTAAAGAAAAGAGACGGGGCTTTACTCTGATAGAGGTAACCATAGCTATAGCTGTTCTGGTTATCCTTCTGGGCTTTATTCTCGGTCCTATGCTGGTGGGCTTTGACTATTTTCATAAAGGCGATGCTCGTGTCGATATACGGCAGAACGCCGCCATTGCCATGGATAACATACTTAAAGATGTAAGAGAAGCTATGTATGTTTATGTGATTGATGATTCAGGGAAGGCAGTGATAGATTGCGATGCTTACGAACTCTGGATATGGTTACCGTCAAGGGCTGATATAAACGGCAACGCGGAGAATATTCTGTATGAAGGCCGCCCGATCGAGCCGCTCGATAAAAACAACGGCGATAAAATTCATTACTATACCAAGGATCGTGATACCAACCCGCGCCTCCATAAAGAGGTATATGCCAAGGGATCTGCCACCATGTCGGGAGAAAATGCCGTTGTCGGCAATGTTAAAACGGAAACAAAGTTTAATTGCAGCAAAAGCGGCATTGTGACTGTAGATATAACGGCTATAAAAATAGATAGCGGTGATGGGACAGAGCACCGTTTGCATCTAACGTCTAAAGCTAGGCCGATGATTAGATGATTAAATAAAGCAAAAGATGCTTGTTAGAAGGAGAAGGAGATATCTACGTTGAATATAATACTGATTAAATGCATTTGGGGATATAAATGAGTTTCTTCAGTAAAATCCTCGGCCATCAAAACCGGTATACCGGGGTCGATATCGGGACAGATTCTATAAAGATGGTAGAGATAGAAGCTACCAAGAATGGCCTTCGCCTTGTCAATATAGGTGTTGAGGATACTCCGGCAGAAGCTATTGAGTCTAGCATTATTACGGATTCTCAATCTATTGGAGAGGCGTTGATTCGGCTTATATCCAGAGAAGGCTTCAGCAGATCTTCCGCCGTTTCATCTTTGGCCGGCCAGGCACTGATCACCCGTCTTATAGAAGTGCCGCATATGGGTGATGCCGAGTTAGCTGAAGCTATGAAATGGGAAGTTGAGCGATATATACCCTTTCCCGCCAAAGAAGTGGTTTTGGATTTTAAATCCTTGCCTGTGGAGGATCTTGACGCTACTCAGATGGAGGTTCTTCTTGTCGCCGCTAAAAAAGAGATGGTCAGCAATCATATAGCGGCTCTGAATAGAGCCCGGCTGGATCTCGCGGCTATTGATATCGAGCCACTGGCTCTGTCCAGAGCTCTTATCGATATACATAATCATAGCGATAACAGGGCTCCTGTAAATATCATGCTTGTCAATATCGGTGCCTCTCTGACCGATATAACCATAATTAAAGATGGAAATATAGGTTTCAATCGCGGCATACCTACAGGCAGCAATAATATAACGCAGGCGATAAGTAATTTCCTGCTGGTGGGCGCTGACGAAGCAGAGCAGGTAAAGTTGATGCAGACTATCATTCCGAAGCAGGATGCCGTTATTGAGACTGACGGCGAAACTCTATCAAGCGTTGGGCCGCTTACGGAGAGTGTTAATGATTACAATAGAATACTTGGCAATATGGATACCGGCACGGAGGCAGGCGGCGATGAACTCTCTGGCGCTACCGGTGATGTATCAAGCATCGAAACATCTGATGCCTCAAATAAGATGCTTGACTTGACGAGCTTTCTTACTCAAAATATCGAGTCAAATGATGAGGCCTCTGCCGCAGAGGAGGTTGCACCCGCGGAAGACAAAGAAGCGGGCAGCGAATATCAGGGATTATCTGTGGAGGCATTATATGGTATAGAACCGTTGGATCTCGGTAATGAAAAGGCTGCGGATGCCACAGCTTCCGCCGATATCGATGCTGATAGTAAGGTTGAAGCTGTGCAGGAAACGGAGGGAGAGCTCTCTCCGCCCGATGCATCATTATCGGTAACTGAAGATAGGCCTGCGGAAACTCCGGCTAAGGTCTCCGAATCCGAACCGGAAAAACTGATGGAGGCTATCCGTCCTCCATTGCAGGAGATTGTTAACGAGATAAGGCGTTCTCTTGATTATTTTCGTAGTAGAATAAAGGATTCCGGCGATATTGATCGTATAATTATAAGCGGGGGCGCTTCCAGGCTAAAGAACATAGATAATTTTTTGGAAGTTGAACTGGGCATACCGGTAGAGATTGCCAATCCCTTTTCTATGATTGATACCTCTGCCTTTGATAAGAAGTATATTGATGAAGCCTCACCGGTGTTTGCCATAGCAGTCGGATTGGCGATAAGGGAATTTCTTGATAAATAACGTTGGGTGGAGGTTGTAATTGATCAAAATCAACCTTCTACCGCCGGAGATAGCAAGGCGGCGGAAGATACGTCAGATAGGAATAATGTTCGGAACGATGAGCGCCATATACGTTGGTTTGCTGATATTTGTTTTTATTCTGCTCAGCGGCAGAATTGCGTTGGTGAATAGAGAGCTTGAGCAGGAAAAAATGGAGCTGCAGCGGTATTCCGCTCAATTATCACAAGTAGCCGCCTTGCGGAGTGCGATAAGCAATTTAGAGGAGAAATTGAACTTCAAATCCAAGGTAGCGGAGGCAAATAACAAATGGATAGCCCTTCTTGATCTTATAAGATTGTATACGCCGAAGGATGTCTGGATAACGGCAATAGATATCGCGCCTCCTGATAGTGTTATCCTGAGCTGTAATACTCTCGGCGGCGCAAAGTCCATTGCCACATGTAACCTGAGTTTTATGAATTGTCAGAAGTTCAAGGATGTAACTGTAGATACGACAGCCTTCGCAGTGCCTAAAAAAGGCGGCCAGGCTGCACAGGAAGCGGGCGGGCAAAGAGCGGACTCAGGGATGTTGCAGTTTAAAGTGACCTTTAAATTGGTGGAGCCTGTAGGTTTACCCAAGGCAGCTGCCCCGGCGCCTGAAACCGAGGCGGGGCCCGAACAAGGAGATATGCCCCCTGATGGCGAAGCAGGCAGCGGAGGCATGGAGTAATGAAGCTTGAAAAGATATCTCTGTTGCATGTTTTCGCTATCATTATCGTTCTATTTCTTTTTATCAGTGTTGGATTCTTCCTGGGTATATGCAAGCCTAAGCTCGGAGAAGTGACACAAATCAAAAATGAAATAGAGGAACAGGAAACGAAAATAACGTCGGCTAAAAGCACCATAAAGCGTATTCCTGAGCTGCAAGTCAGGCAGACAATGCTGATGAATCAGATAGCTGCAATGGTCGATAAGGAACTGGATGCCGGTAAAGCCGTACCGCTGGCAATACTGCAGGCATCAGAGTTCTTTCGAATAATGGTGAATTATCTGGAAGGATATGCCGGTGTGGAGGTGAACGGTTTAGCTTATTCCAAGAATGGAATAACCTTCTCTTTAGGAGGCGCAAGCGCCTCCGGCGGCGGTTCGTCTGCTCCGTCTGCTCCGGCAGCTCCGGCAGCTCCGGCAGGGGGTGGCAGCTATGATTGGTCGCCCACACCTTTGCCGCTGACTATAAGTGCGAAAAATTTTGATGCTTTGAGAGGCTATATATCATATCTCAATAAGTTTCCTCTCTTGCTCGCTGTTGATAAATTATCTATAGCATCGTCGGTAAGCGGTGCTGCACAAAGTGGTGGAAATACAAATGCTGGAGGCGTCGTTACCGGATCCAATTATCCGTTGAATGTAACTTTACCGTTGACAATGTATCAAATTAAAAAATCGGGCTCTTGATGGTATGACGCAGCTATATGAAGCAAATGTTGCTGGTGGAAATTAATGGATGACAAAAAGAAAAAAATTATACTCTTAGGCGTATTGCTGGCTGTACTGGCGGCATTGGTTACAATTCGCCTGCTAAAAGGATCTTCGCCGACAAATATTGCAGGCGACCAGCCTTCCGAAATCGGTCAGGCACCGCTTGCACCACCCGGCGCAGAAGGGCCTGTGTCTCCCGGTCCCCAACAGACGGCAGCGAAGGCAGAGCCTGCTGTGCCGGCAACGGTGGTTGATGTGCCTAACCAGGTTTTTGTTGAAGTGCCGGCTGCAGCTCCGCGTAGGTTTACTTGGGCGCAGGGGCGGCAGGATCCCTTTGTGCCCCTTTCCAAGCCGGCTGGTAGCGCAGGTTCTCCTCCTTATTCCGGAAGAGGCACGGGGCAACCTGCCGGTATGTACAGCCCGCGCAGGCTTACAGAGGGAATAGCTTTGCCTAAACCTGATGCTGCTTTAACTGAGCGTAGGAAGTGGGAGCAGAGAGAGAAAGAGGCTTTACCGGCATTGCCGAAGAAGCCGATATCGCGTGATGCTGCCGCAATGCTGGGCATCTCTTCCAGTGGGCCCGGGCTTGCGCCGATAGGGGTATCGGCAGGATTGATACCGCAGGTCTCGGCACCGGCGGTTGTCCTTACGGTAACTTCGGATGGCAAGGCTATAAAGCCACCGCCACCCCCGCCGCCGCCGCCGCCACCCCCGCCGCCGCCAAAGCCCAAGCCTAAGTTTAGCCTAAAGGCTATTTTGAAGGGGCAAACCAATATGGCTGTTATTGAGGATGAAAAACAGTCTTATGTTGCTAAACCCGGCGATGTCTTATCACAGGGGTGGCGAATAAAGAGTATTGATGTTGATACAGGCAGAGTAGTGCTGCAAAAGGATAAAGAGACAATTAACCTGTCACTTTAACCGGGTGCGAAGTCTGAAGTCTGAAAAGAAATGTGGGAATGGGACTGATAGCTTTCGAACCGGAAGATGAACTTGGATAAATTGAAGATTGAAGAAGCGTGAATGTGCGGAAGTTTTAACAGGCAGCAGGCTTCAGACTTAAAAGCTGACTAGGGGGAGATTTGATGATAACATTGAAAAGGATCCTCAGCCGGGGGCTGTTGCTCATAACAGTAATTGTATTGCTATGCTCTCAGCTAGCGGCAAATGAGCAAAACACGATATCCCTGGATGTAAAGGGGTTGAAAGTTGAGGAGGTTGTAAGGCTGCTGGCTACCAGTAGCGGGGCCAATATTGCCATTGCCGATGGTGTTGAAGGAAGGGTGACGCTTTCAGTAAACGATATGCCTTTGGAGGATGTCCTCGACCTTATCGTCAAATCTCTGCCGACGCTAACCTGGGAAAAGAAGGAGACCCCCTATATAATATACGAGTTGAAGCCGGCAGGCGATATTGAGTTCTATCGATTGAAATATGCTCGCATGGAGGATGTAGGAACCTTTTTAGGTTTTTTTGTGCCTTCGGCTGCCGCCAGCCTTTACGGCTATTCTGCCTTTACCACAGGCGTTACATCCTATGGCGGCCTGCGTGGCACTACCGGAACCACCTCTGCAAGTAGCGGAATAGGCCTTTTCGGAGCTACTACGGCCACCGGGGGCACTACCGGGACAACGACGGGGACAACGGCGGGAACGACAACGGGAACAAACCCATTTATGGCAGGTGGAGTCGCTGCCGGCGGAGCTGCCGGCGGCACAAGCGGAGCAGCTTTGGCAACTATTTTGGATCAGATTCAGATCCGCGCTTATCCGCCGCTGAACTCCGTTATTATTATGGGTAAGCCCGAAAAGAGAGCTCAGGTGAGGAAGATATTGGAAGCTATAGACGTAGCTCCGCCGGAAGTGCTTATAGAGGCACAATTTGTCGATATGCAGGCCGGGATCGCCAATAATTTCAATGTTTCCTGGCAGCTGGGCAGCGGGAAGCTGGGCGTGGACCTTCATACCCCAATGGTATCGGAGGTGGACGGCAAGACGAGTACGGAGTACAATACCGGTGCAGGAATCCAGTATGGTACTGTAATGCCGAATGTCTTTACTGCCGCTCTTAATGCGCTGGTGAGCGAGAACAAGGCCAAGATACTTACCAGTCCTAAGATTGCCGCCATCAATAACCAGGCCGCACGCATATTGCTGGCTGAAGATTATAATTACAAGATAAATCGGGTTAGAGAGGAACCGGTAACCAGCGGTAACTCTACATCATACAGGACTATTACGGAAACGGTATGGGAGACGGCTCAGGTTGGTATTGCCCTGACGGTAATACCTCAGGTACATCCCAATGGTATGGTAACTACTATGATTATGCCGGAGGTAAGCACTCTCACCGGCCAGGCAACAATTGATGCTCCGCCTAATATGGCGAGAAGGACGGCTTTGACCACTATTCGCGTGCGTGACGGCGAGACGATAGTTATTGGTGGCCTGGCGCAGAAAACCCAAAATGATGCGGAATATAAGATACCATTGCTGGGTGATCTGCCGCTGGTGGGCAACCTCTTTAAAAATAAGAATAAGAATGACAGGGCATCAGAATTGGTAATATTCTTGACGCCGCGTATACTGCCGTATTAAACTACGGATAAGGATGAGATGATAACGATGACACCTTAAGGTGTCATCGTTGCTTTAAGGGGGGGAAGGCTATGTTGCGCTGGCTGACTGCCGGCGAATCCCATGGTCCGGCATTGATAGGAATAATTGAAGGAGTTCCTTCCGGGCTTCGCCTGGAGGTTGAACATATTGATAGATATCTGGCAAGAAGACAGAAGGGCTATGGTAGAGGCGCTCGGATGTCTATCGAGAGGGATAGGGTGGAGATCCTCTCCGGAGTGCGGCACGGCATGACGCTGGGTTCGCCGATAGCTCTTATCATCAGGAATTTGGATTGGGAGAATTGGCGAGAAAAGATGTCGCCCTCTCCCGTTCCCGGTTCAGATAATTGCAGCAAGGGTGATTGTTCCATATTCAGACCTCGTCCCGGGCATGCCGATCTGGCCGGCAGCCTGAAATATAATCAACCGGATATAAGGAATATATTGGAAAGAAGCAGTGCCAGGAGTACTGCCGCCTCTGTAGCACTCGGCTCGGTAGCCAAAAGGCTGCTCGATGAATTGCAGATAGGGATTGTGTCGCATGTTATTTCCATAGGCGGTATCTATGTTAAGGAGGGAATCGATCCCTGGTTACATAAAGAAGCCGTGGGCAATTCCCGCCTTTTCTGTGCCGATGCTGAGGCTGAAGGCGCTATGATCGAAGAGATAGATCTTGCCAGAAGAAAAGGCGATACGTTGGGTGGTATCTTTGAGCTGCGTGTTCGCGGGCTCTATCCTGGAATAGGCAGTCATGTTCAGGCGGATAGGCGGCTTGATGCTCAACTTGCTCAAGCTATCATGGGAATACCGGCTGTAAAAGGTGTGGAAGTAGGACAGGGATTTGCTGTTGCCGGTCTGCCCGGCAGCAAGGCGCATGATCCGATAAAATATAATTTTGTACATCGCGCATATGTACATACCAGCAATAATGCCGGCGGCATGGAGGGTGGTATGTCTAACGGCGAAGATTTAATTCTTCGGGCAGTTATGAAACCGATACCCACATTAATGCAGCCTTTGGAGAGCGTTGACATGAGAGATAAATCTTCAGTCAGTGCTCATGCCGAGAGATCGGATGTGTGTGCGGTTCCGGCAGCCTCCGTTGTGGCTCAAGCCGAAGTTTCTCTTGTTATAGCCAGAGCTTTGCTTGAAAAGCACGGCGGCGATTCTATGGCGGAACTGCAGGCCAATTATAGTGCTTATAAACAAATTATATCTATAAGATAGCGGGTGCGAGTATAATGAATATCATTCTTGCTGGATTTATGGGAAGCGGCAAGAGCAGCGTGGGACCTCTTCTGGCGCGTATGATGGGGGTTGACTTCCTGGATACCGATAGCCTGATAGAGGCTCAAAGCGGTAAATCGATAGATAGTATCTTTCGTGATAAAGGAGAGGGTTTCTTCAGAGAGCTTGAAAGCTCGATCCTGGCCGGCATAAAGGGTGAGGATAGGGTAATTGCCGTTGGCGGAGGAGCTCTTATCAACACTGAAAATATTCATGTTCTCAAGAAAAAAGGGCTGCTAATAGTTCTGAAAGTATCTCTGCAAGCGGCGGCGGCAAGGTTGGCCGATACCTGTGACCGCCCCTTGCTTAACAAGATGGACGGCGATAAAGAAGAATTGGCGACTCTCATGGCTGAAAGAGAAGCGGGCTATGGCAAGGCCGATATCTTTATCGAAACCGATAACCTCTCTCCTCAGGATGTTGCAAAGAGAATTTTTGATAGATTAAGCTCATCTTCCATGTTTCGTGAAACATCAGTGACTGTCGAACTGAAGAAGAGATCATATGAGATTGTCATTTCAGAGCGGATTGATGCTTGGCATAAGAGAATCGCAGCTACCGGCTTTGAGGGGAAATTAGCTCTCGTTACGGATGATAATGTTGCTCCGCTCTATTTAGATAGAGTATCCAATGATTTGAAAGGCTCCTATGCCGTATATCCTATTGTGTTGAAAGCCGGAGAGACCTCCAAGACGCTCTCTGAGGCAGGACGGATATATGATGTATTGCTGCGACACGGCTTTGACAGGTCATCCGGTGTGCTGGCGCTTGGCGGAGGCGTGGTAGGTGACCTGGCCGGATTTGTAGCTTCAACATATATGCGGGGGATGGCCTTTTTTCAGGCTCCTACCACTCTACTGGCGCAGGTAGATAGCAGTGTAGGCGGTAAAGTTGCCGTCAATCATCCTCTGGCCAAAAATTTAATAGGTGCTTTTTACCAGCCGCGTCTTGTCATAGCGGAAACTGCTTTTCTCAGAACTTTGCCGATGTGCGAGATACGGGCAGGTTTGGCAGAGGTTATTAAATATGGTATCATTTGCGATGCCCGCTTTTTCGGTTTTTTGGAGCAATCGGCTCCGCAGATACTCATGTTACAGCCTGATGTGATTACCGAAGCGATCAATAAATCCTGTCTGATAAAATCGCTGGTGGTATCCGAAGATGAACGTGAAGAAGGCCGAAGAGCAATTCTTAATTATGGACATACTATAGGGCATGCGCTGGAGTATGCAAGCGGCTATAGTTCAATAGTTCACGGAGAGGCTGTGGCCACAGGTATGGCCGCCGCCGCCAGGCTATCGGTGCTGGAGGGGCTTTTATCCCACGAAGACGAATTGAGGCAGAATAGTTTAATCGATAGATTTGGATTATCTTTAAAATATGCTTCCGGGAAAATATCTGATGTGCTGGCTGCCCTCTCCAGAGATAAGAAATGTGTGAATTCCGTGCCCAGTTTCGTTCTGGCGGAAAAGATTGGAAAGGTCGGCATTGCAAGACAGGTGAACGATGACAATCTTAGAGAAGCAATCGAGAGCATATTCCAGCCGTCAGGTTGCATTTAATAGCAAGCTGAAGGACCTGTTGCTGGAAATAAGACCACATCAATGGGTTAAAAATGTATTCCTGGCAGCCGGGTTGGTTTTTTCCGGTAATTTTACGAACCTTCATATGCTGATAACTGTTTTTTTAGCGATCTTTGCCTTTTGTTTGCTGTCCGGGTCAGCATATATCATAAATGATATCATTGATCTTGAGAAGGATCGCCGGCATCCTCAGAAAGCTTATCGTCCGCTGGCCGCCGGCCGAATAAGTATAGCAGCTGCTTATATATATGCGCTGCTAATGGTTGTTCTGGCAGGAGCGATTATGCTTTTATTCTCGCTTGGATTGCGCTTTGCCTTAACAGCGGCTTGCTATTATCTGTTAACAATCCTATATTCCGTGGCTTTGAAAAATATACTCTTTGTCGATGTTCTGACGATCGCGGGAGGTTTTGTTCTGCGGGTTATAGCCGGATGTGTCCTTGTAGCTCCCGATATATCCCCCTGGATCGTTATCTGCTCGCTTCTGCTGGCGTTGTTTCTGGCTCTTTGCAAGCGGCGGCATGAGCTTCAGCTTTTAGGTGAGAATTCCGGCATGCATCGAACTGTTTTGAGTATGTACAGCGTTGAGATGCTGGATCAGCTGATATCCGTCACTATGTCTACTATAATTATGGCTTATTCGCTTTATACGTTTTATGCGGGACACAGCCCTATGCTTATGCTGACTATACCCTCTGTAATTTACGGTCTTTTCAGATATCTTTATCTGACGCATAATAGGAATATCGGCGGTGCTCCTGAACAGATGTTTACGGATAAGTCGATGATAATTAACATAATGATATGGTCGGTTCTGGCGATCATTATTATGCAGTTTAATGGGAGGTAAATGTGTCCGGTTTTTGGGGAGGCGTTATATATGTTCTGACTGGCATGCTCTTTTCTTTCCTGTTGGTGAGATTTTCGACAGCATGCGATGGAAAGTTTCGTCTGTCCGGAGAAGCTGTGCTCTTTCTGGCTTTTGCTTTGACATTGCTTCTGGACGGTAAGGGGGGGGCCGGCGACAGGCTTACCGGTCTTCTCATCAGCTCCGGAATAATTGTTATTTTAGGATATGCACGCAGCTTGGGAAGAGTGAAGGACATTTATACATTTATCGTACCGGCTCTCATGGCAGTGGTTGCTTTTTACTACGGTATACGTATTGAGAGTATTTATTCCAGCGCTGTCGATACAGGAATAAACCTGGGTTGGTATGCCCTGCCTGTAACGGTTATCTGGTTGCTTTTATCTTCAAAAATATATGAGAGCACCGATAAACTGCCGGGGCTCTCTTTAAGGCTGACTGCGGTATCGGCATTGGCTTTTGCGGCAGCAGCTTTGATACAGCGCCAGGAGATTTTTTACACCATGGCCATGTCCCTTGCGCTGGCCGGGGCTTCTCTGGGTATGCTCCTTGGATATAATGGAAAGAGCTCTGTTTTATCTGCCGGAGGAAGCCTTTTGCCGGGTTATCTATTGGGAAGCATAGCTATTATCGGTGCGCTAAAATATACCGCTTCATTGGTATTTCTATTACCCGTTATGGTAATGGGCATTCCTTTGGTAAACAGGGCTTATCCCTTTACTATAAAGCATGAGCGGTCTTCCATGAGCATAGATACACCGTCGGCATTTTTATATCGTTTTATGTTGGACGCAGGTATATCCGAGAGGGCTGTTATTCTCTTGATGACCGTATCTACAGCCTATCTCTGCCTGCTGGCGCTTGTAATTGTTGCTAATGTGACATGGATGTTGTGGGTCAAGCTCTTGTTTCTGGTCGGCGGAACGATCGCAGGTTATCTGCTCTTCGTTCTGGTTCTTCTTCTTGCACCTCGGCAAATTATAAAGCGCATGGCCGGCAGGGATACAATAGAGATAATGGACGTCAAGGTAAGCCATGTGAATATGGACGAGGCGCTCCATCAGGTTGAGACTTTTATCAGGACAAAGCGCCCGCATGTAATCGTTACACCTAATGCGCCGGCTATTATGCAGGCCAGGGAAGATCAACAGCTGAAAAATATAATCAACAACGCCGATCTTGTTGCGCCCGATGGTGCGGGCGTCTTGCTGGCATCAAGGCTCTTACAGAATCCTCTTCAGGATAGAGTGGCTGGGATTGATCTTCTGAATGCTATATGTAAAATGGCGGCTGACAAGGATTATTCGATATATTTGTTGGGTGCCAAGCCTGGCGTGGCTCTTGAGGCTGCTGACAAGCTGAAGGCTCGGTATCCCGGTCTTAAAGTTGCCGGTATTCGTGACGGGTACTACCCTAAAGATGAAGAGGCGACCGTAGTTGGTGATATTGTAAAGGCTTCTCCGGATATTCTTTTTGTGGCCTTTGGTATTCCCAGGCAGGAAAAATGGATCGATCGTTATAAGGATGCTCTGGGCGTTCCGGTTTGCATGGGTGTAGGGGGGAGCTTTGACGTCATATCCGGGCGCTTGAAGCGGGCGCCGGCATGGATGCAGCGTTGCGGCCTTGAATGGGTCTATCGCGTATCACGGGAACCGAAGAGAATCGGCCGTATTCTCTCCATACCGCAATTTCTTTTGCTGGCGCTCTGGGCAAGGCATACCGATGTACCGTTAAAGGAAAAGAGAAAATAAAAATGCTAATTTGTGAGGTAAAAGAATGAAACCCCTGCAGCAGATAGTAATTTCGGTTTTACTTGGAGCCTTGGGGCAGGTCTTTATCAAGTCGGGTGTAATGAGGGCTGATGTGGCATCGAATAGCCTGGTGACCACCAGATTGATAAAAATATTCATGATGCCCTATGTGTGGGTAGGTCTTGGCCTATATATTGTAAGCACTCTTATTTGGTTGCTGGTACTCTCCAGGGTTGAGCTGAGCTTTGCTTATCCGCTGATATCGTTGAGTTATGTGGCGGTGCTGTTGATATCCTGGTTGGTATTCAAGGAACACGTTGGCATGGTTCGTTGGGCCGGCGTATGTATAATTTGCCTTGGTGTGGCATTGATAGCCAGAAGCTGAGGAAGCAAGACTGATTGGGGTTTATGGGAGGAGCATATGTATATTGCTGTAGTGGGCACCGGATATGTGGGTATTCCCACCGGCGTATGTCTGGCGGAACTGGGCAATGACGTTATTTGTGTAGATAGGGATCCCCTTCGGATTGAAAAGCTAAAGAGGGGAAAAATGCCGATATATGAGCCGGGCCTTAAGGAGCTCTTGCTTAAGAATGTTCAGGCAGGGCGTCTCTCCTTTACCATTCATCTCGATTCAGCAATTGAAAGCTCCGAGATTATATTCATTGCTGTCGGCACGCCGCAAGCTGATAACGGTGAGGCTGATATGAGCCAGGTTCTCTCGGTAGCGGCAGATATCGGTCGTAATCTGAAAGGACATAAGGTTGTAATAAATAAGAGCACGGTGCCGGTTGGCTCCGGTGAATTAGTAGGCAGGAGGATTCGAGAGCATCAGGTTGATAAAGAGGCATCCTTTGATATTGTTTCCAATCCGGAGTTTCTCAGGGAGGGGAGCGCAGTCAGTGATACCATGAAGCCGGAACGCATTATTATAGGCAGCGATAATAACGCTGCTGCAGAAAAGGTCGTGCAACTTTATAAACCCCTTAATGCACCGGTATTGATAACTGATTTACGTACCGCGGAAATGATTAAGTATGCATCCAACTCCTTTCTTGCCACCAAGATATCCTTTGTAAATGCAATTGCCAATCTATGTGAGCGCATAGGTGCCGATGTTACCACAGTAGCTCGCGGCATGGGGTTGGATTCCCGAATAGGCCCGTTATTTCTTAATGCCGGCCTGGGATACGGCGGATCCTGCTTCCCCAAAGATGTTAAAGCGTTGATTGCAACTGCTGAAAGGAACGGAATAGAATTATCGATATTGCGTGAAGTGGAGAGAATAAATATTTATCAGCGTGAACTCTTTCTCTCCAAGATCAGGGAGAAATTGGGGATAGTATCCGGAAAAAGAATAGGTGTACTCGGGCTGGCCTTTAAGCCAAATACCGATGATATGCGCGAGGCTCCTTCCGTGCCTATTCTAAACGAATTGATTGCTGCCGGCGCTGTTGCTTGTGCCTACGATCCGATGGCGTTTGAAAGTGCTTCAAGTATGATTACAGGTCTGATCCGAGCTGCCGATCCATATGAAGCTGCTCTTGATGCGGATGTGTTGCTGATTTTGACCGAATGGAACGAATTTCTGGAGCTCGATTTCATCAAACTCAAGGAACGTATGCACAAGCCTGTTATTATCGATGGACGAAATATTTATGATATCGAGCGTATGTCCGCTTACGGCTTCGACTATATATCGATGGGCCGGCCCGGAAACCGGCTGTTGCAAGGCAGCACTGCCGGCGACTGAGGATTGGATTAGAGCGTTGAGGTGATTATGAACATACTGATAACCGGAATAGCTGGATTTGTTGGCAGCCACCTGGCAGAGCTGCTGGTGGAGAACCCGGATAACAGAGTCTACGGCATTTGCCATCCTAATGATGGCTTGGCAAATCTCGAGCATCTCATGAATAGGGTTGAACTGTTAATAGGAGATATAACGGATAGCCGGATGATGGCCGCTTCTTTTGATAGCATTTTGCCGGAAAGGGTTTATCATCTGGCAGCGCAGAGCTTTGTACCTCTATCGTTCAAAGATCCGTATTTAACGATGGATGTAAACGTAAAAGGAACGCTGAATATCCTGGAAGCCGCCAGAAAAATGAAAAAAACACCATCCTTACTGCTGTGTGGTACCGGTGAGGAATATGGAACGGTCGATCGGCAGGAATTGCCTGTTAGGGAAACAGCCTCTTTCAGACCGGGTAATCCCTATGCAGTCAGCAAGGTAGCCCAGGATATGCTGGGTTACCAGTATTATCATTCTTACGGTATGAGAATTATCAGAACGCGTGCTTTTAACCATACGGGCCCCAGACAGGACGATAGATTTGTTTGTTCAGGTTTTGCTCGTCAGGTAAGCGAGATAGCCGGAGGAAGGAGAGCGCCTCTTATTGAAACCGGCAATCTGGAGGCGGAGCGCGATTTTACAGATGTCAGAGATGTGGTAAGGGCATATTATCTGCTTCTTGAAAAGGGTGTTTCGGGAGAGGTATATAATGTCTGCAGCGGCAGGGCTGTCGGCATAAGGCAAATACTTGTCAGGCTTCTGGAATTAGCCGGAGTGAAAGCGGACATTCGGATTGATATGGAACGCTTCAGGCCTGTTGATATGCCGATTATTTATGGAGATAACGGAAAGTGCAGGGAGCATATCGGTTGGATGCCGGAGATTCCGTTAGATAAAACCCTGGCCGATCTGTTGGCGTACTGGCATAGTCATTTACAACGGCTATAAAAGCAGACCTGGAAGCGCTATTCAAGAATATGAAAGAGCGCCGCTGAGCCGTATAGACAGGCCGGCTTCAGCTTGCCGCTGTTGATTCCACTATCAAGCCATTCTATTTCTGCTACCGGTGTTCCCGTTACCATTATCCATTTGATATCCTTTTTTATAAGATAATCGGTATCCGGCAGAGATCTAATGCCCTGCACAAGCAGCCAGTCGGTCATCCAGATGAATTCATTTTTGAAAAAATAGCCCCTGTTCTCATTGATAGCAAGAATTCTCTCTTTCGGCCGGGCGTGTGCATTGGCATAAGAAGCTATGCGGTAGATATCCAGACAGTTGTAATAGCTCTCCTCATCAATCAACCCCAGACCGATCTTCGCCTTATCCAAACGAGCCAGTTGCGCACGCTCACGTGAATAGCGTCCGGGATAAAAGAAGGAGGTTGTCAAAGCCAGAAGGAGCATAACGCCCGCTATTGTTTTTAGCGATACTCTCTTTAATAAAGTGGATGCCGCCAATCCCGCTGCTAATGAAAAAACTGCCAGAGCAGGAAGTGCAAAGCGCATTTGCGGTCCGCTGAAGTACCATATAACAGTGAAGAGCAGAGCAAAAAGAAGCATTCTATTAACCGACGAGAGCCTTGCTTGACGCAGGATAAAGTATGCGGGTAGAAAGGCCGGTAGAACCGGACCGATAGCGGCATCGAATTGGCGGCTGGCAAAGAGAGCGTTAAATGGAAGGAGTAGAAAGCCGGCTAAAGTTCTGGATGCCTGGGAAAATCCGGTAAAAGTATTTCGGAATGCTTCAGCCTCTCGGGCAATAAAAGGATTAGGAATCATGGATGAGAGATATGGCCATAACGGTGTCCCTGTTAAAAAGTAGCTTCGCGCCATCCATGGAAGGGCAAGCAGTACCGCCGGCATGGAAAAGGAGAGCAAGGAGATGATTTCGGCATCTGTTCTATGACGAAGCCACTTGAAGAGTAAAAAGAGGAAGATCAGTGCGGGAAATATTCCGGCGCTATATTTTACTGCTACACAGAAGCCGGACAGTAACCCACAGAGTAACCAATCACCCGCAGATACCTCTTTATTAGCTGAGATAATCGGCAGCAATGACAGAAAGGCGAAAGCGCCGGCAATCAGGTCTATATATGCCAGAGAGGAAAGCCAGGTTACAACTGGCATATTATAGAAGAAAGATGCGCCTATAACTCCCGCACCCGGCTTGCCCGCTCTTATGGCAAAGGCAATTATGGCAGCCGCCAGCAGAAGCCCAAAATAAAAATGAATAAGATTGGACACTTTGTCGCTGCTCAGAGCCATACCGGCAGAAAAGAGTAGCTCTGCGCCTTCAGGCATATAGGAATGAGGCATATAGCTATACGATATCATGTGGCCGTGAGTGAGGTAATCTCTGGCCAGAGGGAGATGATAGGATAGTTCATCCCAGTAAAGTGATGGCGACAAAGCAGCCAGAAAATTCAAGGCTATAGCCATGATAAGGAAAAGTGCCGCGCAGCCCACAAATATGGAATACTGATTGCAGTGCAGAGATGGCAAATCATAGCCGTCAATTTTGAATAGTAGCTCTCTGCAGCGGGAACCGTTCTTTATATCTGCGGGTTTATGCTTCCGTATCTCTATGATCCTTCGTGCGACCAGAAGAAAGGTTAGCACAAGGAGAATGAGTATGATTGTGCGAATGGCGCCGGCTGTCAAGATCCCTGCATAGCTCATTCCCAGAAGGATATAGATTAATACGCCGAAACCGACGGCCGATGAATAAACAACTGTGGCCAAATCCGGCATCTTTTTCCCAAGAAGCTGTTCGGTTATAAGAAACCCGGGTCCGAAGGAAGCGATAATTAAAGCTGCGAATGCCGCTATATCGTACAAAGTGGCCTCCTTTTGCCTTTCCTGGAATGGTTGTGGTCTGCCACTAAGTGTGATAGAGTAACCATGATAATTGAAGTATAGCTTTCGCATGATTATTTTACAAGGGGAGCGACGTGCTGATAACCGTAGTTATGCCTGTATATAACGAGGTTCAGACCATTGAGGAGATTCTTGAACTCGTAACCGCCAACCCTTTAAAGAAGGAGGTTATCATTATCGATGACGGATCAACCGATGGAACGGTAGATCTTTTACGCGATCTTCTGAACGCTCGCGATAAGAAGTATTTCAAGCCCTGGATTGATGATATACGGCTTATCGAGCATCCTCTTAATTGCGGTAAGGGCGCGGCTGTAAGAAGCGGCCTGGAAGTAGCTCGTGGCAATGTAATCATTGTGCAGGATGCCGATTTAGAGTATGATCCTGATGATTATTCAAAGCTTTTGCAGCCCATTCTTTCCGGCAGGAGCGAAGTTGTTTACGGCTCACGCTTTTTAGGTGAGCATAAGGCTATGTTCTACTGGCATCAGGTTGGAAATAAGTTCCTCACTTTTGTTACCAATATTCTTTACAACACCACTCTTACGGATATGGAAACCTGCTATAAATGTTTTACAAAAGAGGCGATCAAAGGCATGCGGTTACGCTCTAATCGTTTTGAGATAGAGCCGGAGTTGACTGCCAGATTGCTGAAGCGCGGATATCGCATATATGAGGTTCCTATATCATATAATGGCAGAGAATACTGGCAGGGAAAGAAGATAACCTGGAAAGACGGCTTATCAGCGTTAAAAGCTCTGATATATTATAGAATATTCGATTAAGAGAGAAATATGCATATACTCTTCAATGCCCTGGCGCTGCCTGCCTGCAAAACCGGCGGTGGTGTATACATGATTAATCTGATACGTGCCATAAGCCGTATGGAGAACGGCAGCCATATAAGCGTGCTTGTCAATAGAGATAATAAATACCATTTTCAAAATATTGAAAATTGCCATGTATCATTGATAGATTGCGGCCCGGCCACCATATCCAGACCGACAAGAATAATATGGGAGCAGATGGTTCTGCCAAGCCTTATAAGACGATTGAAGGCCGATATATTTCACGCCCCCGGTTTTGTGCTGCCTTTGGCCGCTACGGTTCCTTCAGTACTAACTATCTTCGATATGACCTTTTTCAGTCACTCCGATAAACATGAATTCATGAAGCAGGTATACTTCAAGCATTTTATACCGCCTTCCGCTAAAAAGGCCGACGTTGTCATTACCATCTCTCATAGCGCTGCTGCCGAAATAGAGCGTTATTTGGACATAGATGGGCGGAAGATAAGGGTTACTCACCTGGCCGCTGACAGCGTTTTTCATTCGCGTGCTCCAGAAGCTGTAAAAGAGACATTGCGTCTGCTTGGTATACCCGACAGATATATTCTATCTGTTGGTACGCTCGAACCCAGAAAGAATATACCCCTGCTTCTATCGGCATATGCCGAGCTGCCTGATGATTTGCGCTCATCATATCCTTTGGTTTTAGTGGGTAAGGAAGGGTGGGGGCATGAAAATCTGCAGCATATAGCCGGAACGCTGGGCATCAGCAGGCATTTATTCTTTACAGGCTACCTCACGGATAATCAACTGGCCGATCTCTATGCGGCCGCTGCTCTCTTTGTCTATCCCTCTCTTTATGAAGGCTTCGGCTTACCTGTGCTGGAGGCGATGGCCAGCGGTGCACCCGTGTTGACATCTTCTGTTTCATCCATGCCTGAAGTTGCCGGCGACGCCGCTCTTTTAGCGGACCCGCATGATCAGGCTTCAATAGCAAGAGGGATGGCCGCCATACTGACCGATTCCTCTTTGGCCGAAAGAATGGTTGTCCGTGGATTTGAACGTGCTTTACAATTCTCCTGGGAGAAGACGGCGGCAGAGACCTTTGAGGCTTATGCGCAGGCAATGATTCGAAAATAATAATAGATGCTTCAGGTAACGAAAAGTGCTTGCATAAATATCCAACAGGCTGTATAATTATACGGTATTATTCTTAGGAGTTGTGAAAAATGGCTGTAAAAGCAGGTGTTCTGGGGGCTACAGGCTACGCTGGAAATGAAGTGGTGAGGCTTCTTTCCGGCCACCCGGATATTGAATTAACCTATCTTTCTTCAGAAACTTATAAAGGCAAGAGTGTCGCATCCGTATATCCCTCTTTATCAGGGATATTCGATATGCATTATCAGCCGCTGGATATTCCGGCCATCGCTGAAGCATGCGATCTTGTTTTCATAGCTATGCCTAATGGAGAAGCTATGAAGATGGTGCCGCATTTTCTATCAGCCGGCATCAAGGTAGTGGATCTGGGAGCGGATTTCCGTTTTAAGGATCATGCCTTATACGAGGAGTGGTACGGCATCAAGCATCTCAGTCCTGCCCTCTGCAAACAGGCTGTCTACGGCTTGACGGAGATCAACAGAGGGCAACTTGTCGGCACATCTTTGACTGCTAATCCGGGATGTTATCCTACCAGCGTTTTGTTGCCGGTAATTGCATTGGTCAGGCTGGGATTGATCGATCCTGCCGGATTAGTGATCGATGCCAAATCCGGAGTATCCGGTGGCGGGCGCACTCTTAATCTGGCCAGGCATTATTGTGAAGCTAATGATTCTATCTCTGCCTACAAGGTGGGAGCGCACAGGCATACGCCCGAGATAGAAGCTAATATTCTAGAGGCTGCCGGGTGTGAGTGCACGATCACTTTTACGCCGCATCTGGCGCCTATGACCCGCGGTATCCTCAGTACCATATATGCCGAAACCGAGGCTAAGAGTGAAGACGAGGTGCTGAGTGCCCTGGCGAATTTTTATAAGGAATCTCGTTTTATACGTCTGCGTTCTGCCGGGGATTACCCGTCGACCGGGAGCGTTTGTGGCTCCAATTACTGTGATATAGGCGTCAAGGTAGATAGGCGTACCGGGCGTATGATTATTCTTTCCGTAATTGATAACCTGGTTAAAGGGGCGGCAGGGCAGGCTGTTCAGAATATGAATTTGATGCTGGGATTGCCGGAGAATACGGGTCTGGCAATTGCTCCGCTTTATCCGTAGTGGATGGAGGAAATGATGAAGCATAACCATGAGATAATTGAGGGCGGTATTACCGCCCCGGCCGGATTTACGGCTGCCGGCGTGCATTGCGGCATAAAAAGGCGGCGCAATGATATAGCTTTGATCTGTTCCGATAAAATTGCCGCTTGCGCAGGACTATTTACTACGAATCAGGTTAAAGGGGAACCTCTGGTTCTTAGTATACCCAGGATACGCTCCGGGCGGTTGCAGGCTATAGTGGCCAACAGCGGCAATGCCAATGTATGCACCGGGACACAGGGATTGAAAGATGCCGAAGAGATGGGCAATCTGGTAGCCGAGGGGCTTGAGCTTGCACCTGAACTGGTGGCTGTAGCTTCCACCGGCATTATCGGAATGCCCTTGCCGATGGATAAAGTGCGTATCGGTATCAGAAAGGCATTGCCGGCGCTTAGTCGCAATGGCGGAGATGCCGCTGCCGAAGCGATCATGACCACCGATACTCGAATCAAGAAGATCGCCGTAAATGTTAGCATCGGGGAGAGAAGCTTCCGGATAGGGGGGATCGCCAAAGGCTCAGGGATGATTCATCCCAATATGGCTACCATGTTTGCTTTTATCACTACCGATGCAGGTCTGGAAGCCGGTTTGCTGCAGGAAACACTGACAGCAGCGGTCGATCTCTCCTTTAATATGATCACTGTGGACGGGGATACCAGTACCAGCGATACGGTTATCTGCATGGCTAACGGCTGCTCCGGAGTGAAAGTAATTTCGGGCAGCGAGGAGTATAAAGCCTTCAAGGCAGCACTTGATCGGGTTTGCACTTATCTAGCCACAGAGATAGCTCGTGACGGAGAGGGTGCATCGCATCTGTTGGAGGTTCAGGTCACCGGCGCTGCCGTTTATGGTGATGCGAGGAAGATTGCCTTTGCCGTAGCCTCATCCAACCTGGTCAAAACGGCCATATTCGGCCGTGACCCTAACTGGGGAAGGATCATCTGTGCCGTCGGCTATGCCGGGCCTGCTGTGAAGCCTGAAAGAGTATGCATTGATATCGGCGGAATAAAATTAGCCGAAGACGGTGCTTATATCGATTATGATGAAAAAGCGGTTGCAGGTATCTTATCCCAAGAAGAGATAAAACTGAATATCGATCTGGGTATGGGCAAGGCATCGGCTACCGTCTGGACCTGCGATCTTACCTATGATTATGTAAAGATAAATGCCAGATACCATACTTGAACCGCCGGATCAAAATTAGAGCATAGGGATATTTTCGATTTACAGAGCTCTTATTCAGGAGGACGAGATGCAACGATTGGCTGAACGAGCCGGGATTCTTATAGAGGCGCTGCCTTATATCAAGCGCTATTTCGGTCGCACCATGATCATCAAATACGGTGGCAATGCCATGGTTAGCGAAGAGCTTAAGCAGGCCGTTATTGAAGATATTATTCTGATGCGCTATGTAGGGATGAACCCCATTCTTGTACATGGCGGAGGGCCGGAGATCTCCAATACCATGAAGAAGATGGGTAAGGAAGCAGAGTTTGCCGGCGGTCTTAGAGTAACAGACAAGGCTACTATGGAGATAGCTCAAATGGTCCTTGTCGGTAAGATCAATACAGAGATAGTCTCCCTGATAAATAAGCATGGCGGGCAGGCTGTAGGATTGAGCGGCAAGGATGGTAATCTGATTCAGGCTTGCAAGGTTCCGCCTTACCGAAACGGCGATCTTTCGGTAGACATGGGCTATGTTGGAGAGGTGACGAAGGTCGATCCATCGATTCTCGTAACGCTGACAGAGCAGGGCTACATACCGGTCATCTCTCCGGTAGGCATAGGTAGTGAGGGTGAGAGTCTCAATATCAATGCCGATCACGCAGCCGGAGCCGTAGCTGCGGCACTAAGCGCAGCCAAGCTCATTCTGCTGACGGATATAGAAGGCATAATGAGGGACAAGAAGGATAGCTCTACGCTGGTATCGACACTGAATATAGCCGCCGCCAGGAAGGCCGTCACCGAAGGCATGGTTGATAAAGGCATGATACCGAAGGTGGAAGCCTGCATCACGGCTTTGGAAGCAGGTGTGGAACGCACTCATATTATTGACGGCCGGATACAGCATTCACTATTGATGGAGATATTTACCGATCGGGGCATCGGAACCATGATCACGGAAGAGGGTGTGGAGATTGCAGGGTAAAAAGATAACGGAACTGGAATCCAGATACGTGATGCAGACGTATGGTCGCCTGCCGGTAGTCTTTGTTTCCGGCAAGGGTAGTTACCTTACCGATGTCGACGGCAAGCGATACCTCGATTTTGTCAGCGGCATAGCGGTTAATGCTCTGGGTCATTGCCATCCGGCTATTACAGCGGCTATTGCTGACCAGGCGAGCAGGCTGGTACATACTTCCAACATTTATTTTACCGAACCGCAGGTGCTGGTAGCAGAGAAACTGGTGCAGATGTCCGGCCTGGACAGAGTTTTTTTCTGCAATAGCGGAGCTGAGGCAAATGAGGCAGCTATTAAATTGGCTCGTAAAAGAGCTGCTGCCGTTTTAGGAGAAGAGCGTTATGAAATAATAACTGCTTACAAGTCTTTTCACGGCAGGACAATGGCTACGCTGACCGCTACCGGACAGAGCAAATATCAGGCCGGTTTTCAACCGCTTCTGAAGGGGTTCCGTTATGCCGTTTTCAATGACCTGCCCTCCTTTATCTCGCAGGCCGGCGATAAAACATGTGCCATAATGCTGGAACCGGTGCAGGGCGAAGGGGGTGTCCATCCCGCTGATATCGAGTTTTTGCAGGGGTTACGCCGTTTTTGTGATGATAATAACCTGCTCCTGATCTTTGATGAGGTTCAGAGTGGATTGGGAAGAACCGGTCATAATTTTGCCTGGGAGCATTATGATGTCAAGCCGGACATCATGACCCTGGCCAAGGCTCTTGGCGGCGGCTTGCCTATTGGTGCTATGCTGGCTGAGGAAGAGGTTGCCGGGGTATTTGCACCCGGCGACCACGCCAGTACTTTTGGCGGCAATCCGGTGGCCTGCGCAGCAGCTTTTGCCTTCTTGCGCGTGCTGGAGGAAGAGGCTATACTCAGTAATGTATGCAAAATGAGCGCTTATATGCAAGACGGGTTGCTGGGATTGAGCCAGACCCTGCCCGATCATGTGGATAGCTTCCGCGGTTTGGGGCTGATGCTGGCACTGGAGCTAAAATTGCCATCCGCCAGGGCTGTTGTGGCCGAATGCCTGAAGATGGGATTGCTGCTCAATAGCGTAAGCGATACTACTATACGGTTTCTGCCGCCGCTCAATGTATCGGCGACAGAGATAAATGAAGCACTGGATATCCTGAAGGTTGCACTTCAGGGACATGATTGAGAGGTAAAGGGTGAATGCCGGAATGCGGTGTGAATTCCATATTCCGTATTAAAAATGAGGGGGAAAGCATGGGGTTGCAGAGAAGAGATCTGATATCGGGATATGATCTTGATCGTAAGGAAGTTGAGGCCGTCTTTGCAATGGCCGATGAGCTGCGCAGTGAATCGCGCAAAGATAGTCTGAATCGCTTGCCGGGGTGTTCGCTGGCTATGATTTTTCAGAAGCCATCAACCAGAACGCGGGTTTCCTTTGAGGCCGGCATCAGTCAGCTTGGAGGGCATGGACTCTTTCTTAGTGCTGACGACATGCAGCTCAAACGCGGCGAAACCATTGCCGATACGGCCAGAACACTCTCTCGTTATGTTGATGCCATAATGATCAGGACATATGATCATCAGGATGTAATAGATCTGGCGCAGTATGCCGATGTACCTGTTATTAACGGCCTTACGGATCTGCTGCATCCCTGCCAGTCCCTGGCGGATTTCTATACCATACGACAGAAACTGGATGGGTTGCAAGGGCTCAAGCTTGCTTATGTAGGCGATGGTAATAACGTTGCTCATTCACTAATGATAACAGCTGCTATTGTGGGTACCGATATAGCGGTGGCTACTCCCAAGGGCTTTGAGCCTGATAAGAAAATAGTGAATATTACCCGTGAACTTGCAGCGGCTTCCGGTTCCAAAGTTGAATTAATGAATGATCCTATGGCTGCCGTGGAAGCGGCTAACGTTATCTACACCGATGTCTGGGCCAGCATGGGCCAGGAGGAAGAGGCTCTGCTCAGAAGAGCCATCTTCAAAGGTTATCAGATAAACGATGAGAAATTGAAGATAGCCGACCCCAATGCCATAGTTCTGCACTGCCTGCCGGCGCACAGAGGAGAGGAGATCACGGATTCCGTTATCGATGGAGCCCATTCTGTGGTATTTGATCAGGCTGAAAACCGCCTTCATATCCAGAAAGCAATCATGTATCTGGTGATGTCCTAATGATTAAAGATCGTCGCAGAGCCATCGCTGATATTTTGCGACAGTATCGGATATGCACTCAGGAGGATCTGGTGACTCTTTTATCCGAGCGCGGCTATAGCGTAACACAGGCTACCATCTCCAGAGATATGCGGGAGATGGGGTTGGTAAAGATCCCTGATGATGAGGATGGGTATCGTTATGTTCTGCCTGATGACGGGCGCAGTCTAAGCAAGGAAGAGCATATAATCAGAGAGTTCGTTGTCGGCGCTGAAGGAAGCGGTAATCTTATTGTGATCAAGACTATGCCCGGTGCCGCTCAGGGAGTGGGAGCGGCCTTCGATATGCTGTGCTGGTCTGAGGTTATGGGAACGATTGCCGGCGACGACACCATATTTATTGCTTTACGCACGCTCGAAGATCTGCGGGCGCTGCTGGATAGAATAAAGGATTTACTGGAGGAGTATTGAAATGAAACGAAAGATCGTGCTTGCCTATTCCGGCGGATTGGATACCTCAGTAGCCATAAAATGGCTGCAGGATCGCTATAACGCCGATGTCGTCTGTGTCGCCGGAGATGTGGGAGAATCCAGAGATTATGAAATGATACGGCAGAAGGCGTTGAAGTTAGGAGCTCTTTCCGCATATACCATCGATGGCAAAGAGGAGTTTATCAGGGATTATGCTTTTCAGGCGCTTAAGGCCAATGCCCTTTATGAGAATACATATCCCCTGGCTACCGCACTGGCCAGGCCCCTTATAGCTGCCAAGCTGGTGGATATTGCCGCCAAGGAAGGGGCTGATGCAGTGGCGCACGGTTGCACAGCCAAGGGTAACGATCAGGTGCGCTTTGATGTTTCCATTCGTGCCTTGAACCCTTCATTGGAGATAATCGCTCCCATGCGTGACTGGCCTATGTCTCGCGAAGAGGAGATAGAATATGCCCGCCAGCATGACATCCCGGTACCGGTGAATATTGATAAACCCTACAGTACGGATATAAACTTGTGGGGAAGGAGTATCGAATGCGGTGTCCTGGAGGATCCCTGGAACGAGCCGCCGGCAGATATATATGAATTAACCGTTTCTCCGCAGGATGCGCCCGATAAGCCTGCTTATGCGGAAGTGGAATTCGAGCGAGGCGTGCCTGTCAGGTTGAATGGCGAAGCTCTTGCACCGGTAGCGCTGGTGGAGAAGCTCAATAGCCTGGCCGGTGCCAATGGCGTGGGTCGTATAGATATGGTAGAGAACCGCCTGGTAGGTATTAAATCACGTGAGATATATGAGTGCCCGGCAGCCACCGTTCTGCTCAAAGCTCATGCTGATTTGGAGAGCCTTGTTCTGCCACGGGAGACGGCGCATTTCAAGAAGATGATAGAGCAGAAATTCTCCGAGCTGGTATATTTCGGACTATGGTTTTCGCAGTTGCGGGAAGCGCTTTCCGCTTTTATCGATAAAACGCAGGAAGTGGTTAGCGGCACAGTTCGTATCAAATTCTTTAAAGGAACCTGCACTGTAGCGGGCCGTAAATCACCGCACTCGCTCTATCAGCATGATCTGGCTACCTATGAGAAGGGCGACAGGTTCTCTCATAATGCAGCAGCCGGTTTTATAGAGCTGTGGGGCTTGCAATCGCAGATCTTTGCCGAGATTAACCGTAAATAAGAGCAGGAGTAAGAGAGATGAAATTATGGGGTGGCCGCTTCAGAGAAGAGATGTCCGAAGAGGTTGAGGAGTTTACCTCCTCTCTGGCTTATGATGCTCGTCTTTACAAACAGGATATTGCAGGCAGCATCGCACATGCCCGTATGCTGGGACATACGGGGATAATCGGCGACAGTGAGGCTGAGCTTTTGGTGGCCGGTTTGCAGCAAGTGCTGGCAGAGATAGCCACCGAAGGCATACGTCCCGGCACCGGGGCCGAGGACATTCACATGTATGTGGAAGCGCGTCTGACCGAGCTGATCGGACCCGTGGGCAAGAAGCTGCATACCGGTCGCAGCCGCAATGATCAGGTGGCGCTTGACGAGCGGCTTTATCTTAAGGAAGTCATTCCACAGCTGGTAAACGATCTGGAAAAATTGCAACTAGCATTACTGGAGCAGGCGGAGCGGCACCGGGAAACGCCGCTCCCCGGCTACACCCATATGCAGCATGCCCAGCCGGTGCTGCTGGCCCATCATCTTCTGGCCTATATCGAGATGTTCAAACGCGATGCGGAACGTCTCTGCGATTCTCTAAAACGAGTGGATGTCATGCCGCTGGGGTCGGGCGCCCTGGCCGGTACCACCTTTCCCATTGACAGAGAGTTTGTAGCTCATGAACTGGAGTTTGCGGCTATATCCGCCAACAGCATGGACAGCGTCAGCGATAGGGATTACCTGGTGGAGCTTCTCTCCGGCCTGTCGTTGATCATGGTGCATCTCAGCCGGCTTTCCGAAGAGATGGTTCTCTGGTCTTCACCCGAATTCGGTTTTGCGGAGATAGGCGACGCCTTTGCTACCGGCAGCAGCATCATGCCGCAAAAGAAGAACCCCGATGTCGCCGAGCTGGTGCGCGGCCGTAGCGGCCGTGTCTTCGGTCACCTGATGAGTATATTGACCGTGCTCAAGGGACTGCCCATGACTTATAACCGCGATTTGCAGGAGGACAAGGAAGGGCTTTTCGATGCCCTGGATACGGTCAGCGCTTCGCTGAAGATATATGCCTCTATGATTCGGGCTACCGAGTTCAAACCCGATAAGATGTCCGATGCTCTGAAGATTGATTTCTCCGATGCCACCGATGTGGCCGATTACCTGGTGCGGCGCGGCATGTCCTTCCGCGAAGCGCACGAGGCGGTGGGCAACATGGTGCGCTATTGCCTGGACGAGCACAAAGTGCTCTCATCCCTGCGTTTGGAGGAGCTGCAGCGCTTTTCCGATCTCTTTGACGATACCATATATGACGCTCTGGGCATCATGAACATCATCGACGCCCGCAGGCATCCCGGCGGTACCGCCAGAGATTCTGTTACCAAGGCTCTGAAGCAGGCCAGCGAGCGGCTGCGACAGTAACATAGCTTTGCGAGCGGCCGAGGTATCCAAGGCTGAGAAGCAATTCTACTATATCAGGATGAATATCCCGGTCAATAATGCTGTGCCTATCAGCAGGCGTTATCTGAAAGGGGCCGGAGGCATAAAGAAGCTCTGGGAAATGTTTTATAGCAATTGACAAAATCGCTCTCTCCGTGCTACCTTCGAATAACCGGTCAAATTTGCAGACGGAAGAGCGTTTTTACTTATGAATAAAAACTGGAAGAAAAAGGTTTTTCTCTTTCTGCTCAGCCAGACGATATCGCTCTTCGGCTCGACTCTGGTGCAGTATGCCATTACCTGGTATATCACGCTCAGGACGCAATCCGGCGCCATGATGACCATATCTATTATTTGCGGTTTTTTGCCTACCTTTTTCCTCTCTCCCTTTGCGGGTGTGTGGGCTGACCGCTATAATAGAAAAACGCTTATTATTCTGTCGGATTCCATGATTGCAATAGCAACTCTTCTTTTAGCCGTACTCTTTTTTATTGGTTATGATGCAATATGGTTGCTCTTTGCGATATCCGTCGTACGTGCCCTGGGGGCAGGAATTCAATTGCCGGCGGTGGGGGCCTTTTTGCCGCAATTTGTGCCGGAGGAGAGGCTCGTCAGGGTAAATGCGATAAACGGGAGCATGCAATCAATGGTTACATTGCTATCCCCGCTGCTTAGCGGTGCTCTTCTGGCTATGGCCACCATTGAAGCCATATTCCTTATCGATGTTATTACGGCAGCCATAGCGGTTTTGATAATGCTTTTATTTTTGCGTGTGCCCATTCATGCAAAGGCTGCCTGCAAGCAATCGATCAGCTATTTTGGCGATATGCGAGAGGGCTTTGCTTATATTAAAGATCATGACTTCGTTAGAATATTCTGTTTTTTTAACATAATCTTCTGTGTGTTAATTGCGCCGGCTGCTTTTTTAACGCCGCTGCAGGTCACCCGCAGTTTCGGCAGCGATGTCTGGCGCCTGACGGCCGTAGAGGTTATCTTTTCCATCGGCATGGTCATCGGCGGCATCATAATGGCCTCCTGGGGCGGCTTTAAAAACAGGGTTTGTACTATGGCGCTGGCAAATCTTATTATCGGAGCCTCTACTTTGGCGCTTGGAATCGTTTCTGCTTTTGGAATTTACCTGATTTTCATGGGATTGATTGGATTGGCTATGCCGATGTTCAATACACCCTTTATGGTTTTATTGCAACAGAAGGTAGCGGAGGATTTTTTAGGCAGAGTCTTTGGTGTTTTCGGGATGATTTCAAGCGTTATGCTGCCGTTGGGCATGCTGATCTTCGGGCCTGTAGCTGATTTTGTTAAAATAGAATGGTTGCTTGTGGCGACCGGTTTATTACTGCTTATACATGGCCTTTTTATCTTGGGCAATAAAGTGCTGATTAAGGAAGGAAAGCCGCTTTCGAAAGCTGTGACATGATTCTTAGGCCATTATAACGGAGAATAATAAATGAAAAATCGACTCAAAATGAAATTGACCCCTCTTTCCGGAACATGTTAAAATAAAGTATTACCGTTCCTCGAAAGGATTGTGAAAAGCGGCCGATGCATTTGCCCGTGATAGTTTCTAGGATTCTCGATGCATTGATTATTGTATGGGCATTTATTATGCTCCTGCGGCTTATACGCGGTACCAGAGCAGTTCAACTGCTGAAGGGGCTGGCGGTAATCCTGGTCGTTTTTTATCTTACGCGTCTTCTTGATCTGGTAGCTACCAATTGGCTTTTACAAAAGCTTTCTTATATGCTGATGGTAGCCGTGCCCATAGTTTTTTATCCGGAATTGCGGCGGGCATTGGAGCAGCTTGGACGCGGTTGGTCGTTAAGCGGCAATACTTCATTGATTTCCGATGAAGCGGTCAAGAATGTAATAGGAGCGATTGTTGAGGCGGCCGGCTACCTGTCATCACGTCGGCAGGGCGCTATTATTGTAATAGAGCGGGACAGCGGGCTGGGTGAGTATGTGGAAACTGGAACCTTGCTAATGTGCACTGTTTCATCTGAGATTATCGAAACCATCTTTCAACCGCAAACACCGCTGCATGACGGAGCGCTCATACTGCGTGGCGAGACACTGCTGGCGGCCGGTTGTTTTCTGCCTCTATCGGATAGGAACGATCTGCCTCAGTATATGGGGACCAGGCATCGCGCTGCTGTTGGCATAGCTGAAGAGACAGATGCGCTGGCTATGGTCATCTCTGAAGAGACAGGTCGCATATCGATGGCTGCCGACGGTAAAATCTTCACCGGATTAACTCTGGAGAACCTGGAAACCGTGTTGGGAGATTTTTACAGGAATTATCGCAGAAGCTTTCAGCTTCTGTCGGCAGATGATATCAGTTTGAAATTCAGAGAGCGGAAAGAACAAAGAGCAAATCGATAGATAGCTATGCCTCGCAAAACATTGCAAGGAGGATCGGCATGGGGAACTCAAACCCGGCAACCTGCAACCGACAATCGGCAGCTATGCCTGTAAAGCGTATCTTTGGAACAGATGGCGTCAGGGGTGAAGCCAACGTTCATCTGACACCGGAACTGGCCTTCAAACTGGGGCGTTACGGAGCTTATCATCTGACGGTCGGCGGTTATCCCGCCATTATGATCGGCAAGGATACCCGTCTTTCCGGCGATATGCTGGAAGCGGCGGTAGCGGCAGGAGTTGCTTCAGTCGGCGTCGACGTCCATCTGCTGGGCGTGCTGCCTACGCCGGCGGTGGCCTGGCTTGTCAGCCGGGCCGATATGGCGGGTGGCATAGTCATTTCCGCCTCTCATAATCCTTTTGAGGACAACGGCATTAAGTTCTTCTCCGATCAGGGGCTTAAGTTGCCTGTAGAGCAAGAGGAGCGAATAGAGGCCGGCATACTGAGCGATGTGGATAGCCTGCCCCGACCGCAGGGCCGGGATGTGGGCAAGATATGGCAGGCAACGGACGGTATAAGGGATTATACCGAATACCTCAAAACCATTCCCGGCGGAGATTTACATGGGCTGAAAATTGTCGTCGACTGTGCCAACGGCGCCGCTAGCGGTATAGTGCCCGGTCTGCTTGCGGATTTGGGTGCGGAGGTCATAGCGCTGCATTGCGAGCCGGACGGGCTGAATATCAACGATGGTTGCGGATCATTGCATCCTCAGGTGGTACGACAGATGCTGCTGGAAAACAGAGCCGATTTGGGCTTAGCTTTTGATGGTGATGCGGATAGGCTGATAGCTATCGACGACAAGGGAGATCTTCTGGATGGTGACGATCTTGTCGGTTTGCTGGCACTGCAGCTTAAAGCTGAAGGCAAGCTTTGCGGCAATGCGGTAACGGTTACGGTCATGTCTAATCTCGGCCTGGAAAGAGCTCTGGAGAAATATGGCATATCTGTCGTTAGGACGGATGTGGGCGATCGCAATGTTCTGGAAGAGATGCTGCGACGCGATATAGTTCTGGGTGGGGAGCAATCGGGGCATATAATTATCAATTGCTATAATACTACGGGAGATGGTGCGGCAGCAGCTCTGGCGCTGTTGAGAAGCTTGCGTCGGCATGGCAAGCCGTTATCCTCTTTGAAATTCGGTTTCGAACGTTATCCTCAGGTTCTTCTATCTGTACCCGTTTCTGACAAAGAAGCCTGGCGGAAGGATAATGAGCTTCAAACGGCCATTCAACGCATGCAGGATGAGTTGGGACGCGACGGGCGTCTGTATATCAGACCTTCGGGCACTGAAAATATGATCAGGATAATGGTGGAAGGCCCGGATAGAGATCGTGCCGAATCTATGGTCGGTGAATTGAAGAACCTCATAATAGCTCTTTAAGTAAGCAAAGATGTTAAGGATACGTAAGGCTAAAAAATATAACGGGGAGCTTAAGTTTGTATATCATTGGTATTGGGGTAGATATAATAGAGATAGGGCGCATCAGGGCTGCATGCTTGAATAGGTCGTCATTCGTAACACGGATCTTTACAGCGGCAGAGAGAGAGTATGCCTTTGAAAAAAGTTCGCCCTGGCAGCATCTGGCAGCCAGATTTGCCGCCAAGGAGGCCGTAACCAAATCTCTTGGACGCAGCTTCTCCTGGCAGGAGGTGGAGATCATCGGCAGGGCGGGAGCTGTGCCGATAGTCCGGCTGCACGGCAGGGCTAAGGAGATTGCCGCCGGGTTGAAGGTTTCTGAAATCAAATTGTCGCTTTCTCATTCCAGGCAGTATGCAGTTGCTCAGGCTCTCTCTCTTGGAGGTGTCGGTATTGAAAGTAGCTTTGGCAGCGGAAATGCGCGGCATCGATAAACGTGCCGCTGATGATTATGCCATCTCTCCCATCATACTCATGGAGAATGCCGGCATCTCCGTAGCTGCTGCAGCTATGGAGATGCCGGCAGGTAGAAGCGCTTCGTCCCGGGTATGTGTTGTCTGCGGTCGGGGCAATAATGGCGGGGACGGCATGGTTGCGGCTCGCCATCTCTTCAACAGGGGTATAGCCGTTTGTGTCTATCTTGTTGGAAATTTATCTGCCATGAAGGGGGAGGCGCGGAGCAATGCAGAGGTGGCCATGCGCCTTGGCATCTCTCTGACAGAGGTTCAGGATGAAGCCGGGCTTAATGAATTGCGGCACAATCTGTTGAGTTGCCGGCTGGCCGTAGATGCCCTTCTGGGAACGGGTTTTAAAGGTATGGCAGAGGGTCTGACGCTGGAGGTTATACGTCTGTTGAACTCCACCGGCGGCGCCGTCCTGGCTGTGGATGTGCCCTCCGGATTGGATGCCGATAACGGCAAGCCGCTTCCCGAGGCTGTCAGAGCTGCGCGTACGGTAACTCTGGCTTTGCCCAAGCCCGGCCTTTTGGTATATCCCGGCATAGAGTATACGGGTATGCTTACGGTAGCGGATATATCCGTTCCGAGGAACTTGCTGGTATCCGATGATCTTAAAACTAATATTCTTACAGAGGCGGAGGCGGCCGCCATGCTGCCGTTCAGAGCACCGCAAACCTATAAAAATGCAGAGGGTATGGTGTTGGCTATAGGTGGTGCCAGAGGAATGACGGGAGCTATCAGCTTGACCGGTATAGCAGCTTTACGTGGCGGGGCGGGCATGGCCAGGCTTGCCGTGCCTGCACAAGAGCAACCGGTGGTGGCTGCTTATCATCGAGAATTGATGGTTTCGCCGGTGGACGGCACCTCTCACGGATGTATAGCTCCTTCAGCCTTGCCGGGACTTGCCGGAATATTGAACGAAGCGAATGTAGTCGCCGTCGGCCCCGGCATGACCCGACGTGACGAGGCTCTGGAGTTTGTCAGGCAGCTTTTGCGCGAGTATAAAGGCCCTGTAGTTGTTGATGCCGATGCGCTTTACGCTCTAACCCCGTCAGGGTTGAAAACAGAGGCTGGAGCAGTGATAACTCCCCATCCCGGCGAGATGGCTCATCTTCTGGATAGCAGTGCCGCCGAAGTGCAGAAAGAGAGGTTTGGAGCTGCGGCGCGAGCAGCGGAGATATATGGAGCTGTAACCGTTTTGAAGGGTGCCGGAACTCTGATAGCGCATCCTGACGGACGCCTTTTCATTAACACTACCGGAAATTCCGGCATGGCCACGGCCGGGGCGGGAGATGTGCTGACGGGATTGATAGCTGCCCTTATCGCTCAGGGTATGGTTCTCTATGACGCAGCAGTGCTGGGCGCCTATTTGCATGGATTAGCCGGAGATCTGGCGGCTGCAGATAAAGGAAAAACCTCTCTGGTGGCCGGTGATATCATAGATTATTTACCGGCAGCCTTTGCTAGACTGGAGGGTATGGCATGAAGGCAGCGGATATTATGAGCAGAGATGTAATTACCGTCACTCCGTCAACAACTGTCAGAGAGATTGCAGATATACTTAAAGCGCAGCATATAAGCGGCTTGCCGGTTACGGAGGGGGAAGATGTTGTCGGCATAGTTTCAGAGGAGGATATCATTTTTCGAGATGCTTCTTTGCGGCTGCCGGCCTTTATTCAGATACTAGACGGTATCATCTTTTTAGAAGGATTGCAGCATTACGAAGAAGCTATAAGGAAGATGGCAGGCATGAGAGCGGCCGATATTATGACTCGCGAAGTGATATCGGTCGATCCTCATACGCCGGTGCGGGAGATAGCCGATCTAATGGTAACACATGATATAAATCGTGTGCCGGTCATAGCGGAGGGGATACTGATCGGTATAATTACCAGGGCAGACATCGTCAGATATGCTGCCGGGCGCAGTGTTATTATTGACTGACCGACCTGGGCATAGCCCGGAACAGTAGCCTTCGTCGTCTTGTTTGAAAAAGCATTCAAAATTTTTAAAAATTTGAAGGTCGGTCGTTGACAATTTATACCGCTCTGATTATAATAAGCACGGCCAATTAAGACCGGTACAGCGTGGCTAAGTAGCTCAGTTGGTCAGAGCGAGCGGTTCATACCCGCTAGGTCGCTGGTTCGAGTCCAGCCTTAGCCACCAAAATCAAAACCTTCAACAAGGCTCTCCGGAGTCTTTTTTAATATCTGCGTATTCTGGGATGGAGGATAAAAAATGAGAAGTATAAACATTGGTATACTCGGCCTGGGAACGGTAGGCTGTGGTACTGCTGAGTTGTTGCAGCGCAACGCTGAACTTATTTCCAGGAGAGTGGGCGCAGATATAAGGATCGCTGCCGTAGTCGATCGGGACTTGGAGCGCCCTCGACCGGTCTCCTTTCCTCCTGAAAGCATGACTACCGATGCTCGCCGGGTAATCGCTGATCCTGATATCGATATCATTGTAGAAGTTATCGGCGGTGTTCACCCTGCCCGTGAGTTCATTATCGAAGCATTGCAGCAGGGCAAAAATGTTGTTACGGCTAATAAAGAGCTTATTGCCAAGCATGGCTCTGAAATATTGGATGTTGCCGGCCGATATGGCCGCGATTTTCTCTTTGAGGCCAGCGTAGGCGGCGGCATTCCTATCATCGGACCGCTTAAGTCGTCCTTGATAGCTAACAGAATAGAAAAAATCCTTGGTATAGTTAATGGCACTACCAACTATATTCTGACCAGCATGAGCAGTGTGGGAAAGGATTTTGCCGATGTCTTGCGGGAAGCACAGGCAATGGGATATGCCGAAGCCGATCCTACCAGCGATGTCGACGGCTATGATTCTGCTTACAAGCTGGCCATCCTTTCGGCCATAGCTTTCAATACTCGGATTAGGATAGAGGATATATATTGCGAGGGTATAAGAGGTATAAGCTCCAAAGATATAGCCTATGCCGCCGAACTGGGATACGTTATTAAATTGCTGGCTGTGGCACGCCCTTTCGATGGGCAGGTGGAGGCTAGAGTTCATCCGGCCATGCTTCCGGTAGATCATCCGCTGGCCTCCGTCAATGATGTCTTTAATGCCGTCTGGCTCAGAGGTGATGGTGTCGGCGATCTGATGTTTTACGGCAGAGGGGCCGGTTCATTGCCGACAGGCAGTGCTATTATCGGAGATGTGGTGGAATCGGCACGCAATATCATTAACGGCGCCAGCGGACGCATCTCATGTACCTGCTTTGATAAATTGAATATACGGCCCATATCCGATATATCACTGAAATATTATCTGCGCCTGCAGGTGGCCGATAAACCTGGTGTCCTGGCCTCTTTAGCCGGTGTACTAGGCGATCATACAGTCAGTATCTCCTCGGTTGTTCAGAAGAGTGGCGGTGATATGGCAGAGCTTGTTATTATTACCCATGAAGTGGAGGAGAAGAATGTGCAGGCCGCCATCGGCGTTTTGAGAGAGATGAATTACGTTAGTGAAGTAAGCAGTCTTATACGGTTAGAGGAGGAGTAAGGTTATGGCATGGAAGGGTTTGATCAGAGAATACGGAAAATATCTGCCGATAACCGATAAGACTCCCGTGATAACACTGCTCGAGGGTGGTACTCCTCTGGTGGAAGCGCCGAAGCTGGCACAGCGTGTTGGCAAGGATATAAAGCTTTATTTGAAGTACGATGGCTTGAACCCCACGGGATCGTTTAAGGATAGAGGCATGACTATGGCTATATCCAAGGCCATAGAGGAGGGTTCCAGAGCTGTGATGTGTGCCTCCACCGGCAATACCTCCGCATCTGCGGCCGCTTACAGTGCCCGGGCAGGCATTGATTGCGTAGTTCTTCTACCCAAAGGTGCTATTGCCATGGGCAAGCTGGCTCAGGCGCTGATGCACGGTGCCCGGGTTATAGCCATAGAGGGCAATTTTGACGATGCCCTGCGGCTGGTACGCGAAATTACCGATAAATATCCTGTGACCTTAGTCAACTCCATCAATCCATATAGAATAGAAGGGCAGAAAACGGCAGCCTTTGAGATTTGCGATACATTGGGCGATGCTCCTTTATACCATGCCATACCTGTCGGCAATGCCGGCAATATAACGGCGTACTGGAAAGGATATCGTGAATATTATCAGAGCGGCAAAGCAACACGGCTGCCTAAGATGATAGGTTTTCAAGCTGCCGGAGCAGCGCCCATAGTGGAAGGTCGTCCTGTTGAAAAACCGGAAACTATCGCTACGGCCATTCGTATAGGCAATCCCGCCAGTTGGAAGAGTGCTGAAGCTGCTCGCGATGATTCCGGCGGTCTTATAGATAAAGTTACAGATGAGGAAATACTGGAGGCTTATCGCAGCCTGGCTCAAGCGGAGGGTGTTTTTGCCGAACCCGGCTCGGCCGCTTCGGTGGCCGGAGTGCTGAAAATGGCTCGTCAGGGCTATTTCCCTGCCGGTTCTTCTATTGTCTGCACTCTTACCGGACACGGTTTGAAAGATCCTGATTGTGCTATCAAGTCCATTGGCGAGCCTGCAACGGTGGACGCTACTCTGGAGGCTGTTCTGAAAGCCATAGGCTACTGAGGCCGGGAAGGTTATTAATGAGAAAGCTGAAACCGATAGCTGCCGCGCAGCGATATATAATAATCGTCGGAGATGGCATGGCCGATCACCCGGTATCTGAACTGGGCGGCAGAACGCCGCTTGAAGTTGCTGCAACTCCCTGCATGGATCTAATGGCGGCAGAAGGGTGTTGCGGGCTGGTTCAGACTGTGCCGGCAGGTATGCCGCCAGGTAGTGATGTGGCCAACCTCTCTCTTATGGGATATGATCCCGCCGCAGCCTATACCGGCCGTGGCCCGCTGGAAGCAGCAGCACTGGGGGTTGCTCTTGGCCCGGAGGATTATGCTTATCGTTGCAACCTGGTGACGCTGACCGACGGCATGCTTGAGGATTACAGCGCCGATCATATAGACAGCGCCACTGCAGGAGAGCTAATCGATCTTCTGCAGAAGAAAGAGAGCTCCAAAGAGATATCCTTGCATAAGGGAACGGCATATCGTCATCTGCTGACATGGCGCAACGGCAAGGCATTGCAAACAGTCCCTCCTCATGATATACAGGGGCGCCCCTTTGCGGATTATCTGCCACAGGGCGATGGGGCCGATATTATTATACATCTGATGAAGCGTTCCCGCGAAATACTGGCGGCTTCCGATATCAACCGCCGGCGTGCGGCTGCAGGATTGAAGCCCGCCAATTCCATCTGGCCATGGGGCGGCGGAAAGGCACCGGCCATTGCCCCGTTTGCAAGGAAATACGGCTTAAGCGGGGCAGTGATAACGGCGGTGGATCTTATTCGCGGGCTGGGCATATACGCCGGTATGCGTATCGTAGAAGTGCCCGGCGTCACCGGTTATATAGATACGGATTATGCGGCCAAAGCGGATTATGCCCTGGCTGCATTGGATGAGGCGGGCTTTGTCTTTTTACACGTAGAAGCTCCGGACGAAGCAGCGCATGCCGGCTTGCTCAGAGAAAAGATAGGGGCTATAGAGAATATCGATAGTCAGATACTGGCACCTCTTATTGACCGTGTTGGCAAGGAGGGAGCATTACGCCTCATGCTGCTGCCCGATCACGCTACGCCCATGGATATACGAACGCACTCATCGGAGCCTGTGCCCTTTGCTATATTCCCCGCTTCCGAAAAGGGCGGAAGTATCTATACTGAGAAAGCCGCCGCTGCCGGTCCGTTAATCAAATCCGGGGCAGAATTGCTTGATCTATTTCTATCCCGAAGGGCTTGACAATTGCTGTTGCATATCGTTAAAAATCTTATAAAGCGGCAGGAGCTGATCAGTGTTGGGGATAGGGTTGTGGTCGCTGTTTCCGGCGGCCCGGATTCCGTTGTTCTGTTGCATCTTCTGGACCGCCTTCGCTGTGATATTAATTTCTCTATTCATGTAGCTCATCTGGATCATATGTTCAGGGGAGAGCAGTCACGCCAGGATGCTGAATTTGTTTGTCGGCTGGCAGCGAGCATGGGGCTGGACCATACCGTCAAAGCAATCGATGTGCCGGGTTTTCGGGGGCGTGAAAAGATCTCCTCCGCTCAGGAGGCTGCTAGAATAGTTCGTTATGCCTTTTTGAAAAAGACGGCTGAGCGTGTCGGGGCAAACAGCATAGCTGTAGCTCACAATGCTGATGACCAAGCAGAGACTGTGCTGCAAAACTTTATTCGCGGTGCAGGAGCGGAAGGATTGCGCGGTATGGCGTATAAAAGCGGCATGATCATACGGCCGCTTTTGGATGTTCCGCGTTCGGAAATAGAAAAATATTCTGCTTTGCAAGATCTGACATTTCGGATGGATGCATCCAATGAGAGTATGTACTATACCAGAAATCGCATCAGACACTGCCTTCTGCCTGTGCTGGAGAGCTTCAATCCTGCTATCCGGGAGGCAATTCACAAGGCATCGCACCTCCTGGCTGTCGATGATGATTATCTGGATGCTCTGGCATTGAAGGCTTATGATAAATTGCAGAACGTCAATAAGGAGGCCGTGTCATTTTCGGACAAGGCTCTTGCCGGGTTGCACTCCTCCCTGCGTCGCCGCGTATTGAGATTGGCTATACAACGTATCAAGGGTGATCTGCGTGATATTACTCTGGCGCATATGGAGGCTGTGGAGGCGCTGCTGGAGAAGAATGTCGGATCAGCGGTAGATTTGCCCGGATTGACGGTTTACAGAGATTACGGTCGTCTGGTAGTGGGATTTCAACCTGCTGAGCCCTTTGTAAGAGAGGGCGAGCAGGTGGCTCTGCTTCAGGTTCCCGGAGAGAATATACTGCCGCAATTTGGAATAAAGATAGAGATTACCAGACTCTCTTCAGCGGAGGCGATAAAGATAAAGCCCGGCCGCTGGCAACTGGCAATCGATACCGCCGTTTTGCCCGGCCCGCTGGCCGTTCGCTTTCGTCGTCCGGGAGACCGTATTCAACCAACAGGCATGTCCGGCACCAAGAAGCTGCAGGATATATTTGTCGATGCCAAGGTGCCGCGCTGGCAGCGAGAAGAGGTGCCGTTGCTGACAGCCGGAGATGAGATTCTCTGGATAATAGGGTATCGTGCCGACAAGCGCTGGCTGGTTCGGCATGATACGGAGCAAAGCATACTTCTGAAAGCAGAGCCTTTAATGTCCGGCAGAGCCCTGTAATGCGGTTCTGCCGACAGCTTATGTTTATTGTTTGGCCATATTTAGTATGCTATAATGTTCCGGTGATTTTACTGGTTAAATGATGGAGGATATCAGTTGAAGATCGATACAAAGAAATTAGCGCTCTTTTCGCTTGTTGCGGCGTTGCTTTTGCTCTTTGTTGCAAACTTTCGAGCTGCCAGGAAGCAAGAGAATAATATAACCTATACGCAGTTTATGACCAGCGTAAGCGAAAAGAAGGTCGATAAGGTAAAAATTATCGATGATGAAATACGCGGCGTTACCAAAGACGGCAAGCAATTTATTGCTATTATGCCTTTTGAGGACAGCAGGTTGCCGCAAATGCTGCAACAGCATGGAGTCAGCGTCGAGGGTGGAAGGCATCAAACCGGCTGGTGGGAGACACCGCTCTTCCAGATGATATTGTTTGCCGGTATTTTTGCCGTCTTATGGCTCTTTATTATCAAGCAGGCACAAAGTTCCAACTCTCAAGCTATGATGTTTGGGCGCAGCCGTGCCAAGATGTTATCGGAAAACTGGGAGAAGGTAATCTTTGATGATGTGGCCGGCGTCGACGAGGCTAAGCAGGAATTGCAAGAGGTAGTGGAGTTCCTTAAGGACAGGAAGAAATTCCAGGTGCTTGGAGCTAAAATACCCAAAGGTGTTCTGCTGCTCGGCCCTCCCGGATCAGGAAAAACATTGCTCTCTCGGGCTATAGCAGGAGAGGCGGAAGTGCCGTTTTTTTATATAAGCGGTTCAGATTTCGTCGAGATGTTTGTCGGTGTAGGAGCGTCACGAGTCAGAGATCTCTTCGCTCAGGCGAAGGAGAATGCTCCCTGTATCATCTTTATAGATGAGATAGATGCCGTAGGCCGCCAGCGAGGAACCGGTCTGGGCGGCGGCCACGATGAGAGGGAGCAGACGCTTAACCAGCTTCTGGTAGAGATGGATGGCTTTGATCCCAACCTGGGAGTTGTGCTGGTGGCTGCCACTAACAGGCCGGATGTTCTGGATCCTGCGTTGCTGCGCCCGGGGCGTTTTGACAGAAGAGTGGTTGTTGATAATCCTGATGTCGTCGGACGGCATGGTATTCTCAAAGTGCATATTAAGGGTAAGCCGATGGCTGAGGATGTTGATCTGGAGGTTCTGGCACGGCGGACTCCGGGGTTTTCCGGAGCGGATCTGGCTAATTTAGTGAATGAGGCTGCTCTGTTAGCTGCCAAGCGCAACAGAACAAATATATCGATGGCTGAATTCGAAGCTTCCATCGATAAGCTTATTGCCGGCCCAGAGCGCAAAAGCAGGGTCATCAATGATCGTGAAAAGGAGATTATAGCCTTTCACGAGGCCGGGCATGCCCTGGTAGCCAGGAGAATGCCCACCGCCGATCCGGTGCATAAGATTTCTATTTTGCCGCGTGGCATGGCTCTGGGGTATACTATGCAATTGCCTACGGAGGATACGTATCTCACCGCCAAATCTTATCTTAAGGATCAGATTGCCATTCTTCTGGCGGGGCGGGTGTCTGAAGAGCAGCGTTTCAACGATATAACTACCGGTGCTCAAAATGATTTGGAGAGGGCGACGGAGATTGCCAGACGAATGGTCTGTACCTTCGGTATGAGCGAGGAGCTCGGACCTGTAACCTTTGGTCGTAAGCAGGGTCAGGTATTTCTGGGGCGCGATCTGGTAGAGGAACGCAATTACAGCGATGAAATTGCCAGAAAAATAGATGCTGAGATAAAGCGTTTGCTGCTTGAAGGATATGAGCGTGCCGGCAAGATTCTGGAAGAGGAGAAGGATCTTCTGCATCTGATATCGGCTCAGCTTCTGGAAAAGGAGACGCTGGAGGGCGATCTGCTGGAAGAGTTGCTTGAAGGGCGTTATGCAGGGGTGGCTGTCAGCGATGATACCGATGCGGTAGAGAAAGACGCTGTCGGCGGCGAAGCTGTGCAGGAAGGCAGCAATTAAGATAGAACGCCTCAAGGCGTAATCACGCCTTGAGGCGTTTTTTTGCGCTTGAAGCAGGCGGTTGCAGCCTGCATAAAGCAAGGAGAGGATCCTGTTGAAGAAGCTGGTGGAATGCATTCCTAATTTCAGTGAGGGGCGTTCCCTCGAGGTTGTGAAAAGGCTTGTCGATATCGTCAGATCCGGCGGCGTAGAGCTACTCGATTATTCATCAGACCCGGATCATAACCGTACTGTTATAACCTATGCCGGCGATATGAAAGATGTTGTTGAGACAGCCTTCAAGCTGGCTCGGCAGGCGATGGCGGAGATAGATATATGCTTTCACAGCGGTGTCCATCCTCGCATCGGTGCGTTGGATGTTTTGCCCTTGGTGCCGCTGGGGAACACTACTCTTGACGATTGCATATCGGCAGTGCGCAAACTTGGCAAACGGCTGGGAAAAGAATTGCAATTGCCCGTATACTACTACGGCTGTGCCGCCAGGGATGCTTCGCGTGCCAGGCTTTCCGATTTAAGGCGAGGTGGCTTGGAGGGGCTGAAAGAACGTATGCTGCATAATCCGGACTGGCGTCCGGATGAAGGCCCCGAGTATCTTCACCCCACAGCCGGTGCTGCGGCACTGGGTGTCAGAAAACCGTTGATTGCTTATAACGTCAATCTGCTGTCCGATGATTTGAAAGCAGCGCAACGCATTGCAGCTCATATCAGAGAGAGCGGCGGAGGATTGCATGGTGTCGATGCTCTGGGCGTAAGGCTGGCTGAGGCCGGTATGGTTCAGGTCACGGTGAATTTGCGTGACGCAGGGCTCACCTCTTTGGATATGATTTATGATGCTATCTGTGCCGCCGCAGACGAAGAGGGCATAAGGGTCGACGGCGGTGAGCTCGTTGGAATGGTTCCGTTAGATGAGGTAATGCGTATATTCGGCCGGGCTACCGGTCTGCCCGGCATTGGCCCGGAACGCGTATTGGAGTGGAAACTGAAAGAACGAGTCGGGTTTTAACGTCCGATGATCGTCAGATCGATGGAGAACAAGGGTTTTAAAATATTTGAAGAGAATATATTAGTGATCAGAAAGGAGTGCTACGATGGAAATAAGAAAATTCGAACTTCCCCAGAATGAGATGCCGGGTAGTTGGTATAATGTAGCGGCCGATCTGCCGGCGCCGATGCAACCCTCACTGCATCCAGGCACACATCAGCCCCTGGGTCCGGAGGACCTGGCGCCGATATTTCCAATGGAGCTTATTGAGCAGGAGGTCAGCACAGAGAGATGGATAGATATACCGGGCGCGGTTATGGATGCCTATAGCCTCTGGCGGCCTACGCCTCTCTTTCGTGCCATAAACCTGGAGAAACGTCTTAAAACACCGGCCAAGATATTTTTTAAATATGAAGGCACCAGTCCGGCGGGCAGCCATAAACCCAATACTGCCGTGGCGCAGGCATACTACAACAAGAAAGCCGGTGTAAAGAGAATTACGACAGAGACGGGTGCCGGGCAATGGGGATGTGCGCTATCCTTTGCATGTAATACCTTCGGTCTGGATTGTAAAGTATTTATGGTAAAAGTAAGTTATAATCAGAAGCCTTACCGCAAGTTTATGATGCAGCTCTGGGGAAGCGAGGTTATACCGAGCCCCAGCAATATGACAGAATCAGGCCGCCGTATACTGGATAAAGACCCTATGAGCAATGGCAGCCTCGGTGTGGCTATCAGTGAAGCGGTGGAGGAAGCCGTTAAGGACAAACATACCAAATATGCGCTGGGAAGTGTCTTGAATCATGTATTGCTTCATCAAACCATCATAGGGCTTGAGGCTAAAAAGCAGATGGAGATGGCCGGAGCATACCCCGATATCCTCATCGGCTGCGCCGGCGGAGGCAGTAATTTTGGCGGGCTGGTCTTTCCATTTGTTCCCGATAAAATGGCCGGCAAAGATATCAGGATAGTGGCCGTAGAGCCGGCAGCCTGTCCTACGCTGACCAGAGGCTTCTATCGCTATGACTTTGGCGATGTGGCTAGTCTTACTCCGCTGATGAAGATGTATACTCTGGGACATTCCTTTATGCCTCCCGGAATACATGCCGGCGGATTGCGTTATCATGGAATGTCTCCGCTGGTAAGCCTGCTTTACGAGCACAAAGTGATGGAAGCCATATCCTATCCGCAGCTTCCGGTGTTTGAGGCGGCAATTCTCTTTGCCAATGAAGAGGGGATCGTCCCGGCTCCTGAATCGTCGCATGCCATTAAGGCGGCAATAGATGAGGCAGTGGCTTGCAGGGAGAGTGGACAGGGCAAGAACATTCTTTTCAATCTTAGTGGAAATGGCCAGCTGGATTTGGCCTCGTACGATGCTTATCTGTCCGGTAAGTTAGAGGATTATGAGTATCCGCAGGAAGCGATAGATGCTGCCATGTGCGAGGTTCCGGTTATTTGAGAGAGCACCTGAAATGCTGAGAGAGTCGTGGAGCACGGAGTAATTTCTTTGAAAACTAGAGTTTCTTTGTAAGCCGGAAGGTTGATAATTGATGCGTCTTTGCAAGATAATGATTGTTGCAGTTTTTCTACTGGTGGGATGGGGAGAGGCTATCGGGATGGCGGCTACCCATATCGATAAAGCCAGGGAGTATGCCGCCTGCGGCTTGCTGGATAAAGCTGTGAGCGAGTATCGTGCTGCTCTGCAGGAGAATCCTGCAGATGAATCTCTCTGTTCGGAAATGTCCGATTTGGAATACAGGCTGCTGAAAAGCAGGCTGCCTATTGATAACAATCTGCGGCCTGCTAACGCCACATCGGGATTTAAAGATTACAGAGGTGCCTTTGCGGAGTGGTCCGGCAGGGTAAGGTGCCTGCTTCAATCCGAACCGCAGCTAATCTATCAGGTGGATATCGAAGGTCTTACCATCAATCTGGCTTCAGCATTGAATTACGAAGAGCTATCCCCCGGCAGAGCCGTCACAGTTATCGTTAAGATTCCCTATTCATCTGATAAAATTACGCCGGAGGTTGTGGCTGTGACGGCACAGGCACCGGCGAGAATAATTCCGGTTGTGGATGATATGGGTGCACTTCGGCTTCATGCTATGCGGGAGGATTATGAGGAATATAAGCCTCAGGAGGTTATTCCCGCTAATGATCCGCCGGTAAAACGGGTAACTGCCGCCAGTCGCCAATCAATGAAAAGGGTGGAAACCGTTCCAGGGAGGTCATCTGCTTTAGGCAGCAAACATAACAATCCACCAAGCGGCGAACAAGGCAGAAGTGAAGACTTTTATATAAAAGCCTATGCAGCAGCAGTTAAGCGTTTCAACACACGTCTTTCTAAGAAGGATGCGGAAAAGATAGCTGCTGATGTCCTTCGTCATTCTGCACAATACAATATTGACCCGCGTCTCATCATGGCGGTACTGGCTGTAGAATCAAGCTTCAATCCAACGGCGACCTCCTCTGCAGGCGCAGCCGGATTGGGGCAGCTGATGCCTGCCACGGCGGCGGGAATAGGTATTACCGATAGATACGATCCGTCTCAGAGCATTTGGGGAGCAGTCAGAATTCTTAAAGGACACATGGATAAATGGAGCGAAAAGGGCAAGGATCTTCAGCATGCGCTGGCACTGGCTTGCTATAATGCCGGCCCCGGAGCGGTAAATAAATATGGAGGAATACCTCCTTATAGAGAGACACAAAATTATATCCGAAAGGTTATGTCTCTTTACAATCTCTTTTGTGGAGCACGTTGAGGCAATTCGCAGAGTATACAAAACATGGTGTATATGGTAAAATAGTTACCGGTGTTTGGCCGCAGAAACCATTGCTAAATCAGCATTATAGCGATGGAGCAGCCGCTAAGAGGTTTTTATTGCTTTGCGGTGGTTTTGTATAGTCAGGCGCTTTGCCTGACAGGAATGAGGAGTATAGTCATGTGTCCTGTACCGGTTATTTTGCGTGATCTGGAGAAGAAAAGATATAAGCATATGACCGATATGGAGATTGCTACTGCTGCCCAAAACGGTGATTCCAAGGCTGTGGAGTATCTGCTTAGCAAATATAGAAATCTGGTGCGCATGAGAGTTAAGTCCTATTTCCTCCTTGGCGCAGAGCGTGAGGATATCGTCCAGGAAGGCATGATAGGGCTGTATAAGGCTATTCGCGATTACAGAGGCGATAAGCTGACATCATTCAGATCATTTGCAGATTTATGCATTACCCGCCAGGTAATAACGGCCATCAAGACGGCTACGCGTCAGAAGAATATTCCGCTTAATTCGGCTATGTCGCTTGATAAACCTGTATTTGATGATGAATCCAATCGCACATTAGCAGATCTTTACCTTACTGAAACGGTTTGCAATCCTGAAGAGAAGTATGTTAATGATGAAGTTATGGCGCAGGTAAAACAGAAGCTCAAAGAGGCTTTGAGCGAGCTGGAGTGGAAGGTTTTGCTCTCCTATCTCGAAGGGAAGTCTTATCGTGAAATGGCGGAAGAGCTCAACCAAGGTGTTAAATCCGTTGATAATGCGCTTTTCAGAATAAAGCGCAAGGTAGCCAACAAGCTCTGCATCAATTTAAATACTAAGTAAATCGGATAAAATAAAGAGCTATATAATATCTGATAACAGGGAGGGAGGTGAGATATTTGAAAAGAGTATGCAAACGCGAATTGGCAATCCTTATAATGGCTTCTGTTTTTCTGTTTGCTGCAGGCAGTATTATTGGGCTAACGGCCGTCAAAGCAGGTGATACGCCGATCTCACTTTACATCGTTTCTCCGAAGAACGGCGCAACCGTTGCAGGAGATACGACCCTGGTGAAAGTGGCTTATAATTGTCAGCTGCAGCCTATCGTTTCTCTTGAATTGTATGTGGATGACAGGTTCTATGATATATATCAGCTGCTGAGGCCGGGAATGCAGGGAGAGTATGAGTTCAGATGGAATACTCTCTCCTGTTCACAGGGCGTTCATAAATTACGTATCAATGCGTATGATGCCGGCGGTAATGTTGCCGTAACGGAGATAAAAGTGAATGTCGGCGCAGGAACCGCCGTTCCTCCTCCTGATTCCGAAAAGAGGTCCTCCTCATCGGAAGATATAGATGAGGATAGCGATAGGCCGGGCGAGGATTCATCAGCAGCTCCGGCTACGCCCGCAGAGACAGAGCCCATGGTAAAGATAATCGAGCCTCGTGCAGATTCACGCGTGACCGGCATGGTTGAGGTTGTTGTTTCCATCAGTGACATGGATGATTTTAAATATATGATCTTCTATGTTGACGGCAAGCTTAAGAAAATAAGCAACGTCGCTCCTTTCAGATATGAATGGAATTCGGACAGGGAGATGCCCGGCCGGCATAAGCTATCTGTCAGGGCGTATACTGAAGCCGGAACTGTGATAACCGGCGATTGCCAGATATGGGTAAGAGCTGAACCGCCGGTTGCTCAGGCCGACATCAAGCCGGCGGCCGAAACCCTGACCTCAAACGTAAACGGACCGGAAACAAATATTCCGCAGGTGAGAGGTGCTGAAGTATCTGCCGCAAAGCCTGAAGCCGCTGATGCTCCCAAAGCATCGATTGATGTCGTCAATTCAGCCGTCAATACGGACGGCGATGCTAAGATAGCATTCAGTATGACGAATAACCGAATATCCAATCCGCTGTTGCCGGGGCTGAAATCACCAACAATCGGTGCCGCATCAGCCGCCGTAGCTCAGGCGCCCGCTGCGGAAGCCCGCTTCAAGGATGCGATAAGAGAATCATATGCCGCAAGAGTTGATGCCAAAAACCTGGCTGTTGAAATGGATTACAGCTCTGTTTCCGAAGTGCAGCCCTCGGCTCCATCTCTGCCATCAAGAGGCATGCCGCAGGTAACAGTGCCGGCAGCGACTGCTCGGAAG
>DHPR01000040.1 GCA_002410925.1 bacterium UBP13_UBA5359
TCTCGGACTTATGCCCGGGGAATGCCTCTTTGGGTAAGGAAGAGAGCTCTACAACCTGACAGCTGCCAAAATATAACCCCCTTTAAGATCGTAAGATCGGAGGATAGTAAATAAACAGATGGCTGATCCTGTCTGCCTCTCCTAGATATATCTCACCCCATTTGCCGGTAACGGCGGCGGTGAATTCATAGCCGTACCAGTGCTCTTCCACAGCGGCCAGAGGCACGCCGAGATCTCGCAACTCTCTGGTCTGAGGATTATAGTTGAAGAGATGGGCACAGCCGTTCTCTTCTCCTCCTATGCCGTAGACTCTGCCGTCCAGGCCTACAGTCAGGGCTCTGATGCGCTCCTCCTTGACGGGTTTTCCCAGGTTGATGATACTGCCTGCCTCGGTATCCATAATAAAGAGCAGGCCGTCGTTGGTGCCGCCGTAGATAAGCGGGCTCTCTTCATCTTTGGCCCAGCTGTCCACTCGGCTGTAAAGCTCTCTGCCTTTAAGGCTGGGTATCCTTTGGGGCAGATCTTCAATCTCTTCTGTCTCGGGAATGTACCTGAAGAGTCGCCCTTCTGCTTTAGCCCCGTAGATCAAACCGTCATCCGCTATGACCAAGGGCAGGGAGTACTCATCGGTATCATCGGCTCTGCCCGCTATCTTCGTCTCGTTTCTTTCTATGTCATAGCAGAATAGATGGCTGTGCTTGTTGCTCATACCATATAGATATCTGCTATCGCTGCTCATTACCAGACTGCTGATGCCTTCACTCGGTATGGGCTCTGCCAGCTTCTCTATCCGGCCGTTGGCATGGTAGGCATCGTCTATGGTGCTCATGACCATATCCTGAGGCGGAGTATCCATAACTTTACGGGCTTCGCCTTCGCCATATTCGAACTTGAAGCTCTTGAACAGGTATTCGCACGGCTTGTAAACGAAGATTTCCCCGCTGCCCTCCCCATCCAGACTCTCGGTAACGCCGAATATGCGCCCATCGGGATGAGCTGCCAGTGACGTTACTCTGGCATTATCTGCGATTATACCTATATCCACTATCGTATCGGCATCCGGAGCAGGATCATAGAAGAAGAGATGAGATCTCTTCCCTCCGGTGCCGCCGAATATCCTGCCACGCCGGTCTCTGACCAGAGCGCCTATGGCGCTCTCTTCCGGCGGAATTGGCCTGGTGAAGTGCTTCGGCCCCAGGTTTCTCGTCTGAATATGCCCCTCTTCAACGAAGGCCGATTTAATGTAGTTGGATCTATATAGAAGCAGCTTCTTTCTGCCTTCATTCTGAAACCTTGCCTCCTGCTCAGGAGGTATAGGCCACTCTTTTTCATCGAGATTCAATGTCATAATCCATACCCTCCGCTCACCTTTAAATCAACCCCAGCTGCGAATAATGCCCTGCGGACAAACACCGTTTTGCAAACCGCCTGCAGGGGTGTATTTGAACATCCTGCTAGGGCGCATACCTGCATCGGCAAAATAGAGATTACCCTCATAATCCCTGGCAGCCCGGCAGATGTGATCCGGATAAATATCCCCGTCATGGATTGCCCCCAAATCCTCCTTGGCAAGGCTGTCGGGATCGATCCTGATCAGATGGCTTTTGTGATCCAAACTAGCAAGGTTCATAGCCATATATAGATAACCGTCAAGCCCAAAAACCAATCCGCCGGTATGGTCATCCTTGATATCCCACCATGTCTTTATCTTCGGGCCGTAGGGTTTCCCCAGGTCTTCCATTCTTCCCTGGCTTCCCTCTTCCGGAAAGTAACGAAAGAGTTTGACATCAAAATCCCAGGTCACGCCATAAATAACCCGGCCATTCGGCGAGGCGACCGCATCATACAGCACCGTATGAAAACCGTTGCGGCATGCGGCATGCGGTACCCGAACATCCAGCTCCTCCAGCCTTTCTTTCTCTACGTCATAACGAATTATGAAACCGTAATCATTTGTAGTGTAACCATTGCCGGCCCTGTCAAGAAAAATGCACTGGGGATTGAAGGATCCTATACGTCCGTAATCCTTAACGCGCCGAGCAGCAATGTCATAAACAAAGAAGTGGTCCTGCGGATAGGTAACACCGTAAATAAGCTCTCTTTCTTGATTCAAGGCCATGCAACGAGTGCTTTGTCGGGGCACCAGATCATCCCTGAAAAGGACTTCTCCGGTTGCAGGATTATACCCGAAGATTTTAGAGCCGGAAAATCGCTTGCTTGAATCCGACCAGGTGTGCCAGGGACGCCAGACAAAGTCGCCGATGGGCGGACAGGTACAGTGAGTAGCCGCATAGAGCATACCATCTTCCGATGGTAAGAGACAGTAATGAACCTTGCCGTGTGTCGGCTGGCCATTGTCAACCGGTATGCCAAGGACATCCGCTACCTCCAGAAGATAGCTTAGCTTATCCCCGGCTGGATCATAAGAAGCTATATAAGCGCTCAGTCCTCCCGCCATCTCCCCGCATATACCGATATAGATCAAGCCATCCGCACCTGTGACGATTGACCAGGTGGTATCATGCATAGGCAATTTATCAAAGACTATAGCTTTAAAGCTCACCTTGCTATTTTTGTTACCTGTACTCTTTGTGCACACTAACTTTGTCAATGGCAACCTTATCACCGCTCTCCAGGAATACTTATTATAGGCCGGCAATCGTTATAACATATATTAACATGTCTAAACATGTACAAATTATACCCTTGGTTTCCGCTTTGTCAAGGGCTTATAAAATAATTTTTGCCGTAGTTATTAAGGTATACCCCATATTTAGTACAACAGAAGGATAAAACTAAGGTGGTTTTTTGTGCCGGAGGTGATGCCCGGATGACCGCTGCCCTGATTGACAGGCTGGTGCATCACAGCCATCTGCTGATCTTTGATGGGGTAAGCAGATGACTTAGCAGTTCGCTTATGGGAACTTAAAAATTCCCCACCCTGTGCCTGGGGAATGGCTTTTGCAAAACTGGGGAATTTGGGCTTGCAAAAAACATCAATGCCAGAAACTTCTGCGGCTGCCAAGGTGCCAGATGCTTCTGCGGCTTGCGTTCAACCTTGGGACAATTCACCAGTTCGGCTACATTGCGGGGCAGCATCTCCCATTTTACGGCACGTGACAGAGCCCCGAACAGCACACCACAGGTTACCTCCGCGATTTTGGCGGACTGGCCTTCATCCATGATCTTGTTTATCATTCGCTTTATATCTGAAGGGAAGAGCTTGTCCAGCATAATACAACCGAGGTAGGCTTGAGCCTGAGCCGGATGTGCACCTCATAGTTCTCCTGTGCCTTGGGTGCCAGACGGCGCCGTTCCGATTCGAGCCATTCGTCAAGATATGCTCCTACCGTGATTTTGCCGGCGTTAGCCGCAGAGCCTTTCCGGATCTCTATGAGCATATCTATAAGAGCGTCCTTGGCATCCCTTTGATCCTTGAAGAACCTATATCGACGTTTGCCGTCCCAGGGCAGAGTAATAGCCACCGCTGATATTCTTGATGCTCAATATCAATCTCATGATGACCTTTTCCTGCTCTGCCTCAGGCAGTATCTCATCAAAGCTTTTCTTCAACGCTTCAAAAGTATCCAACCTGTATCCGAGTCTCTCGTCTTGAGTATAAACTTCTTTCCTGCAGTAGTAACGGCGATATATCAGCTTCAGCAAATCCATTATCCCGGCATCGTTTACCGGTTGCCCGGCAAGGCATAAATGCCACGGCCAACTTTATAGATAGCTCCTTCCTCAGCCATTTTGCTTAGATAATGCCGTGGTATTGCGGCCTCAGTAACTTGCGTCGCGGTAATGAAGCCTTTGTTATTTTTTAGAATTTGATAAATTGTTTCTGAATTGCTTGTCATAGCCTTGGCACCTGCTTTTGTACATTTATGCTATGAACTATAGCACATGAAAGCATGAATGTACAGGGGCATCAATAGGCTTCAAAATCAAGTTAGCGCAGCCTTGGCGCTGCTGCTACGCAATATAAGTTCCGGTGCAATAACGCGGTGATATGGGCCTTCGCCGATGGCGGCTGCGTCCACCTTCCTTAACAGTATTTCCGCCGCTTCCTGTCCCTGACGATAGAAGGGTTGAGCAACAGTAGTAAGTGAAGGAGTGCAACGCTCGGCAAAGGCCTGGTTGTCAAAGCCGACAACAGAGATATCGCCGGGTATGGACAACCCCTTATCCGCTATGGCTCTCATGGCTTCGCGAGCCAAAAAGTCGTTGGTGGCAAAGATAGCCGTGGGCCGCTCCTTTAGCAGATCCAGGGCCTCGTTATATCCCTCTTGGCCTGACGGCTCGCTCTTTTCTGCATCGGCTCTCTCCAGATGTCTGACCAGAGCCGGATCGTGGACAAGGCCATATCTGGCCAGAGCTTCGCGATATCCCTCAAGGCGATCCTCGATAGCCGTGCACTTCAAGCCCGGAATAATCCCTATTCTCTTATGTCCCAGCTTTATCAAATGCTCAGTGGCCAGAAATCCGCCTTTCTTATTATCGGTAACAACGTAATCCGTTTCCAGCTCCCGGAAGTACCTGTCAATCAACACAAAGGGATAGCCGGCCATCTTCAATTCAAACAGGGCTTCAGCATTAGTCCTGCCCCAGTTGGGGAAGATGATAGCCCCCTTTTCTTTGCCCTCCAGCAATAACTTCAGGTTCTTGTTCTCCTGCTCGATGTTCCTCTGAGAATTGAAGATTGTTAGAATGAAGCCGGCTGCGTTTAAAGCATCTTCTATTCCCCGGTATATTTGGAAATCGGAATCTTCCAGTCCGGGGATAACAAGAGCAATCCTGCCCTGTTCACCTAATTGCAAATTGGACACATGTTCACTGACAAAGCTGCCCTTGCCGGCTACAGCATAAATTATGCCCTGATTCTGAAGCTCCTTGAGAGCACTGCGGACGGAACCCCGGCTGATGCCGTATTCCTTAACCAGTTTGCCTTCCGAGGGAAGAGCATCGCCCGGTTTAAGCTCGCCTTTACGTATCTTGACAGCTATGCTCTTCTGCAAGTGCCGGTATATTGGCTGGGGACATTTGCTCCTCTTGTTTCTTCTGCTTGCGTTGTTTAACATGGTTTTCACTATCCGAACAGCTTCACTAGCTGAAATTTCTAACTGTGCAGAGTATAGTGAAAAAATTTTTTGCTGTCAAACGTGCTGTTGAGGTTCCATAACGTATTGGCTGTTGAGATGGCAGGTCGACAGAGTCCAACGTGCTTCTGAACTTTTGCACAAGAGCAGCAAACGGATTAAAAAGCCGCTTGCTGCGCCAATCGAACTATGGTCTCATAGTTAGTCATTGTCCTCAGGCTTATCTTACGCCCATAAGGAGATGCTGAGGGCATCAGCACAAATCCTCTGCCACTGCCGGATGTGCCCTCCAACAAAGAACGCTCCACAACCTTCTCAAAAGCAATCGGGTCCATGGTCTCGATATCACTGATTTCCAAGTTACCAAAAAGCACCATGCTTTGTCCATATTCACACCTGATTTCGCAAAGTTCCATATCTCCCTGCGGCGGTGGTTCCAGCGGATCTAAGGCATCTATACCCATTTCAGCTAGATACGGCATTATGCCTCGTAACCGCCCGTGCGAGTGAATACGAGCATACCCACCATATTTCTTTACTATCTGTACCAGAGGTTCGGTATACTTTACTACGTATTCCCCAAAAAGCCTCGGCGGCAGATAGGGTTCAGCAGCATATTCAGAACCAACTATACGCCAAAGCCTTCCGGAAAACTCTTTGGATACTCTCTCTGCATACGAGTAAAGAATCCTGGCGTGCTTTTCCAGCAAAGCATGAAATAATTTCTGTTCGGTAAGAGCAATAACCATATAGTTTTCCATACTGAATAACCCAGCCGCCAAACCTATGGGGTCCGGCACATCTACCATAACTATACCGCTATCTCCAACTGCTTTTTCTGCTTTGTAAAGACCGTGTAAATCCGGCTTGGATATCAACACTTCATCTGGTAGTTGTAAATAAGATTGCAAATCGTCTGTATCTTTTAAAAGGTGCTCAAGAGTCCAAACGGTGTCAATATCAGGATCACGCCTGGTCAAACTGGTCAATTCTCTTTCTGCCGCTTTGATGGTTGTTCGGTAGAAAAGTGAGCCGTCTTTCATATACTCTTCTTCCCGAAAGAACTCTTGCCGCATTACACTCGGTATGCAAAAAGGATTACACATCCTTATCAGGTCAGTATGCTCTTCTGCTAATTGAAGCAACGGTTTCCAGGAAGGATCGTTATAGACGTTAAATGGATTGGGATCTTGCGGTTCAATCTGAAAGCCGCCAATTTCATAGAAATTAACGGCTGGCCGATCTACTTGTTCTCCGCGTAAAGTAGCCATAAGACGCTCTCTTCCGGTCATACTTCCCTCCCGCGGCAAATTATCCTTGCCTGTTTGTTTTTGATTTCTCGCTCTCATTTAGCAGCTGGCATATGGACTGTACCCGAAAAAACGGACACTTCGTTAAGCAGCTTTCCTGAGGACGGCGGCCTCATGTTCAGCCGGGGTTTTGTACCCCAACTGTGAATGCAGCCGCTGCCGGTTATAGAATATTTCGATGTAATCGAAAATATCCCTTCTTGCCTCCTCCCTGGTCCGATACCTCTTGTGGTGGATCAGCTCCATCTTCAGGGCTGAATAGAAGCTTTCCGCCACTGCATTGTCCCAACAGTTCCCCTTGCGGCTCATTGAGCATACCATGCCGTAATCTTTAAGCAGCTCTCGATACTCATTGCTGGCATACTGGCTGCCCCTGTCGGAATGGTGGATCAGCCCCTCCCCGGGCTTACGACGTTCTACCGCCATTCTCAGGGCGTCCATGACTAGTTTCCTGCTCAGGTCTTCGCCCATGGACCAGCCCACAATGCCTCTGCCGCAAAGGTCCTGTACCGTGGACAGATACAGCCAGCCCTCGTCTGTCGGTATGTACGTGATATCGTTGACCCAAACCTTGTTCAGCGCCTCTACCGTGAAATTCCTGTCCAGCAGATTCGGAGCCACCGGATAATTATGCTTTGAATTGGTCGCTGCCTTAAACTTCCTCCTGCGCTTTGATTGTATACCATTATCCCGCATCAGGCGAGCCACTCTATTCCGGGAACAAAGCTTCCCTTTGCGCTTAAGGGCCGCGTGGACCCGGTTGACACCGTATGTCTTTCTGCTCTTCTTGTGCACGATCCGAATATCCTCCAGCAGCTTTCGGTTCCCCCTGGACCGTTCGCTCTCAGGCCGATGCACCCATTCGTAATAGCCGCTTACAGATACCTGTAGCATCCGGCATTGTATCCTGATGGAGAACTGCTTGGCGTTTTCACATACAAACGAGTATCTTACGGCAGTTCCTTCGTGAAGATACCCACTGCTTTTTTTAATATGTCACGCTCCACGGTCAACACTTTGGTCTCTCGCCGCAGACGGATCAACTCCTCCCGCTCATCCGGGGTCAGCCTGCCGCCGCTGTTGGCCTTCGTTCCATAGGTCTTCACCCATCGGGATAACACTGAATCGCAGATACCCAGATCCCTGGCTATCCGTGCCCTGCTGGCTCCTCCCTGCTCTACCAGCTTTACCGCCTCCAACTTGAACTCATTGTCAAATCTTCTCTTCTCCATTTAAAGACACCTCCACTTTTATTATACCTTGCTATCGAGGTGTCCGGGTAATCGGGTACAATTCAATAAAAGCAACTGGTTAAGAATTCAAGCATTTCTCTCTCAAACAAGAATTCTACCTTATCAAAAGGCAAACTATCATCCGTAGTCATGGTGTGTTTGCGATCTTTTGCCTCCATAAAAACCGGGCTATGCCCAGCACTCCGTAACAATGAAACCATTTTCTTTGACTGCTCCACCGGCACAATGTTGTCAACCGTTCCATGCGCTATCCAAAGCTTGGGAGCGTGCAAATAAATATGATTGATCGGTGAGGCTTCTTTATATGCATCGGCTTTCTCTAAAGGCGTTCCCCCCATGAAATCGGAGGTCATAGTATTTCCACGAATCTGATCATGAGCATACTGCTTCACAAGATCCATTATTCCGCAATAATCAACTATACCTTTTATTTTACATATATCGTCTTCCTCTTTAGTTGCTCGCAATCCGGACAACATAGCCAGATGGCCTCCTGCTGAACCACCAAGCAGAATACAATGATTCGAATCCAACCGATAATTCCAACCATTTCTTTTCAGCCATTTAAATAGATGTACAATATCATGGTAAGCTGCAGGATAATGAGCTTCCCTAAAAACTCTATAGCTGCAAAGTACAAAAGCTATTCCCGTAGGCTTAATCCGAGGCCAAAAATGACTATAAGAATTACGATCTCCAGCTTCCCATCCCCCTCCATGAATACCTAAAATATAGGGAAATATTCCTTCTCCTTCAGGCAAATAAATATTTATGAGCCCTCTGTCTCCCAGGGGTGGATTGGTCTGAATATCCTTAAATGTTGGAGTTTGAATAGGCATATAATCACCTCATTACCATTTTGCATCAAGCATGCATACCTTCAGCATGCAAAACGGCGCGCGTCTTTACTCTATCTCTTTATCTCTCTCAGTTTGAGAATATGATTTATTACCTCTAGACGCCTGCTTTTATGAGAATCTTTCTTATTTCAGCGCCATTCAGAGATGACGGAGGCACTCCCTTTTCAACAGATATTGCCGCCGCAACTCCCGCAGCCTCTCCGGTTGCCATGCAGCATGGTATAAACCGCGTAGAGGCCAGTGCCCGGCTGGTGGTGGATATGCATCTTCCGGCCACCAGCAGATTATCCACATTCTTGGATACTAGGCATCTGTAAGGAATATCGTACGGGTGTGCCTGCGTCCAGCTTTGACTTCCTTCAGGGCTGTGAACATCCATCGGAGTGCTGTTTTGTGCAATGGCATCATCAAACTTTCTGCCGTTAACTATATCCTCCTCAGTGAGTATGTACCTGCCCATTACCCTGCGTGTCTCCCTGACGCCTATAGCGGCTGATCCCCTATCCATCCGTATGCTGTTTTTAAAACCGGGGATGTATTTTTTTGCGATTGCAACCATATCGGCAAGCTGTTTTGCTGATATTACCTCTGCACGAGTTAAATCTAAAACGTTCGTACCATCAGCACCTGCAACGGTGGACCCGCTTAATTCTACCTTGGGGTCTCCTCTTTTGCCGTTTATCCATATGGTGTCATACCCTATGGATAGGCCGCTTTCATCCTTTGCCCTCTTTATGAACTGCGTGAAACCACTCGCAGCAAAAACAGACCCGTTATCAATAAACTCCTTTATATCCTCTGGATGCTCTTTATTATAGCTATGGATGAAAGTGATAAGACTGGCAGTATCTACATTATCCATAGTAGGTCCGCAGAGTGTCATAGCCTGGGTTCTGCCATCCTGCGGACGGCCGATTTCACAGGAAGCCCCGGCTCGCGCAGCTACATCAGCATCCCCAGTGGCATCAATGACAATCTTTGATGTAATAGCCTGCCTGCCGGATTTGCTTTCTATGATGACGCCGCAGATTTTGCAATCTTCTACAATGCTGTCTGCAATCCAACTATGGAAAAGCAACCTTGCGCCAGCTTTTTCCAGCATGCTTATACTGACTTCCTTGAAGACGTCCAGCGCCACCTCAATCATGAGCCCGCCTATTATTGGATTATGGAACTCCCGAGTAATGCCGTCTTCTCTGCGCAGCCGCTCGATAACCTCCCGCATGATTCCGCCGTGAACTTTGGGATTGTATCCACCTATCCATTTCATAGGGCATGCGGTAACCGTTCCGCCCAGAAACCCGTATCGTTCCACCAGGATGGTATCTACCCCGCTCCTGGCCGCAGAAAGCGCGGCGCTAATACCGGCCACGCCTCCGCCCGCCACTATTACATCTGCATTAAGTGCGATAGGAATTTCTCTTGCCGCTTCTTTTATGTCCATTAATATACTCCAATCCTCTCAGATAGCTTAGCTAATAATCTCTTTGCAAATCGTTACGATCTTGCCGGAATTTTATACAACCATCTCATGTCGCCCCGGAGCCAGCGCATAATCTTTGAAGCCGAAACTGTTTGATAGAGATATGGAAATGTTGATTGCACCGCTCGTT
>DHPR01000027.1:0-64403 GCA_002410925.1 bacterium UBP13_UBA5359
CTTCAGATAATATGCCGCCTGCGCTTCATCGGCTATGGCCAGACCGCCGATCAGAAGAGTCACGGCGAATATCATCATCAGATATTTTCGCAACTCGCTTCCCCCTTTAGTAAGCTGTTCGTACCCGGGCTCTGCTTTGTTATAGATTAAGCAGAGCACCACTTCTTAAATACAAAATGCAGAGTGTGAATTTGCGAATCCACCTCTTTGCACTCAAGCGGATGACACTCCCGAGAGCTCAGGTTTCTTATTATGCTTTCTGGCGGGACCTTTGCCTCAAGCACATCTAAAAATGAAAAACGATACTGAGATCGCCTTTCCCTCAGCAAGCACCAAACCAACAAAACAGCGCAAATTTTACCCCGTAAGAGCCATCTTGGGCATTTTACCATTGTACAAATACAGTGTCAAATATTATACAAACATTAACTATTAAGGCGTAATTTCAGCACAGCTTGCTCCGGCTATATTTTTGCAGTATATTCTTTGAATTACAGTACGGAAGAGAGTAAAGGCTTAAAAGTAAAATAGCAGAAAGAGGGAGGGTAAAGGCATTGAGCAGAGCATTGATAATAGGGATTATTCTTCTGACCATTATGATAGGAAGCGTAGCAACAGATACGCTGCACTTGATCAGTCTGACTTCACAGCCCTTGCGCATAAGCAAAGGCTATACCTGCACCGTATGCAACGGCATGGGTTTTCTTGAATGCAAAACCTGTAACGGCCTGGGCTATATAATCCGCAGTGAAAAACGCTTTATGTGTCCTTTATGTAATGGAAAAGGGTTTATCTGGTGCCCCAACCGGGCATATCACCATCCCGAACAACTGATAACATCTGATAACAAACCGGATAACCCTTCCAGAGAACGTTGAAGTTGTTTGCCGAATTTACCTCTTTGCCTAACTTAAAGCCTTTGTGCCTAAAAAAAGCATTCGCAGCAGGGTGCGTTTTCCAGCTGAAAAACGCCTGGCCGGAGGATACGGATATAGCAGAAACGACAGCATGCTTTGAAAAAGAACAGAGAGCACAAGGATATAAAAGTATATCCTTGCATCACGCTCCGATCTATGCTTACGATAGAGATTCAATCTGCCTTTGGCCAGCAAATAGTGGCGCCTGGATGAATTTATTCCTGCAGAGGAAGCTCTGCCTATATGCAGTACCGGTGCATCCCTGACCACCGCCATACGCCATCCGGCTTTGCCGATACGCCAGCTCCATTCCACATCCTCGCCATAAAAGAAGAGCGAGCCATCTAATCCTCCCACCTGGTCCAAAACATCTCTCTTTAACATGATACAATAACCGGGGAGTACGGAGGTGATAATTATAGCCGGAAAGCGCTTTATATTACGTGACTTCAATAGAACATTTCCTGAGAATGGCGTTCCCAGAAGTGCTAATGCATCCCGCCAAAGATTGGGATAAGGCCACCATGTCCTGGCGATAAGACCGTTAGGCCTTACTTCCAGGCCACCCACAGCTCCCATTTCCGGATCACCATCAAGAACTTCAGCCAACGCCGTCAGGCTGCCTGGGAAAAGAGCAGCATCAGAGTTGAGCAGCATTACAAACCTGCCCTGACTCAGGCTTAAACCTATATTATTGGCGGCGGCAAAGCCGAGATTGGTCTCTGAACAATATACCTGTGCCCCTAATTGTCGGGCAACTTCAACTGAAGCATCGCTGGAGTTATTATCGACAACAATTGTCTCTCCCTCTCGGCCGGAACGCTTTATCTCTGCTTTTACCGACTGCAGGCAGCGATAAAGAAAGGAACACTGATTATAGCTGACGACCACTACGGAGTATTCCATCGTCCGGTCTCCACCTGCCTCATCTTCGTCAAAATACCGTATATATGCGGGCAATGGTGCCTGATCATATATGTCAGAGCTTTGCCGCTCTCATACACAGCTTGATGAGCAATCAGCCGATAGATGCTTTGCTTCAACTCCAATTTCTGCTTGAGATAACCGTAATGCCTCTGTAAAAAACGGATATTATTTCGTATGGCCCAGTAACGATACCGCCAAGGACTCTTTCGCCATTGCCCTCCAGCAGTCACTCTCTCCCGAGGCAGATGATAACAGGCGGTATAAGGAGAAAAATAGAGTTTGTACCCTGCTTTAGCGCACCTGACGTAAAAATCGCTCTCCTCCCGGTATCCATTTACAGGATAATTCTCATCATAGCGCACTTCATCCCAAACCGCACGCCTGATTAAGCTGCAAGCATGCAACAGAATAAACGGTATCTCCTCATTCCATTTCAGCGATAGATCTCCAATCAACAGATTGGAGTTGAGAAGCCGCCCACGGCGTGCGTCGGCCCTGGCCAGCGCCTCGCTATCGCTCTCTCCCTGCAGCAGATATATCAAGCGGCCGGCTACGACATCGGCATCATATCTTACGGCACAATCGTACAACACACCGGCATAATCGGGAGAAAACCTTAAATCATCCTCTCCGAAAAGTATATACTCTCCTTTTGCCGCAGCTGCACCGCTGTTTCTACAGGCAGGTGCACCCCTACGCTCTTGATGACGGATAATTCTAAGCTCCTTCCGCTGCCGGCTGAGCTCTGCCAGCATGGCAGGGGTTTCATCAGTTCCGGCATCATCGACTACAATAATTTCCCTGCAACCCTGCTCCAGGTAGGAAGCAAGCGTAACGGCAAGAATAGCGCCCCTGTTATGCGTAGGAATTATTATACTTATCTGCTCAAGTTCTGCCATAACAACTCTTCCTCTATTCTATGCCGCAGCTTTCCCATCAGAGCATCCTCTGAAAAAAGCCCCGCCACCATATCGTATCTCTCCCGGTAAACGGATTTACCTTCATGAAGAGCCTCTATCAAAGCTCTCGGAAAATTATCGATATCGGCTATCCTGACCCCCGGCAGATCGGAGGGAATACCCTCCATTCCTTTGGCCGTAGATACCACCGGCTTGCCGCAGGCCAGAGCCTCTATAGTTTTGATCCGCATGCCTCCACCCTCCAGCACCGGCACCATGACCAGATTGGCCCGTTGCCAGTAAGGCAGCACATTCTCCACAAAGCCGGGAAATTCCATCTGCGGATGCTTTATATCCTGAGGAGGATTGGCGCCGACAAACTGGAAACGCACCTCCGGCATTTCTACCAAAACCTTCTCCACTATCCGTTCCCTGGCAAGATATACAGCCTGACGGTTACCGGGATTATTGTAATTGCCAACAAAGAGTACTATGGGCGGTTCAACCGGAGGATCATCATAGAAGGGGTTCATCACGCTCTCATCAAAGCCGCCGGGTATGGTCATTAACTTATCCGTCCAGCGGCCGAAAACGACACCATCTTCATCTGTAATAGCCACGGTCAGCAAGGCATCCTTGCATCCTGAGCGCTCCCACCAGTAAACATATGGAACCAGAGGAAAACGGCGCCAGTCCCTTTTCCCGAAATCTATATAACGCTTATATTCTACATTATGCGTAGAATATACATAGGGAATACCGTAACGTTGCTTTAACATGCGGGCATAAATGCTGCTGTTGCTGAAATCGGCGAACACAAAGTCAACCTTTTCCCGCTCTGCAATAGCGGCTGCTCGCCTGCACATATTCGGCTCATAAATAAAGAAACCTTTGTCGCTATAAGAGATGCGCTCTACGCTCCTTACTCTTTCTGGAATGAAGGCCTTTTGTCTGATATTTGAGCGTTTCGGATCATGTCCAAAGCCCTCCATAAAGAGCAGATGCACATCGTAGTGTCTGGACAGATATTTGAGCAGAGATGCCCCTCTGATGGATGAGCCGGTCCCTGGAACGGTCATATCGTAAGTAGCTATGTATAATACCCTCCGCATTCTTTATCGCCCCTATCAGGATGAAGCTTCAGCCTTCCCGTTTCTCCTGTCTCTAATAACTCTGGCCGGCATTCCTATAGCAATGGAGTAAGGCGGTATATCTCTGGTCACCACAGCACCGGCTCCGATAATTGAGCCACTGCCGATGGTCAGTCCATCCATGACTTTTACCCCGGCCCCCAGCCAGACGTCATCACCTATTATCAAATCCCGCACCTTCTGTCCCTGTGCCATAATGGGAATATCCGTCCTGTCATGGCAATGAGAACCACCGCCGATAAGATAGCAATATGGGGCAATCAACACATTAGTGCCTATTACCACTCTCTTGGAAGATTGTATAAAGCAGTTCATGGCGATATTTGTATTATCGCCTATCTCCATATCTCCATTTTTACAACTAAGAACTGTAGCCCGCCCGATGATAACATTATCGCCTATGCTGATACCCCGGTTCTCACTCCCCTTGGCGTCCAGAACGGTATAATCATCACAATAAACGCTGTTTCCCAAATATATCTTCTGCGGATGCCTGACAACCATATCGCGTCCAAAGAAGACTTTGCGTCCCACCCGCGCAAAGAGACCGGGATAGAGGCGCGAGCGCAAAAAGAAACCGACGGCACCGGGAAGAGAGCAGCAGAGCGCCAGAAATATTTCGTATTTAAGAAGTCCGACTAATCCAACATGGCCCGTTACCATCTCCTTATAGTTGGCAAGCGGAGAACGGCAGCTATCGGTCAATCTGGTTTGCAATTCAGTCTTTCCGGTGAAGCTCACTCTTTTATTCCCTCCATGTAAATGACATAGCCGGGCATACCGGGCAACAAGAGGTCAAAAGCACTGATAAATCGAAGCAACGGCAATACAGTCTTATAGAGGACGACCACTCCCCCTCCTCTATCCAGAGATTCTCTGCCGGAGGGGCGATAATCGTTATAGCCTTCAGCGCCCTTGATATGTATGTAAGCAGCATTGACCATAAGCTCTATGGCTTCGGTAAATAAACGAGAATAGCTGCCGCGCCTCATGGGAGTAAAGCCACAGGAAATCATGATCTTCTGCAGATTCTGCAAAGTATAGCCCGGGCGATAATGTCCATAGCGATCCATAGTCAATCCCAGCCTCTCCTTCAGCATATTCAAAGGCAGCCCGCATCCATTGGCCGGAGTCAGCACCAGCAATCCGCCCTCAGGTCTAAGTATCCTGCAGCACTCTCTGAATACCGCCATATCATCGCTGACATGCTCGGGACGAGAGAGAAGAATAAAATCGAAGCTGGCATCCGGCCAGGGAAGAGAGTTGTTTTCCAACATAACAACATCTTCTCCCAACAGCTCCCGGCTGGGGCCAAGCCAGCGGCTCTCAAGGCAAGCTGCATGCCACTCTCCGCCCTTGATACGACGCAAATAGTCAGCCAATACGCCGGTCTCCGCCCCAATCTCCAAGCATCGCAAATCACTCAGATCAGGTACCAGCTTTCGAAGCAGATGTAGCTTGGCTCCCTTCTTTATCGACATAGATGATAGCTTATGCTGCCAGGCCTCTTTCAAGTCCGTTGATCCTCCCTGTAACCGGTTTCTTCAGTAGAAAGAGGGTCATTTAGCCCTCCCGATCAATCGTCTTAACTTTCCATAGCCCAGAAACTGCTCGGCTAAAAAGGCGCCCAGATTCAAGCGAGGCAAGCCCGCTATAACCTCACGCCATAGCAGGTCACAATTTCTGCAAATATCCACCTTTTCAGGATGCCTGCCGCCCACAGCACGCCTGATAGCCATTATCCGGCGAGAGTTCCAGGCATGTATCAATGGCATATCTTCAATATTGCCCAGTGTTTCCCTGAAATACCAATCCTGCGGACAAGGAGAGATGGCTCCATCCCAACCGATAACCATAGCATACCAGATGTTGCTGCAGGGTACGTAGGAGTGGTTTTTCCTTCTTGCGCCCAGCTCTATATGGCCTCCCCAGTTATGCATAGCCTTTATTCGGAAGAGATCCACCGGCAGCCCTCTGAAATTGGATAGAAATTCGCTCTTTTTCTGCTCCAGCCCATGCTCTCCCATGTCAAGTGCCTCTATCATGGTAATCGGGCCGCGTTTCCGGCGGGCTCTAGCCTCCAGGAAGCCAACAATGCGACAGATGGTATCATTAAAATCCGCTCCCCGGCGCACTTTCTCATAGCTCTCTCTTTCCAGGCCATCAAAGGAGAAGGAGATAAAATCCAAACCGGCATCTATCAAATCGCCTGCCAGATCCTGCGTCATTAAGGTGCCATTGGTATTGAGCCGCACAGCCACTCCCTGTGAATGTGCGTAAGCCACCATTCTGACGATATCGGGATGCAGTAGCGCTTCTCCCCTGTGACAAAGATGGATATCATTGACCATACCCGCTACCTGATCGATGATCTCTTTGAATTGGTTGAGCAGCATGAAGCCTCTTGGCAACGGTTCACCATTGCCGTTGGGGCACATGACGCATTTGAGATTACAATAGTTGGTGGGTTCTACCCAGAGACGCAGAGGATAATAATGGCAAAATTGCACCCCCTGTTTGTATGACCTCCAGGCCCGATAGAGCCTCTTCCCTCTAAGCATCAAGGACATTATCCCACCACCTTTCTCCATAGATGCCTGGCTGTTCGCCCGCCTATCAGCGAATACCAGGCTCCTCGTCGGGCCGCATCCACCATGATATTCAGCGGCGCTATGCAATCAAACCAGCAAATCGGATGACGATTGCATCGAACACGTTTCCGTACCAACTCGGCTTCTTTGGAAAACCAGAGGTTCCTGAAAGAATCCTGCATCAGATTGCCGATCCTGTGAAAAGCAGCCGGGCAGGGATGAAGATCACCATTGGGCATAATGCTGGCAATAGAGTAACCTGCGACACATCTATAACGATAAAGATTTTCGGGAGATTTAATATACTCTCCCATGGTCTTTATATACTCATTATCATACGGAATCAGTCCCGGATAGCGTCTCTTTATTTCTATCAGACGTCGGTTAAAATCCTCTGCCTCGGATGCACTAAGGAGCACATCTTTAGAAGGGCCGTAGCTCTCTACATCCTGGACTATAGACATAGTCCAGCCGTCAAGATCGAACGAGCGGCAAACTTCCGCCAGCTTTTCAAGATCGCTTAAATTACGATTATTGATAGTGGAATTGACAAATACCCGCATACCATATCTATACCTTGCCCGCTTGAGCGCCTCGATAGCCTGCAAAGCCTTCTGATAGCTGCCCTTGACAACTCTGATACCATCGTTGATTTGCTCAGTCGATCCGTCCAGAGAGATATAGATGGCATTTAAGCCGACTCTTCCTAACTCCATTGCCGTTCTATTATCTATCAGGGTTCCATTGCTGTTAACAGAGCATTTCATACCTACCCGCCTGGTAAAGCTTATCAACTCCGACATATCCGGGCGCAGCATGGTTTCTCCACCTGAGTAAGAGATATGCATCGTTCCCAGACGCGACGCCTGCCATATAACCGCCTTGGCCTGCCCCGTTTTCAATTCTTCTTTGGATGGATTACGCCATAGGCTGCAATTAAGGCAGCGTGAATTACAGCGATGTGTTATCTCCCAGAGTATCTTCACCGGCCCGGCCAACGGCTCATTGCCGCCGCGAGCAAAATGAAGATGATTCTTGATCTGCCTGTATATCCGCACAACACCCTCCTTGAATATTTCACCTCTCGTTTCTCAAAACAGACGGCCTCAAAGCGCTATATGCCTCCAGCAATTTGCGTTCAAAGCCCTGAGAAGTGTACTTCTCCCTGACCAAACTTTCCGCTCTGGCTGCCCTGCGTTCTGCTCCGGCATTATCGGTCAGTGCCTTTGCCAGCCCTTCAGCCAACGATGCGGCATCGATGGCGCAGATAAAAGCGCTCTTTTCATCCAGTACAGCCGTATGTGCACCGATATCCGTAGCTACTATGGGTTTGCCGGAAGACATGTACGTATAAATTTTATACGGTATGTTATCCCCTATGCGCCGCGGCGATACCAGCACCTCGGAGACAGCCAGATATGCTTTTAGCTCCCTCGGATCTCGTATTCCCAGCAACATCACGCTATCTCCCAGCCCCAGAGCATCCGATAGCGCTTTCATGCTGCGCACCTGCTCCTTGCGTCCTCCAATGATTATGCACCGGGCTTCAGGCACCGCTGCAAGCACCGCCGGCATAGCCTTTATCAGAAGGTCTACTCCCTGGTAATGCTCCAGTGAACCGGCATAGGTAATAATCCGTGCATCTTCAAACACCTCTGCCGGATATATATGAACAGGAGACTCTTTGTCAGCCTCATCAAGAGGGATATCTTCCACTATAGCTACTTTAGCTGTACGACACATCTTTTCAGCCTCATCTGCCAAGCGTCTGCCAATGGTCAAAATCAGCGTACTCTTCCGCACTGCCCACCGCTCTATACTTCTAGCCAGCGGAGCAACAAAAGCATAGCCCCTGGTGGCGGATATCTGTTCCGACAGGAGAGAATCCATATCATAGACCACCGGTTTCTTCAGCAGCACACCCAGGACTACCGCAATAAAAGCAGCCTCTTCGACACCATGTATACAATCATAATCCTCATGCAAGGCCTGACGTGAGGCGACATATGACAGACAGAGATCAAAGATTATCTTCCGCACAGATAAACCTATTCCCACCTCTTTTACAGGAATAATCCTGGGAATTCTGATGATTCGAAGATTTTCCATCTCTATATCGCATCCTATGGGATAAGTGACCAAATCCACTCTGTATCCACGGCCGCATAAAACCTTGATCATATTACGAATCGCCAACGGCGTTCCTCTGATCTCGAAAAACGGCTGCGGCGCTAAAAGAAGTATTCTCATTCTTCACGCCCCGCTATCTCTCTGACAACGTATATAGGCTTGTTTTGTCCTTCATGATAGGTACGAACAATCAGCTCTCCCAGAAGGCCGATGGAGATGAATTGTATACCGACAAAGATCAGCACTATGAACATAAGCAACAAAGGCCGTCCTCCGATGCCGATATTATATATAACCTTCAAAACCGTCATGTATAATCCACCGATAATTCCTAAAGAGGACGCGAGTATACCGAAGAGACCGAATACCTGCATCGGACGCGTAGAGGAAGTCAAAATAAATTTGACCGTTATCAGATCGAGCAGCACTCTGATCGTTCTGGAGAGGCCATATTTGGACTTGCCGGCCTGTCGAGGATGATGCTGTACCTTTATCTCCGCTACCCGCACCCCCATCCAGCCTGCCAGGGCAGGAATAAAACGGTGCAGTTCACCGTAAAGATGAACATTCTTGATTATCTCCGCGCGATATGCCTTAAGTGTGCAGCCGTAATCATGCAAAGCCACTCCGGTCAGCCTGGAGATGAGATAGTTAGCCACCATTGACGGCAGCCGTCTGGTAATAAATTTATCTTGCCGTTTCTCTCTCCAACCGCTGACGACATCATAGCCCTCCTTCAACTTATCAAGCAATCGTGGTATATCAGCAGGATCGTTCTGCAGATCTCCATCCAAAGTAATGATTACCTCTCCTCTGGCATAATCGAAACCGGCGGTCATAGCGGCCGTCTGGCCGAAATTTCGACGCAGACATATAACACGCCATCGCCCGTTTTTATGTGCGATGGAACGCAACATATCAAAGCTGCCGTCGCTGCTGCCGTCATCAACGGCAATCACCTCAGCCTCCATACCAGCGAGCCCTTTTTCCAGCGAATGATATAAGGAAGCGATATTCTCGCTCTCGTTATATATAGGAATCACTACGGATAAAAAGGGACGGCCTATCCGCGTTCTCTTTAATCCCATATTGTCAGCCATTGCCTGTTGCATTGCTAACCTCACAGAGAGGATTTAAGAAATATTCACGTCTGAGGTATCCTTGGTATGCCTTCAATCTGTCAATACTGCTTCAATCTTTATGCTACCGGTCTACGCTCAGGCGTTCGCCCACATTTCTTAGACTTTCAAACCGCAAATACTATGCCAACACCTCACTGTCGGTTTCAGACAACTCTTCATCCTTACCGCGCCTGAGAGCCAATATAGCCCTGATATTCTTGCCGAACATGGCATAATAGATTATCCAACATATCGCCATTCCTATAAAACCAAGTCCCAATGAAGCGCTGGCGCTGGCTGGATGAAAGAGAATGCCGATTGGAATGAAGACAGCTGCGCATACGGCGTAAAGCAACGATAAATCAAAAGCCATCTTCCACAATCTTCCACCTAATACCAATGCCAGCCCATATAGCTGCACAAGGCTGCCCGGAGATATCAGATTAGCATAAGCCATACCCATAGCCCTGAAGCGCAATGTAAGAAGCCATCCCAGCACCAATAAGGAAACGAGGCCGATTATAGAGCTTAGAAAGAATATCTTGTCCCTATGGTGTACTTTAAGTACGGCTATACCAAGACGGTTGAAAGGCACTAGAGCCGGCCCGAGAGCTATAATGCGCAGCAGCGGCACCGACGGCAACCACTGCCGCCCCAGCAGAAGCAGAACGTAGTGTTGAGCATTGATAAAAATAAGCGCTAAAACCGGTAACTCTACCGCCAGAAGAATTATAGTTCCCAAATGATAGATGTTGAAAAGTCTCTCTACATCATCCTTGTAGCGGGCCAAAGTAGGATAGAATATACGATACAAGGATGGGAAAATCAGCTTGTTAGGCAAAAAAGCCCAGGTATAGGCAATAAAGTAATATCCAACTTCATGGCTGGTAAGCAGACTGCCTAATATACCATTGTCTATATAGCCGAGCGATGTTCCAACCAGACCGTTAAAGAAGAGAAAGCTGCTGCGAAAGAGAAGCTCCGGAATATGCCGCTTGTTAAATTCCAGCGATATCGTTCTACCGGCACGCAGCCAAAGCGAGAGAGAATATGCCAGCATGCCTGTACTATGCCCGGCCACCAGGCTCCAAACTCCGTATCCCCGATGCCCCATAGCCAAGCTGACAAGAGCAAAGGTTCCTATCTGAAGCAGCTCGCAAAGCAAAGCCTTATCGACCAAAAGCTCTTTATCTAAAAAAGCTCTGGGTATCATAGCCAGGCCTTCCGGCAGAAGCATCAGAGAGAATATCCGCAACAGGTATGGCAGACGCGGATCCCAGATATGCGCCTGTGGAGCAAGTATCCATATCAGACTGATAACAACCAAAGACATAATGCCTTCCAGCATCAAGGCACTGCCGTATTTCTTGCCATTATCCCTGATCAGGTGCAGCGGGATACCAAGATCTCTCATGGCTCCCCCGATAGTGATTATCAGAAGAGCCTCGGCAAAGAGACCCCAATCGGCAGGAAGAATCAATCTGGCCAGGAGCAACCTGGCCAGCATATTGACACCGGTATTGAACGCTTGCGAAACATATGAACAGATGAGAGATACCATCACTTTGTTCTTTGTTGTAGGATTCAAACTACGATTCCCGAATCTCAAAGATCTTAGAAGTTTTAACATTCTGTGCTTATACCCATCATCATTAATTTATTTTCGAAAGATAACCTCAGCAGTCTTATTACCGGCTACGGCCGGCTGAACGATCCGCCCATTATACTTTATGCTGACTTTTGAGGCATCTCCAAGCCGAAGAGAGAGAGCCTTGTCATCTACTTGCCATTTGCGACTCTCTCCTACCGGTATAATTCCTTCAAAGATCTTTTCGCTCCCTTTCACCGCCCTCGCCCAGCATCTACCCTTGGCAGTGATTTCAACCTCGCTTTTCCAGGTATCCGCAGCCCTGGCTGCAGGTATACCGGGACAGAGTAAATCATTACCGGCAGTTTTTCTTTCAGCCGTATCTTTTTCTGTTATTTCAGTAGCTTTTCTTTCCCTATTGCCAATAGCTGCGATACCGGATTGCCAGGTATGCATAACGACTCCAGCCGATTTCTCAGCTATATGAGTGCTATCGCTGATGATATTCCCGCTCCAGCTCTTGAGAACCCTGCCTGCAGCAACCATTTCCTTAATAATATACGGCCCTCCGTAATGTATAGCCATCCCCAGCAATACCGCCAGCAGCATTGAACCGGTGCTGATGACTGCTTTCCTCTTTAACCGGGACAGATCCACCGGCCTGGTAACATGCTGCCGATAGGCATTGTAACTTCTGACCTCCTCCGGCTCCACACCATTGATCAGCATACCTACTATCGGCGTGCCGACCATGGATAATTGCTCGGCTGCCAACAGGTGATCCTCCAGGCTGGAGCGGCCGGCACCGACTACCTCCAGAACACCATCGGCAAGGGATGCCAGAAGAGTAGAATCGGTAAAAGGCAACGAGGCTGAAGTATCGAAAAGCACAAACTCTCCCTGTTCGCGAAGATCAGCCATCAGCCGCTTCATCTCCTCTCCCCCCAAAAGCTCAGATGGATTGGCCGGAAGGGGACCGCTCGGAAGAAGATAGAGGTTATCCACTACTGTCTTGCGGATGCCCTCCATCAGGGTATCCTTGCCGGTCAGAATACTGCTCAATCCCTTTTCGTTGGAGATACTAAAGATCTTATGCAATACAGGCTCTCGCAGATCCGCATCGACCAATAATACCCTTCTGCCGGATATAGCTAGCGAAGCAGCCAGATTAATGACAGCCGTGCTGCGTCCTTCATGCGGACGCGGGCTGAACATAGCTACCACCTTTACATTGCTCTCACGGCATCTGAAAACAAAGGCTGTTCTCAACAAACGATAAGCCTCGCCGAAGGGAGAAATATCCAAGGCATGATCCTGATGAATGGCGGGTAAAGACATTGAGCTGCCTGCCTGTCCGGCGCGGGGTATCTCGCCTATCAACGGCTGCTTCAGCCTGATTCTGGCATCTTCTGCGTCCTTAACCGAATTATCCAGATAGTTAAGACCTAAAATGAACAAGACACCGATGAAGAGGCTGGATAGCATACCGAAAATCAGAGCTACAGAAGCATTAAGTGGTTTGTTTATCGGACCCTCTGCTACATCGGCCAAATCCACCAGTTTAACAGCCCCTATTCTTCCAGCTATATTGATGCTACCGGCAATAGCCTCGTTAAGACGATTGGTAAAGACCGTGTAGGCCTCTTCAGCCATACGAACCTCTCTTATCAGAGCAGCATAAGTGGTTTCCGACGATGAGACTCCATTCAACCGGCTCTCAATGCGCGCAACAGCTCCCTGGGCGCCTGTTGCCCTGGCACCGGCAGCTATGGCCATGCTTGCCGCATCGACCATATCATTCATTAATTTATCATGCAAAGGATTGGCCTGGATTGTTTCAAAGCTAAATACTCTTCTGACCGCTCCATTCAATTGCGATCTGATCCGATTTATTTCTCGTTGCAAAGCAATGATATTGGGATGCTCGGCCGTATGAATAGAGGATTCATTGGCCAGCCGCATCTCCAATTCTATCAATCTGCTTTCAAGTGCCTGAACAGACGGATTATTGGTTGTTCCCTGCTCATAGACACGATTTTCAGATTGGCTGGAAAGCTGGCTTTTGATTGAGGCCAGCCTGGCGGTACGTTCCCGCGCAGAAACAGCTGCATCTTCTTTCATAGCCATTAACGTACCATACTGCTGTAACAAGGCATCTCTGGCGTCAGGAAGGGCGATGCCGCGGCTTCGGCGAAAACGGTCTAGCTTGGACTCAGCCGTTTGAAGCTTCTTTTGCGCTTTGCCGGTTTGCTCTTCAAGCACATGCCTGGCTTCGTTGCTTTCCTGGCGTGAAAAATTCTGATAATAGGAAATAAAGCTTTCCGCCAAGGTATTAGCCACTTCCGGTGCAGCCTCCCGATCCGGATAAACAACCGAGATTTCGATGATATCAGTATCGCTGGTGCCACTGGCGCTAAATGGCTCTACCTGCCGGGGCTTCACCTCCATCATTTCCCGCAGCCTCCCCGGAGTTAAAGAAAGATGCAGCCGGCTTACGGTTCTGGCACACACCTCCCTGCTGCCAGCAAGCTCCAGCAGATTGGCCATTCGTCTGTCTCTCTCAGTAGTATCGCTCCCCTCTCCCTGATTCAATATACCGTGAGAAGGCATAACGGCAGCTGTAGCTCTGTATAAGGGAGTATGGCGTGGCATTCTGGCCATGATTAGAGCCGCTACCAGAGCCATCATAGCCAACAGATACCATTTACGCCGCCATATAAGACGGCCGTATTTCCAAAGTTCCATCTCTTACCTCCGTCAGATCATTTCCACATATCTCTAAACAGGCTAAAGAGCCAAACACGTTGCAACATCTTATCCCAATCGATCGATCCTACCTCAGGAACGTAAACGGTATCTCCCGCCTTGAGAGTTATATCCTTATTCTTATCTCCACGCTGAATGATATCCTGAACGTTGATTTCTAGCCGCTCGGGCCTGGCCAGATCACCTCTGATGATTATGACTCGCTTGAGATTAGCCCTGTCGGCACTACCGCCCGACCGGGCAATGGCGCCCATAACCGTAACGCTGTCCTCCAGCTGATAAAGCCCGGGGTTATTAACTCTGCCCAGAACATAAATGGAATTATCCGCCCTCTCCGGCACGATAATAACGTCACCATCATTTATGTGTACATTCTCCTTCATCTGCCCATCGGCAAGAAGCGCCCGCAGGTTTACAGGCTCATACTTATTGCCGACACGGATAAGAGTACCCCGGCCGAGATCGGCCTTATCCAGCAAGCCTCCGGCCTGAGATATACCCTCCAGCACCGTGCTGCCTTGCCGAATATCGTAGACACCGGGGTTTCTCACTCGCCCCAGAACAAATACCCTGTCCTGTCGCGCCCTGACTATGCTGACGCTGATTTTGGGGTCTATGATGTACCGTGCCAGAGCCCTGGCTATACATCCGGCAGCTTCGTCTTCGTCAACACCGGCTACCTTGACGCTGCCGATCAGCGGCATAACAATCTTACCGTCAGCGCTGACAGTTGTCGTTCTTGACATCTCCCTGTCGGACCAGACCGTTATTTCCAGTTGATCTTCAGACGCTATCAGCCTGGCGGCTGAGGCCTGTCCCGACATTAACAAGAGTAACACGGAAGTGAAAAGGAACGCTTGCTTAAAAAGGGCGTACATAACAATCCTCCCCTTGGTGTTTGCTTATTCAAGGGGAGGATTGTGCAGGAAGTGTGCCAAAGAGAGGCCGCCTTTCGGCTTATTCTTCTATTGCCAGCCTGGAAATGAACTGGGAAGGCGTAATTCCCTCCCTGCGCTTGAAAATGTAGCTGAAATAATGAATATCATCATAGCCCGTCCGCCGGGCGATTTCACTGATGGAAAGATCTGTCTCCACCATCAAGCGCTTAGCTTCGCTCAGACGATGATTGGTTAGATAATCCAGCGGGGTACGCCCAAAGAGGGCTTTAAAGGCGCGTCCGAAATAATCCACGCTAAGTCCCACCGCGCCGGCTATCTCTGCCAAAGTCAGGTTCTTTCGGTAATTGGCCTGTATAAATCTTTCCGATTGGAGTATGTTTTTGCGGCATTTAGAGTAGGTATCCCCTTCATCAGTATGCTTTCCGGTATAATTCTCAGCCACAATTCCCAGCAGCGCCTGCATATGACCGGCGGCTATTATATGCGAGACATCCGATGCCGCATAATTTTGCACCCGCAAGACGATATCCGCACACAGATCTCTGGCCCGGCTATCGGACATCAGGCGAACATGTCTGGGCCAGGGTATATCGTCCTCCAACACCGGCGCCTGCAGGCTTTCGGTTTTATCTCCGGTAAAATCGAAATGGATGAAATATCTGGAAAACGGGCGTTCCCCTTCAACTTCTACATGAAAAGATTCGCCCGGAAAAACCGTGACTACATCGCCTATCTCCATGATATAGCGGCAGCCGCCGATCACTATGGCGCCGCGGCCGCGGTAGGCCAGGTGCAAATCGTGATCCATCAAAGGTTCGGATTTCATGCTGCCGTCATATCCAGGCTCGAACGCCGCCTTGCCGGCGCTCCTGACAACGGGATTTATATCTGCCAGTTGCAACATTGCCCATCAACCTCAAGGGGTATTATAGCACAATGAGATGGAAAGTTCAGAGTTCATCGTTTTATATCGTGCTTACATATCTTTGAACATTGCATTTATGCATCCCCGCACGGCATTGGTCAGCAGTATCTGCTCCGCTGCCTTCAGATCGCCGGGATAGAGAATACGCTCTGCCGCCCGGCCCGTATCCAGCAGGTGCTTCCTCATTATTCCCGGCAAAAGACCGCATTCCAAAGGCGGGGTATAAAGCCGACCATTAAATTGCAGAAAGAGGTTGCTGATAGCTCCCTGCGTCAGTTCTTCTCTCTCGTTGAGAAAAAGAGTTTCATAATATCCCTGTTGCCGACAGGCTTTCAGTTCACACTCAAAGAGACTGCGGTTGGTGGTCTTGTGATAAAGAAAGAGGTCCTTTGAATCCACCGAAGTATCGGAGAGAATAACAACAGGCGTATCTGCGAACGAAGACCTTTCATGCAAGGTTGAGGAAGCCACCTCTACCGAGCCATCTGCCGCCAACAGCAGCCTGACCCGTAGGCGGCGGCTGGAGCACTGTTTCACTGCCTGAGACAGCTTTGCCGTTATTCTCTCTCGGCTGAACAGGAAATCGAAATAGCCGGCCGAGGCTTCCAGGCGCTGAAGATGCTCCGCCAGCCAAACAAAGCCTTTATCCCGCTCCCAAAGCATCGTCTCCAGCAAGTGGAACTCGGGCAGACGGGATGACAGAAACCGCCCTTTGAGCAGGCATTCCCGGTATTCATCCTCTGCGACGGAATCCCAAACAATGCCGCCGCCGGCGCCCATCTCTCCCTGCCCGGAACATCTATCCAAAGTCAAAGTTCTAATGGCCACGCTGAAGACCCCCTGCCGTCGTGGGCTGATCCAGCCGATAGCTCCGGTATAGATGCCGCGCGGTGCCCGTTCCAGATCTGCAATAATCTGCATGGAACGCACCTTGGGTGCACCGGTCACCGAGCCACAGGGGAAGAGCGCCCTGAAAATATCCGGCGCCAAAATATCCTCTCTTAACCGCCCTGCCACCGTAGAGGTCATCTGCCATAAGGTGGGATGGCGCTCCAGGGTGAGGAGTTCAGGCACGACCACAGAGCCGGAGAGGCAGATGCGCTCCAGCTCATTGCGCATCAAATCAACAATCATGACGTTCTCAGCCCGGCTCTTGGCATCCGCTGCCAGCCATTCGGCCACGGCCGTATCTTCCATGACCGTTCTGCCTCTGGGGGCTGTGCCCTTCATCGGCTTGCAGACGATGCTCTCCCTGCCTAACCTGAAGAAGAGTTCGGGTGAAAAGGAGGGTATATCCAACTTGCCGCAACGCATGAAAGCCGAGTAAGGCACCGGCTGAGACCGCCGCAGCTGATCGTACAGCTCTGCCGGCGAGCCGGTGTACTCAAAATCCAACCGGCCGGTATAGTTGATCTGAAAGGTCTCCCCGGCGGCGATCAACTCCTTGATGCTGGCCAGATCGGCGGCATACCGCTCCCGGGAGAGATTGAACCGGGCCTCTATTTCGGCATCAGCACTCCTGATTACGCTGTCGGCTGCCACCGGACACAGGCAATCGGACGGGGAAGTATAGATTCCCAGCCAAACAAGCGGCATATCCGGCAACGGTGCTCCCGCTATCCGCTCAAAGGCATAGCCGGCCTCGTAAGCCAGGTAGCCGGCTAGCCAGTAGCCGGAGGCCAGCGCCTCCTCTGCCCTGGTCAGCGCCGCTTCCACCTGCCACGTCTCACGGCAGCTTATAACTTCCACCGCATTTCGGAATAGATAAGAGGCGCTATCCTCTGCCCCGGCACGGCAGCACTCCAGCAGGATAAAGTCAGCGCCGCTTTGCTCCAGACGGCGTAATGCATTCAACGAAAAGGATTCCACAAACAAAAGACCACCCCCATGAGGACCGGGATGGCCGTCGCAGACCTGACATAGCCCTTGTATATTAAAACAACTATTTTAAAACTTACCGTAGACGTCTTTTCTATGCTCCGCGTAGATTACCAATATCAACAGCTTGCCATCTTCAATGGTATATATTACCCTGTAATCTTCAACCCTTATCCGATAGATATCTTCCTTATTTTCCAGCTTTTCTATACCGTTAGGACGCAGGGTTATTGCCAAATCCTTTATCGTTGCAACCAAAGGGCTTGAATTCGGCCGGGAAAATTCTTCAACCTTCGTCGTGCTCCGGAGGACAGTATGGCATCATACATCTCAAACCCTCATCTAATCCTTATCGATGTTCAGCTCTGCCTCTACCTCTGCCAGGATATGATACTCCCCTCTTTTGATTTCTGCCAATGCAGCATGAGCTTCGCGAAGGTCTATCTTATCTTCGAGTTTCTGCAGGGCTTCCAAATCCTCTAAAGGAACAAGCACCGCCATTGCTTTGCCTCTCTTACCGATAGTTATTCTCTCTTTACCATAAGCAACACGGTTCAGAAGGTCCCCAAGTTGATCTCTGGCTTCTATTGCATTTATAGCAGCCATTCTATACTACTCCCAAACCCATTATAAATTTATGTTTATAAAAGCACGAAACGTACTTTTATTACTTCTTACACTTTTTATACCCCTATATCCCAAAAAGTCAATACCTCATCTGTCTTTGCATATCTCCTTCAAATCTCCCTCCCATTCCACGACAGAGCCCTTCAGCTCTTTCAAAACCCTTGCCTGCCTGGCGAGCCTGACCCGCTTGCGCAGAGACTCTATAACTATAGCCAAAGCAGTCTTCATTTTTATCCTCCGTGTCAGCTATTGCTTGCTATAACCCTTTTGCACGTTTTTCATAATGCATGTTTTGCATTATCTATACATACCAAACCTCTTGCGATATTCCGAGGCCGGCATGCCCTCCGCCCGGCGAAAAACCCGCCGGAAATAGGCTTCATCGCTGAAGCCCAGGTCTATGGCAATTTGCCTGATGCTCTTGCCGGTGGAGAGCAGCGCGTTCCTGGCGGTAGCCAGCTTCAGGGCGTTGAAATAAGCTACCGGGGATTGCCCGGTATACGATTTGAAGAGACGCCTCAGATGCGTGACGGAGCAGCCGGACTGACGGGCAGATTGCTGAAAGTCAAAAAAGGGCCGCCCGACGGCCGCTCTCATCTCTTCCAGGACAGCGGCTACCGGACTGTCGCCGACAGCATCCGGAACGGGAGTCGTAAGCACAGTCGCAGTTGCCGAGATTATGGCCAGTGCCGCCATCCGAACGGGCCTGGCGCTTGTGGAATAGCCCGCGGCGGATAAAGACAGCAGTTCCGAAAAAAGATTATCCATGCCGAAACGACGGACATTGCGAGCCGGCAGATTCCATTCCCGGACCGTTCCCCCGGCATAGAGTTGATCCATAAGGCTACCTTCAAAGAGGAGCCATTTTTCCTTCCAGCAATTATCTCCTTCCGAGCCGTAAGAGTGCCCCTGGCCCGGCAGCAGGAAGAAGGCGTCTCCCGGACGAACATCCCGCCTGCCGGCATCCTCAGTGCGGTAGAAACCCTTGCCGTCCGCCAGGTATACCAGTCCCCAGCACTGCAGATCTCCATCCGCCCGATTGGCACACGTGTGCCCTTTTCCCTGCCCGCCGCAGGCTATTACCCTGAACATTCCGGCATCGTCAAGCATGGTGCACCTCACAACCATGGTGTTCAAAAAGTCCCGGTATAGCTAATAATTCCTTCTGTTATCCTCTTAATAAGGCTGCTATAGTAAATATACAGTGTTCAAAAAGTTACTGTCAATATCCTTCAGGCTAATAGCTATAGTAAGTCTGAAGACTGAAGGCTAAAGGTTGAAGTTTAAGCGAGTTATTCGGGTATGCTGTTAATTGCGGTGTCGGGAGGAGAACTATGAACCAATTGGAATTATTTCGGGCTACCATGGAGCGCAGGCAGCACGAGGGCTGGCTCTACTACCTGGGCTTTACGCCTGATCTGGGAAAGGCTTTTCTGGAGCATACCGGTTTTCAGGATATGGAGGCAATGCGCCGGCACTTCGGTCTGTGGCAGGAGCGACTTATCCAGCCTCAGCCGATCGGAGAGCCGGATAAGCCGGACTTCTCCCGTTATTACAGCGATATCTCCATACCCGACGGGGCCTACATCGACGGCCTGGGTGTTCTTCATCTTCCCGGCAGCATGCATCACTTCACACATTATGTCAGTCCGCTACGTCACGCTTCTTCCCTGAGTGAAATAGAGGATTTTCCCTTCCCTTCACCGAGAGAGTATGCTGGCGAAGACGGTACCGCCGCTGTGGCACAGGCACATGCGGAAGGCTTTTCCACCGTCGGCTCAATCGGCCATATGTATGAGGATGCCTGGCAAATCCGCGGTTACGAGGAGTTCCTGATGGATATGCTGGCCGCACCCGCCATCTGCGAATATATCCTGGACAGAATCTTTGAGCGCAATATGAAAAAGGCCGTCTGGGCCGCCCGAGTCGGCGTGGACCGTCTGCTGTGCGGCGATGATGTGGCCAGCCAGCAGGCCATGATGTTCTCCGTGGATCGTTGGCGCTATTTCATGAAATCACGCTGGCAGAAGGTCTGGGAGGCAGCCAAGGCGATCAAGCCGGATATTGGCGTCTGGTATCACAGCGACGGCAACATCATGGAGATCATCCCGGATCTGATCGAAGCCGGAGTGGATATTCTCAACCCGGTCCAGCCGGAGTGCCTGGACGTAGCCGAGGTAAAGCGTCGATTCGGCCATCGGCTGGTGCTGGACGGCACCATCGGCACCCAGAGTGTCATGCCTTTCGGCACGCCTGACGATGTCAGGCAGACGGTAAGAGAGATGAAGCGAACGGCCGGCTATGACGGCGCTCTGATCCTCTCCCCCACGCACGTCCTGGAACCGGAAGTGCCCATCGACAATATCCTGGCCTTTTTGGAGGAGTGTGCCCAACCCTACTAGTAGCTTGTGGCTTGCAGCTCGGCTATGCTGTAATTACGCTTTCAGCCGAGAGACGAATAACGAATGTCCAGTTGCGATCTGATCTCCTGTCCCGCCGGGGTGGCGGCCAAACCGCCGGCAGCGGTTTCTCGCAGGCTCTCCGGCATAGACCGGCCTATTTCCGCCATAGCGGCAAAGACCTCGTCAACCGGCACAGCGCTGTTCATACCCGCCAGGGACATCTGGGCCGCCAGCCAGGCGTGTACGGCCAGAAAGCCGTTGCGTTTGACGCAGGGAATCTCCACCAGCCCGGCTACCGGATCGCATACCAGCCCCAACAGATTCTTCAGCGACAAAGCAGCGGCATGGCCGGATCGCTCCGGGCTGCCGCCATATATCTGCACCGCCGCAACTGCAGCCATAGCGGCTGCAGCGCCGCATTCCGCCTGGCACCCGCCGGAAGCCCCGGCTAACTCTATATGCCCGGATATCACTGCACCAATCAACCCGGCAGCAAAGAGAGCATCTACACAGCTATCCTCCCTGCAACCCGTATCCTCCTGGGCAGAAGCGATAACAGCAGGTAGAATACCGCACGCTCCGGCTGTTGGAGCAGCTACAATTCTGCCCATACAGGCATTGACACAGCTTACGGACATGGCCAGGGCTGCCAGTTTAAGCACGGGGGATCCGGCTTCAAGCGCTTCCTGCGCTCGTTGATGCATAAGGCTGCCTTCAAAGCCGACCAGTCCGCTTCGGGAAGCATGGGGCGCTTCCCGGCCGGTCTCCATCGCTTCCTGCATAACCCGCCATTGCCGACGCATCCGCTCCCTCAAGCAATCAGGATCGGTAAAGGTGAGCCGGGCTTCGCGCTCCAGCGCCAATCCTCCCAGGCTGATCCCCCTGCCGGTAGCCTCAGCTATCAGCTCGGACAGCTTCAAGCCATCTGTGTGCAAGATATCCCTCCTCCAACTACAGCCGGCAGCAACCTGATCTCATCCAGGCCATCTATTGCCTTAAGTTCCGTTACAATTTTTGACGAAAGCATCTGGTCTGTTTCGATAACGCCTACTGCCTGCTCACCACGCATCTTTCTGGAGACTCGCATAGTGGCGATATTTATTTCATACCGGCCGAAAATGCCGGCCATCAAGGATATCATGCCCGGTTGATCGCGATAGATGGCTATCACGGTCGGTAGATTACCCCTGAGTTCCACCTCATAACCATCCAGTTCCACGATCAGAACGTTGCCGCCGCCGATAGAGGCGCCGGTAATCACGTGATTGCCGCCTTCCCTGGTCTGGGCCGTAATTCGTGCCGTATTGGGATGCGCCCCCGGTATGCAAACTGATTTAAACGTATAAGCAAGGCCGGCCTGTTTAGCCAGTTCACCAGCCAAATGCAGATCAGGGCTGTCAATATCCAACCCCAGTAAGCCGGCCAGTAAAGCGCAATCCGTGCCGTGCCCCAGGCCTGTACCGGCAAAGGAGCCGTGCAGCTCTATCAGAGCCTGTCCGGGGATACCGCTGCACAGGGCATGCGCCATCCGGCCTATCCTGACCGCGCCGGCGGTATGAGAACTGGAAGGCCCCGTCATTACCGGCCCTATGATGTCGAAAATATTCATAGTAATAAGATACCATCTATCAGAGCTCTCGCCAAGTATAAAGAGCTTACGTTGTTAATACCGGCCGACCTACCCTCGTCCATCACAGGCAGATATCTCTCCATCAGCATATAATCGGCTACACCGTTGCCGCTTCCCAAAGCGTAACCGCCGCCAGGCATGCAGCTTTTCAGGCTCTCTCGGGTTCTGGCTCCGATCTCTTTCGGGGTACGGCGGCGGCAGGCTTCAGCAGCCTAGATTTCTTCAACAAGCTCTTTCGCCGCTGCTACGGGATAGACCCTTTTCAACGCAGGAAAGAAGGAAATTCTTAAAGTTTTACCTGTTTATTAATTACTACAAGTGGGTAATTACCAAAGCAAGTGCTGCGCATCAGGAGAGCAAGCTCATACTGTAGCTGAGAGCGTTAGCAATGGTAATATTCAGCAACATGTGGAGAGAAAAATGGAAGAGACCCCCCCTATATTCAAGGACAGATATGATGCCGGCCGGCGCCTGGCTCAAAGACTTATTGCTTTTAAAGGCAGCAATACTCTGATACTGGCTTTGCCGCGAGGCGGCGTTCCTGTAGGCTACGAGATAGCGCACGCGCTGGAGGCACAACTCGATATTATTGTCGCCCGTAAATTGGGTGCTCCCGGTCAGCCGGAACTGGGCATAGGAGCCATTGCTCCCGGAATCAGGATCATCAACGAAGCCCTGGTCCGCCAATTGAGAATCGAACCGCAGGAGATAGACAGGATAGCCGGCCGCGAAACGGCGGAAATGCAGCGACGGCTGCGGCTTTATCGCGGTAACCGTCCTGCCGCGGAGATAGTCGGCAAAACCGTCATTCTGGCAGATGACGGTCTGGCTACCGGAATAACTGCCCTGGCAGCCGCCAGAGCAGTGCGGGCTGAGAAGCCTGAGCGCCTGATCCTGGCAGTGCCGGTATGCTCCGAAGAGGCAGCAGCCAGGCTGGCCGGCGAGCTCGATGAACTGGTCTGCCTCCTGCAACCTGAGGATTTCACAGCCGTGGGACAATGGTACCTCGATTTCACCCAGACATCCGACGAAGAGGTTATGAAGCTTCTGCAGGAAGAGAACAACAATGAAACAAAGAATCCTTTTTCCCCCGGCGTACAGAAAGAGCATACAGTGACCGTGCCATCGAGCTTGGTCGAACTGGAGGGAAACCTCGTTGTTCCTGATAATGCCCGTGGCGTAGTTCTCTTTGCTCATGGCAGCGGCAGCAGCCGCTTCAGCCCGCGTAATAGATTTGTGGCCAAGGCTCTTCAAGAGGCCGGAATAGCTACGCTGCTTATCGATCTTCTCACGACAGAGGAAGAGGCTGTGGATATCTATACCCTCGAATTACGCTTTGATATTGATCTCCTGGCGGAAAGGCTCGTCGACATTATAGATTGGCTGCGGCACAAAAAACCGGAATTAAAAATAGGGCTGTTCGGAGCCAGTACCGGAGGTGCGGCAGCATTGGTAGCCGCATCTAAACGCCCGGAAAGCGTGGTCGCCATCGTTTCCAGAGGCGGACGTCCGGATATGGCAGGAAACCGGGTATTAAGCGAGGTCAGAAGCCCCACATTACTTATAGTTGGTGGTGATGATACGGAGGTTCTGAAGCTCAACAGACAAGCCTTACGACAAATGCATACCGTTAAGGAGCTAGCTGTCGTTTCCGGCGCTACTCATCTCTTTGAAGAACCGGGAGCATTGGAAGAGGTCTCTTGGCTGGCCACGCAATGGTTTCTCAGGTATTTAATACCTCCTGCCTCTCCAGGGGCTCTTCGTGAATAACCCCTGGAGAGGCAGTTTCTATAGATCCGGCAAGGTGTTCTGCAGCTTTTCCAACTGAAAGTGGAAATCGATTATTTCGTCGCAGGTTATGGCCTCTGTGAGCTTAGGCATATTATTCTTCTCACCATGCGGTATCGGCATATCCACCACTAAATCATCATCGCTATTCTCCTGAAAAAGGCTTGGAAGATAACTATTCTCCAGTTGGCCAGCCTGCTGAAGTATCTCTTCAGCCACCAGATGATGTTCGCCTATCTGCCGGCAATTCTTACACTGAAATTGAGCATTGACGAAGGTGGGTTCACCAGGCTTAAGATAGACTCTGATCTGCAAGAACTCTTTGGCGGTAATGGTGTGACCGCATTTACATCTGATGAATATCTCTATATTCAACACCATCGGCCATACCTCCTCGACGCCCCTTTTTCCCCGGACGGCAATGACCGGAGCACACTTTATTTACCCACCTCCTGTTGTTAAGAAACCTGCTCAGAACTCCCATCTGACTTCGCCGCGTATTTCCAGGTCGGGGTCAAGGAAAGAAGCGTTACTCCGAACATTAGCCTTGTATGCAGCAGATAGGTTTATATTTGATGATGGCTGATAGGTCAATCCCAGATCGGCATTCAGCCAATTTGTCCTTCCTTTTTCCTGTTGCAGATATGAAACACCGCCCCTGACCTGAAGAGCCTTGCCGGAGGGGAAGATATCGGTAGCAAGAGAGAGCTCTTGCAAAGGCAGATTCATCGTACTCAGCTGTTGATCCTGCAAACGGCGCTTATAGCTTAAATTAACTCCCTTAACAGGCTGCCCGGACAGCCCCAGATAGCTTCCGCCGCCACCTGCTTGACCATCAACCCATTCCATACCGTATTGAGCTTCCAGATTACCTGCAACCTTACCTTTAACCTTAACTCCCGTCACCTTTATACTCTCCGTGCCGGTCACGCTCCGCTGGCTACGATCAACTGCTAAATTCAGACCTCTGCTCATAGTCGTCTGTAAACCGACAACCCGATCTTTGCTTATAATGTCCCGGCTGATCTCCGAAGAATTCATCCTGGCATATATGCCGACAGCTCCCGCGACTGTACTGATTTCGGCCCTTCCATCAACCAGCTTTTCACCGCCATTATAGCTACGCCGCACTCTTTCCAGCGCAGCGAAGGTATTATTTCCAGGCTGAGCCGCAACTCGTATCCATTGTTGGTTCTGTGAGAATGAGCCGCTCCGGCTGTTATTCATCTCTGCCGCCAACTGCACCCTCTGTCCCATGTTATAATCAGCTCTGAGGCTGCTGCCGGCGGTTTCCCAGCCGCCCATCATCTCGGAACGCTGCATATTGGCCGCCAGCCGGAGCCGTTTACCTGGATTGGCGCTCAGCCACAATTCCGTCTGCTTCTGAGATGGTATACCTTCACCGCTGCTTGCTGTAACCCTTCCCAGCGCCGTTATACGTGATTTGGCCGCAAACTCAGGCGATATTTCCAGGCTGCAAGATGTGGTATTGCTCTCCATGCCGTTGAAAGACTGTCCATTATAATCGGCTTTCAAGAGAAGCTGTTTGATCGGCCTGATATCCAGCGACAAATTAGTACTCTGGCTGCTATTGTAGGTATCTCTGGCAAAGCCTATATTGCCGGCTAAGAAAAGGCCTCTCTCCCGCATAGCCTGGCCAGTCTCAAAGCCGATACCTGCGCTGTTCTGCAAACCGATATCGCTGCCGCTCGTCCCCTGATAGCTTCCCCTGAGTATCAGATTGTCATCAGGGGCCATCCTAAACTGCATAGCAGAGGTGTCCACGTAGGCGCTGCTCTGCGGGCTATAACGAATAACGCTCCCCGCTACATAAATATCCTCCCTCCGCTGTGCCTCCGGCCGAGTTTCAAAAGTAAAGCCCTTATTGCCGGAAGAGAGCTTCTCATACCTAAGCCAGATGCTGCTATCGCCGCCGATACGCTCTCCCTCAGAGGCCGCCTCCGGCCTGGCACCGGGATTCCTGTCAACGGGATAGATAACCGGCATATTGGCAGCTACCGGAGCTATCCTTTCAATTACGTCAATAGAGAGAACCTCCACCAGCCTCTTCTTTGCCATCGTTTTATTATTTGCTCTTGCAGACAGCAGACCGGCTACCGCTTCCTTTTCGACTTGAGCAGTCTCTTTGTTAGATTCAGTGGAATTACTCTTTGCCGTATCAGCCTGACTCATTCTCTTATAACGAAGAGGATAATCAACGGGTTCAGCAGGAGCACCAAAGCTTACCTGCCCTCCCGCACCGATAACCGTGGCTATGGTAAAGAGATTGATAAGGACGGCGGCGAAAATTCGTCCAAGCCTCAATTAAAATCGACCTCCACTTGGTGCACATAAACTTAACCGTGCAGCCGACTCATGCTGCAACACGGAATGTACAACATTATAGCCTAAACTTATATATAGTTGCAACCTTCTGGTAGTTATCAGAGGTAACTCATCAATTCAAACCCCGGTATGCCCGAAGCCGCCGTGACCGCGGGAGGTATCTTCCAGAGAAGCCCTTTCTATAAATACGGCTCTGCTCACCGTCTGAATAATCATCTGAGCAATTCTGTCGCCGCGCTTGACGATAAAGGGCTCATCTCCGTGGTTGATAACAATGACTTTGATCTCGCCGCGATAATCGCTGTCGATGGTACCGGGAGCGTTGAGTAAGGTAACGCCGTGCTTGACAGCCAGGCCGCTACGCGGTCTGATCTGGGCTTCATAGCCTACCGGCAGAGCTACTCTCAGCCCGGTAGGTATCAGGGCTCTGCCGCCGGGGGCTATGGATATCTTTTCCGTCACGGCGGCGTAGATATCCATGCCGGCCGCTCCGGGAGTCATATATTCCGGCAGCGGTAGTTCTCGGCCGCTCTCAGTCCTGCAGATTCCGATCTCTACGTTCTCCATGGTAACTGCCACTCTATTGCCGCTCACTATGCTGCTCAATTCTTGATTACCTCCCGGCTACCGGGCTTGATGACCGGCAGCCCCTGCTTACAAAAAGGGCACTCCTCGGGGGAATATTTCTCTATGCTCATCTTCAACAGGGCTTCCGTTCTGACACCGAAATCCACCTTGCCGCCACTACGGTCCACCAACAGACCCACGCCCGCCAACTCCGCATCGGATTGCCTGACCAGTTTCACAGCCTCCATAACGGAACCACCGGTGGTGACCACATCCTCCGCCACCAGCACCCGCTCGCCGGCAGAGAGATGAAAGCCGCGGCGCAAGGTCATTTGACCATTCTCTCTTTCGCAGAAGAGAGAACGACAGCCTATAGCTCTGGCTATCTCATAAGCTACGATTATTCCGCCAACGGCCGGCCCCATTACCACATCCACCCCTTCTCCTTTAAACCGAGCTGCTATTTCATTACATAGCAGGCCTGCTTCAACCGGATATTGCAGCAGCTGAGCACACTGCATATATTGCGAACTATGGTAGCCGGAGGTCAGACGAAAATGCCCTTCCTGCAACACGCCGGTGCGATTGAATATATTAAGTATATCAGCATTTGTAAGCATAAACCTTCAAGCCTCCTGTTTGGATATTCGGGCCTGATCGCCCGCTCTCAGTGTCTTCATAAATACTTCACTCCGCTTCCTCAATCACCCTTATTGCCGCGGCCAGAGGATCTGCAGCCGCAGTTATAGGTCGCCCGATGACCAGGTAATCGGCTCCCCGCCTGATAGCCTCGGACGGAGTCATAATCCGCTTCTGATCATTAGTTGCAGCCCAGGCAGGACGCACTCCCGGAGTCACGATCAGAAAGGTTTCACCGCAACGAGCCCGAACGCTCTCTATCTCTCTGGGTGAACAGACCACCCCGTGCAAGCCACTGCCGGCGGCCAGGCCGGCCAGAGCCAAAACTTCCTGCTCCAGCCCAAGCGTTATATGCAATTCATCCCTAATAGCTTCCGGCGTATGACTGGTTAAAATTGTTACAGCCAGAATTCGGGTGTCGCACCCTCTTACGGCATCAGCGGCAGCACGCATCATAGCCGCGCCACCCAGAGCGTGGACATTGCATAGGTCTACGCCGAAAGATGATATCACCCGACAGACGGAAGCCACCGTATTCGGTATATCATGAAATTTTAGATCCAGAAAGATATGCTTGTTCCGGCTCTGTAACTCCTTTATTATAGCCTGCCCCAGGCTGGTATATAATTGCAATCCAATTTTATAGAAAGAGATACTATCGCCCAAACTATCCAGCAGATATCTAGCCTGGTCCAGGGTATCCACATCCAGAGCAACGATGATGCGCTCTTTTGGCAGAGAGCGCCCTGCGGGCGCAGCTGGTTGATATTTGTCGGTTGTCGGTTTCGGGGTTCCCATATAAATCTCCTTCCGGTAACTTAACAGCCGGTCGTCACTCTTGGATTCCGGCTTCTGATTTCCGGCTTCTTGCCAACATCATAATCCGTCAGCGCCAGGCTTTCAAAGGAGCGACCGCTGGCTTTGGCTCTAAGAGCATAGAGCAACGCGGCCGCAGTATCCAATGAGGTCAGGCAGGGCACGCTGTGCTCCACAGAGCAACGCCTGATACGCGCAGCCTCCTTCTCCACTGTCTTATCAGGAGAGAGCGTATTGAGCAACAGATTCACCTTGCCGGTACGGATAAGATCTAATAAATTCGGCGTACCCTCGCTTATTTTCATCACTCTAGTGGCATTCATCCCTTTGCCCTGCAGATAGGAACAGGTACCGCCCGTGGCGTAAATCTCAAAACCCAATTCCTTGAATCCCCTGATAACGGGAAGAGCTTCCGCCTTATCCTGATCGGCTACGGTTACTATCATAGCACCGGTAAGATCGACATCCAGACCGGATGCTACCATAGCCTTATACAACGCACCTTCAAAGGTAGGATCTACCCCCATAATCTCTCCGGTGGATTTCATTTCCGGACTCAAGCTGATATCCACGGAGATCAGCTTGGCAAAAGAGAATACCGGCGCCTTGACAGCGACATGCGAGGTTTCCGGATAGAGGCCGCCAGAGCGACCCAGCTCCTTTAAAGTATGCCCCACCATCACCTTGGTAGCCACGTTTACCATGGGCACTCCGGTAATTTTGCTCAGATATGGTATGGTTCGGCTGGCCCTTGGGTTAACTTCCAGAATATAAACATCCTCACCATCCACGACGAACTGAATATTCATCAAACCCTTGACATGTAGAGCCCGGGATAGCCGGGTAGCATAATCCACCACCTTTCCCTTGACTCCGTCAGAGAGCTTCTGTGGCGGATAAACCGCCATGCTGTCACCAGAGTGCACACCGGCTCTTTCAATATGCTCCATAATTCCCGGCAGAAAAACGTCGGTGCCGTCGGAGATGACATCCACCTCCACTTCCTTGCCCAGAACATATTTATCTATAAGTATGGGATGCCTGGGAGAGATATTCACGGCATACTTCATATAATGAAGCAGATCCTTCTCATTATAGACTATCTCCATGGCCCGCCCGCCAAGAACGTAAGAAGGCCGAACCAGAACTGGAAAATCTATCTCCCTGGCAATCTCCAAAGCACCTTCCACTGAAACGGCTGTGCGGCCATCCGGCTTGGGTATATCCAATTCCCGCAGCAAACGTTCGAACTTCTTGCGATCCTCAGCCATATCGATGAACTCCACCGAGGTTCCCAATATCTTGACGCCATGTCGAGCCAGAGTGTCGGCCAGATTAATGGCCGTTTGCCCACCGAATTGAACAATAACGCCCTCCGGCTGCTCCTGATCAATTATATTCAGCACATCCTCTTCCGTCAGAGGCTCAAAATAAAGCTTATCCGAGGTATCGAAATCAGTACTGACCGTTTCGGGGTTATTGTTAATAATAATCGTTTCAAAGCCCTCTTCGCGCAGAGCCCAAACAGAATGCACACTACAGTAATCAAACTCTATTCCTTGCCCAATGCGTATGGGTCCGGAGCCGATTACCACCACCCGACGCCGAGAGGATAAGGCCGCCTCATTCTCCTGCTCATAGCTAGAGTAATAATACGGCGTATCGGCCTCAAACTCAGCCGCACAGGTATCAACTATCTTGTAAACAGGAAGAACGCCCAACGTCTTACGTAGTGCCCGGATATCGTCCTCTTCCACCTCCACCAGCTCAGCGATATCCCTGTCCGAGAAGCCTAATGCTTTGTATTTCTCCAGCAGTTCTCGATCCAGACCGGAGAAACCGCGATTCCGCACCCTCTCCTCCAGACCGACCAGATCCTTGATCTTTTGTAAAAACCACCGATCTATGCCTGTCAGCTGATGTATCTCTTCTACCATTTGACCCCGGCGAAAAGCCTCGGCCAGAACGAAGAGACGCTCATCCGTGGGTACCTTAAGACGGTTCTCCAGCTCCATCTCCGTCAAAGTACCGATATCCTTATGCCGCAGGCTGTAGGCGCCGTTCTCCAGCGAACGTACCGCTTTCATCAGTGAAGATTCAAAGTTTCGCCCTATAGACATAACCTCGCCGGTAGCCTTCATCTGGGTGCCGATAACCCTATCGGCCAGGGGAAACTTATCAAAAGGCCAGCGTGGAATCTTAGTTACCACATAGTCTAAAGCCGGCTCGAAACAGGCCAGCGTTTTGCCTGTAACGGCATTGGCTATCTCATCCAGATGAAGACCAATGGCTATTTTGGCTGCCACTCTGGCTATGGGATAACCGGTCGCCTTGGAAGCCAAAGCGCTGGAACGGCTGACGCGCGGGTTGACCTCAATAATAAAGTAATCAAAACTCTGCGGATCCAGCGCCATCTGCACATTGCATCCGCCCTCTATCTCCAAAGCACCGATGATCTTCAAAGCGGCATTACGCAGCATCTGGTATTCCTTGCCAGAGAGTGTCTGGCTAGGCGCCACTACAATACTGTCGCCGGTATGCACACCCATGGGGTCCAGGTTCTCCATATTGCAAACGGTGATACAGTTGTCGGCGCCGTCGCGCATAACCTCGTATTCAATCTCTTTCCAGCCCAGGACACAGCGCTCCAGCAGTATCTGCCCGATCATGCTCATTTTCAGTCCACGATGAGCAATATCCTCCAATTGAGCCATATTGTGGGCGATGCCGCCGCCGGTTCCTCCCAGGGTGTAAGCCGGGCGCACAATAACGGGGAAGCCGATGCTTCGGGCAAACTCCCGAGCTGATTCTATATTCTCGATAATGGCGCTCTCCGGCACAGGTTCATCAATGCTGCTCATCAATTCGCGAAATAGCTCTCTATCTTCAGCTTTTTTGATAGACTGCAGAGAAGTTCCCAAAAGCTCTACTCCATAGCGGTCTATAACATCTTCTTCAGCCAGAGCCACAGCCAGGTTGAGTCCTGTCTGCCCACCCAGGGTGGGCAGCAATCCGTCAGGCCGCTCACGCTCTATTACCCGAGCAGCAAAATCCACCGTCAGCGGCTCCACATAGACACGATCAGCTATATTAGTATCGGTCATGATGGTCGCCGGATTGCTGTTGATCAAAACCACTTCCAGGCCCTCTTCTTTTAGAGAGCGGCAGGCCTGAGTTCCGGCATAATCGAATTCAGCCGCCTGTCCTATGATTATTGGGCCGGAGCCTACTACCATTACTTTCTTTATTTCTTCTCTCCTGGGCATCTTCTAACTCCTTTAACAGCTTTCAGCCGTTTTGCCTGTGCGATTGCATCAGTTTGATAAATTTTTCGAACAAGCACCCGTTATCTCCGGACCCCGGTAATGTTTCCGGATTATATTGAATCGAGAAAACCGGCAGTTCTCTATGTCTGAGCCCTTCCACAGTGTTATCATTCAGATTGATATGAGAAATATCAACAGCAGCATCTTCGACCGTAGCGACGTCAACAGCATAGCCGTGATTTTGAGAAGTTATATGAATGCGCCCGGTATCAAGATCTTTAACCGGATGGTTGACGCCGCGATGACCGAACTTGAGCTTGTATGTTCTGCAGCCAAAGGCCAGTCCCAGCAACTGGTGCCCCAGACAGATACCCATTATCGGCCTCTTGCCCAGTAGCAACTTCAGAGTATTCACAGCATAATCGAGTCTCGCAGGATCACCCGGTCCGGACGAAAGAAAGATGCCGTCCGGATCATATCCGAGAACATCGGCAGAGGTACTGGCGCAGGGAAGAACAGTGACACTGCATCCCAGAGCAGACAGAGAATTGAGGATGCTAAATTTAACGCCATAATCGATCAAGGCCACCTTGAAGCGCTCTTTCACCCCGGTTGGAAGAGGCCAGGTGTAAGGCTTATCGGTACTGACCTGAGTAACATAATCTATTCCGGCATACTGCGTGGAGGCTTTCAATTTGCTCAGAGCGATATATGGATCGGGATCCGGAGTTATTATACCCATCATAACGCCTCTTGAGCGCAGGTGGCGGGTGAGTGCCCGGGTATCTATGTCCTGTATGGCTACTATCCCCCGCTCATCTAAAAAATCATGCAAATTGCCGCTGCTGCGCCAGTTGCTCTCCACCTGACTCAGGTCTTTGATGATAAAGCCGGCTACCTGTAACTGCCGGGATTCGAAATCCTCTTCATTGATACCGTAGTTGCCGATCAGAGGATAGGTAAGGGTAACTATCTGGCCGCGATAGGAGGGATCGGAGAGGATCTCCTGATAACCTGTCATCCCCGTATTGAAAACCACTTCTCCTATCTGTTCCCCTGCCCGGCCGAAGCCCTTGCCGGCATAAACCGTCCCGTCATCAAGTATAAGATATGATTTCACTGTTACCTCCGAAAAACTACTTTTCCGCCAACAATGGTAGCTACAGCTCGCCCCTTTACCTTCCAGCCGGCAAAGGGTGTGTTGCGAGCCTTGGAAAGGAAGACTGATGGCTCTATGATATGCTCTTCATTTAGATCGATCACGGTAATGTCAGCAGGCAGTCCCACTGACAAACGCCCTCCCGTCACACCCAGTGCGGCAGCAGGTCCAGCGCTCATGGCCTTCAACAGGCGCTCTAAAGGCACTGCCCCGCTGTGCACCAGAGCTGTCAGCAAGACCGGCAACGCTGTTTCCAGCCCAATCAGTCCAAAAGGAGCCAGGTCATACTCCACCATTTTCTCCTCCACGGCATGCGGCGCATGGTCGGTGGCAATAACGCCGATGGTGCTATCGTTAAGAGCCTTTATCATAGCCAAACGATCTATATCACTGCGCAAGGGAGGGCTGACCTTGGTAGCGGTATCATAGCCCTCCACCGCCTCATCCGTCAGCGTCAAATGATGCGGCGTTACCTCTGCCGTCACCCGACAGCCTTGCCGTATCGCCTGCCTTACCATCTCAGCAGAACGGCGTGTGCTGATATGAGCAATATGCAGCCGAGCATTGGCCTCCTCTGCCAGCAAGATATCCCTGGCCACAATAATATCCTCCGCTGATCCCGGTATGCCTCGCAGGCCAAGTCTCAGGGAAACAGGACTCAGATGCATGGCACCATTTGCAGCTAGATTTTCATCCAGGCAATGGGTTATTACAGGCAGATCGAACCTGCCTGCATATTGAAAAGCTAATCGCATCAGCTCCGCACTCATAACAGTACGGCCGTCATCCGACACGGCCACGGCACCGGCCTGAGCCATCTCCCCCATCAGAGAGAGTTCTTTACCCTGCAACCCTTTGCTGATACTACCGCAGACCATTAATCTGGCTCCATTTGCACCGGCTGCCTTGTCATACATATAGCGCACGATGGCGCCGTTATCGCAGACGGGAGATGTATTGGGCATAGCCATCACGGCCGTAAACCCACCGGCAGCCGCTGCCGCCAATCCGCTGTGAATATCCTCCTTGTGAATGAAACCCGGTTCTCGCAAATGAACATGCATATCGATCAAGCCGGGAACTACCGCCAGGCCATCGGCATTGAAAACTTCCGTTCCCGGACCACCTTCCAGGTTACAACCCTTATCGGCGATAAGGCCATCATCACTTACCAGTATATCGCTCTGCTTCAAAAGAGAGCTATCAGCATCAAAGATTTCTCCGCCTTTAATCAACAGCAATTTCAGCACCTCCCAGTAGCAGATAAAGTAAAGCCATACGTACAGCTACGCCGTTGCGGACTTGCTCCAGGATAACCGAACGTTCACCATCGGCTACGTCCCCTCGTATCTCCACGCCCCGGTTCATCGGCCCCGGGTGCATTAACAAAGCATCCGGCTTGGCCCGTTGCAATCTGTCCATATTTACACCGTAATAATAGCTGTACTCTTCAATTGTAGGAAAAAGCCCCCTGGCTTGGCGCTCTACTTGCAGCCGCAGCACATTGATAACATCGGCGTCCTCCAGGGCGCGATCCAGATCATACTCGATGGTAGCCCCCATAGCGGCCAACTCCGGCGGCAGAAGAGTGGGCGGACCGCAGAGCACCACCTCCGCCCCGCATTTGCATAGGCCCCACACGTTAGACTTAGCCACCCGGCTATGCAGAATATCCCCAATAATAACAACCTTGAGTCCCTTGAAACCGCCCTTCTTATCCCTGATGGTAAACATATCCAGCAATGCCTGAGTAGGATGCTCATGCATACCGTCTCCGGCGTTAAGCACAGAGCACCCTACCGCCTCGGCAGCCAGTTCCGGTGCCCCGGCGCAACTATGCCTGATAATGATGGCATCGGCGCCGACAGCCTCAAGGTTGAGAACCGTATCCATCAGCCCTTCGCCCTTAGTTACGCTGCTGGTAGGCGGTGAAATAGCATAAGTATCGGCTGAAAGCATCTTGGCCGCGGTATCAAAGGATGAGCGGGTCCTGGTGCTGGCTTCATAAAAGAGCGTAAACACTGCCTTGCTTCGCAGAGCCGGAACCTTGCGAATAGGGCGATCGAATATTGTTTTCAACCTGACGGCCGTATCTAATATATGCTCTATTTCGGCTGCGCTGAGATTGCGCAAACCGAGAAGATCTTTTCTTCTCCAGACCATTGCTTTCCCCCGTCTAAGTATTCAGTCCGTTTGTATGTTAAGACATAGCATCAGACTCAACGCGTAATAATTACTTCATCCTTACCGTCAATCTCCATCAGCGATACCTTGACCTGCTCTTTTCGAGAGGTAGGAATATTCTTGCCGACAAAATCAGCTCGTATAGGTAATTCCCTATGGCCTCTATCTACCAGTATAGCCAGACGTACCGCCCGAGGGCGCCCGTAGTCCATCAGAGCATCCAATGCCGCCCGTACAGTTCTCCCGGTATAGATAACCTCATCTACCAGCACTACGACTTTGCCGGTAATATTGAATCCGATATCACTCTCTCTGATTTCGTGTTGCAGACTGTCATAGTGTAGATCGTCACGATAAAGAGTAATATCCAGAGTGCCGACCGGCACCTCTATACCTTCAAAGCCGGCTATGATACCGGCAATTCGTCGTGCCAGCGGCACTCCGCGGGTATGCAAACCCACCAAACATATATCGCCGGCCCCCTTGTCGCGCTCCACCACCTCGTGCGAAATACGGGTCAAGGCCCTTCTTATATCATCGGCATCCATGACCTGTGGACAATGCATCGGCTAACCCTCCATAAAAAAACCTTTCCCCTTTAGTGAGGAAAGGTTTTTAATCTATCTGCTGCTACTGAAAAACAGCTGCCCCCGCCGAGTCGTATACCCCCGGCAGTGGCAGCCGTTAAAATTTTATCTACTCCGTATAATCGTTGCATGACCTTACCCTTGTTAGCCTCTCCGAGCTATTTTAAAGGCTTTGAGTAATATACCACAGCAGAAAGAAGGAAGTCAATGCGGAATTTGGGGCAGATTATCGATTTTACGTATCATCCGAGATCTTCCTTGTGCTTTCTCTTACAACCAGCTTCGGATCCAGAACCTGAGACGATACACTCTTTCCTGCGATCAAGTCAAGCAACATCTCCGTCGCTATTTCTCCCAGCCGGCATTTAGGTTGCGCAACCGTCGTCAAAGCAGGGGTAAGCATAGCAGCAATCGCCAAGTCGTCACTCCCCACCAAAGAAATATCCTCCGGAACACTCAGACCTAACTTCTTCACACAGGCAATCACACCTGCAGCAGTAGTATCATCATGGGCGTATACAGCCGTAAAGTCCTTGTTACGTTTCCAAAGCCTTTGTATGGCTTCATATCCCTCTTCCCTTCCGAAGTCGGAGTTTTCCACAAGGCTGACATCAAAATCGATATTGTATGCCTGCAAAGCTTTACAATAGCCCGACAAGCGCCTCTTTTTTGTATCCTCGGTAGAGCCTAAGAAAGCAATTCGTTTATGTCCAAATTGAATCAGATGTTCCGTACCGGCATAGCCTAGCTTTTCACCATCCACTAAAACGTACGGAATATCTACCTTCTGCCGACGATGGGCTACGAAAACGCACGGAAACCCTTCACAAAGAATATCCCGATAAGCCTTGATATTTTCACTGGCACTGGCCGGTGCGACAATAATGCCGTCCACTTTCTTACCATGCAGCAATTCCAGATAGTATTTTTCATCTACATCCTTATGGTCAGTCATACCGAGCATAACGTTATACCCAGAACGTTTGGCTACAACTTCTATCCCCTGCAGAATGGCCGGCATAGTGGAATACTCTATGTTTCCCACCACCACCCCTATCAATCCGCTGCATTTCAACCGCAGTCCTCTGGCCATAACGTTAGGACGGTATCCCAGCTTGACAACGGCATCCTGGACACGTTTTCTGGTACGCTCACTGACTCTGACATTGCTGCGCTTATTATTGATGACCACAGAGGCAGTGCTGATAGATACGCCTGCTTCCCTGGCTACGTCCGAAATGGTAGTAGACATGCACACTCTCCCAGAAACGTTGTTATCGAAACCTTTAATCATAATACCTGCCTATCGTACATCGTAAATATACCATTTGTCAACACGTTTTTAAAAGGAACCGCTTTGCCGCCGGTATTATCGCCGAGATCGGCAACATCAAGAGATTCTATTCTGCCAGTTTTAATCTGTAATCTCTCTCTTGCTCTTTTTTCTTTCCTCTTTTTAACTCTGGAGACGGCTTCGGCTTTTATGCCCTTTTCAGCCTTCCAAAGTTGGATCTGTTCGCCTTTTTCCCTTCTTTTAATTTCTGACATTTTATCGGCTCCCTTTGAAAATTATTTTTCGCTTACAAAGATCTAAGAATGTTAATGTGATTTACGATATCGCTTCTGATCTCGTCATACTTCGAATGCGACCATAACGGCAAATCCGTAACCGGCTCACCGGTGGCCGGATTGCACCACACTCCCTGGCGGGCCGCATCGATATCGCTCTTTAAGCCGTCCAGGTACGCCTGAGCCGCAGCAGCTTCGGTTGTTCCCGGATGTGCCGCAATCAGCAGCTCCAGAGTGCGGATATACTTGATGTCGTCAATGCCCTCTCTGATCGCCTCCCATGTTGTTGTGGAAATAGGTCCGGAGAGATCGGGTATTATCTCATGTGCGTGAACGCCATCAGGATTGGATAGCGGGTTCAACGGCATCCCTCCTCCCCAAAAGACGGCATAATCCCAAACGAGGTGTCCCTTTGCACCCTGCCACCAAGTTCTGTAACCTATATTGAATCTGCTTTTGGCGGGAATATACGACCAGGTGGGACCGTTATAAACCCAGAAATCAAAGCCGTAGGTGGCTGCATCCTGCCGTATCTGCGTCAACTGGCTTTCACATGAGCCATTGTAGCAGCGAACTTTAAGAAGCAATGGTGAGGTCCTGAAAAGCGAGCCGTAATGAGATTCAACGCCTACCGTACAGAAATTTTCTATACCGTAATCGTCTAAATAATCAAACGCGTCAAGATAGTTCTCCACCCTATAATCAAATACAGGCTCATCAAGGTAAAAATAGAAACCGGGCAGCCCTTCCGACGTACAGATGCTTTGCAGCTGCAGGAGAGGATCCTTGACCTCATTATCCCACTCCGATGAATTGAAGGTTATTCTGTTCCCTGTCAGATCATAAGGAAGATACTGCTCCAGACTCAGCGGTATGGGATGGGTCAGACCGGCGCTATCGGCGCACCTGAACAGATCTGCCAAGCCGTTGACATTTATAGAGGCGTTGGGCCTTTGTGTTCCCAGGTCTGTCCACGGATTCTGTGTTATCGGCCGGAAATTTACCGTATTCATGCCGTGTTCCTTCATATCCTGCAACTCCAATGGCAGAGTATCCCAGCCAGTAACTCCGTTATCCAGACTCTTCCTGGGTAGATGGTAAGCCATACAAAAGGTATAATCCTCAGCAGGATCAAGAGTGAACGGATGGACCGTCAGCTTAACCCGCATGACTTTACGTTTATTGCCGCTGCCAAGTGCTTTCAGGACCACAGTCGAATAGTAATCGCCTGCTTGAGTACCTGCAGGAACCTTTGTTGTAAGCCAAAAGGAGTAATTACTATTCTGATACAGGTTGTGAGGCACGTACGCCTCTAAAGCCTTGGGGAAGCTCATATATCTGGCAGGCTTGAAGCCGTCATGATTATGATAATAATGCTTCACTTCTTTCAGCTGAATAGCAGATTTATCTATTTTCTGCCAATCGACATCAGCGTATATCTTCACATCGCTGATAATCCCCTTGGCAAACATGCAACCTGCATTACGGCTGGTGCCTATGTAAGTGGTCGCATTGTTGATAAGCATACCTGTAAAAGGCGTAGTAGCTCTGTTCACCCCATCTATATAAAGGATAATGTTAGCTCCGTCATACGTAAAAGCAACCTTATGCCATTCTCCGAAGAGAGAATAGCCTCCAGCAGTTAATTGTTTAAATCCCTGATTAGTCCATAAATTCAGAGCTAATCTGTTTCCAGAGGTAACTATGAGCTCAAAGCTGCCGGTCTGAGCGACTATAACATGGTTGCTCTTCTGCCACTCGGATGGCGGATACTCCTTGCCCTCCAGCTTGATATATGCCTCGACCGTAATCTTATTTGTAAAATTGAAATTGTTATTGATACTGATATAGGTGCCTGTAATATCAGCTCCGTTGAAATAGAGATAATCCTGGTCGTTCTCTTTCATCCAGCAACCGTTACCCATGGAGAGGGTACCATTATGCACCGGATTACTGTTGGATATATCCCCCGCCGTCGTTCCCGTGCCCTCGTCTAACGGCCAGTAGCCGAGAAGGGATGCAGCCGACGACTCGAAATCGGTATATTTTATCTTGAAGCTTTCCAAGTTTCTTAATGGCGTTAAGGTGAAGGTCAGCGGCTCATACTCTTTCGGCGCCGCTGCCGTCGCCAGTTCTACCACACCGCTGAGATTCTTCTGGAGATGACTGTTCTTGTAAACGATATCCAGATAATTATGTGAGAAGAGATAGAAACCCCTGTCTTCGGTTTCCGTATCGGCTGTGGGCAGCGATGCCGTTTCATCAAAAACATACCGCGTATAGTTAGGAATATAGTTCCAGTTGCCCCCCAGGTAAATATCCTCCTCCAGCTTCTTTATTTCGGCTGCATAGGTGAAGAAATCATCGCTGGCAGGATAGACAATTAATCCATTGGCAAGCCATTTATATGTTCCTGTACCAGCCCCGGTAAAGCCAATCGTCAAAGTGCCGGATGTAACCGTGGCAGTAAAACGTTGCAAGCGATATATGTTAGCGCTCACAGTAGAAGCACCTACGGCCTTACCGTTGATGCTTACGGTATAAGCCGGCGGCACGGTTGTATCCCCTGCCAAAAGATAGATGATATAGTCGCCGTTGGCTAAATCAACTTTAAATTCGTTGCTGTTCGTTCCTCTTACAAAGTCGCAGCATAGATCATCAGGCCCCCAATCATTGACTGTCCTGCTGATGCTGCTCAGGCCGGTGATAGAGGTAAAGCCGTAGCTTCCCGCCGCATAAAGAGTGCTTTCCGTAACTCTGGTAAATCCGCTTTTCAATGGGGATGCGGAACTGCCGAAATCGAAAGCTACAGGAAAGCTCGGATAAACAGCAGAGGGTACAACCTTTTCAAAAGCACTCTTCGCATAACCAATCGCTACATGGTCATATATCTTAACATCGCTGATAATTCCCTTGGCGAACATACAGCCGGCACCTCTGGTGCCGATATATGTCGTGGCATTGTTGACCAGCGTACCTGTATGCTCCGCCCTGACTTTATATTCATCATCTATATAAAGAATAATATTAGCCCCATCATACGTAAACGCCACCTTATGCCAGGCACCAAATAAAGAATAACCCCAGACGGTCATCTGCTTTGCTCCCTGGCTGGTCCATAGATTCAGAGATAATCTATCTCCCCCTGTAACAACAAGCTCAAAACTATTGCTTTGAGCCACGATAGCATGGTTGCTCTTCTGCCATTCATCAGCAGGATAGCCCTTATCCTGAAGTTTTATATATGCTTCGACCGTAATCTTATCAGTAAAGTTGAAGTTGTTGGCTATACCGACATAAGTGCCCGTAGTATCTGCCCCATTGAAGAAGAGATAATTCTGGTTGTTATCTGTCGTCCAGTAGCCGCTTCCCATGGAAATCGTGCCATTATGCGTTGGCACATTGCCCGATATATCTTGAGCTACAGATCCCTTTCCTTCATGCAACGGCCAAGAACCGAGGAGAGACGATTCTGCATCCACAAGATTTCCGAGAGCAAGACCGCTGAAAATAAGGATAAAAAAACACACCACGCTAACGAGCAACCTCTTCATCCCAGATCACGCACCCTTCCTTAATTTTCTAAAGGTGATTCACATGCCCATCAAGATAAAGGATATTAGTACCATTGTTATGAAAATAACAGACACCATTAGTTCATTATGAGCTGCATACACCTTGGTATTTTATTCTACAGCCCATACTGTATTACTTTGCTTGACAAATTCGGATATTTCCCTATAACGACCGATAAAGCTTGATCCCATTTGTGCATTAGCGGCATAACTTGTTAACACGTTTCCGCTATATGAAAAAAAAGGCTTGGAATCAGAAGGACAACACAGCTTGTCCGGGTTCTTAGTAACGCAATTTATATCCATCTGTTTACCTTTTCTTAGATTACAACTATTTTGCCGTCATAAGCCACTTCAATTCCCTCCGGGTTTAAAATGTTCTCCAATTCAGCTTGGAGCAAACCTCCATTATGAGAAAAATGGGTAGCTATGCAATTACACTTTGTGCCCATGCAACCCATTTCTTTCAATTTGTTTTTCATCTTTATCACCCCCTTAATGCCCAAATGATATCTTTCTTCATCTATTTGACCATTGGTGCAATCCAGAATTACAAGATTGAATTTATATTCCCCTAATACCCTCCAGGTATCCTCAGGATACCATCCGGTATCGTGGCCATAGAGCACATTATGGCCTTCATAGCTGAAGATATAGTTAAAGCAGATCTCATTTGGATCATGATCGGCTATCAAAGGCAAAATGGTCATCTTTCCGGCTGTAAACTCAACAAACGGCTTGATAATTTGAAATGATATATCGCTTGCTTTTTCATGAACGCCTAAAGCCTGAGTTGTTATATTTTTCACGACTTCACTGCCATAAATACTAAGTGTTTTTCCCTGTCCTATATGAGCAAACGGCTTGGCACGAAAGCTTAATTCGGTAGGATAGTAATGATCGTTATGGCTATGGGTTACAAAAAGATGCTCAACCTCAGCTAAATTAATCCCATATTTGTTAGCTTGCCAATTGGTATCCGGGGGGAAATCAACTTTATATATCCCATCTATTAAAACAGATGAACGTGTGCGGATATCTTTACCTTTTAACAAACGAGCCTTGGTGCAACAAGGGCATTCACAGAAAATACCAGGCCACCCCTCAGAGGCAGCAGTACCTAAAAACAATATTTCCATCATCGCTTCTCCCCGTCATTCAATTATTCAGATAGTTAATAGGAGACGTTACTAAATGCTCTTCCGCTTCTGTCGTCACATGAATTACATAATGGTTTTCATTATCCTGAGATTCACGATCTTCCCATTCTATGGCATAAGAAGAGGACAGAATTTTGTTATCCTCGTATACATTGATCCCGTTCCTATAAATAGCTGCTTTAACAATCTTCTCTTGCATTTGATGGCAAACGCTAAAACTGATCGAAGGGTTGTCTGCCGTCTTTATTAAATTCCGTGATGGGATTGGATATATTTTATCCAAAAGTAAATTGCCATGAACAGCATAGGCTTGCCTATCATTCCAAGCCCTTAACAACGTTTCTTTAGTAAAAACACCATTGGGTATATATAAATAAGTAGCATTTACCTTCCCAGGTTCAAATGATAGTCGGCCCGTCGGGCGCAAAGCGTTATCTATCCCTGAACAACAGGCCATAGCAGACGCCCTGGGATCAGATAGGAACTTCAAGTAAAGGCCAAAATCACATAAAAAGCAATTAGGCCAATCCGCCGTAAAAAGCTCCAGATAACTAAAGTTGTAAAAAGCTGGAACCGCAAGCGGATCCGGTCCGTTAAAAAAACAAATAGTGGATAAATGGGGATGATTGATAATAGGCGACAGTTTTTTCTCTTCGGTTTTCAAGACAAAATCTTCCGGATCACGAGCGAGAGACACATAAGGATAGGGTTGAGGTGTCGATAAACCGACTTCGTGCAAGGAAACCATTCCGGGAATGCAAGCATGATGCTCTTTTCTTCTGGGCGGCTCAGAGAAACGCAAATGGATTTCCAAGGATGGAATAAAGAGGAAATCACTCGTACTCGCTGCCTCACATAAATCATAATAATCCTGGTATTCTTCTCCCCAGCCCCAGAAATAATTGCCTTCATTATCGCCATGGTCGCCGGCACAAAAGACAAAACTGGCCCCTAAGGCTTTAAACTCTTCTCTTAATTCTTCAACATCCACTTTCCGCCCCTCGGGATAGGAAAATCCCGTATGATAATGCAAGTATCCTTTATGCCACATGATATTTATACCTCATAATTCATATGTCTATTAGTAGCTATAAACACTTAACAATATGCCGTGCGATCTCTCGCCGGATCTCATTATATTGATATGACGACCACAAAGGCGTACCCTCAAGCGGTTCCCCTGTAGATGGGTTATTCCACTCAACCTCATACTGACTGGCAACTTCTATCTTGATCCTTAAATTATTTAAGTACGCTTGTGCCGCCGTTGCCTCAGGAGCATCCCGCTTCTTCTCAATCAACTTCTCTAAAGTCCGGATATATTTTATATCGTCAATTCCCTCTCTGATCGCTTCCCAAGTAGTGGTGGGAACAGGCCCGGCGAGATCAGGAATTATTTCATGGGCAAAAACACCATTCGGATTAGATAGCGGGTTTAAAGGCATCTTCTCTCTGAAGACGGCGTAATCCCAAACTAAATGGCCTTTGGCACCTTCCCACCATGTTCTATATCCGATGGTAAATCTGCTTTTGGCCGGAATATACGACCAGGTGGGACCGTTATAAATCCAGAATTCAAAATCGCCCTTTGCTGCCTCTGCCCGTATCTCCGCCTGCTTTCCTATCCGGCTACCATAGCACCTAACAGAAAGGAGAGGATAAAGAGCCTGATAAACTTCTTCTTTGCCTACCGTGCAAAAATTTCTTAAGCCATATTCTTTCAGATAGCTAAATACTTTCCCATAATTATAAGCTCTTTCTTTCATCCAAGGCTCATCCAAATAGAAGTAAAAATCCGGAAGCCCTTTTTCGCGACATACACTCTGCAGTTTCAAAAGAGCGTCTTTAACATAAGTCCATTCTTCCGGCTGAAAATCGATTTTTGCCTTTTCCAGGTAGTAAGGAAGATATATCTCCAGACACAAAGGGATAGTATGTGTCAGCTCCGCCTCTTTAGCACTCTCAAAGAGCCTGGTGAACCCCTCAACATTTATAGTTTTGCGATATTCGCCTAATTCAGGCCATTGATTCTGAACCAGTGGTCGGAAGTTAACCGAATTCATACCATGCTCTTTCATATCACGCAACTCCCGAGACAGGGTATTCCAACCGTTAACACCTCTTTGGAGGTTTTTCTGGGGTAGATGATAAACCATACAAAAAGTATAATCATCACATATGTCAAGCGTAAATGGATAAACAAGCAACTTTATTCTAAAGGATTGACTCTTACCGTTACTGGTTTGCAAGGTTACCATTGAGAAATATTCCCCGGCTTCGGCATTTTCAGGAACTTTGATCGTTATCCAAAAAGTATATGTATTATTCTTATAAAGGTTATGCGGAGAAAAGCTCTCCAGCACTTTGGGAAAACGCATATACCTGACCGGAATAAAACCGGCATAGTTATGGTAGTAGTGTTTAACTTCATCTAATTTGATATGCGCATCTTTAATTCTGCCTTTGCTCCCAATAAAATCGGTATATGTTATTTTAAAGTCTTCCAAATCCATTAGAGGAACAACAGAGAATGTTACAGGCTCATACTCACCCGGTGCTGCCGATACCTCAATATCCTCATCCAACCTTTTGTCCGGCACACTGTTGCGATAAACAATATCCAGGTAGCTATGAGAAAAAAGAAGGAAACCACAATTTTTCTCTTCCTGCTTAACGACCGGAAGAGTTTTTTTCGCGCTATAAGCATACTGCGTAAAACTGGCTATATACTCTGCATTGCCTCCAAGCCAGATATCCTTCTCAAGCTTTTCTATTTCTTCTGCCAGTGTAAAATCATCTTTCTTGGGATAGATAATCAAACCATTGATAAGCCACCCGTTTTTTCCTTGTAAAGCAATACTCAAGGAGCCATTATGAACTGTAATAGGGAAACCGCGCAGATTATAGATGTTAGGACCGGAAGTAAGGTCGATCTTTTTTTCCTTATTAACATGGATAGAAAAAAGTGGCGGTATCTCACTGTCTCCCGCAAGAACATGAACCTGATATTCGCCGTCAGGCAAATCAACGATAAATTCGTTATCAGCTTTTCCTTCTATATAATCGCAGCTTAATTCATCCGGCCCCCATTTGTTTTGCTTTATGATATTACTGCTGAGGCCTTCTGCCTTTTTAAAACCGTAGCCTTTTTGCTTTTGATAAATAGATCTTTCCGTAACTTGCATAAACCCTGCTTTAACAGGTGAGGAAGAAGAGCCGAAGTCATAAGCATAAGGGAAACGATATGAAGTTTTATCAGAAGAATGAAGACGGATAAAGTCATTGCTCTTGGAGAATAAATTTCTTATGTTGTCAAGTAAAGCAATGAAATTCTTCTCAGAAGAATCTGGACCTTTGACGCCGGTAGAGAGTTTGATAAAGCCCTCCGGATCATTAAAGGCTCCTCTTTCCAGATATCCTATGGCACTATCTTCTCCATGAGGTTTTTCCGCTCGGCATAGATTTATAAGCAAATCATCCACTTTTTCTATGCCGGGCAATTCTTTCCATGGTATAGCTACCTCTACTACCCAAGACTCAGATGTAATGCTAGTAAATGCTTTCCAATTTGGGTTCCAGTTTACATCATTTTTATACCTGTTCCCTTTTAAATCGGACTTATCAACAAATGTTGTCGCAAAATCCGCCTTTATTCCAGCAGGATTGACGAAGAAGTGATAATAAGTAGTCAAAGGATTCTTACCTAAAAAAATCTCTATACAGTCGTCCAGCCAAATAGTAGCATCATGTTCAACAATGTCCTTTTTTAGTTTTGCAATTAAGGATTCCTTACAATTCATTGCTATATAAAGATTATCTTTATCATAGCAAATCATCGCTTCTGTTTTTTCTTTGGCAAAAGTAGGAGGGTTAGAGCCGGCAATAAGAAAATTACCAATTACTTGAGTCTTTTTCCAGCATTCATCATCCAGTTTTCCATCCAGCTCGGGCGTGCCATATGAAGCAGCGATTGTACGGTTATTGTTGGCTTTCAATAATTGGGCATAAGCGAGCTTTAAATCATTAGCATAAGGGTTGCCGAAAGTGTCGACCGGCATAAAAACGCTTTCTTTTTTCCCGATAGTTATACTGTTATAAATTTTAACATCGCTGATAATTCCCTTGGCAAACATACTTCTGGCATTACGACTGGCACCAATATAAGCTGTCGACTTGTTGACAAGTGTACCCGTATGTTCCGCCCGAGCTTTAAATTTTTCATCTATGTATAAAAGAATATTGGCACCATCGTATGTGAAAGCAACTTTATGCCAGGCTCCAAAAATAGAATTCCCCCAAACCGTTACGTTCTTCAGACCCTGGCTGGTCCATAGATTCAGAGATAATCTATCTCCTCCTGTAACAACAAGCTCAAAGCTGCCGGTCTGAGCTACTACGGTATGGTTGCTCTTCTGCCACTCGGATAGTGGATATCCCTTGTCCTCCAGCTTGATATATGCTTCGACCGTAATCTTATCAGTAAAGTTGAAGTTGCCGGCTATACTGGCATAAGTGCCTGTAGTATCTGCACCATTGAAGAAGAGATAATTCTGGTTGTTATCTGTCGTCCAGTAGCCGCTTCCCATGGAAATCGTGCCATTATACGCCGGCACATTGCCCGATATATCTTGAGCTACAGATCCCTTTCCCTCATGCAACGGCCAAGAACCGAGGAGAGATGATTCTGCATCCACAAGATTTCCAAAAGCAAGGCCACTGAAAATAAGGATAAAAAAACACACCATGCTAACGAGCAACCTCTTCATCCCAGATCACGCACCCTTCCGTAATTTTCTATATGCCCGATATGCCAAGCCGTCCGCTTGTCAGCTATTCTACTCGCCGAACCAGAAGGCCCTTCCCTCTTGTTTTGACGGAAACCAAACGCCGGATGAATAATAAGGCACAGATTTGTTAAGCCAATTCACATGCCCATCAAGGTAGAGGATATTAATACCATTGCTATGAAAATAACAGACACCATTAGTATCATTATGAGCTGCATACACCTTGGTATTTGATTCTACAGCCCATACTGTATTACTTTGCTTGGCAAATTCGGATATTTCCCTATAACGACCGATAAAACTTGATCCCATTTGTACATTAGCGGCATAACTTGTTAACACGTTCCCGCTATATGAAGAAAAAGGCTTGGAATCAGAAGGACAACGCAGCTTGTCCTGGTTCGTAGTAATATCGTTGATACCAAGATATCCCATTAAAGCCTTATTGTAAATCCACGCTTCCCCACCCGGTAATGGAGAAGCGCCGGCATTAGTTATCAGCGGCAATCCGTCATAATAATCCTGCGCATACATTGAAACCGCCATTCCCAATTGCTTAAGCTTATTTATACAATCCGCTTGCCTGGCTTTTTCTCTGGCTTGACTGAATACCGGAAAAAGAATTGATATGAGCAAGGCAATTATAGCTATTACTACTAATAATTCAATCAAGGTAAAACCTTTTTTATCATTTCTCTGAATAAACTTAGGTACTGTCGTCATCTTTTCTTACCCCTTTCTTATTTCTTAGATTGCTTTCCCTAATCAACTATAAAACACCTATTCCTTTACATAATTCATGCTAATAGAATTACAGACTTTCATTGGGTTAACGCTGGATTCCCTGACAATCAACTTCGTTTCCAAAATGACATTCACCGGCGGCTTTATCTCTCCCTTAACAAGTTCGATAGCCTTTTCCAAGCCTGTTCTGCCTAACTCCCAGATAGAGCGTGACACTGTAGTCAGCTTGGGGCTCATATGCGAAGCCAGATAGAAATCGTCGAAAGCCACCAGTGAGATATCTGTAGGAATAGACAGCCCGACCTCCTCTATAGCCTCCTTGACTCCGATAGCCAGGCTCAAGCCGGGAGCAAAGATGGCCGTCACTCCATCCTCCCTCAATATCTCCGCGGCCGCCTTTCTGGCGGCTTTCTGCCAGCTCGTATTATCAGCTTCATCAATAACCCTGACGATCCTCTCGTCGAACGGAATACCGTGCTCTTCAAGAGCCTGGCAGTAGCCATTATAGCGTTCCCGGGAATCGAAGCCCAGCGATGTTACCACCAGTCCGATCCTTCGATGTCCGAGGGAAATGAGATGCTCCGCGGCCAGCATAGACCCTTTGAAATTATCCGTAGCCACATAGTTGAAGTTGTTGCCCACAGCAGCCGAGACAGACAAGCAGGGTATCTTCACCTTCTCTATCTCGTAAATAAGCGGAATATCGTCCTTATCCGGTATCAGAAAGAGAACGACGTCCAGATTATTGCTGCAGAAGAACTGATTAACGGAACTCTTATCCTGTAAATTCGGTAGAAAGAGAAGCGTTGCCCCCTTCCTCAGTGCACCTTCTCGGATTCCGCTGACCAGCTCTGTCTGAAAGAAATCGGGAAAGAAGTTGCTTCTGATCGGAAACAACGGCGATATCACGCCTATTCGAGTGCTTAAAATGGCCTTCTTCAGCGTCAGGAAGGAGCCTCTCTTGGGACTACGGCTGATCAACCCTTCCTGAGCCAGCTCAGCCAAGGCCATTCTTACAGTCCCTCTGCTCAGATTGCAAATTCTGGCTAAATCGATCTCCGAAGGCAGCCTATCACCATCTTTCAGCTCCTCCCTATCAATCAATCGGAGGATATTCTGCTTTACCTGCAGATAAAGCGGCGTCGATCGGCTGATATCTATGTTGAAATCACTATTCATTCTCACATCGCCATACTTATACAAGGCAGCTCGTTATATACATGATTTATGTCAAAGTGCCACCTGTCATTGGCAGGCTTGTTATCCTTTCGCGGAGAAGCGATCGGCTTTATCTTATCGACACTCCGTTCTTCTTGATATAAATCGAATCGTTATTGCCGAAACCTTTAATCATATTGTTAATATAATACCAAGCGCAGCATTTGTCAACATACTTTTTGAGGTATGTAGCTTGAACCGGATAACAAGTGTTTATTTCCATAACGGTAGATTAGTAGATTATATAAGGGCAGAAGAAGAGCCCTATCGCTCTTCAAATAATGATGCTTGATAGTGGTATGCAAACAGAGCACTGACGGAATGACATACAGGGTAAAATTTAGAGTAGTTTACCAACAAAGCTGCACGCCCCGCCCTTCTTGTGCCATAGATTTATTGGCCGCTTCCATGAAAGCGATGACTTCCAGGGATTCCTCCGGCGACACCGGTGCTGTGCCGGTCTGAAAGAAGAGCTTTATCCTTTTCAGCAGTTCCAGGTAGACGTGCGTTCCTACAGTATCCACCGATAGCGCCGCCGTAACGGTGGCTCTCTCCTTCCAGGCAATAAAGCCGTAGCCGTGCTCTCCACCCCTTATCGCTCTGGCGATGCCGGTCCGGCCGTCTTCCCAGATGCCTACGGCTACTGGGCCCTGTTGATACATGGTGCAGCGCACCTCCCGGCAGCCGGTTCCCATCAGCCGGTAAAGCGGCTCTACGGCATGAATACCGTAGTATATCCAACCGGGCATGGTCGGGCTCTCGATATAAGGCGAGTAGGCCATAGCGGAAAGAATAGCCTCGCCTTCCTCTGCTCTAGCTGCAGCCTCTATCTCCGCCGAGAAGCACAGGCAGGAGGCGCTGAAAACCGGGCAGCCATGGCGGCGACAGAGTTCCAGCAATTCCGCGGCAGCAGATGTGTCGGCCTCCAGCGGCTTATCTATAAAGAGCGGTCTGCCTTTATCGGCCAAAAGTTTTGCCAGTTCGTAATGTTTGGAACCATCATCATGCAGGATGAGAATACCGTCCACTCCTGATGCCAGTTCCGCCGCATCTGCCGCAATCCGCACTCCGAGTTCAGCTACGGCCTCCGTATTCTCAGCCAGTTGCCTCTCCGAAATCATGGCTGAAGGCACCGGCATGGCGGCCGCGACCCTCAGGCCGGGTACCGGGCAATCCGGGCCGTGCAGCAGGGAGATAAAGACCGGACCATGCCCATCCAGGCCGACGACACCCAGTTTCAATTCTGCTTCGCTCATCGCTCCAGCCTCTCTATCAGTTTGTGAACGGTATCATCCGGGACCATTGCCGGCAAATCCACCACCCGGCCGGTATAGGCAGATAAAAAAGCGCCCATAATGGCCTCGAAACCCTGCAAAGCTCTGTTGAGGCTGTTGAGATGCACCTCGCGTCCGTCCAGCCAGGCAGCCATAGCCCGGGTGAACTCCTGCTGCCCGGGCACATCGCTCTCGGCCCAGGATGTCGGTTCCACCACCGGAGCGGCTGTGCCTTCGGTATGGTAACCCCAGTCGCTGTTTTGCCGCCACCAGGCTCGGCCTCGGCTGCCCCAAAAATTAAATTCCAGATGCTGCCAAAAATCATCCTCACCGATAGTACCTACAGCACTGGCGGCATCCTCGCAGTAGGCAGTGATGCCGCCGGGGAAAATGTAACGGATCAGCATATCGGCCGGGGCCGGATGGCCGTAATCGTAGCCGTTCATACCGCTGGCCGTCGCCCAGACGTTAACAGGTGAAGTATCGTTCAGAAAGAATAGCAGCAGGTCTACCATATGCGGCCCCATGGAGAGAATATTACCCCTGGTAACGGCACGCACCCACTGGATATCACCGATCAGCCCTTCATCAAGCACCTTCTTCAGTTGCCGGCAAGTAGCGAAGTAGCGCCGTTGCGTATTAACGGCTACCTTTAGGCCTCTTCGTTCAGCTATATACCGTATGGCTCCAGCCTGAGCAGGATCAAGAGCTATAGGCTTTTCCACTATTATTCCTCTGACCCCGGCCAGGGCCGCCAGCAGCATCGGTTCCTCACGTATGGCCGGAGGCGTAACGATGTGGAGGATATCAGGCTTCTCCCGCTCCAGCATCTCCTGCAAACCGGTATAGCGACGGCCAATGCCGTATTCATCCCCGCAGGCGTCCAGACGCTCCCGATTCGTATCGCACAGGGCGCTCAGGCATATTTCATTAAGACCTTCGTAGGCCTGCATATGTATTTCCGCCCGCGGCCCACATCCCAGTATGGCTGATTTATAAGTCATTTCGTTATTCTCACTACCTCTCCCGTCCCGGCCGACCTTTCGGCGGCTTCCACCGCGGCCACAGCGGCTCTGGATTCCTCCGGGGTGATGATATCGGGCTTCTCGCCTTTAAGGATACAACCGGCGAAATAGGCCAGTTCCTCTTTCAGGGCACCCGCCCGGCCCGCCTGCGTGCGCGGCCAGTAAACCGTATCGGGGTACTGCCAGCCGTCCGGCGTACTGACAGCCAGAGACTGTCCCGGACTATTGATATAGATAGCGCCTTTATCTCCTATAACCTCCATCCGGGCATCCAATTCGAAGGGCGTTCCCGACGGCAGACACCAGTTGTTCTCGATTACGCCGACGGCGCCGTTTTGAAATCTATACATGGACCAGCCTATATCGGGGTTGGCCAGCCCCCGGACACCGACAGCCTGGGCATAAACCGATTGTATAGGGACACCGGTATACCAGAGCATAATATCCACATCGTGCACACCATCCCCCATAATGGGCGAGATGCTGGCCAGGACGCTCCGGCTGACGGCGGCCGGGATGTTGCGCCGAGCGTAGATGGAGACGATCTTGCCGATTTTGCCTTCGTCTATCTGCCTCTTGGCCAGAGCGTAAGCAGGATCGAAGCGGCAGATATGGCCCACCATAAAGGCTTTCTCATAATCTTCCAAAGACTGAATCAGGCGGGTGCACTCCTTGGTCGAGGCTGCCATCGGCTTCTCCAGAAAGACATGCTTGCCGGCGGCCAGAGCCGCCAGAGCGGGTTGCAGATGGTCGTTGACGTGAGTGACGATACTGACCGCCTCTACATCACTGTCACCAAGAAGTTCATGGTAATCGGTATAGGTGCGGGGATTGCCGTATTTATCCGCCAGCTCCTGCAGACGGCCTTCCCGCCTGGTACAGATAGCCGTCAGCTCCACCTCAGGCAGGGCAGACAGCACCTCCACATGCTTCTCTCCGAAGAAACCCAGGCCGATAACTCCGTACTTTACCCTTCGCATCGCCTAACCTCCATATCTTACAGATGCTCTCACGCCGCTGGAGCGACGGAAGTCAATAGCCTTATTTATTATTCTGAAGGCGTCGTCCTGCGGTTGGTAGCCCAAAACTGTCCGGGCCTTACCGATATCGATAGTGAAATCATGGTAATCGGGGAAGACGACCTCGAAGACCGGCAGATCCAGCTTTTGAGCCACATAGGCGGCCAGCACATCGTAGCTGAACGGCGCCGAAGCGGCGATATTGAAGGTCTCGCCCAAAGCGGCCGGATTGCCCAGGGCCAGCAGAAAGGAGCGCACCGCATCATCCACCCCCACTATATGCCGTTTGTATGGTCGGCTATCGGGATGGAGCAGAATGCCGGCGCCGGCGGGATAGGGAATCCCGGTTATATCTCGCCAGTTGGGAAAACCGAAATCCGGTTCATCAAATGTCATGTGACAGAGCAAATCGTCCTCATCCTGAATCCAGGAAAAGCGCAACACCGTCACCGGCAGCCCGTATTGCAGAGCATACTGCCGGCACATGGTCTCTTCCATGACCTTGGAGAAGGCATAGTAGCCGGGATATGCCTTGAGCGGCGCATTCTCATCCAGGGGGACCGGCTGCGGGTTGAAAAAGATGCCCAAAGCGGCATCGCCGCTGGCCAGGATAAACTGCCTGATGCCGTTCTCACGGCATCCTTCCAGCAGGTTGAACGTTCCCTTGATACTGGTATCGATAAAGCCGGCATCCTCCTTGCTGGTAGCCAGGTGGCAGACGGCCTCCATGCCCTGCAGCGCCTGCCGCACTGCCCGGGCGTCGCTCACCGAGCCGGTGGCTGTCTCCACTCCGTTGCAGGCTACCGGAGTTCTGAACTGCAGTGCCCTGGCGCTATGGCCGGCCTTGACCAGAGCAGGGAGCAGGCGGCGTCCCAGCTTGCCGCCGGCGCCGGTAACTAAGACGTTCATAATATCACCACTTCAACAGAATCTTGACGGCTTCCTTCTTATAGACCCTCTCCACCGCCTTGTCGTATTCCTCAAAAGACATGATGCCGCCGACAAAGCTGCCGGGATCGATACGGCCCTCTTCCAGCAACCGCACCACCGCCCTCAGATTATCGATGGTCTGCACCTTGGAGTTTTTGATGACCAACTCTTTTTGAAACCAGCGGGACTGGTCCACCTGAAACGGCTCATTGGTGAAACCGAAGATGATAACCTCGTGTCGGGTAATCTCAAAGGAGTTGAGGATGGACCGGGGCACACCGGTGGCGTCTATGACCAGGTCCACTCCCTCCTCGATCAGACTATCCAGTGCGACGGCTGGGTTCACCACCCTTTTCAGGCCCAGCCGCCTGGCAGCGGCAGCCCGTTCTTCTGATATTTCGATACCCAGAAGCTCTCGCGGCGGATTGAGCGATATCAATTGCAACAGAGCCAGTCCGGCCGGGCCCAGGCCGGCGATGCCCACCTTCTTATCGCTCAGGTCGCCGGCTATCTCCAGGCAGTGATGCGTACAGCCGAAGATTTCCAGCACGGCCGCCGCTTCCGGCGCCGCCGTCCTGACGGGCACCACGCTCCAGGCTTGCCGGCAGACATACTCTCGGTAGAGCATAGGCCCGCCTTCCAGCATCAGCACCACCCGATCTCCCGCCTTAAGGTCGGTAACCTGGCTGCCGATCTCCGTGATGATACCCACGCCTTCATGCCCGTAAACGCCGGGAGCACAGGGGTATTTGATCAGATCGCCGTAGAGACCATAGAAGATTTTGTAATCATTTTGATTGCAGATAGCCGCGTACTCCAGCTTGATGACCACTTCATCGGCAGCGGGCACGGGATGCTCCATATCGATAATCCTGAATTGGTAAGGGGCTATGATTTGCAGCGCTTTCATAAAGGCACATCTCCCTGGCAGTTTAACGTTAAACCTAATATACTATGCATGCTTTCCGCAGATGAGAGCGGAACCGCACTTACCCGGTTATCACCTCTACCGGCAGCATCTTTCGTACATGCTGCTTTGCCTGTTTGTTCAGGCTACAGACCAGGTATTCGCCGACCGCTTTTACCATCCCGGCTATATCCTGTCTGATCAGCGGCAGCGGTTCCCTGATTACCTGCAAGGAGTTAAAGTCACCGGGGCAGACCATCTCAACAATAAAGGGATCGAAACCGATAACTGGAAGATCGCCCGGTATGCGCAAGCCTTTTTGGCAGGCTGCATCCAGCAACCCCATCAGCAAGCGGTTGGATTCCAGAAAGATGCCGCTTCCATTTAAATTGCTGTCAAGCATGCGTGCTGCCGTTTCTCTGACGCTCTTCCTGTCGGGTTCCGTAAGAAAGATCTGCCCGGTTGTAAAAGCGATGTCTCGGCAGACTGCCTCTTCTTTCACGCCTGCCAGCCTGTCGTCAAGCGGCTGATTGCGCATTATATTACCGAGATAAAATATTCGGCTTACCCCGCGGTCGGCCAGTATGACAACGCCCTCTCCGGCTCCCTGCTTGTTATCCGTTGCGATGAAATTAAAATTTTCTCCGGCAAAATAGCGATCTATAAGAATAAAAGGCTTTTTGCCCTTCTGAATCTCTTTGAAATAATCTATATTATCCCGACCGGAAGCCGGCGCCACTACCAGGCCGTCAACCGACCGGCTTAGCAGGGCTTCTATATGCTTCCGTTCACTGGCCGGGTTATCCTCGCTGTTGCAGATAAGTGCCTGGTAACCGTGCGATGAGAGAAATATCTCCAGGGAACGCAGCAATTTCGGATAAAAAAGAGTGCTCATATCGGGAATCACTATGCCGATGGATTTCGTCTGCCGGTTTCGCAGCCCGCGGGCAATCATATCGGGTGAATATCCCAACCGCCGGGCTGTTTCGATGATCTTCTCCTTTTTCGCCTGCCCGATACGTATGGGCAAACCGTTCAGCACCTTGCTGACAGCGGTTTGCGAGACATCCGCTTCCCGGGCAATATCTTTCAGGCAGATACGTTTCAAGCCGGCAACCCCTTATATTCCCTTTGGTTTAACGTTTAATCAAAATATATCATTTGCCTTGGGGGATGTCAAGCGGTATTGCTCTGGATATTTTATGTGAGTCAACGTAGTAGCGCCATTATGTCGTCTTACAGCGGCATATATACTTCACCGCAGTTATTTATCCCGGCAAGTTGCTCAACTTGCCGGCAGCAGGATAGTAACTTTGCTTCCCTGCCCTATCCCGGGACTCTCCACCCATATCGATCCTCCATGCATTTTAACTACCAGGCTGGCAATGGGAAGTCCCATCCCGCTGCCCTGAATGCGACGAACGTTGACATCTTCCACCTGATAGAAACGCTCGAAGATATGTTTCAAATTCTCAGCGGAAATTCCTACGCCGGTATCGCTGATTTCAATGCGTAAATTACCCTGGTCGGGGAGGGCATTAACCATTATCCCGCCCTCGTCGGTAAATTTTATAGCATTATCTATTACCTTCTTAAGGATATCCTTAAGCCAGTCGGGATCACCATTAATAACGGGTAAAGAGTCGGAGATATCCAGCTTAAGATACAACTTCTTTGTCTCTGCCGCCGGCAGCATATCCCTGACAGCGTCGTTCAACATCTCAGCCGGCTCTATCCGCTCTCGTTTGAATTCTACCCGTCTGGCTTCCAGATCGGATAGCGATATAAGATCCTCTATAACCTGATGAAGCCGCTGTGACTGCCTCAAAGCCGAATCCAACCCCTTGCGCATACGCTCAGGAATCTCTCCCAGCTTTCCGGCAGCAATCAGATCCAAAAAGATACGAACAACGGTTAACGGCGAGCGTAGCTCATGTGATACTCTAGCCAGGAAATCAGCCCTCGACCTGGCTGTAGCCTGCAGTTCTTCAGCCATTCGGTTTATCTCGTTGGCAAGATCTTCAACTTCATCGCCGCTATCCACATGCACCCTGCTGCCCAGTTGATTGTTCCCTATCCTGGCAGCTGTCTTTTCGATATTGATTATGGGCTGAGTAAATCGTTGTGCCAGAAGAAGGGCCAGGACATGCGACAGCAATATCATCGTAACAACAAATATAACAAAGGCCCATACAGCCTGGCGAAACTTTCCATAAATCACTCTCTCCGATGCACCGGTAATTAAAGCCCATCCGGTATCGCCCACCGGAGTGCCGGCCAGAAGATAAGGATAGCCGTCAATAGGGCTCTTTGCCAGCGTTATGCCGGTTTTCCCTGTCAATATATCCTGAATAACTTTGTCGGTATAGCGGCGACCAAGATATTTCTCCATATCAAGATTACGGCTGACAAGGGTACCCTTTCTATCAAAGATACTGATAATATATCCAGAAGGGAGCTCCAGCCTGGAGAACATATCGCTCAATCCTTTTGGTGTCAGCGAGAGCGCCATAATGCCGGCAAAAACACCCTTATCATCATTTAACGGATATGCGATAATCACTGCAGGAGCACGTGCAAAACGTTCACTGACGATAAAATCCGAGACGTAAGGCCGGTTGGTGCGTTTGACCTGAATAAAGTAATCTCTATCGGCCACCAATGCCCCCCGCGGAAAGGGAGCATAGCTGATGAGAACTCTCCCTCTTTCATCTGCCAGGAAAATATTTTGCCACTCCTTTTTGCTGCTGAGCAAACGAGTGAAATATGTTTTTAGTACGGGTAAATCACGGGTTCTGACTGCCCTGGTGACTGCCATTGTTTCCAGCGAATTGGTTTGCTCGCTTAACCAAAGAGTGGTCATTTGCGATGCAGACCTGGCCTGCGCCAGTACGGAGAGCCTGATATCGCTCTGTTTATCATGATAATACTGGTAAAGCAAGGACGTTCCTGCCACCAGCAGCGGCAGAATTATAACGAAGGCATATTGAATGAAGCGTGCTCTTATGGAACGTTTCACCAGTATTGCTCTCCACTTTACGCTAATCAATAGTTATCTTATACCCTCGGTATACTCGGTAAAAACAGATACCTGTCAAATAATAAGCATGGCATCTCCAAAGGAGAAAAATCTATAGCCCTCTTTTATAGCCAGATTATATGCACCAAGCACCCGATTACGTCCGGCAAAGGCGCTGACAAGCAGGAGCAGACTGGTCTTGGGCAGATGAAAATTAGTCAGAAGTATATCCGTGGCTCTAAAGAGAAAGCCCGGATATATAAAGATATCCGTCCAGCCGGAGCAAATAGGTTTCGGGCCGGAAAAAGCCGCTTCCAAAGCTCGCGTGGTGGTGGTACCAACAGCCGCCACTCTGCCGCCGCTTTTCCGCGTGGATACAACCGCCTCTACGGTATCTTCAGAGAGCTGATAATACTCGGAATGCATCCGATGTTCCACCACGCTCTCATGACGCAACGGACGAAAGGTATCCAGGCCTACATGCAGAGTCAGACTGCTTAACTGTATTCCTGCATCTTTGATCTTTTTCAGCAGATCCGGCGTAAAATGCAGGCCGGCTGTGGGAGCGGCGGCAGATCCCGGCTGACGCGAATAAACCGTCTGATACTTCTCTGCATCCTCCAGCTTGCCTTTGATATAAGGCGGCAACGGCATCTCACCCAGACGTTGCAGCACATCAAGAAAATTGCCCTCCCAGTGAAAACGAAGCACTCTGCCTCCGGCTTCCGTGCGTGCTATTACTTCCGCATTCAGGCATTCACCGAACTCCAGCCCCTCCCCGGGATGCACACGCCTACCCGGTCTGACCAAACATTCCCATTCACCACGCCTGATTTCATGCAGCAACAGAACCTCTACTACACCTCCGGTCTGGCGCCTGCCGAATAGCCGGGCAGGTATAACCCTGGTATCATTGATTACCAGCAGGTCCCCCTCCTTTAGATAATCGAGAATATCATAAAAAATGCGATGCTCTACTCTGCCACTATCACGATTTATAACCATCAGTCGGCAGGTATCACGCGGCTCTGCCGGCTCCTGGGCTATAAACTCAGGCGGCAGATGATAATTATAATCCGAAAGCAGAAGATCGTGGCTCGAAGCCGTCATCGGCCTGCCTCCCGCCGGCGGTAATATCTGTCTCGCTCACTAAGAATGCAACCACAGTAAGCCTGCAGATATATGCCTCGTTCTCTTATCTCTTGCTTAGCGGCGGGCCACCCCGGACGCCAATCGCGGTAAATGAATTCGATATCATAACGTTCACCCTCCTCGGTAGCGACTTGGGCTATCATATCATGTTGTTGATAGGGACTGACCAATAAAGTGGTGGAATAAAAATGATATCCCTCCATTGCAGCTCGAGCAGCGGCTGCCGACAGACGCCAACGATAGCATTCCAGACATCTGTTCTCAGCCTGCAGAGTCCTCTTCAGCCAGTCTTCCAATGGATATGACTCTTCCGTCTGCAAGGATAGTCCTTCATTAACGGCAATGCATCGCAATGCCGCCAGGCGTTTTTTGAATTCTGTGAAAGGTTGTATATTGGGGTTAAAAAAGTACCCCCTCGGCTCCAGGCCTTCTCGCCGCAGCTCTCTTATCGGATGAAGAGAGCATGGTCCACAGCATATATGCAGCAAAATATCTTTATGCCCTGTGTTCACTGCTTAAATCTCCAGATTGTACTGATCAAATGGCTGTTCCGAATAACCGTAAGGTAATTTAAAGTGCTCGTAGGCCAGCCGCGTAGCCTTTCTACCTCTGGGAGTACGGTTAAGATAGCCGATTTGGATCAGATAGGGCTCATAAACGAACTCCAACGTGTCTCGCTCTTCATTTAAAGAGGCCGCAATCGTGTCTATACCGACAGGTCCGCCATCAAATTTCTCTATAATCGATAAAAGATAGCTTCGGTCCAGCCGGTCCAGGCCGCAATGGTCCACATCCAACATCTCCAGGGCATCCACAGCCACTTCAGCATCTATGCAACCGTCGGCTCTTATCTGTGCATAATCGCGAACGCGTTTGAGAAGGCGATTAGCTATACGGGGCGTCCCCCGTGAACGGCGGGCTATCTCTGCAGCACCGCTCTCGGTTATATCTACATTCAGTATACCAGCCGATCTAGTGATAATAATACATAGATCCCCGGGCGTATAATACTCGAAATGAAAGGAGATTCCGAAACGATCCCTGAGCGGCGAAGTCAGCAATCCCGTTCTGGTAGTAGCCCCTATCAGAGTAAAGGGTGCCAGAGGCAAGGTATACGATCTGGCGCTGGGACCCTTGCCAATAACCATATCGAATTTAAAATCCTCGATAGCGGGATAGAGGCGCTCCTCCACCACCCTTCCTAGACGGTGTATCTCATCTATAAAGAGAATATCATGTTCTTGGAGATTGGTAAGCAATGCGGCCAGATCACCGGTATGCTCTATGGCCGGACCAGAGGTAACCTTGACACCCACTCCCATTTCATGAGCAATAATGCCGGCCAGCGTCGTCTTTCCCAGACCCGGAGGCCCGTAAAGCAGAACATGATCTAATGCCTCTCTCCTGCCCTGAGCGGCTTCTATGCAGATCTTCAGGTTTTCCCTGACATGCTGCTGACCGATGAAGTCCTCCAGCTGGCGAGGCCGTAAAGAACGCTCCAGTTCAAAATCCTCTTCATATTGATTAGCAGCTGTTACACGATCAGACATTCCTTATCATCTCCGTTTTAGCCCATAAATTTTTAGCCTTTTAACAGTATCCCGGCAGGCTATTCAGCCCTGACGATATTCTCCTTCTGCTAAATTTCCAACCCGCCGTATCAATGCCCCAGAGACTTGAGTGCTTCACGAATAACGGCTTCAACCCCGTTCTCTCGTTCAGCCGCATCAATCCGTCTGACCGCCTCAGTTGCACGCTGACGGCTGTAACCCAGCTCCACCAGCACGGTAATAGCCTCAGCAACCGTATCGCCTATGCCGGCTGAGACTTCGCCTTCATCGATTAGCAGATCGTCTTTGATCTTATCCTTTAAATCCACTACAATACGTTCAGCCGTCTTTCGGCCCACTCCCTGCGCCTTAACTAGAGTCGCCACCTCACCCGTAGCGATAGCGGCCTTAAGGCGTCCCAGCGTATTAGAAGAGATCAGCATCTGAGCGACCTTGAGGCCAACGCCGGAAACTCCGAGCAGAAGTTCAAAAAACTCCCTGGCTTCTGCGGTAAGAAAACCTACCAGCGTTATGGCATCCGCTCTGACACAAGTATGTATATGAAGGCGTACCTCCTCACCCACAGCAGGCAACCTGGATATAGCCGATGGATGCAACTCCACTCGATAGCCTACCCCGCCAGCTATAATAATAACGTAATTCTCTCTAACTTCAAGCAATTCTCCTGCCAGATAAGCTATCATCCCAATCCCCTCATAGGCACTGCGTGAATATGGCAAACCGCCACCGCCATAGCGTCAGCTGCATCATCCGGCTTAGGTATTTCCCGCAGCCCCAAAATACTCTTTACCATAAATTGTACCTGCTCCTTGGAAGCACGGCCATAGCCCACAACCGCTTGCTTGACCTGAAGCGGCGTATATTCTGCCACCGGCAAGCCTGCATTGGCAGCCGCCAAAACAGCCACGCCTCGAGCCTGCCCCACAGCGATAGCCGTAGTCACATTACGACAGAAAAAGAGCTCCTCAACCGCCGCTTCATGCGGTTGAAAAGCAGCAATCCTGGCACTTAGCTCCCGATAAATAATCTGCAACCGCCGGGCAGGATCCTCTCCGGCCGTAGTGACAATCACCCCGTAATCCAATGCGCACAAAGACTGGTTTCGCTTTTCGATAAAGGCATACCCGGTTATAGCCGTACCGGGATCTATCCCCAGGACTATCATAATCCCACCGATAAATAGTAAAAAGAGCAGGAACGACCTCCGCTCCTGCCCTTTTCAACTAGCAATCCCGCTGACCTAACCGATCTGCTCAAGAATATCCTCCGGGATGTCAAAATTAGAATGAACCTTCTGGACATCATCATGCTCCTCCAGCATATCCATAAGGCGCAACATCTGCTGAGCCTCCTTGCCGGCCAGAGCTATAGTATTTTGAGGAATCATAGTCACCTCGGAAGAAGTCGGTTTGTAACCCGCCTCTTCGACGGCCGTGCGCACAGCATCCAAATTCTCAGGCGCAGTCACTATTTCAAGAACGTCGTCATCACTCTTAATATCTTCAGCCCCGGCATCGAGCGTCGCCATGAGCAGTTCATCTTCATCGATGCCTTGAGCATCTATCTGAATCAATCCTTTGCTATCAAACATCCAGGCTACGCAGCCGCTCTCACCCAGATTGCCGCCGCTGCGTGAAAAAATATTTCTGATCTCAGGTAATGTTCGATTTCTATTATCAGTCATCGCCTCAATGTAAACAGCTGCCCCCCCCGGACCGTAACCTTCATAAGAAATCTCCTCGTAAGTAACGCCTTCAAGCTCACCCGTTCCACGTTGAATGGCACGCTTGATATTGTCGGCCGGCATATTTACTTCCCTGGCCTTGAGCATGGCATTGCGCAGCCGGACATTACTGTCAGGATCGCCGCCTCCTGTCCTGGCCGCCACAATGATCTCTTTGGTTACGCGGGTAAATGCTTTGCCTCTTTCGGCATCCATTTTACCCTTTTTCAATCTTATATTATGCCATTTGGAATGACCTGCCATACCTTAATTACCTTCCCTATATTAAATGTAGAACAGACTGTCCTATATTCCTTTTTCAAGCTTTCCTGCCTACAAGTTTACAAATTACATCATGATTTTATCATAAAACGGGTTCTTTTTGAAGCTACGATGTGGCAGCGGTGCATGTGAAGCGTGGAAATATTTGGATATTCGGGCACATTTACAGCCTCAGCCACTCCTAAAACAGCCGATATCTTGCATAGCTTCTTTGCGTGTGATAGTATGAAATAAAAGTTTTTCTTAATGAGTAAAAAAAGTCCTGTTCAATAGAGAATTCGGAGTTCCGTGATAGAACTCTGGCATAAAAAAGGAGGCAGATTGAAGAATGGATATATCCGCTATTATTAAGGTTAAGCCCAAGTTTGTACCACCTCTGGATCAGGATTTTGTACCGGCTTCCCTGATCAACCGTAAATTCCGCGAACTGGTAAAGGAAAGTGGCGGCGGAGTTCCCCTAAAGCTAGCCTTGGAGAGAGCCGACGGTTCCATCTCTACCTACTCCACCTCGGTTTTTAAATCCGATTCGCCTTACGCACAGGCTAATCTACCGTATGTGGAGAGAATAGTCAAATTTCTTCTCTGGCAGCGAGGCAGCTGGAAGATTTACGTAGGCGGTCCTGCGGATATCGGCGAGTATATAAAGAAGACTTACTCGGCCGATGGTGCCAGAGCCTTTGATGCAAATTTTATGGGCAATGTTTATGAACGTCCCTTCACTGTGGAGGTGACCGCCGTAGATGATGTTCCCGGAGATGATGAAGAATCGATTCCGCTGGGACGGCATCTAGATGGCTGCCGCGTAGGCTTCGATCTGGGAGCCAGCGACCGAAAAGCCAGTGCCGTTATTGATGGAGAACCTGTTTACAGTGAAGAAGTGCCCTGGGATCCACGCAATGCTACCGATCCCGAATACCATTATCAAGGCATAATGGCTGCCATCCGCCGTGCAGCTGAGAAACTGCCCAGATTGGATGCCGTCGGCGGCAGTGCAGCCGGAGTCTACATTAACAACCGCGTGCGCGTGGCCTCCTTGTATAGAGGTATTCCCAAGGATGAATTCGATGCCAAAATCGTCAATATTTTCCTGCGTATACGTGATGAACTCGGCGTGCCCATGGAAGTAGTCAACGATGGAGAGGTAACAGCTCTGGCCGGCTCAATGTCACTGGGAGAGAATCCTGTCCTCGGTATAGCCATGGGCTCCAGCGAAGCAGTCGGATATGTCAATGCCGCCGGCAATATCACCGGCTGGCTTAATGAACTGGCCTTCGCTCCCATAGATTACAGGCCGAATGCACCGGCAGATGAATGGTCCGGCGATATTGGATGCGGCGTTCAGTATTTCTGCCAAGTTGGCGCCATCAGAGTAGCCGAGGGAGCTGGCATGGTCTTTGATTCCAATCTGAAACTACCGGAAAAACTGGTAGTGCTTCAGGAGAGAATGGAGCAGGAAGATCCCTTGGCCCGAAAGGTTTACGAAACGATAGGCACATCGCTGGGTTATGCCCTGGCTCATTATGCTGATTTCTACAATCTTAACAGAGTGCTTATTCTAGGACGTGTTACCACCGGCAAGGGTGGCGATATCATGCTTGCCCAGGCAGAGCGGGTGCTAAAGGCCGATTTCCCGGAAATAGCCGATAAGATCAAAATCTCTCTGCCTGATGAGAAGAGCAGACGCGTCGGACAATCCATAGCTGCAGCCAGTCTGCCGGAGATTCAATAGGAGGAAATCATGAAGCTCAATAAAGAGACATTTGAAATATATGTTCCCGACGGGATTGACACCGCCGCCGCCCTGGCAAGAACTACGCACATGGCCGTTTCCGCTCATCAGGATGATATTGAGATCATGGCTATGGATGGCGTGCTGCAGTGCTTCGGAAAATCCGATAAATGGTTTACAGGCGTCGTAGCCACTAATGGTGCCGGCAGTCCGCGCGACGGTTTCTATGCCGATTATAATGATGAGCAGATGAGAACTATCAGGCGCAAAGAACAGAAAAAAGCTGCCTATGTAGGAGAATATTCAGCTGCCGTCTTTCTAGATCATTCAAGCGCCGAAATGAAGGATTCATCCTATCCCGGCGCAATAGATGATCTGAAGGCATTGCTTCAGGTCGCACGGCCGGAAACGGTATATGTGCATAACCCTGCCGATAAACACCCCACGCACGTTTGTACAGCTATCAGACTTATACAGGCCATAAGAAGCCTGCCCAAGGATGAAAGGCCGAATAAGCTTTACGGCTGCGAAGTCTGGCGTGACCTGGATTGGATGATCGATGAGGATAAGGTGGCCTTTAATCTGGACAAGCATGAAAACATTGCTGCATCCGTTCTGGGAGTCTTCGATTCGCAGATAATCGGCGGCAAGCGCTACGATCTGGCCAGTATGGGGCGCCGTCGTGCGCATGCGACCTACCATCAAAGCCATGCCGTGGATGCATGTGGTATGCTCAATTTCGGCATGGACCTAACACCGTTGATTCAGGACGATACTCTGGATCTGCTGAATTACGTTCGTGAATATATTGGGCGTTTTGCCGCCGAAGTATCTGAAAATATCAGTAAGTTCGTTTGATTGATTGATTGAACGCCAAGATGCGTTTGCGATCTTCCGCAGCGGGCGTTTCGGCTCC
>DHPR01000027.1:64507-65055 GCA_002410925.1 bacterium UBP13_UBA5359
TTTCGGCTCTCTCAGAGCCGAAACGCCCGCTGCTTTATCTTAAAGAAGAACGAGCTTTGCCTCTCATAATGTTCCACCGGTAGTACATACCAGCTTACCATGAATAACGCCACGAATACTTATCAGACTGTCCGCAATGTGCTGCACCTGTTTTGCCGTACCCCGTATAACGATAACTTCAAGACAATTATGTTCATCCAGATGTACATGGGTAGTGCAGACTATTGCATCATGGTTGTGATGCTGGATATCGCTCAGAACACGGGACAGCTCTCTGGTATGGTGATCATAAACAATGGTGACCGTTCCCATAACCTGTCCCTCTCCAGTCTCCCACTTCTGTTCTACCAGATAAGCGCGCATGATGTCACGTATGGCCTCAGATCGGCTGGTATACCCCTTAAGATCGATATGCTTATCGAATGTTTCCACGAGTTCTCTGGGCAGAGAGACTCCAAAACGCACTATATCGCTCATATACCTTCCCCCCGGTTTATTTTTGCCAACCTTTTTATCTTAACTGGCTAAGCCAGATAGTTATTGTTCCC
>DHPR01000027.1:65201-77675 GCA_002410925.1 bacterium UBP13_UBA5359
AACTCTGGTAATTTGAGAGTCTCAACAGCGCTCTGACATTGCTTAATCAGGACTCGTATAATATGTTCCACCAAACGATTTGCGCTCTGTTTGAATACCGGCAGCCTCGTTAATTAACTGTTAAGCCTTTCTATCTGTTTCGGCCAAGATAATCGGCCAAAATATTAAAGCGTTGCCTGTCCAGGCCCCAAGAGCAATCAGAAGCATAGCAAGCACAGGTATCGCCATGCCAATCGCTGCCACCGGTAACAATCAATCCATGGCGCTCAGACGTATCTATATAGCGTTTAACCTGCTCAGGTGTGTGGGCAGGATGGAATACCTCCAGCCCCTGTAGGCCGGCCTTTATAAATGTAGAAATATACTCATCCATATCTGCCAAACCGGGATGAGCCATCACGGCCGTTCCTCCGGAGTTGCGTATAAGCTCCACCGCGTGCACAGGTGACAATCTGTACCTCTCTACATAAGCAAGCTTGCCTCGTCCCAAATATCTGTCGAAAGCATCAGCAACATTATCAGCATAACCGGCTTCTACCATGGCTCTGGCCAGATGTGGCCTGCCCATCGCTCCTGCTCCTGCCAGTTTACAAATGCGTTCATGCGATATAACAATACCCAGACGGTTTAATTTGCCTATCATGGCTGCCAACCTTTTCTCTCTGGAGAAACGAAATAGTTGCAATTCTCGTTGTAATTCTTTATTCTCCATCCTGAAATTATAACCCAAAAAATGAGCCTCCTTGCTCTCCATTACAGTGCTCAATTCTATACCGGGAATCATGATAATTCCCTGTTTTTCAGCAGCTTGTTGAGCTTCTTTCAACCCATCAGTCGTATCATGATCGGTCAGTGACATCGCTCCCAGCTCAAATTTACTTAGCCTCTCTACCAGTTCAGAAGGAGATAGCAGGCCATCGGAGGCAGAGGAATGGAGATGCAAATCAGCAAAAACCCTTCTTTTATCCATAAAACATCCCTATTAATATGAAACAAAGCGGAGTGCCGCTTTGTTTCATCAATGATTATCTAATTTTTCCGGGAACCCGCTCAGCGCGGTTCCACAATGAAACGGATGGCTGTTCGCTCTTCACCATCGATGATTATATCGGTGAACGCCGGTACACAGATCAAATCTATACCGCCGGGCGCAACAAACCCTCTGCAAATAGCCACAGCTTTTATTGCCTGATTGATAGCTCCGGCTCCAATGGCCTGCATCTCTGCCTGCTGCCTCTCTCGTAGAACACCTGCCAATGCACCTGCTACGGCATTAGGATTGGATTTGGATGATACCTTCAATACCTCCACTATTACCCCTCCTCTGATACGTATAAACCGCCGATTAACGCATAAACACCGCCTATAATCGCTATAATGCCTGTTAAAACCTATACGATAGTTACACTATATATTCGACTATCGCACAAAATATCCTTTTTTCGAAGCTTGGGAAGGCGTAGCAGCGCTTTCCATGCCGCTAGAATATCACAGCAAGCAACTGCAATATCAGATGGAGGCCGTTGGCCAGGGTTTAATTGTTCACGTTAATTATGACCTGTTTAATTTATGAAGCCCTGCTCTCAAACTCCAGCATGATCTGCCTTACCAGGGCTGTTAAAAGATAGAGATCATCGATTTTGATTCTTTCTGAGGTAGAGTGGACGCAATCCATTCCCGTAGATAGATTTACAACTTGAAATCCTCCCCGGTTAAAGAAATTGGCATCGCTGCCGCCTCCGCTGGAGACCGTCTCCGGCCTGAGCCCCAATTTCAATGCGGCACGCCGGGCCAGCTCTACGGGAAGAGCGGTATCGGGAATATAAAAAGAAGGATAATCCTTGCGCCATTCAAATTTTACCTCTGCCCCCTGCAGAGAGAGAGATTTAAAGATCTCTTCCGTCTCAGCCGTCAAAGTTTCCAGCCTGGCTTCATCGAGACAGCGTAGTTCGCCATAGATGATAACCCTTTCCGGCACAATATTAGTAGCCACGCCCCCCTCTATGCGCCCGACATTGGCTGTGGTCTTTTCGTCGAGGCGCCCGAGCTGAAGAGCATTGATAGCCTGCGATGCTAAAGATATGGCATTCAAACCGTCTTCGGGATTTATTCCGGCATGTGCAGCCCGTCCTCGGATCATTACCTCATAGCTGTTGTGCGCAGGCGCAGCGGTAATCATACAACCGATGTGCCCATTGCAATCAAGAGCATAGCCCCAATCGGCTTGCAAGCGGCTCAAATCGAAATTTCTGGCGCCCAGCAGCCTCTGCTCCTCTGCTACAGTGAAAAGTATTTCCAGAGGAGGAATATCTTCGTTATCCTCCACCATAGATAGAACAGCCTCCAGAGTGGCAGCTATACCGGCCTTGTCATCGGCACCCAGAACTGTCTTGCCGGAACTGACAATAAAGCCGTTTTTCAGGCGTGGTTCTATACCATATCCCGGCTCCACCGTATCCATATGAGCATTGAAAAAGAGCGGTCGGGAACTTTTGCCTGTACCAGGCCGACGCAACAAGAGGTTGCCGCAATTCCCACCGATCTTTTGGCCGGCATCATCAAAGGAGTATTCAAAACCCAGCGGCGCCAAATGTTCCAGCAAATATTCTGCAAAGCTTCGCTCATGAAAAGACGGGCTGCTTATGGAAACCATTTCCATAAATGACCTTATAAGTCTTTCACGATTAATCATTTTCATTACCTGCCTGTGCTAATTCTCTGCCTCGCTCTATAGCTGCGCGGTTGATCGGTATAAGATCGGGGCGCTTTACGGCATCAACAAAAGCCTTTTGCAAAGCAGCTTCCACAGCTTTTTCGGACGGACCGCCACGTATTCCCAGATAACATCCCAGCATGACCATATTGCTCGCTTTAGGGGCACCCAACTCTTCAGCTATACTTTGAGCAGGTACACTGACCAGATGTATATCACGGTCCAGCTTCGGTATATGCCCGATCATTGAGGAATTGGCCACCACTATACCGTAACGGCGAACGGCAGGCAAGAACCTATCCAATGAAGGGCTGTTCATAACAATAAGCGTATCAGGCCGGGAAACTACCGGAGAGGCTATGGATGTATCGCTTATAACGACGGAGCAGTAAGCTGTCCCTCCCCTCATCTCCGGGCCGTAAGAGGGAATCCATGACACCCTTTTGCCGTCCAGCATACCCGCATAAGCCAGAAATTGCCCCAGAAGCATTACGCCCTGGCCGCCGAAGCCGGATATAATCAACCTGTCTTTCATAGTAGCCTTACTCCTTAAATATGCCCACAGGAAAAGTCTCCTGCATCTCATTTTCTATCCAATCCATGGCATCTCTGGGCTTCATACCCCAATTGGTTGGACAGGTAGAGAGCACTTCCACCAAAGCATAAGCGTTCTCCTCAATCTGACGACGAAAAGCCTCCCGTAGAACCTTACGGGCATTCAGTATGCTCTTATAACTTCCTACGGATACTCTGGCTATATAAGAGGGGCCGTCAAGGGTAGCCAGCATTTCGCAAACTTTGATAGGATATCCCTCTTTAGCGGCATTTCGTCCATACGGCGTAGTTTGTGTACGCTGGCCAAGAAGAGTAGTCGGCGCCATCTGGCCGTTGGTCATGCCATAAATGGCGTTATTGATGAATATAACAGTCAGCGGTTCTCCGCGGGCGGCCGTATGCACGGTTTCCGTCATGCCGATAGCTGCCAGATCACCATCCCCCTGGTATGTAAAGACTACTTTGTCAGGCAAAACACGCTTGATACCCGTAGCCACGGCCGGTGCTCGCCCGTGCGAGGCCTCCTGCATATCAATGTCCAAATAATCGTAAGCCAGAACGGCACAGCCAACAGGGCAAACACCGACCGTTCTCTCCCGAATATCCATCTCTTCGATGATCTCTGCCACAAGGCGGTGAACAATGCCGTGCGTACAGCCGGGACAGTAATGAAACACCTTATCTTTGAGCACTTTCGGACGTTCGAATACTCTCATTCTTTCATCCCCCTGAGTATCTTTCCGGCTTCATGCACAATCTCTTCCACCGAAGGAACCATGCCACCCGTACGGCCACAGAAATGTACCGGACAACGGCCTTCCACCGCCAGACGAACATCATCCACCATCTGTCCCATATTCATCTCCACCGTCATGACCGCCTTTACTCGGGAAGATACCTCCTTGATCCGCTCTTCCGGAAAAGGGAAAAGTGTTATAGGACGAAGCAAACCGACCTTATGCCCTCGTTGGCGCAACTTATCCACCACATCGCGGCAGATTCTGGCAGTAGTGCCGAAGGCCGTCAGCAGAAGTTCACACCCCTCCGGTATATCCTCCTCAAAGCGAACTTCACGACGTTTCATGGTCTGGAACTTTCGATATAGCTTACGGTTATGCGCTTCCAACTGCTCCGGTATCAAATAGAGAGACTTGACGATATTCCTGGGTCTGCCGGCAGTACCGGTGGTAGCCCAGTCCTTTGGCGGAAGCTTTCGCTTTCTGAATTTGCAAAAGCTTACCGGCTCCATCATCTGGCCCAGATTACCATCCCCAAGAATCATTACGGGATTACGATATACATCCGCCAGATCAAAGGCCAGCATGGTTAGATCGGCCATCTCCTGAACGGAATCAGGTGCCAGAACGATAAGACGATAATCTCCATGCCCTCCGCCTTTGACGGCTTGAAAATAATCCGACTGGCTGGGCTGAATGCCTCCCAATCCCGGGCCCCCACGCATAATGTTGGCAATGACGCAGGGTAATTCAGCTCCTACCAAATAAGATATTCCCTCCTGCTTTAGAGATATGCCCGGGCTTGAAGAGGACGTCATAACTCTGGCCCCTGCACCGGCAGCGCCATAAACCATATTTATAGCAGCCAGTTCACTCTCAGCTTGAATAAAAACGCCGCCTGCACGAGGCATATAGGCAGCCATATGGGCAGGCACTTCATTTTGAGGAGTTATGGGATAACCAAAAAAATATCGGCACCCAGCCATAATAGCGCCCTCAGCCATAGCCTCATTGCCTTTCATCAAAACCTGCTTTTTTTTCATAATCGAATTTTCTCCTTATCGATCAACAGCCGTTATAGCTACATCCGGGCACACAGTGGCACAGACAGCGCAGCCGCTGCACTCTTTCATCTCTTTTATTTTCACCGGATAATAGCCCGATGAATTAAGTTTATCAGACAAGGTAAAAAGCTGTTTAGGGCAGAAAGAGACGCAAAGCAAACATCCCTTGCATCTCTCTCTATCAATAATGACTTCAGCCATAATTACATCCTCTTTTTCTTATTTCTCTTATTCTTCAAAGAAGGGTTCAATCCCTTTTGTTTCATTCATCTGCATAACGAGCTGCTCTCTTTCTCCACCTGGCCATTGCATAGCCAATCAATCCACCGATCAGGGATATAACTAACGGAAAAACTATGCCCATAATTATAATCGACATTCTGTTATCCACCGCGCCGGCCAACAGTTGCTTGCAAGAGGATATCTGCTGGCTGGGAGAAATAATCAGCGTTATCAAAAGCAGCAACGGTCCCAGAAACCAATTGCGCCCGATATATGAAGCGAAGAAAGCCCCCCAGAACAGAGCAATGTATTGGGGTGCCGGATCTGGAAAGAAAGAAAGCCTCCAGCACAAGAGAAACATTCCCACCAGCAAACCGATTATCGATCTTAACATTTTAAAATCTCCTTTAGTCCCGATATCATAGCAGCCGCTATTGCTCCGCAGGCCAGAACCTGCGGCACCCTGTCCGGAGTAATGCCTCCTATAGCCACTACAGGCAGATCCACAGCCTCGGTTATCGCGGACAGCCCCTCTAAGCCTATTACCGGCAAATGAGGCTTATTCGGCGATGCGTAAACCGGCCCTACACCCAGATAATCTGCACCGGCAACGGCAGCCGACGCTGCAGCCTTAGGATTGCGGACAGTCACACCTATAACAGCACCGGGCCAGCACCGTCTTACATCTTTAGGAGGCAAATCCTCATTACCAAGGTGAACGCCATCGGCTTCAGCTAGATAGGCGATATCAAAACGGTCATTGACCAACAGCAAGGCATCGTTATCATGACACAACCGCGCCATGGCAGAGGCTACGGTCAATATCTCTCTATCGGAGGAATTCTTGCTTCTCAACTGAAAGAGCCTTATCCCGGCGTCCAGCAGATACAACAAAAGATCTCTCCAGCCTTCATCAGAAGAGATGATGGCATATACCTGTCCTTTATCATTCATTCGTGCCATCATATTATCAAGCCCCAATACATATTAAGGCATTGGGAAAATAAGTGCAACCGGGTAGCCCTATTCGGTTGTTTTTATGCTCCATAGTTTTACAGTAGTTGCTCGGCACCGGAACGGCTGATAGACCCATAATCAGAGTCTTTCCGGATTATTTGTCAAATTTTATTCGCTTTTTAGTTACCTATCATTATCCGTTATAGTACAATACGCTTATATTCTACCATAGCGAAGGAACCCTAATAAAAAACCGGTAACCCGCTTGTTTACCGGGCTGCCGGCTGCCTTTGCTTCCGCTTTACTGTAAAAGTCAGGATACCCCTTAGCTCACTGTCCGAATTTTGGGGTACACCATAGTTTTGTCAAGTGCGAAGAGTCGACCCCCTATCAGGCTTTGAATCATGATATGCTCGGGATTTTTATCAGAGATCAAAACTCCTTGGGCACATCTGCTCTTCTCAGAGGATGATCGATGATAAAACCCTCGCCGCCAAAAGTCTGCCGCTCCTTGCCGTCAATCATGATTCTAACGGCATCCACACCTTTTATAGCTGTAGCCGTATAGACTATCTGAGCCAATCTGGAACCAATCGAAGCTGATCCGCCGCCGCTTTCCACGGTCTGGTTGAAATTCAGATAGGCTACACCCTCTTCCTGACTGAAATCCAACAACCAGGTTCCTTCCGGTATATTGCTTACCAGGCCTGCCGTACTCTCTGCAGAGGTCGGCCCTTCCAGGAGATCCTTCATGGCAGCAGGCAGCGCCTCTTCACCAGGATTCAGAGTTCGTTTGACCGGTGCCAGGCTTCCCTTGCCTGTCTGGTTATCCCACCTGGTAAAGTAAATCTCTACCTCTCCGGCAGGCCTTGCCCTGACAGGCGGCTTCATGGGCTCACCAGCCCTTTCAACTGCCAACTGATAACTGATAAAGGCGGAGATGACTATCGATACCAGAGCTATTATTAATATCAAACGTCTCATATCGGGCCTCCAAAATCACGGTTTACAGACGGCTGTCACAGCACCCTGAACCTGGATAAAGGCCAAAAAAGAAGTTTGGCTCTACCCAACACCGAAGCAAGAGGTATCGGCCCCCAAACGCGACTGTCCTCGCTATTGTTGCGGTTATCTCCCATAACAAAAATCGTTCCGTCCGGGATACGGTAAGCTACCGCATCGCCGATCATAGGCTCTTTCAGATAAGGTTCTTCCAGTCTCTTGCCGCTGATATATACATGTCCGTTGTAAATGCCTATCTCTTCGCCAGGCAGACCTACAACACGCTTTACCAGCTCTTCGCCGGTCATAAGAGTATCATCATATTGGATGCTGACAACATCGCCTCTCTGAGGCTGATATACCCCTTGTGTGCGCAAATAGATAAACCTGTCTCCGACATTGAATGTCGGAGACATAGACTGGGATATAATCTCAGATGATTGAAAGAAGTAGACACGCAAAACGACAACTGCGGTTATTGCCACAAGCAGTATGCAAATCTCCAGAATAAAACCTGCGCGCGACTCTCCAGCTTCTTCAGACATAAGCTCCCCCCATGACGCATATTGATCGATATACTATTTATTTCTTTACCGAAGGGCGAACTCCTTCTTCAGGGCAAGCACCACGTATTTGCCCTTCTCCCGCAATGATGAACTTGCTGCTGGTCAGCGCTTGCAGGCCCATAGGACCGCGGGCATGAAGTTTTTGCGTACTGATGCCTATCTCTGCGCCAAGCCCGAACTCGCTCCCATCGGTAAACCGGGTAGAAGCGTTGATGTAAACAGCAGCGGCATCGATTTCTCGAGTAAACCGCCTGGCGGCAGCCAGATTACCGGTTACAATTGCTTCGGAATGACCGCTGCCGTATTTTCTGATATGAGCAATGGCTTCATTCAGATCATCGACAACCTTTATAGATAAGGTGAGCGCCAGATACTCAGTATACCAATCCTCCTCGGTAGCCGGAACCGCCTCTTTGCATAGAGCGCATACCGTTTCATCGCCACGTATCTCAATACCCGCCTGACGAAAGCTATGGCACATATCCGGCAGAAATATATCGGCTATGCTACGATGAATGAGCAGTGTCTCCATAGCGTTGCAGACACCGGGACGCTGCACCTTGGCATTGAAAGCTATCCTGGCAGCCATATTCAGATCGGCAGCTGCATCAACATAGGTATGACAATTGCCGACGCCGGTTTCTATAACAGGCACTTTGGCTTTCTCGATCACCGTTCTTATCAAGCCGGCCCCGCCTCTGGGGATCAGAACATCAATATAGCCGGCGAGCCCCATCATCTCTTCTGCTGCAGCCCTGTTGGTAGTCTCAATAAGCTGAAGAGCTTTCTTCGGCACACCAGCCTCCACTGCCGCCGCCGTGGCTATGCCGACCAGGGCCTTGTTGGAGTTTATAGCTTCCGAGCCGCCCCGAAGAATAACGGCGTTTCCAGCCTTCAGACAGAGTCCGGCTGCATCTACGGTGACATTTGGCCGGGATTCGTAGATAATGCCTACCACTCCCAGCGGAACTCTGACCTTTACTATCTCCAGACCGTTGGGCAGGCGCCTGCCATCAACAACCTCTCCCACAGGGTCAGCCAGACCGATAAGCTCCTCCAGGCCGCGAGACATGGATTCCACCCGTGATTCATCAAGCATCAAACGTTCGATAAATGCTCCTGAGAGACCTTTTGCCCCGGCCGCCTCCATATCCAGCCTGTTTGCCTCAAGTATTTGTGCCGTTTCCCGGCGCAAGGCATCAGCGATAGCCTGCAATGCTGCATTCTTAACGGCAGTAGAAACCGTTCCCAGCACCGTGGCGGCCTCTTTGGCAGCGCCGGCCTTAATTCTGACTTCGCTATGCATAGATCATCCTCCTGTGATTACCATGTTGTCACGATGCACGATTTCATCGTATGAAGCATGCCCCAGCAACTTTTCAATCTCATCGCCATGGCGGCCGGCTATAACGCGGGCCTCGCTGGAAGAGTAATTACTCAGACCACGAGCAACTTCCCGCCCCTGAGCATCAATTATGCCCACCAGATCACCGGCAGCAAATTCACCATTCACACCTACCATGCCGACGGGCAAAAGACTTCCTCCGCCAATGGTAAGCGCCTTGACGGCACCATCATTTATCTCCAGCTTTCCCTTGGGATAACGGCTGAAAGCCAGCCAGCGTTTGCGTCCGGTTAAAGTGCTTCGCCGCGGCAAAAATACCGTACCCGGAAAGCTCTCTTCTTTTGCAAAAGAGGCCAACCTGTCCAACTCACGGCCTGCAGCTATAACCATAACTATACCGGAGTTCATACAAATACGGGCTGCCGCCAGTTTTGTCGTCATACCGCCGGTACCCGCTGTGCTTCCCGCTCCGGTTGCCGCCCTTTCTATCTCCGGCGTAAGCCGCTCCACCACTTCAATGCGCCGGGCTTTGGAATCATGCCGGGGATCAGCTGTATGCATACCGTCTACATCGGAAAGATTCAGCAACAGATCTGCCTGGCACAGTCCGGCCAGCAAAGCTGCCAATGTATCGTTGTCACCAAAGCGTATCTCTTCTACAGCTACGGTATCGTTCTCATTGGCAATAGGCAAAACACCTGCCGCAAATAGTGAAGTAAGCGCATTTCTGGCATTAAGATAACGGCGCCGGTCAGCCATGTCGCCGCGCGTCAGCAGTATCTGGGCTACCGTCTGTCCGTATCGACCGAACGCCTGCGCATAAATATTCATCAGTTCGCTCTGTCCTACGGCGGCAGCCGCCTGCTTGTCCGGAATGGTGCTCGGCTTATCTTCCATCCCCATCAGTTCCTGCCCCACCCTAACAGCTCCGGAAGTTACCAGCAGAACATCGCTGCCCCGGCGGCGCAAACCGCAGATAAACCCTGCCAGAGCATGGATATAATCCTGATCGAGCTTGCCGCCTCCGCCGGTCAGAGTATTAGAACCGACCTTGATAACAAGCCGTCTGGCATTTGTCCATCTTCGCCTGATCTCGGCTCTCTTATCTTTATTATCCTTGTTTTTCATATTCGACATCTCTGCCCCAACTCAAATTTCGTAAGTAAACTCTACGTTACCGATGCGGATATCGTCGCCCTCTTGAACACCCAGCTTTTCTAATGCAGCTATTACTCCCATCTTTATCAGAATGCGCTGGAAACGATCCACCGCCTCATCGTTCTCCATATCGGTCATAACGGCCAGACGTTCTATCTTCTCTCCACTCACAACAAATGTTCCATCTTTCAGGCGCTCTATATCAAAGCTGCTTTGTGCCAGCGGCGTAATGACTCTGACTTCATCCTCCACTGCAAGCTCAGGCTCGGCAGCCGCATTCAGATCATCAAGCAGATCGGCTACTCTGTAAATCAGCGCCTCTATTCCTTTGCCTGTTGCGGCCGATATCGGCCAAACCTCCCATCCTTCAGCCTCCAGGCTGCTTTTCTGTTCCTCGAAGAGCTGCCTGGCCTCCGTAATATCCAGCTTATTGGCTACCAGTATCTGGGGCAGCCTGGATAGATGAGGATTGTAAAGACGCAATTCATTATTGATGGCAGCCAGATCCTCCTTCGGATCACGTCCCTCATGAAAAGCACTGAAATCCAGAAGATGAAGGAGCAAACGAGTTCTCTCCACATGCCGTAGAAATTCGAACCCCAGCCCCTCGCCACGATGAGCGCCAATTATCAGACCGGGAATATCGGCCACTACAAAACTGCGTCCATCAGGAACTCTTACCACACCTAAATTAGGCACTAGCGTCGTAAAGGGATATGCCGCTATTTTAGGCTTAGCCGCGGATATACGCGATATAAGAGTAGATTTGCCGGCATTGGGGTAACCGATAAGACCGACATCAGCTAACAGCTTTAATTCCATATCCAAACGGCGCTCCTGTCCAGGCTCGCCCTTTTCGGCAAAACGGGGCACCTGCCTTGTAGATGTGGTAAAACGTGCATTGCCCCTTCCGCCAAGACCTCCTCTAGCCAATATAGCTTCCTGGCCATGCGTGGTTAAATCGGCTATCTGCTCCCCGCTATCTCTATCTCGAACAATAGTGCCTACAGGTACGATTATGGACATATCCTTACCGTCACGCCCATGCTTGTTGGCCCCCTGCCCGTGATATCCTCTTTCAGCAGTATATTCTCGTCGATAACGAAAATCCATTAGGGTGCGCAGATTCCTATCGGCCACGACCTTGATACTGCCGCCATTGCCGCCGTCGCCACCGTCCGGACCACCTTTAGGAATATATTTCTCTCTGCGAAAGCTGACGACGCCGTTCCCCCCGTTACCGCCTCTAACGACGATAGTAGCCTTATCAACGAACATCGTCTTCTCCTCCTGATAATAAAAAAGCCCAGGCACCTCTAAAGTGCCTGGGCTTTTTCATTCTCTTAAACACCGGCGGCTTCAGTAATAACACTCACCGTTTTGCCGTTCTTGCCACTGGTGGTGAAGCTCACCTTGCCATCTGCCGTAGCAAAGAGGGTATCATCCCTGCCCAGGCCGACATTAAGACCGGGCTTTATTCTTGTTCCTCTTTGGCGGACAATAATTGCACCGGCCTTTATTATCTTTCCATCGGAACTCTTTACGCCCAGCCGGTGAGAATTGCTATCCCGGCCGTTCCTGGAACTACCTACACCTTTTTTATGTGCCATTTGCCGTCACTCCCCTCAAGCTATAATGCTTTCAATCTTTATTTCAGTAAACGGCTGTCTGTGTCCGCTTTTCTTCTTGTAATGCTTCTTAGGCATATACTTGAAAACAATGATTTTACGGGCCTTGTCCTGAGCCAACACCTTAGCCGTAACCTTAACCCCCTCGACATAAGGGCGGCCAATCCGGACCTGTCCATCCTGCTCAAGCAATAGAATTTTATCGAATTCTATTGAGCTTCCCTTATCGCCATCCAGCTTCTCCACTCTGAGGATATCGCCTTCAGCAACTTTGAATTGCTTACCGCCGGTCTCAATAACTGCGTACATTAAATTAACTCCCTTACCGCAGGCTCGCCAGGAATAAGGGTGGCAAAAGCCTTAAAACCCTCCCTGAGCGGCAGAAACGGCGCATGACAACGCCGCTTCGATGATTTTATCACCAATGACATGAGCTTGTCAAACTATGTTATTGACATCGATTATCTCGCTATAGTTGTATAAGAGAAATATAAATGCTATATTTATTATATCACTACATTATTTCC
>DHPR01000036.1 GCA_002410925.1 bacterium UBP13_UBA5359
GCTATCGGTATAACCGGTCACATGCTGCCGCGCTATGCCCCCACAACCTATAATTCCTACTTTAATCACTTTGACCAACCTCCGAATAATAAATTCTCACCATTAAGGTTTATTATGTTTATTTACTTTTATATAAATTTCGCCGTAAATATAAAAACTCCTGCCCTTATAAAGGCAGGAGTTGAAGATAATCGTTTAACCGGGATAATCGACATCAACTTATTTTACTTTGGCGCCGACATTTTTATCGTAGTTACGGGCAATCTGCCGGCAGGCTTCTTCCACGGCCAGCTGTCCGATCTCTACCAATTGAAAACAATCGCCGGCGTATTTTTCCCATTCATTGCTGCCTGGAACAAAAGGAAGCGGCACAGCATCCTTGAGCATCTCCCGGAAGACAAGATTGACCGCAGGCCGCCCTTTGTAGCTGACAAAGACATCATCCTCTGTCATGGCTTTGATTACGGTGACATCGGAACGCTCCGCCGTTATTAGACGTTGTCCTTCGGAGCTGACGACAAAGGAAACGAACTTCCATGCCTCTTCAGGATATTTTGTCATGGCGGAAATAGCCAAGTTTGATAACATGGTAAAGCAGAAAGTTCCCTTGGGACCCCGGGGCATAGGCGCCACTCCCCAGCGGAAGGATATGCCTCCCTGGGTAAGCACATCTATTGCATCACGCCCCGAGATACGCATGGCTACCTTGCCGGCCTGAAAGGGGTCGGCAAGCATACCACCGGTCTGCAGCCCAGCCGTTTCAATCTCAGTCGGAGCCACTCCCTTTTTCAGCTTCAGATCTGCTAAAGCCTTGTAGGCTGCCAACGTAACCGGATCGTTCATACCGCTCTTCTTCATGTCCCGGCTGTATATGCGCCCGCCGTGGCTGTAAATATAGGACATAACCATATTACTGGTCGGATTCAAATCATAGACTACCCCAAACTGCACCTTGCGCCCATTCTCCTTCTTAGTAAGCCTGATAGCGGTATCGGCAAAATCCTGCCAGGTCCAATCATTTGAGGGATAAGGCACCCCAGCTTTGTCGAACAGATCCTTATTGTAGTATATTCCCGGAGTCCAGGTCCAGATAGGAACAGCGTACACCTTGTTGTCAGCCGTAACGGCATTCATTATATCTGGCCACATGGCCTTTCGTGTCTTCTGAAAGTCCGACCCGGATGTCCACTTCCTCAGATCCATCAAGGCGCCTCGCATACCCATATTGTGGACATCCCTGGTGATCATCAGGGCTACATCCGGCATAGTATTGGCAGCCGCCATGGTCAGCAGCTTCTGTACATAATCACCTCCCTGGGTGGTTATCAGCTTCGCCGGCACCTCGGGGTTGGTGGCATTGTAGGCATCTATCAGCTTCTGCCCGAAGGCAGCGTTATAGACATCCCCCCACCACATAACCTTTATCTCTTTTTTCCTCTGAGAACCGCACCCGCTAAACAGATCAATGCATAGCAGTAGTATCAACATCAATATGCTTTTTTTCAAGATTCCTAGCCTCCTCAGACGCTACTTGATAATATTATAATTGCCTTTATCATAATCCACGATTATTCCGGTCCCATTGGAGTAAGTCGTTTCGAAAATGCTATCAGCAATCTTGCGGTGATTCTCAATCAACTCGAGCTGGAGATACCCTAGTTCCTTACACAGCGTTTCATACTGTTTACTCATATCCGATAACCGTTCCAGATACGAATCACCAAACTCCTGATGCTGCCTGTAAGTCAGCGCTACCCTTGGTAATGCCCCGTATTCTATTTCGCGAAGAAGCCCTTCTCGTTGATCGCCATATTCAGCACTTCCAGCATCATACAGATGGTATCGGATTATACCATGATAAACAATTTGGTAGAAAGGCACGTGTTCATCAACATAGTCTTTCACAAATTTATTCTTTATCATAAACTGATTTGTCGCCACTCGTGTTTGTGCAACGCCGTCGATAATGTCCGACATGAAATCCATATTATTTTCGATAACACAGCTTCCAAATACATCCCTTGCCGCAGAAGCTATCTTCCTTACACCTTCAGCATATGCCCTTCGGCCAGCAGAGTGTAAGTGTTCTTTATCGAAACAAATACGCGGAGGTTGTACCATAGCATCAAGATAATAGAAGCCGCTTATCCCTAACTTTTTTATTTTTGGTAAATCCCTTTGTGCAAACTTCAATCCTTTTTCTGGACAGATGATGTACGATTGCCCTCCGGCCCAAACGCCACCACGAATCAGCCATCCGTCTCTATCCCTGCATATATCATCCGGATTCCAATCTGGAGCGCCTTCGTATGCATCTGCATAATTATCATGCAAAGTGATTTGATAGTTTAAGCTTTTAGCATGCTCTACCAGTTTCCTAAGCCCGTCCTCTCCCCCCAAACAAGGCTCCACCGGAAATCTGGTCGGATATTTGCCGTCATGTCCTTCGCTGTTCCACCCAACCAAAATAATAGACGCTTTATCGATACCAACATTTTTAAAACTATCCAGCATTCTTTCAGCTTCCTGAAAAGTCGTGTATATCTCAAGTTCCTCTCTGCCGCCATGCGAAGGCTTTTTACTGGCACAGAAAATCTTTATAAAGTCATAGGCACGCAGAGAATAATCCAGGTCCGGATTGTTCGATAATCTGTCTTTGAGCAACTTAATGTTTTTACTTGTTATCAGATAATCTCTGTATGCCCTAGCCATACCAGCATAATTGGCATCTTTTCCTGTCAAAAAACAGTAGCGGGCAACGCGATTAACTTCGTCTATCTTATCAGCCTTTCCATAGCGATAATGGAAACAAGGGTAGACGGAATTACTTCTCTTCACTCCCTGATTCAGTTCGGTAATAATCTCTGTATCGAATTCCCCACTGGTTATTATCCCGATAAAGGCTGAATCGTCATTAACAACGCCCCAAACAGGCATAGCCACAAAATCTTCCCATTGGCTTTGGTGGTTATAAACAAGATTGCCGTGTTTTTTGGCGGCGCACTTATCGAAACGGCATATTACACCGCTGTAATTCGGCAATAACATATAACCGGGTTGCCCGGTGGGCGTATAACCGAACATTGCCAACGGCACTATGCTGAGCAAACGAAAATTCGGATCTGTCTCCCCAATTTTGCAAGTAGGGATACGAATATCCACTTCATTGCCGGAAAGCGTATACTCTATATGGAAGATTATCCCTGTTTCTGAACATCTGTAAATCATCTCGACCTTAGCATCGGAATCTCTTTTCTTCACATAACAGCCCTGTCCAGCAGGAAGGAAAACCTCTTTCAATCTGTCCTCATTTACATTAAAGCATCTAATTATGATTGAGTGATCGCCGGCAAACCATGTTTTCCCCGTCCTTTTGTCAAGAACGGATATCACTCCCACCGTATCTGACGTTATCTTCAATATGCTGTTTTGTAGAGTAGGTAGAGTGGGCATTTCACTTTTTCCCCCTTGTTTGTTTATTCTTGATTTGTTTATTCTTGAGAGGTAGAGTCAATTGTTTCGGTGCACGGAATTCAGTGTTGAGCTGCTGATTAGGCTTTCCCAATCCGAACTTTCACCGACAAGAGCCTCACAAGCTTCTCCTGGCGCACTCATAGATTATCTTCTCACGTTCCTGATAATAACTTTGCGTTTATTGGATACTTACTTCTCTGATAAAGTTACAGCTATCAAAGGCGCCAATGCATGCTCTATATATGACTTTGCTCCAGAAGGTATGCCTTCTACAGTGTACGTTTCGTATACAGCAGGAGAAGCAGCGATTATATTCACTAGACACGATAGATATCTCTCAGCCATATCCTTTTTGCCGGCCATCTGCAATGCGGCGATCAGCGTCGCGCCACATCTGCCGATCATCGTATCCCTGCCACCATGCCACGCGGTACAATCCTCCAGCATATCGTTTACCGGCTCAAGCCATGAACCGTAAAGAAGATACGGCGCAGGGATAGTACTCTCCCTGAACGGATGATCAACAAAAGCTTGCCATATTTCATTCATCTGCTCTGCTGTGGAAACACCGAAAATTACGGACAGCATATGTGTATCTATCCGGTAATGAGGGTGTATGTTTCCTTCAATATCCCGCCAGTCGATATAGCCGTTACAGTTCCATAGTCCACCTTCGGTTACATTTCTGTTCATGGCTCCACGCAACCTTGTTGCAATGCCCAAATAGCGGCCGGCCAATTCGGTAGAACCATAGTATTCCAGCATTTCAGCCGTTACATATAATCCGCGATATGCCAGAATATTGATTAACGAAGAATGCCAGCCGTTTACTAAAAGATCCGCCCACTCACATCCTTTCATCTTACTTTCAGCAGCTACAAGCCCGTCATCCGTCATATAATGCAAATAGAAATCAGCAGCCCGGATGACCAGAGCTATATCCGGCGCAATATCGCCCCATTTCCACATACGATATACCATATCAAGCCATAATCCATTAGCGTCGAAAAAAAGACCATAATTATCGTTGTTCCATATATGGTAGTATGGTATGCCCGATTGGCATCCGCCCCAGGGTATACACCCATCAAAACGCATATGCTCTCCAAGCCAATCTATTTGTTCTTTCCAGAAGCCACGCCGCTGGTCGGAGATATATGGATAAGAACCCAGGAATTGGAAATATGCATCGGGGATGCCGTCTTCCCCATAGCCGTCGTTGGTACTTGGGCGTTGGAATATTACGCCATCCTTTCCTCTTCTGGTGCCGCCAAAATAGTCAAGTAGCCCCCTGATAAAGACATGCTTTGTTACCGAATCAGCCTCAGGCAAATTATGAAAAGGGAAAAGATGCCTTGTCCAGTCGGGCTCATTTCCCTGATAGGCATACAAACAAGCCTCAGATGTTTGGAGAATTAGCCGCAAGTCGTCACCTACGCGAACTATTTTCCATAATGCATCCGGAGAATCCGTGTAAACACCCCACCCCGGCTGAGCATCAACCACGCTGAAGATACTCAAAGAGCCTTGGCCGCAAAAGCAGCCATCCGTATGCAAAGCACCGGCCAAAGGTGTGCCATCCGGCGTTACACCTTCATCGCAATAAAAGTAACGTAAATTCGGATCGAGACCAAAAGCGATGCTTCCCAATTCGGCAGACCTATAAATCAACTGCCGCGACCTATCTCCATCAACCAGCACTGTCTTATCGACATCAGTGTAAACAAGCCAATGACCATTTTCATCAACTAATTTGACAGAGTCATCTTGAATAGACACTATTCCCCTCCAACTGCAATCGTTTTTAAAGTGTACCGTTATAGCTTTGTTCGTTATTTTGTTGTCGTTAAGAAGCGCACATCACGAGCGCTTACCGGCACCATAACTCTATCGTCGCTGCTAAGGCGGAACTGCTCTTTCGTAATCGCATCCGTAAAGCTACCGGCGTTATTTCCAAGCAACCCTTTGCGATTAACCCAAACATCCAACCTAACATCTTCATCTGTGTCGTTGAACAAAACGAGCATCACTCTGCCTGAATCGGTTCGCCTGTATGCCGAAATCACCCTGTTTTTCGATTGGGGGCTCATGACTCGCACGTATTGTGAGTTGTTCCAGTAACCGAAAAATTCAATCTTATCATCCCATAGCCCAAAATCATCTCCGGCTTCCCATACCGACAGCCAAGGCTTTATAGAGGCTGCCGGCCCCCCAGCCCAAAACTTACCATCGTTAACCATGATTAAACCTAATAGATGCTTGTTTGGCTTGATAGCATCCGGGCCGGCCCAAACAGACGATCTGTCCGGGCTAAATATAGTTGTGCCTCTTATAAGCTCACTTAGACAAACCGGTATCGGCCCCCAGCCCAGCGACGCATATTCCGCTCGAAATTTATCAAGTGTAAGAATATCAAAATAGTTTCCTTGTTTGCCTACCGCTTCCGTAAAGTTTTCGCCATCCACTAATATATCCGTGAAAGAATGAACCGGCATTACTATCTCCCCGGAGCAGTGACACGCAATAAGGGCGTCTTTTCTATATCCCTTCGCCATTATGTAAATACGCTTGAGCAATTCTCTCGTTCCAAGAATATTGTAACTGGCGTTAATATTGCCATTATTATCTACCCAACCGCATCCGTGTTTCAGGCTTTGACAGAACAGCGGCACTCCGTAATCAAAATATAACCCTTGGAACTTATGATCTTTAAAGGCTTGGGTCAGCTTCCATAAGTAAAAATCTCTGTATTCGCTGGAATTTGCACATGCCAAAGCAAGCGTCCAACCTACCGGCTCGCCTTCATCAGGATGGTACTTTGGTGCTCTTGCTTGAGGAAGGATTCGCCATTTTTCTCCCTCATATTTGAATTCGGGTGAGAATGGAGATACTGCAGACAACGCCAGATAAGGTGTTACCTGAAGGCCTTTCGCTTCTACATCTCTTAAGCGCTCGATCTCTTTAATATTCTTGAATACCGGATAATTAAACCAAATGCTCCAATCAGAAAACCATAAAGCAACATTAGAACCTTTAATATAATCATCTCCGATTTTCCACTTACGCCAATTCTGAGGCCTAGGCTTAACCGGTGTAGCCTGGAGGCCGAAGGAAATCTCCAAAGGTTCCTTCAGCAACAATGGTCTATCAACGATGTTTATTTTTGCTGCTACAGTAATATCTCCAGGAGTAATTTCCAGGCTATTTCCATAATCATCCAAATGCCACCCCTTAAGGTTCTCAGCAAACCACTGCAGCCCCACTTCTTCGTTGCCGATCCAAAATACGGGCTTTTCCTTCAGGTTCTTTTTCCAGCCATTATCCGGCAGCAGCCCTGTCCCCCTTAATGAATAATCGCCACAATTTATCAATCCGGCATATTCCCTACGTAAGGGAAGGGTAAGAATCAGATTAGCTAAATTTGTCGTCTCCCTAGGCACGAATCGCAAATTTATCCATACGAACCCATCGTATTCTAAGAGTATTTCAGATGAAACCTCTATATTTCCGAGATTCCCTTTACCTCTGAGAATAACCTTGCTTCCCATATTTTTGATTACGCTTGTTCTGGCATTGGATAAGCGCGTAACCTGTCCACCTACAATCGCATCCAAGCGACAAGGAGACGTAAACATTTCCTTGCCCTGAGATATTATTTGTGACGGCAGAATACTATCTTTGAATCGGTATTCCCGTCCCCAGCATCTAACGTTGTTGCCATCAATCAGCTTGATCTGTGTCCAGGGAGCTGGCACACTCTGCTCGGTTCCTATCCCGTTCTTTTGCCAGGGCGAAGGGAAAGCAAATTTGGTCCAATTCTCTTGAAAAGACGACAAGACATTTTTGTTTTCAGGCTCCAGAAAAGCAATCTCTATTTTATAGCTTCCCAAAGCCAACTTCACAGTATCAACCCCTATTTCGTCATCATGCTTATCCGATTTGAAGAATTCTTCCAGGACAGGAGTTCCTCCACTATCAAACATACGCACACGTATCGGGTAATGCTGGCCGGACAAAGTAAGGTCCCTTTGATGCACCCCCAGCATTACCATCCCCTTTTCAGGAATTGTGTATAAGTAGTTATATTTGAAGGGCGCCTCTGTAGAAAAAGGCAGCAGGCGATTAAAAAGAATACCTTGACGGTCTGTACTTATCGCTATAGATAATTTACCCCACCCGTTAAAGCCTTTTTTCTGTAGGGGAAGCCTTATCTTATCATTGCTCTTAAGAAACAAGTCCTTACTGTAATTTAACACGTTTCCCTTGTCATTTTCCAAAGCAACAGACACATGAACATTTTCATTGCCTGCGCTCGCATTAGTTACCGCAAGTTCCATATCAAGGTCACCCCGATTTAAATCTCCGGGACTGCCTATGTTCATATATAAAGGACTCTCCCTAAACTTCAAAAAACCGAAATTATCATTATCAAGATAACTATTCCTAACAGGGGATATCGCGGTATATCTTTCTAGAGAGGCGTAAGAACGACATATATTAAATCGCCATGTTTCTTCTGCCACAGGAGGAGCTACACCTAAGGCAGCAAAAGGGATAGACATCTCCACTGTCCACATGTTGTTTTTAATATTACTTACACACCGTCCCTCCATGTTCCAATTGGGATTGCTATTTTTTGCATCATAAACAGCACCCGCAGAGTTAACTATAATCTGGAAAAATTAGTTTTTGGCGGTATTAAAAAGATTTCAACGGCGTCATCCTTCCAGATGTTAACATTATCTTTGTCTCTGACGTTAGCAACAGGTGGACTGAAAACCGATGATTGTATCCCCAGATACAGATTGCTTGTATCATAAGACAAAAAACATACAGCTTGATCAGAGTTGTAATTTCCCGTCCTTATATCGATGAACCCCCCCACCCTGAAAGTATATTCATCATCACAGATTTTGCCGTCAAGAGCAGGCATATTATTCGCTTTACCCACAGAGAGCAACGGTAAATTCTTAGCGTTTGAAGAGGGACGTAGCTCTTTCCACATTTCCGTTATTTTAGCGGCATCCAAAGCCACACCATAGATTTTAACCTCATCCATAAGCGTTTTCCCTTGAGGATTAGTGCCCCACAGTTCGGGTTTGTCCCCTCCTATAAAGAATGAAGTAAAAGGTGTTGTCGCCAAAGTTCCGATGTCTTTAGTATCTACCAGTTCCCCGTCAACGTATAACTTCATCGTTCTGTCTTTCCAGCTGCATGCAACAAAATGCCACTCCCCGGGGTTCCACTCAGCTACACTGGAATATGCAATTGTCCACTGTCCACTCCGAGGACCTAATAAAAAAAACAATTTGTCACTTTCAATATACTTATAAATAACCAACATACTGTCCGCACCACGAGCACCAAAAAAGTGGTGAAAATACTTATCATTTCCGTTCCAATCCAAAGGCTTTACCCAAAAGGCAACCGTACCTTCCTTCAGATCAATATTGCCCTCTGCGCTATATTCATAACTCAAACCCTTCTTATCATTCTCTATGCCCACAATTAATGCCTTGCCGGCTATGCCTTCCTCTAGCGCAAAAGCGTTGTCAGTACTGATCAAGGAAGAAGTTCCCAAAGGCCGTTCTTCTTTCAACCCGTTTTCAAATGAGTTATAGAACGTTAGGTTATTTTCGCATTGTCCCTGAGAAATCAGCTGTAATGACAGCACACAAAATACGAATACACCACCCAAAAGCTTCTTCAACATCGGCTATATCCCCCATCTAGAAATTTCCGTTTACTCTACAATTCAGCGCCTGTAATTTTCAACAGTCAATGCGCCTGTTTTCTTCCATGATACATGACCATCACAAAAGAGAAAATTGCTTCCATCGCCATGAGGATTGCGGCACGACATATCGTAACCTTCATATCCGGCAGAAGCGCTGTTTGTACCGTTGTTATAGTATGCGAAAAACTCTAATAGCAAAACGGTTTCCGTTGGTGAGTGTACATCACCAAGAGACGCTGAACCCGCATGGGCGGGATCTCCGTCAGGAGCCCAACTTACCCCGTTAACACTGTTATATTGGTCACCAGCATTAATAGAGTAAGATCGGTCGTCACCTTGACCCGGGCCTGGCCAACCGCTGCTGTCAGATGGGCAAAGTAATAACGATACATTTTTATAATAAGGCTTGATCAAGTCACTCCATGAACTATCGAAGCCAAAAGCCGCGGGGGGGAAAAACTCGTCATAATCCTGAACATACATATCCATTGCCAAGCCCAATTGTTTTAGATTACTCGCGCAAGTCGTCTGCCTGGCTTTCTCTCTAGCCTTACTAAAAACCGGAAAAAGAATAGCACTTAATATAGCTATTATCGCAATAACTACTAGTAATTCTATTAATGTGAATCCTTCTTGGTTTCTAATACTTACCATTTGCCCAGCCTCCTATTCATTTTCCTCAGAATATCTTTAAAAACTAAAGCACACCTCTAACTCTTACCCGCTTAGTTTGCCCCCTTATGCCAGCTTCCGACATGATTGTCTCTCTATCAGTTCAACCGGAAAGGTTATCTTTATTCCAGGCGTTCCCTTCCCTTCCATCTCACTTATCAGCACTTGCAAAGCCATTTTTACCATCTCTTTCTTATCCATTCCGATAGTTGTCAACGCAGGATAAAGATGTGGGGCCAGGTTGATATTATCAAAACTGATTACAGAGATATCACGAGGTATCTGTAATCCCTTTTTCTGGATCGCTTTATAAACACCGATGGACATGGGATCAGAAACGCTGTAAATGGCGGTAGGCAATGTATCCATCTTCAAAAGAGAATCCGTTGCCTTTACTGCCTCTTCGATACTGAACTTACCCTCTTTTACCAGAGCCTCATCGTAAGGGATGCCTGCCTCTTCCAACGCTTTTTTATAGCCATTAAACCTCAATTTAGTGTCAGAATGCTTTTCCAGATATCCTACGATACAGCCTATTCGCCTATGCCCCATATTTATCAAATAATTGGTAGCTAAAAATCCGCCCATGAAACCATCAGGATGAACGCAAGAAACAGTATTGTTTTTTATACGACCGAGAAGAACAAGACACTTCACCTTTTTTCTTATTTTGTCGATCTCAGCCATATGTTGGTCACTCAAGCCAATCAGCAAACATCCGCCAATAACGTTAGGATTCACTGTATTGATAAAAAGGCTCCGGTCGGCAAGTTCATCCAACGTATAAGTAAAATGATTACGGATACCCATTTTAAGCAGAACTCTATCCAACTCATCCAATATCTCAGCAGTGTATGGTTCGGAATACTTTTCATAGTTTGAAAAAAGGATACAGCCTATATCTCCAATACGCACAGGATGACCGTTCTTACGTAACGCAAGTCGCTTACCCATTTCGTTCGGTATATATCCAAAGGCATCCACAGATTGCCAGACCCGTTTTCTTATATCCTCACTGACATGCGGGTAGTTGTTTATTACTCTAGATACCGTCTTAATACATACTCCAGCATCTTTGGCAATGTCTTTAATTGTGATAGCCTTTGTCATGGATAGTTGTCACCTGTTGTCCTTATTATTGTCACCGTTGTCTTTTATTATAGCACTAAGGCTAGGTCTGTCAATAATAATTGAAGGCCTCATTAAAATATAAAACTGATTTGAAAAAGCAAATGCACACCCCGGGGTTGCGTTCGGCCTTACAAACGGGGTAGTGCATAGAGTATACCCGATTTAGTGGAGGCAAAATCAATCAGCAATAACGATCCTTGTGTCGCTGTATTCTGCCGGAGTTAGATAACCCAGCGTGCTATGTCGGCGATTACGATTGTAGAAGCTCTCTATATACCAAAAGATATCCTGCTTGGCTTCCTCGCGGCTACGGTAATCGGCATGATGCACTAACTCTTTCTTAAGGCTGGCAAAAAAGCTTTCCGCTACTGCGTTATCCCAACAATTGCCTTTACGGCTCATCGAAGATATCATACCACCGTTTACCATCTTTCTATACTCCTCACAGGCATACTGGCTGCTCCGGTCTGTATGGTGAATAAGTCCCGGATTTACGCTTCTTCTATATAATGAGCATATCCGTGCCCATTTCCTGATCTGCTTTGTTGCATTTCTCATCATCCGGATCATTCAACATCGTATGAGAGAAAAGGCGTTATCAGCCGAGCAAATCGTAAGAGTACCGAGTGCTGCAACACGCCAGATTTTAAAAGATGGCACCATCCACCTGGACGATGCCGGCGGGCGATTGCCTTCCAGAAGATCCACAACAAGAAAAGCCAACCGGTGGACACGCCGGTATTTTCAAACGGAGATGAAATTGCGCTAGGCTACAAAGCAATACAGCATATGTCCGACACGGATTGCTGCAACACCTATCTTCGGCAAGAGGCATTTAATAAGCTCTTGAAGAAGATAGCGCTGTAGCATAACGAAATTCAAATATGATCATATCCGGAGAAAGCCCATGGTTTCAACAACTACGGGCTCTTTTACTTTTTAACTGTAAAAGTCAGGTTATAGCATTTAATTCTATTTGCCGGAAGAAAGATTATATATAATGATCTACTCTCGCCAGCCTTTCTTCTGCAGAGCGACGTTCTTTTCCAACACTTTGGCGGACATACGATGGCGAAAATCAATAAAGCGCGCTTTCAGCTCTTCATCGGAGAGGGCTAGAATCTGGGCGGCGTAGATGCCGGCGTTGCGAGCACCGTTGATAGCCATAGTGCCCACCGGTATGCCGGCCGGCATCTGGACGATGGAGTAGAGAGAATCCACTCCGCCTAGGGCGGCGGTCTTAATGGGTACGCCGATGATCGGCAGCTCGGTAAAAGCGGCCATAACTCCTGCCAGATGGGCTGCGCCCCCGGCGCCGGCAATAATAACGGCCAGACCTCGACCGGCAGCATTTTTGGCGTACTCGGCCGCTGCCTCGGGAGTACGGTGAGCGGAGAGTATCTCCACCTCACATTCCACACCCAACTCCTCCAAAACAAGCGCCGCCTCCCGCATTACCGAAAGATCGGAATCGCTGCCCATGATTATGCCTGCTCTGACACTCATTGGTAAACCTCCCTATCTATAGCCCGCTTGGCGATATCGGATCGCCAGTGCGCATTTTTGAATGATATAGCATTGACAGCCTCATAAGCCCTGGCCGCTGCTCCGCAGAAGCAATCGCCTAAAGCGGTAACATTAAGAACGCGTCCTCCTGCGGTTACCGTATTACTGTCAACAAGAGCGGTTCCGGCATGAAATACCGTTACGTCATCGAGTTTGGCGACATCCTCCAATCCCGTTATGTGATAGCCAGTGCTGTATGCGGATGGATAGCCTCCCGAAGCCATAACGACGCTAACTGCCTTACGCTCGCTCCACTGCAGCGATATATTGTCCAGCTTACCGTCTGCACAGGCTTCCATAATATCCACCAAATCGCCTTCCAGCCGCGGCAGAATCACCTGAGTTTCGGGATCTCCAAAGCGCACATTGAATTCCAGCACCATAGGTCCGTCAGCCGTCAGCATCAATCCGGCATAGAGCACACCCTTGAAAGGTACGCCCATAGAAGCCATCTCGGCAACCACCGGACAAAAGATGTTCTTTAAGGCCATCTCCCGAATTAGAGGCGTTACCGGTGCAACCGGAGAATAGCAGCCCATACCGCCGGTGTTGGGGCCGGCATCTCCATCGGAAACACGCTTATAATCCTGGGCGGCATCCATCAGTACAACATCCCTGCCGTCGCAAAAGGCCATCAATGAGGCTTCTTCGCCATCCAGCATCTCCTCTATCAGCACTCGCCGCCCGGCAGAGCCGAAAACACTCTTTATCAATATATCGTCGATGGCCCTGTAAGCGTCAGCAGAGGTTTTGGCAATTATTACGCCCTTGCCGGCAGCCAGGCCGTCAGCTTTGATAACTAACGGAGCACCCATAGCTTCTACCCAAGCGGCTGCCTCTTCCGGCTGATCGAAGCTGCGATAAGCCGCTGTGGGAACGCCACAGCGCGTCATTATCTCCTTGGCAAATATCTTGCTGCCCTCAAGAAGAGCGGCTTTAGCTGTCGGGCCAAAGGCTTTGATACCGGATTGGCTGAGAGCATCCACCAGACCACATACCAGGGGTGCCTCGGGACCAATCACTACCAGATCGATATCTTTGTCGACAGAGAATTTAACAATGGCCTCGATATCATCGGATTTTATCGGCAAACACTCGGCTACAGAACATATGCCGGCATTGCCGGGAGCAGCGTAAACCTTTTCAACTCGTGGGCTGGCAGCTATTTTCCAAGCAAGAGCGTGCTCCCTGCCACCGGAACCTACAACCAATACCTTCATATCAACCTCCAATAAACCTTATCTCAGGCTCTAAAATAATGTCAAAGCGTTCACAGACCCGGCGGGACATCTCCTGCATCAGAGATGTAATATCAGCAGCTGTCGCTTCGCCCGTATTAATAATAAAATTGGCGTGCACCTCGGAAACGGCAGCGCCGCCTATGCGTAAACCTTTAAGCCCGACCATTTCCAGCAGACGGCCGGCATAATCGCCGGGGGGATTCTTAAAAATGCTGCCGGCACATGGATATCCCATCGGCTGCGTTGCCTTGCGCCCGGCTCTAAGGTGCTCGATGGCTTTCATGATTTCTGCTCTATCGCCCTCCATCAGCTCGAGCTCTGCGCCGGTGATTATCACATTAATATCTTGAAAGCTGCTGTAGCGATAATCAAAAATAAGATCATCATGCTCCCAGACACGACAACTGCCATCAAGATCAACAGACCTGACTCTTCGTATAAGCGAACCGAGATTTCCATGTGACGTGCCGGCATTCATAACTATGGCCCCTCCCAAGCTGCCACATATTCCAACAGCAAATTCCAGACCCGACAGACCTCGCGCTGCTGCAATCGAAACCAACCTGGATAACAAAAGGCCGGCTTCGGCATTAATAGATGTTCCTTTTGTTATAAAGTTTGCCAGGTTGCTTCCAATATGAATCACGCAACCCTCGTAACCTTCATCAAGCGCCAGAAGGTTTGAACCGCCGCCGATAATGGCAACAGCTACTTCTTCTTCTCTGAGAAGGCGCAGCAGCAGGGCCAGGTCATTCTCGCTCTCCGGTTCACAGAAAAGAGCTGCCGGGCCGCCTACACGCATGGTTAGATAAGCAGACAGAGATTCTTTATATAAGACCTTGCCTTTGAAACCATATTTAGAAGGATTGAACATCTTCGTTAGCGAACTACCGCCAATACCTCCTCTTCGCCGGTATGTGCCTTGAGATACTTTACCAATTCCTCTCCCAGCAGCCATATATCGCCGGCACCCATGGTAAACACCATATCACCAGGCTCTACCATCTCTTCCAGGGCGTTAAGCACATCCACCTGCGAGGGCAGATAACGTATATCCTTACCAGGGTTGTGACGACTTACGAGATCGGCTACGTTACGAGCACTGATGCCATCTATCGGCGCTTCGCCTGCGGAGTAAATATCAGTAACAATAACCACATCAGCATCATTGAAGGCTTGTCCAAAGTCGTTACACAAGAGCTTTGTCCGGCTATAGCGATGCGGCTGAAAAGCCACCACCAGCCTATGTTTCCAACCCTCTCTGGCCGCCTGCAAAGTAGCTTTTATCTCGGACGGATGATGAGCATAGTCATCTACGACCGTTATATCATTAATGCTGCCTTTGACATGAAATCTTCTTTGAACGCCTCTAAAGCAGGCTAAGGCAGAGGCCATATCTTTAAATGGCAACTCCAGCAACACCCCCACGGCCAGAGCTGCCAGGGCATTGGCAATGTTATGCCTGCCCGGCACGTTGAGTTTGACCTCACTCAACAGGCTGCCTCGATGCCAGCATTCGAACATAGAACGATTCTTGAAGAATCTGGCTTCACGCGCTTGAAAATCCGCATCCGAAGAGAAACCGTAACTTATGAAGCGGGGATCATTCTCCTTCATAAGAGAAGCAGCGTTCTTATCATCAATACAGATAATAGCATTGCCATTTTCAGGCAAACGAGAAATAAACTGCTGAAAAGTTCCAATTATATCCTCTATACCTTTATAATAATCCAAGTGATCCGCCTCTATATTGGTGATCACCGCTATAACGGGGTTGAGGTTGACAAGGGACCCATCGCTCTCATCGGCTTCAGCTACAGCTACTCTACCGCATCCCAGCTTGGCATTGCCGCCTATATCATTTAATTCTCCACCGATAATTACCGTAGGATCCTGATGGCAGCGCTCCAACAGCAGAGCTATCATGGAAGTAGTCGTCGTCTTGCCATGCGTGCCGGCCACCGCGATGCCGGTATGCTCTTCCATTATCCTGGCCAACATCTCGGCACGCTGCATGACAGTGATATGACGCCGCTTTGCCTCCACCCATTCCGGATTACTCTGCGGAATGGCTGAAGAAATGACTATTATATCGGCATCGCCTAGATTTTCAGCTGCATGCCCCATATATATCTTCGCTCCCAGGCGTTTTAATCTGCGTATAGCCTCAGAGGTCTTGATATCCGAACCGGAAACACGATAACCCATCTCCAGCAGAACTTTGGCTATGCCGCTCATTCCGGAACCGCCTATGCCGACAAAGTGTATACGATCATCTCTTGTCATCTCTACTCCCTTCTCAAGACCGGCATATTCATTCCGGTCTTCCCCGATATCCTGCAATGAAACAAAATACCGGGTTTATATAATTTATACCCTCTTTGCTTCTTCAGACTATTATATTTTCAGCCAGATCGGCGATGCGTACAGCCGCATCATCTTTTGCCAAAGCTCTGACAGCCTGCCCCATACGCTCCAACTCCTGTCTATCGCAGGCCAGCATCTCTATCCTGCCGGCCAGGTCATCTCCATTCAAAGAATCATCGAGTATGATCTGGGCTCCTCCTTCTCTTTCCAACAAACGGGCATTATACTCCTGATGGTTCTCCGCTGCATAAGGATATGGCACCATTATAGCCGGACAACCACAGCAGGCAAGTTCCGACACGGTCGTTGCTCCCGCCCTGCAAATAGCCAAATCAGCCAGGGCCAATGCCTTATACATATCATCCATATACGGCATGACACGGTATATCGTCCTGCCGGTCTTCGGCATATGGTCCCTGACAAATTCAAACCCGCCACGACCGGTCAGATGTAAAAATTGCAGGTCATTGCGATCGCCAAGCAGGTGTACAGCATTTAGCGCTGCTCTGTTGATACTGGCAGCCCCGCTGCTTCCACCAAAGATAAGCACAGTCATTCTACCGGACGAAAGCCCCAGTTCCGTAATAATCTCACAACGCTCTTCCGTTGTCATCTCCCGACAAAGCATAATCTCCCGGCGTACTGGATTCCCTGTTACCGCCGCTTTGGCGCCCCTTAAATACTGCAGGCTCTCCTCATAAGAGAGAGCTATTGCAGCCGCTCTGGAAGCAAAGAAACGATTTACCTTGCCCGGCAAAACATTCTGCTCGGCCAGGAGCACAGGAACTCTCGTCATTATAGCTGCCGTCACTGCCGGCACAGAGACATAGCCTCCAAAGCCGATAACCAGATCAGGTCGTATACGCCGCAAACAGGATAGTGCTTCAAAGAGACCTGCTCCCAGCTGCGCCATTTTTTTGAAGGTACACAAAGAAGGCCTCCCGGACAAGGATATCGCCTTGATGGGAAAAAAATCGAAGCCTTCCTGCGGCACCAGCTGCTTTTCCGGCCCGGCACCGTTTCCAAACCAGAAAATGCCGGTCCCTCTTCTTCTAAGCTCAGCGGCGGTTGCCAGCCCCGGATATATATGTCCGCCGGTTCCTCCTCCGGCGATTACCACTTTCACTTGTCTGCACTCTCCCCCTGGATTTGGATATATTCAAAAGCAACCCGGTTGCAAAAAGCAACAAAGTCAAGGATGATCCTCCATAGCTGATAAACGGCAACGGTATGCCGGTTACCGGCATGGAGCTGGTTACCACTCCTATGTTAATAAGAGCCTGACAGATTACCATGGTAGTCAATCCACAGGCCAGCAGCGCTCCAAAAGCATCGCTGGATTTAATGGCGGCACGATACCCTCTCCAGGCATAGAATATAAATAGGCATACCACTGCTGCCGCTCCTATAAGCCCCAGTTCTTCACCAATAATAGCAAATATAAAATCCGTATGCTGTTCCGGCAGATAGAGAAATTTCTGTTTACTATTTCCGAAACCGGCGCCCAGCAAACCGCCGGATCCTAATGCTATAAGCGATTGAATTATATGATACCCTTTACCCTGAGGATCGGATTGAGGATTAAGAAAGGTCAGGACTCTATCCTTTTGATAACCTTTCAGAATGAAGAGCCAGGCGAATACAGAGGCCGGCAATGCTGACAGAGTCGTCACGGCCAAATGTTTAATCCTGGCGCCTCCTGCTGCCAGAAGAACGAAACCGATAACAAGAATGGTGATGCCCGTACCCAGGTCAGGCTGCTTGAGCACCAGGAGAAAGACCACCATCAGTATTCCCAGCAGCGGTAAAAAACCGCGTTGCAGATTGGTAACAAGGCGTGGTTTATCTGCAATAGCCGACGCAAAATAGATAGCTACCGCCAGCTTGGCCAGTTCCGACGGCTGAAATTTCAACATACCGAAACCGAGCCAGCGAGCAGATCCTTTGGCACTATGACCCGAGCCTTCCAGCAGAACAAACCCCAGAAGAAGTATCGCGGCACAGAGAATGGGCTTGGCCAGAGGGCGAAGCTTTCGGTAATCGATATTAATACCGCAGAGCAATGCACCAAAGCCGATAAAGAGCCATATGAGCTGCTTTTTGAAGAAGAAGAAGGGATCTCCCGTCATCTCTTCAGCTTTGACATAGCTGGCACTGAGAATCATTGCCAGCCCGATAACGGTCAGCAGCATGGTTACCAGAAGCAGAGCTCTATCGATGCCTCTTCTCTCGGTTGCCAAAATCATCAGCCTTCCTTAATATTATTCATCGACAGGCCCTCAACAGCACTCTTGAAAGCTGCTCCGCGAGCCTCGTAATTTCTAAACATATCGAAACTGGCGCATGCCGGAGAGAGTAAAACCGCTTCTCCCGGCCTGGCCAGCCGTGCCGAGAGCTGGACAGCCTCTTGCATTGTACGAGCCCTGTAAATGCGGCTGTGCCCGGCTGCCGCAGCGCTCTTCTCTATGCGATCAGCCGTCTCTCCCACAAGGACAAGATATCTTACTGTATCAGCAATTAATTTGCCGAACTCTGTAAAATCCGTTCCTTTATCACTGCCTCCCGCAATGAGAACAAAAGGCTTATCCATAGCCTCTATCGCTTTACGAGACGCATCAGGATTGGTCCCCTTGGAATCATTTATATACTCCACGCCATCAATTACGGCTACCGGCTCAAGCCTATGCTCAACACCTGAAAAGGATTGCACTGCCTGCCGCAAACTATTCTCATCCAAATCGCACACCACAGCCGCCAATGCAGCTGCCAGAACATTTTCCACATTATGAGCACCCCGCAGTTTCATCTCTGCAGGAGTACCCAAATCATAGATCCGGCCGCCAAAACGAATAACCATCCTTCCCTTTTCCAGGCAGGCGCCCTCGGATAAACGCTCTCTGCGGCTAAAATAGAGTATCCGGGAATTCAACCCTTCTCCCATAGCTCTGACCGCTGAATCGTCAGCATTGAGTATAGCCGTATCCTCCGGTCCCTGCCGCCTGAAAATACGCCGTTTGATCTCCCCATACTGCGCCACCGTTTTATGACGATCCAGATGATCCGGCGTCAAATTGAGCAACAGAGCCACCTTGGGCCGAAATCGGTCAACCCATTCCAACTGAAAGCTGCTTATTTCCGCTACCACCCAGGCATCTTCCGAGCAACCTCGTGCTCCAAGGGTCAGCGGCAGGCCTATATTGCCTGCCACTCTGGTTTCACGGCCGGTATGGTGTAAAAGCTCTCCTATAAGAGTGGCTGTAGTGGTCTTGCCGTTAGTGCCGGTTACAGCTATTATGGGAGCACGACAAAGACGGTAAGCCAATTCTACCTCACTCCATACGGGCAATCCCATATTTATAGCCGTTTGAAGCAGGGAAGAATTAACAGGCACGCCGGGGCTGGCTATCACCAAATCGGCATCCGTGAGAACGGATAACTGCTTCTCTCCGGTAAAAAATCTGATACCATGCTTGACGGACAAAGCCCCTGCATCAAGCTCCTCCGGCGAACGCCTATCAGCCACATTAACCACAGCTCCCGCTTCCAGCAAAGCATCTGCCGCAGCTCTGCCGCTGAGGCCATAGCCTATTACAGCCACTTTTTTATCTGTAAACATCTTCGACATTTTATTGCCTCGCTAGCAGCCGGATTGCAGGCCGGGGGCCGAATTATCCGGCCATTACTATTCCCAGCACACCGCACATCAGCGCCGCTACCCAAAAAAGATATACCACACAAGCCTCGGGCAAGCCTGATAATTCAAAATGATGATGTAACGGGCTCATTCTAAACAAACGACGTCCTCCCGTCAATCTAAAAAAGGACACCTGAAATATGACGGAAAGCGCCTCTATCACAAAAACCATTCCTACCACTATCAGCAACCAGGGAGATCCGGTCATAAGGCCGAGCATACCCAGAGCGGCACCCAGCCCCAGAGAACCCGTATCGCCCATAAATATGGCTGCCGGGTGACGATTGAAAGCTAAAAATCCCAGACAGCCTCCTGCCAGGGCCAGAGCCTGTGCTGACTGAGCATGGGCTCCAATAATATAGCCGATGACCGCATAAGCGCCAAAAGATATGACCAATGTTCCGGCCGCCAAACCGTCCAGACCATCGGTAAGATTAACAGCATTGGCCGTAGATACCAGGGCAAGGATCCAGAGGACGGACAAGAAGATCGGCCAAAGCGTGCCGTCAAAAGCATGCTCCCGAGCAATCAATACAGCCAGTATAGCCAGAAGAAACTGATAGAATAGTTTATGCCTGGCCTTCAATCCCAGTGCACGATGCTTAAGCACTATAATGGCATCATCCCAAAAGCCGAGCAAGGAATAACCCCATAGGACAAAGAGCACCGGCCAGCTCTGCCTAACCGGACTGCTCAGCAGAATACCGATGGTGGCAGCAATAACTATCAGCAAACCGCCCATTGTCGGAGTGCCTTGCTTGCTCAGGTGCGTAACGGGGCCGTCTTTTCTGACTATCTGCCCGGCACTAACATTCTTAAGCAGACTTATTACCGGTCTGCCCAGCAGCAGAACCAACAATAAAGGAACAGCAAAGGCTATTGCAGCCCCCCATGCCGCATTCATATTAATTTTGTATCCCTTATTTCAGTTGACGCCATCTTCATCTTCCACATACCAAGCACTTTCATCTCTATAAACTATCTGCTTGAATGCCAAATTATGGGCTTGGGTTATTTCGCACTCCGGGTTTGAGAAGAATACCCACAATCTCCTCCATAGCCATGCCTCTTGAACCCTTTACCAATACTACATCATCAGATGCTACCGTAGCCAGCAGAGCTGCAGCCAGCTCTGCTTTAGCGGAGAAATGATATATCTCTCTTTCATTCATGCCTGCAGCCGCAGCACCAAGCCCTATCTCGGCAGCTTCAGAGCCATAAGTAAAAAGGATATCCGTTCCTCTTTCCACTACATAAGCACCGATCTCTCTGTGTAATCTGTTTGAAGCCGAGCCTAATTCAAGCATATCAGCCAAAACAGCAATCCGACGCTTTGCCTTTATACCGGATAAGACATCGATAGCCGCTTTGGTTGAAGCAGGGCCGGCATTATAGACATCGCTTATTATCCTGAAACCCTCATTGCTTTGCAGCATCTCCAGCCGCATGGAAGAGCCCTTAAGGCCGGCAAGTCCTGCCGTGCATTCATCAAGGCTCACCCCTAAAGACACGGCCGCAGCCACAGCTGCCAGTGAATTGAGCACATTATGCCTTCCTGGAAGAGGAATAAAGACTCTCACACAATCTTCATCAGAGCATATATCGAAAGAGATGCCGCTCTCTTCTTCGGATATATTCTCCCCCCTGATATCGGCGGCAGCATCCAAACCGAAGGTGATACAACGAGATGAAGATGCTTTTTTGAGCAGATTCAGATATGGATCGTCGGCCGGCAAAACAGCCGTTCCATCTGCCGGCAATGCCTGAACCAGTTCCGCTTTGGCGCGAGCTATATTTTCGACAGAGCCCAGATGCTCGAGATGGGTTTCACCTATACACGTAACCAAACCTACCTCCGGGCAAGCCAGACAGGCTAAAGCAGCTATCTCACCACTTCCCCTCATGCCCATCTCTATTACCGCCACTTCTATTCCTTTGCTCAGAGCCAGAAGAGTAAGAGGCACACCGATCTCATTATTATAGTTCTTTTCACTTCTTAAAACATTATAACGCTCTGACAGGATGGAGGCGCAAATCTCTCTGGTGCCGGTCTTACCGACGCTGCCGGTAATTCCTACCACTCTCCCGGACCATGACAAGCGATGGCTGAGCGCAGCTGCCTGCAGAGCCTTCAATGTATCATCTACCCTAATCACAGCAGCCGCACCGACATTAAAACCGACATCTTTTGATACCATGACGGCCGCAGCTCCAGCCTTAACGGCAGCCTGCACATAGTTATGACCATCACTTCTTATGCCGGGCAGAGCTACAAACAGCTCTCCGCCCTTTGCATTGCGTGAATCCGCCACGGCGCCGTGAAATTCCATATTCGGGCTCCCGGCCGCCAATATTCCTCCGGTAGCTATCAGCAATTGCTCAACTCGCACTATAACTCTCCATAAATGCCGTGCAGAATATCTACAGCAGTCTTCCTGTCGTCAAAGTAATGACGCTTTGCGCCGATAATCTGATACTCTTCATGCCCTTTACCGGCAATAAGCACCATATCTCCGGCTTCAGCCGTCTGCAGTGCCAGGCGTATAGCTTCAGCTCTATCGGGCTCGATCAGATATTGCGCCTTGCCCCCAATCATGCCCGGCAGAATCTCTCTGATAATTGCCTCAGGATCTTCACTACGCGGGTTATCTGAGGTTACCACCGCCAGATCAGCCAGCCCGGCAGCCACTTTCCCCATAATAGGACGCTTGCCTCTATCTCGATCGCCTCCACAGCCGAATACCACGATTAATCGCCCGCCGTCCCCGGTCGAAAGAGATGACAGCACCTTCTTCAGGCCATCCGGAGTATGCGCATAATCTACCAGAACGGTAAACGGCTGCCCGGCATTTACCGGTTCCAAGCGTCCTGGAGCCGATCTGGCTTCGGACAAAGCCTTGACTATTATATCAGCCTCAATGCCTAGAGCAAAGGCCGAGGCGGCGGCGGCCAAGGCATTGTAAACATTGAAACCGCCTATAAGAGGCAAGGTCACCTCTCGCTGCCAATCAGGAGTTGTCAAAGTGAAGATGCTGGACCTTTCCCTTAGCTGTAGAGCAGAGGCTCTTATATCAGCCGGCCTCTCTATAGCATATCCAAGCATCTCGGCTTTGGATTGCAAAGCTATCTCTCGGCCATAATGGTCATCAAGATTGATTATTGCTCTGATCGCTCCCTTAGCAGCGGCGCTCTGCACAGCATAATCAGTGAACAGCAGCGCCTTGGCAGCAGCATATTTTTCCATATTACCATGATAATCCAGATGATCCTGAGTGCAATTGGTGAAGGCAACTACATCGAACCAGCATTCCCGCACTCTGCCCTGATCCAAAGCATGCGATGAAACCTCCAGGCAAACATCCTGCAAGCCTGCTGTCAGCGCCTTGTGCAGCCAGCGCTGCAGATCCAGAGATTCGGGAGTGGTATGCGAACCGGGAACTCTCTCCGCTCCGATGCGGTTGCCGGCTGTTCCCAAAAGACCGCTTCTGCGCCCCGATACCGATAATATCTGATCGATCAGATGAACGGTAGTAGTCTTGCCGTTGGTTCCGGTAACTCCTATCAGACGCAGCTTAGCGGCAGGATTATCAAAAAAAGCAGCTGCCGCTTCAGCCAATACTTTACGGCTATCTGCTGTTATCAGTGCCGGCACTCCATTTGGCAGGCATGAACTCTCTTCCAGACAGATGGCTGCCGCTCCCGCTTTCAGCGCTGCTTCGATGAAATGATGTCCATCATTCTTCTTCCCCCGCAAACAAAAGAAAAGAGCTCCGGGTATCACGGAGCGGGAATCATAGACTATTTCCGTAATCTCAGGATCAGAAGCGCCATGAAGTTTTAATTTACAGGCCCGAGCTATATCCGATAATTTCATTTATGCATCCTCCCTGATCACGGCATCTCCCTTATCAGGAGGAACCCCCAGCTTGATAAGGCTGCTGCGCACTATCTCTTTAAACGCAGGAGCTGCTATTACACCGCCGTAATAAGCTCCCTTCGGCTCATCGATACTTACTAAAACCACCAACCGCGGATGATCGACCGGCGCCAGGCCCACAAAAGAGGCTATATAGCGTCCGCCGCCATAACCATAAGCTCCTACCTTCTGCGCTGTTCCCGTTTTACCTCCGGTACTATAGCCCTCAATAGCGGCAGCCTTGCCGGTACCCTCCAGCACCACCCGCTGCATCATCCGGCGCATAGCCGCCGCTGTTTCCGGAGAGATCACTCGCCCGAGGTCTTCCACCTTATATTCCTTGCTGATCACACCGTCTCGAGTTCGAATATTCCGAACTATGCGAGGGCGATACAGCTTTCCACCATTAGCCAGAACGCAGACAGCTCTGGTCATCTGTATCGGAGTTACGCCTATTCCCTGCCCAAAAGCTATATTAGCCGTTTTGATACGCTGCCAGGAAGCAGAAGATTGCAGAAGCCCTCTCTCTTCCCCCGGCAAGGATATGCCGGTAACCTGACCAAAGCCGAACTCTCTTATATAGCGATATAGAGAATGACTGCCGAGCTTGAGGCCCAGAGTGGCCGCTCCCACGTTACAGGAATTAACGATAACATCACTTACGCTCTCGCTTCCGTGACCGCTGCTATTGCCATGTCGGACACAATGAACGGTTCGACGATCTATTCCTAAAGTCCCGCTACAATTTATTACTGTATCACCAGGCGAATACACCTTTTCTTCAAGGGCTGCAGCTGCAGTTATCAACTTAAAGATCGAACCGGGTTCATAAACCTGTTGCACAGCCCTATTGGACCAGGCCATACAATCATAACTCCCATAGTTATTGGGATTGTAAGTAGGGCAGCTGGCCATAGCCAGCACATCCCCGCTCCAGGGGTCCATGGCAATGGCACAACCACCGGCTGCCCGGGCATTTTTCACAGCTTTTTTTAATTCACGCTCTGCAATATGCTGCAACTCGGAATCGATGGTTAGGTAAATATCCTGACCATCTGCGGGAGGAACTATCTTTCTAACGCCGTAAGGAATATTACGCCCGATGGCATCCTCCTCCACCTTCATATATCCGGGAACACCCCGTAAATATTTATCAAAATGAACTTCCAGACCATAAAGACCCTGCATATCCAGACCGGCAAAACCGATAATATTGGATGCCAGCTCCTGCCCCGGATAAGCCCTCTTATACTCCTTTATCAAATTGACGGTTCCCAGGTTCAGAGCCTTAACAGCTGCAGCTCTATCAAAGGAAGCCTTGCGTTGTATCCAGACAAAACCGCGCTTAGGATCAAGCAATTGTAAAATCTCATCGGGGCTTTTATCTAAAACCGCCGCCAGCTTGGAGGCCACCTGACTGCGATCGCTCATCTGATTGGGAGAAGCATAAACGGAATCCATAGCTATATTGACCGCTAAAGACTTTCCCTTACGATCATATATACCGCCCCGGCTGGCTGGCAAATCAACTTTGCGCATACGCTGCTGCATAGCAAGGTTTTTATATTTATCTCGCTGTATTATCTGTATATAGACCAGCCTTACCAGGAGAGAGGCCAGCAGGATAACCATCGCTCCGGATATGACTCTTATTCTGCTCCTGGTCAAAGATCTGGACATGCTTTACCCATTCCTCCGTCAGAATCAGCCGTTAAATAAATTTGCAAAGATCATTTAGCGGCAAGCCTTGGCCTTTTATGGCTGGCTGGCCTCCACTTCCGTCAGCCTGGCTCGTAAACCCTCCAGGCTTTTCAGGCCATCGACCAGGCCGTTCCAGACCCCTGCCAGGCGCCCGGCTGATGCCAGTTTGGTTTCCGCTACCGGCTCTTTAATAGTAATAAACTCTACTCTTTCAGGATAGATCATATTTAATCTGCTTTGAGCCATGTTCTCTATACGCTCGGGAGCACTCAATTCATCCAGCTTCAACTGTAATCGCTCCCTCTCCAGCGACAGATCTATCAATCGTTCTTCGAGCTTCTGAACTTGATATCCCTTCTGAGTAATACAAGCATTCTGATAAAGGTAAATGAACGCCGGCAATGATAACAGCAGCAATATCGTCATATATGTAAACGCCGCCCTGGTATCAAGAGGTGCTCCCTCTCTGCGCTTTTCTACCGCTTTATTCCTGTTTTTCCTGTTTTTCGCCTGGCCGTATGAATTTTTACGATCCATAGTAGATGATAAAGCCATGTTAATCTCCCCCCATAACTAGCTTTTTTGGCTGAAGCCTGTTAGCGGTTACGCTCAGGCTTATTACTCCAATCTTTACTTTCACGCTTACAATCGCCAAAAGACGCTTATAAACGTTCGATGGCTCTGAGTTTGGCACTCCTCGATCTTGGATTTGCCGATATCTCTTCAGCCGACGGCAATATCGGCTTTTTATTAACAAGCCTTGCCAGCGGCTTATGGCCGCATACGCATATCGGTATACGAGGGCTACAGATACATCCAACCGTCCATTCCCGATAACGATGCTTGACTATTCTATCTTCAAGCGAATGGAAAGAAATGGCCACCATTCGCCCTCCCGTCCTGAGTAAGTGAATGCCGCTGTCAAGAGCCTCCGTCAGGCTCTCCAGCTCGACATTCACAGCTATACGCAGAGCCTGGAAGCTTTTGGTGGCCGGATGAATACGGCCCCTGCGCCTGGACGGAGAAACTGCCCGACTTATCACTTCCGCTAGATCAGCAGCACTCCTTATAATGCCCTCCTGCCTGGATTTGATAATGGCTCCGGCAATACGAGGGGCTTGATGTTCTTCGCCGTAAAGCCTAAGTATTCTGACCAGATCATCCTTCGAAGCCGTAGCCACTATCTCCGCGGCAGTCAATTGCCCGCGCCTGTCCATACGCATATCCAGCGGCGCCGGACTCTTGAAAGAGAAAGCTCTCTCTTCGCTCTCCAATTGAAAGCTCGAGAGTCCCAGATCCATAAGTATTCCATCGACTTTTTCAATCTGCAATTGCCGAAGCACTCCGGCCATATGTCTGAAATTCTCTCTAATGATGGTTACCCGGTCACCAAACCTTTTCAGGCGACGCCCGGATTCCTCTATCGCCATATCATCCTGGTCCAGACCTATCAGACGCCCCTTTGGCGACGATGCTTCAAGTATAGCCTCCGCATGGCCTCCTCCGCCAAGAGTAGCGTCAAGGTATATGCCCTCTGAGACCGGAGCCATATGCTCTACAGCCTCCTTGAGCATGACGGTGATATGCTTCATCGTACGTTTCCGCCTTAGACGGCAAAGACACGGGCTGCAGAGAGGCAGTTATCTGCTTTCTCATGGTCCTGTGTCTCTGCGTACATTACTTTGGATCAGCTGTAATAATTGCCGCCAATTTAAGAGTTTATGCTATCTAGCGGCAGCCTTTTTATAACGCTCTGGAAATTCCGTCTCTTCCAGGCCGCGATTGATATCAAGAAGATACCAGAACAGCCCGTTGAATCTGTCATTTTTTCCGTTGTTCACCATACAACAACGTGATTCTGGCATGCGCTTACCCTTTATTACACTTAACATATCCGGCCTCCCCCAGTTTTGCAGCATCATCAAGCCATCTCCCCCAAGATATGCCCTGATAATCAGAAATCCAGACCTTCCAATTGCTCAGCTATGTAATCATCGCTGATCTCGCTTTGATATCCAGACCAGCGCTCCTCACTCCATACTTCCAGGCGTTCTCCAACACCTACTATAGCTACATCTCTATCTATAGCGGCATGTTCACGCAGGTTCTGCGGAATAGCTATCCTGCCCTGCTTATCTACATTGCAATCCACAGCACGTGAGAAGATGACTCTTTTAAAGAGACGGGCCTTGGGATCCGTCAGCTTAAGCCCTCTCGCTTTCTCAACAATTATTTGCCATTCATCCTGGGGATAAATAGAAAGGCAGCCATCAAGCCCCCTGGTGAGAACAAAAGTCTCTCCTAAAAAGGAGCGAAGCTTGGAGGGTATAAAAACCCTTCCTTTATCATCAAGGCTATGATGATATTCACCCTTAAGCAATTTATTCTACCTTCCCCCACTTTACCCCACTATACTCCAATTTATTCGACATTTGCGCAAGAATTCCTGCAAAGAAACCTTTTTAATTTAAAATCTGAAAAAACAGATACCTGATCAAGCAGGGAATGTGATATGGGATAAGGCTATGGGTGGCTTCCCCGGGGTTGGCGCCCTATATGCTAACAGTCATATCATCTGAGCAGTTTCAGGCCGCCGTTGGATGGCATAAACAGTTGGCGGCTCTGAGAGAATGTTTTGTCAAGTGTAAAGAGTTGACCCCTATATCCGAGCGCAAACTCAGATTTTTTATTTTACCAGCCCTTTCGCTTTGATTCCACGCGGCCGGTATCAAGCACCAGAGCTATCCTGGCAACCTTACGCCTAACAGAAATTACTATCGAACCAGCCACGGATGGAGATCCACGGGAGTTAAAGTATACACGATCTCCGGAAAAGCTAGTCATGGAAGTTGAATTATATGGAGAGAGCTTTACGCCTGCTGGAAGAGCTATCTCTTTTAAGTCTGCGACAGCCATACCGCTCTTTTTTATCCGCCAGAATCTATCCGAATATGAAGAATCAAAAGATATCCCGTAGCAGATACCGCTACCGTCCAGCGAGCATTCTCTTGCCATGCGCAACTCGTCTATCAGCAAACGCTCAGCTGATTTTAGCGATACTTCTGCAGCGATTGAACTTATTTTGAAGCTTACAATACTTAAAATAGCAATTACTCCTATAGTAATAACTACTTCCAAAAGAGTGAAGCCGCCCTGCGGTAAATCATGTAGCATTCGGCTTATCTTGCTTCCTCTCACTTATGGGCCTCCAAATTAGGGATATAACCGAGCAAGTCCTCTTCCACAATAGCCCCGCAACGCAAAAGACGAGGCGGTCGGCTCGTCATATCCAGCAAGGTCGTTTCTATACCGGACCCACAGCGCCCGCCGTCAAGCACCATCTCTATTCTGCCATCAAAGAAGGATAATACGCCGGCGGCATCATGCGAGCTGGGTTCACCGGCAAAATTGGCGCTGGGTATCACCACCGGCATACCCAATGCAGCCACAAGCCGGCGCACCGATGCCAAACCGGGCACACGCATAGCTACCGTTTCGCCACCTGCAGCTACCATATTCGGCACCATACCGGATCTCTTAAGAACAAGTGTGAGCGGTCCCGGCCAGAAGACATCAGCCAGATTTACAGCGGTTTCAGGAATATCTATAGCCAGGCGATACATCCAGGATGCGCTGTCCAGGCCCATTATCAATGGGCGTTGTCTGGGGCGCCCTTTAACCTGGTAAAGCCTATCCAATGCCCGTAAATTAAAGGCAGCTGCGCCCAAAGCATAAACAGTCTCCGTAGGGAAAGCAACCAGACCGCCCTGCCTCAGCACTTCTGCAGCCCTTGCTATAGCATATTCTTCAGGCCGGTCAGGATTGACCACGATAATCTCAGTAATCAAGAGCTCAGCTCCCGCTCTGCTGAATAAAGTTGGCTCTCAGATCGTTTATCGCTCCCTCAAATGCTCGGCGTTCTTCATCCGCCATAACCGGCTTAAGCTGCTCGAAGATAAAGGCTACCGTATCGATAGCAATCTTGGCCTGCGTAAGATCCTTGATCGCGTTACCGGTTTGAGGATCTACTATCAAACCCAGCTTCTGCCAGGCCATGGCATTCAACATACCGGCTGTCCAGCGCAGATAGTCAAAAATATCAGCAGGTAATCCCATCTCCTCTCCAGCCTCTTCGTTTATATGATTATTCTTTTGCTTCTCGGTCATAGCCTCTCCTCCATTTGTTATAAACAATTTATTTATAGCTCATATTTTAGCGCCTGAAGAGAATAGTAGCAAATTGCTGACTCGTTTATAAGCTTATTAAAATAACTATGCATACAAAAGGGGCCGCAAATGCAGCCCCTTTTGAGCTTCACAATCTATTCCTAATCGCTCTTGCCGGCTTACGGTGCCGGTATGAGAATGAATATGCCTGAGGGAGAGGAAACGGCGGAGACATTCAGTGCTGTCGGGTCGATATCGCCGCCGTACCAGGCTCCCGGCTCCCCGTCACCCGACTCGAAGAAACCGTCGTTATCAATATCCACAAAGGCTCCCACATAGTAGTTGCCATCCGGTAAATCCCTGAGATCAAACTCACCGGACGCCGGTGGATCTACTATGCCGTTGACCGGTAATCCCGGATTCTGAGCATTGAAACCTTCTACTCTAAAAGCAGCTACCCTGGTATACCCTCTTATGCCGCTCAGGTCTGTAATTGTTCCGCTGATGCTCCCCAGCCCGGTATCAACTGCAACTCCCCGGCTGCGTAATGTATTAACCGCTATCCTTGCAGGGGTATCCACTCCATTGAAATCGAGAGGATTGCCCTTGAGATACAAGCTGTCACCGCTTGCCAAACCGGGATTGGCTATCAACGGACTGATATCGGTAACGCTATTGTTTTCCAGACTCAATGTTTTGATCGCAGACAGATTTTGCAGAGCACTGATATCTACAATCATATTATCACCGAGATCAAGCGTTCCAATGCCTGACAGGCCTTGAAGCTGGGTGATATCTGTTATGCTGTTAGAGTAAATGATCAGCCGGCTCAACCCCGTGCAATACTGTATCCCTTCAAGATTTGTTATGCCTCTATTATACGCCTGCAACTCTCCGCTCATATTCTGAAGATCGGCAATGGTCAGTTCATGCTCCGCGGGCAATCCCTGTTTTGCCAGGATAGCCGATCTCAAAGCATTATCGGGCACCAGTTGAACCGGTGAAGGAGCTGCCTCACTGACCTGGAAAGAGAAAGGCTGGCTCGTTGTACAGAGTTGACGACTATCTACGGCACGCACATAGATACTGTGCAAGCCCTCCGATAAAGCGCTCACACTGTAATTACCCTCAAGTAGATAGCTCCCATCGCCCTGAAGGCTTACAGATAATCCTGTCCAGCTGGAATTGCTTGCAAGAGGATTATCCGCAATAGCGTACCCTGCCGCAATCTGCGCTGTGTCAAAAGCAAGTGCCCTGGCTCTTACAGTTACGGTCTGACTGCCGGCTGTCGGATTAGGAGTTACCGATTGTATTGTAACCTCCGGGTATTTTGCTTGACTGACAGCGGCAACTGTGAAGGAGCGAGTGACCGTTTCACCTATATTGCCTGCTTCATCGATAGCTCTTATCTTGAAAACATGTGTGCCATCGGCCAAATTTATATAACTTGCCGATCTGTCGGCTGCATAATTGTCCGGCAGATTGCTATCCAAACTGAAAGCAAAGCGTAGCCTGTCAGGAGGGGTAACAGCATCTTCACCCTGCCAGGTAAAGGTAACGTTACTGTAATCAATAACCGAATTGTGAGAAGGCCCTGCCGTTATAGTAACAAGAGGCAGAGTTCCATCAGGGCAAACGCTGTTACTGCAAACGCACAGCCGGCTCTCAACTCCATTTTTGATATAGGAAACACCGTATTCATATACATTTCCATTGTTCACTGAATAATCACTGTAAGAATTTATGTTGCCTTCAACCTGTTGCAACCGTTCAAAGCCCTGCTTATCTGTTGAAGCCCTACCGGCTGAATAACTCTCTTGTTGCCCTTTAATTCGAGCCGGAGAATTACCGCTCGCTCTTAAAACCATACCGCCTTCCCTCTCTTTGATAATGCCGGCGCTGGCGGCCGTAACAACTTTACGATATATGACGTAGGCATTTGGATTTTGTGACGATAATGTCCAGCTGAGATGAACAACACCATTGCCGGGAACAGCACTGATGACTAATTCCTCTGCCGGCACAGCCTTGCCACCGCCGCCATTACCAGATAAAGCTGCCACTCCCAGAATTGCCAATGCACCGATAATCCATCCGGATTTCTTCGATTTATTCTTTACAACGGATACATCACCTGTCTGAATCAGAACGGCATCTCCCTGCTGAGGAGAAGAAAATGAGATCTCCCGTTCAGCTGTTATATCCTGCTTGCCGACACTTTTAATCTTCATTATGCCGGTGATATGAGCACCATTAAAGGAGGCTACCTTTATCCCTTCCTTTAGCGAAGATTGCAGACTCAATTTGTAATTTCCACCTTGGCAAGCCTCCACCTTACCACTACTTATCAGGCCTTTGCCAAGCTCGGAAAGCGCTGCTCGAACGGCCCTATCCAAGGCATCATCGATCTGCCCGTTAATTGAAGATGAGCCACCGGGACGCGCCTTGCACCTGCCGGCACTGAAGGAAGCAGCCTTTATATTGCCGCTTTTGACATCCAGAGCAAAAAGGGCTACTTCCAGGGTGACCGTCTTGGATGCATCCTTGCTGCAGCGCAGTATCTCTGCAAGGATCAAACTATCTGCGCCGGCTTTCCTAGCTTCAAAGAGCGCTTTTTCACTGCTGTCACGCAGCCTTATAATATTATCCGGCGCATGCACGACAGCATAATTCCGTACCAGAGCCAATGCGGTTTTCTCTGTCAGATTCGGCTGACTGCCGCTATAATCAACCGGCAGGGCTATAGCCGTCTTGCCTTCAGCGAATAAAGCTGCCGAATTGCCTGCAGCAGCGTACGACAGCAATGGGTGCATACTTGATTGCAGACATACAAAGAGAGCCAATATCATGTATACCTCTCTCAATCTTCTGAAAACCATAACCCATACCTCCCATCAGTCTTTAAAAGCATGTATAACCGCTTTTGTGGCAGATACGGGCGGCAAAATATATGCCAAAGTAATGCCTGAGAGACGGGAGGGTTGGGGTGGGTTGTTCAGTATTTAAGTGCGTTTGAAGGTTTAGGAGCCAGGAGCCAGGAGTCAGGAGGGTTGGGGGCGGTTGTTCAGTGTTTAAGTCCGTTTGAAGGTTGGGATTTAAGCCGGTTATTAAGCCGGACTCCAGCGTGTCCGGAAAGATATCTTTCCGGACACGCTATCCTCCATATTATCTGAGAAAATTATACTCCCAGCAGTTCCTTAGCCTTGTCAACAGCAGAGGCTGCATCGGGGGAATAACCATCGGCGCCGATCTCATCGGCATAATTCTGCGTAACAGGCGCACCGCCGATCATTACCTTGACCTTGTCGCGCAGGCCGGCAGCTTCCAGAGCTTTGATAGTATCGACCATGGAGGGCATAGTGGTCGTCAACAGAGCCGACATAGCTATCACATCTACATTTCCATCCTTGGCTGCCTCGACAAACTTATCGGCTGTTACATCGATGCCTAAATCGTTGATTTCAAACCCTGCGCCTTCCAGCATCATAGCTACCAGATTCTTGCCAATATCGTGTAAATCTCCCTTTACAGTACCGATAGCAACTCTGCCGGTCGGCTCCATACCGCTATCGGCTAACAAGGGTTTGACGATATCCAAACCAGCATGCATGGCTCTGGCTGCAATCAACACTTCGGGTACATAGTATTCGTTGTTCTTGAATTTGGCGCCTACTACATTCATGCCGGGGATGAGCCCCTGCTGAATAATATCCCTGGGGCTGCTTCCCTCACTCAGAGCTTTCTCGACAAGTTCCTTGACCTTGGCGGCGTTACCCACCAGCAGAGCTTCGCTTATTTCGTTGAGAACAGACAACTCCATCCCTCCCTAACCGGCTATTTAGCCTTTATACCTTACTTATTAAAACATCTGCTCTATGCATCGTCAATCACTATAGCAGATAAAACCGGTACTTTGCCATGCCTTTTTTGCTCTGCAAGGTAATATCTTGCGAACAAGCAGAATTCAGACCCTCTTCCGGACTGTTGACATTCTCTTCCCATAAGGAATATCATATCCTCAGCAATCTTTTGGAGGATGAATATGAATATTGCTTCTGATGTTACGGCGTTGATCGGAAAAACGCCGCTGTTGCATCTTAATCATATCTCCCAAGGCTGCTGCGGTACCATAGCAGCCAAAGTCGAGGCCGCTAATCCCGGCGGCAGCGTCAAGGACCGGGTAGCACTGGCTATGATAGAGGATGCCGAATGCAAAGGACTTCTCCATCCGGGATCCCTGCTGGTAGAGCCTACCAGCGGCAACACCGGTATAGGCCTGGCCATGGTCTGCGCTGCCAGGGGTTACAGGCTCATCCTGACCATGCCGGACAGCATGAGCATTGAGCGCCGCAAGCTGTTGCAAGCCTACGGCGCTGAGATCGTTCTGACACCCGGAGCAGAAGGCATGCGCGGTGCTCTGGATAGGGCCATGGCCATTGTCAGAAAAGAGGGAGCCTATATGCCGCAGCAGTTCGCCAATCCGGCTAATCCTGAAGCACACCGCCGTACCACCGCTGAGGAGATATGGAAAGATACCGATGGTAAAATCGATATCTTTATAGCCGGGGTGGGTACAGGCGGTACTATTACCGGCGCGGGCGGCAGGCTTAAAGAGATGAAGCCTTCTATCCGGGTAATTGCAGTAGAGCCGGCGGCCTCTCCCTTGCTAAGCTGCGGATATTCGGGTAAACATAAAATTCAGGGTATAGGTGCTAATTTCATTCCTCAGGTGCTCAACAGAGAGGTTATAGATGAGGTCATAACCGTGGAGGATGAGGCTGCCATGGAAACAGCCAGGCGTATGCCCCGTGAGGAGGGCTTGCTGGTGGGCATCTCCTCGGGTGCCGCAATATGGGCTGCTCTACAGCTCTGTAAGCGCCCGGGCAGCAGCAAAGATACGCTGGCCGTAGTCCTGTTGCCGGATGGAGGAGAGCGCTATCTCAGCACCGATCTCTTTACATGATACTCGCTTCAAACAATAGCCGATGAGGCCGGGAGGTTATTCTGGCCTCACCCTGATATCCGCTAGTTTATTCTCATCCTTAGCCTTCTCTACCATTAACGGCGTGATCACTTCGCCTTCACGAATGATAATCGCACCCTTCTTATCGCGAAGTTCGGTATCGGAAATTCTGCCTACCAAAAAACGCCGTTGTGAGGCGGCAGCGCTGGCATGCTCACCCCTCTCGCGATAAGTGGTAATGCTGCCTCGCACCGCTTCCCACCATGATCCGGCCCCGGAGATGCCGGCAGCAACCATTAAATCGCCGACGACACCAGCCTGCCGCGCCCGCTGTAGAGAATCGTACTCTATTCTGTTGCCCTCACTGATTATTATATTGCCTTCCTTGTCGCTGACATCCTGCCCGGCAATATTACCTATCAACAATTCCTCTTCAGCACGGCCGATTTGATCCGTAGCCGTTCTATTCAGCGCCTCATATTCTTCCTCAAAGCCGGAAACGCCGGCTGCCATAGCCAGCTGATGGACTTTGCCGTACCGTCTGGCTCTGGCAATGGCCTCATCATCCACCTGCTGATCTTTGCTTGCGATGGCCGTACCGTCATCGGCCGCAACGTCGTAAGCGACATTGCTGCCTCTGGCTCTTTCGATCTCCCGAGCCTCTATACGCTCTCTGGTTTTGGATACCACCGTTTCAACGCGTTCTCTGATTTCACCAAACTGCTGTTGTATGCGTCCTTTGCCCTCCTCAGCTAACCGTCCGGCACTTTCTTTGGTACGTTCATAGGCTCCTGCCAGCCCCCCAATGCTCTCTTCCATGCGTTGCTCGGTTTCATCAGGGACTATAATAGCATCCGGGCCAGCGGTAAAATCATCCGTCATCGGCACTACAGATCGGCCACGGCTGATATCCCTGGCTACTCCTCCGCTGATCTCATAGCCGCTGATAATTCCGCTATCGGTCTCTACCATAATATCAGAAACTGTACCAAGCTCTTTGCCGCTTCTGGTCAAGATCTTCTTGCCGTATACCGTATGGCCTTCGTCCAGTATCTTTCTGATCTTCGGTTCTCTCTTTTCATCATGCAGCACAGCATGAGTTTTATCTTCTACCATCACTGCATCAGGACCTATGCTCTTGATCTCATCCATAGGCAGAATCTTGTGCCCGGGACCAAAAAGGCCTCCTGTATCCACTGTAAAGCCTTCTACCTTTCTGCTATCTATATCCACCACTATATCCTTAATGCTGCCCAGCTTCTGCCCCTCGGAAGCATCGTAAACGGGTAATCCCGTTATTTCTTTACCATGCATCATAAATATCCCTCCCGCGATTTAAGTCCGGCACCTAGCCGCCTATGACATGAGATCTTCTTCTTCCAAGAAAGAGCATTTCCCAGATCAGAGCCAGCAACAGACCCCCGATAAATGCCGGTATCAAAAACACGCCGTAACGCTCCGGTCCAAAGGGCACCAGCCTGAAACCGGCAATTGCTCCTGCAACACCGACAATAAGCGTTCCAAGAGTTTCCAGAGCACTGGCACTACGCATTATCAGATGGGCCAGAATTCCCATAATCAGCCCTATGGCACCTCCGATAATCCATGAATAATTCGGCATCCTGCATCACCGCCTTTTATTGTTATCCAAATGTTAATACCCTGAAGGCAATGGGATAAAACACATGATGAAGGGTATATACTTTTATGGCTACGTATAAAGAAAAGAAGATCGCTTTCTGGGATTATTCTCTAAAAGAAGTGCTGGCCGGCCTGGAAACAACTTCCCAGGGATTGACATCTGCTGAAGCAGAGCAAAGGCTCCAGAAGATCGGTCCCAACACTCTGAAAAAGAAATCACGCCTCTCTATACCCGCCCAATTGCTGCGGCTTTTCGGCAATCCTCTGATTCTGATATTGCTGATGGCCGGCATCATCTCTCTCTTTCTGGGGCAAACGGTCAATGCCGTTATCATCATCGTTATGGTATTGCTCAGCGTCGCCTTGAACTTCTATCAGGAATTTCAAGCAAACAGAGCCATGGAATCTCTGATGGCTAAAGTAGCTCTGCAAGCCTCCGTGATACGTGATGGCCGAGAACAGAAGATATCAACATCAGAGGTAGTTCCGGGGGATATTCTAATTCTTCATGCAGGGGATCTGGTACCTGCGGATTCCCGCCTGATCGAAGCCAAAGATCTATATATTCGGGAATCCGCCCTGACGGGGGAATCGCTGCCGTCCGAAAAGAATGCGGAAGACCTGCCTGCAGGAGAGCATGACATCTCCGATGCTCGAAACGCTGTCTTTTTGGGAACGGCGGTGCAAAGCGGTATAGCCAAAGCCATAACCGTAGCTACAGGCTCAGCCACAGCCTACGGCAAGATTGCCACTCGTCTGGCCGAACGCCCACCTGACACAGAGTTCGATCACGGCATACGCCATTTCAGCCTGATGATCACCAGAATAATACTTCTGCTGATACTCTTTGTATCTCTCGTCAATATAATTTCTCGTCGTCCTGTTCTGGATTCCTTTCTCTTCGCCGTAGCCCTGGCTGTAGGATTGACTCCCGAGTTGCTGCCGGTCATCATATCCGTTACTCTGGCCCAGGGTGCCAGGCGTATGTCAAAGAAGAAGGTCATCGTCAAGCAATTGGCCTCCATGGAGAATTTCGGCAGCATGGAAATACTGTGCAGTGACAAAACCGGCACCCTGACCGAGGGCACTATTATCCTAGATCAGCATGTCAGCATAGATAAAGAGAAAGATGAGCGTGTTTTAGAATTGGCTTATCTTAACAGTTACTTCGAGGCCGGCATAAAAAGCCCGCTGGATGATGCTATCCTGAAGCATGAGCATCCGGAAATAAGCGCTTATACCAAGGTGGACGAAATACCGTTCGATTTCACCCGCCGCCGGCTCTCCGTAGTAGTTCGCCGCGATCACGAATCATGGATAATCACAAAGGGGGCACCGGAAAATGTTCTAGAAATATGCACCGACACTTATTCCGGAGAAAAGATCCTCTCTTTGGATAACTCACTGCAGGAAAAGGCCTCGTCCACATACCGGGATCTGAGCCTGAAAGGCTATCGTTTGCTGGCCGTGGCCGTGCGCCCGATAGATGGCAAGGAATCCTACAGTATTGCTGATGAGAGAGCTATGACGCTGGCCGGCTTTACCGCCTTCCTCGATCCGCCGAAACCCGACGCCGGCGCCACTCTGCAAAGGCTCAGAGATGACGGCATAAGGGTTATCATCATGACCGGAGACAATGAATACGTTACCAGAAAGATCGCTGATGATGTCGGCTTGAAATCGGATACCATCATCACCGGTTCCCAGGTTGACGATATGAACGATGCAGCTCTGGCTTACCAGGCTGAAAGGGGCGCCATCTTCGCCCGCGTCTCGCCTGAGCAGAAGAACAGAATCATAACCGCTCTGAAAAACTTCGGGCGAGTGGTCGGCTTTCTGGGTGACGGCATAAATGATGCCCCTTCGCTGTATCGTGCAGATATAGGTATATCCGTGGTCAATGGAGTCGACGTAGCCAGAGATGCAGCCAATATAATACTGCTGAAAAAGAGCCTGAGCGTTCTGCATGACGGCATCATCGAAGGCCGAAGCAGCTTTGCCAACGTCATGAAATATATCATCATGGGGACCAGTTCCAATTTCGGCAATATGTTCAGTATGGCGGCCGCTTCCATCTTTCTACCCTTCCTGCCCATGCTGCCCACTCAGATACTTCTGAATAATTTCCTCTACGATATGTCACAAATCAGCATACCTGACGACAACGTCGACAGCTCTCTTTTGCAGCGCCCCAAACGTTGGCGCATAAGCTTCATCCGGCAGTTCATGATGATTATCGGGCCGATCAGTTCCATCTATGATTTCATGACATTCGCTATTTTACTGAGCCTCTTTCATGCCGATGAAAGGCTCTTCCATACCGGATGGTTTTTGGAATCACTGGCTACCCAGACACTGGTAATCTTTATCATCCGGACAGCCGGCAACCCTCTGCTCAGCCGTCCAGGCCGCCGGCTGACAGTCTCGGTTCTGGGGATAACAGCTCTTGGAGTTCTACTACCGTATTCGCCTGTCGCAAGCTGGATGAACTTTGATCCTTTGCCGCTGTCACTGCTGGTGACCATCCTGTTTCTTACTATTACTTATCTCGGATTGGTACAGCTGGTCAAAGCGTGGTTTTACAAGCGCCATGAACTGATATGATCATCTTCCAGTCTGTTTGGCCAGCTTTATGGCAGCACTGTGAGCTATATGCTCAAGAGTATCGTCCAGTGGTGTCAGTTCCGCCCGACCGTAACGCCGTGTCAAAGCAGCTTCAATAAGCCTGTCGGCGAAACGAGGGTTTTTAGGCAGCAGTGAGCCGTGCAGATAGGTGCCGTAGGCATTAAGGTAGCGCCCGCCCTCCAGATTATCCTCCCCGTTGTTGCCACCGCCTATAATTACCCGCCCTATGGGCTCTGTGTTCGGCCCCAGATAGGTACGGCCGCCATGGTTCTCAAAGCCTACCAGAGTGTCGCCGTTATCTCCCATAAAACTCTCCACAACAACGTTCCCTATCAGCCTGCCCTTGCCGGGGAAGGTACAGGCATCAAATACCCCTATGCCTGGCAGCTCCTGCCCGTCGGCTGTAGCGCAGGATTGCCCGAAAAGCTGATACCCCCCGCAAATAGCCAGCACGGTCACACCATCCTCGACTGCTTTTCTGATACTTTCACCCTTTTCGTGCTGCAAATCAGCGGCTATGGTGCGTTGTTCGCTATCCTGCCCGCCGCCCATGAAGATTATATCAAAGAGCCTGAAATCAGGTTTTTTGCCCAGCGATATGACTGTAACATCGGCCTCTATGCCTCGCCAGTGGCAACGTTGCATTACAGCCAGAATATTACCTCTATCGCCATAAAGATTCATGAGATCAGGATAAAGATGGCATATCCTCAGCTTCATAGCACTCTATGCCTCCCAATACCGGCTCAGATAACCGCGATGCTCCATGATGCCTCTCAAGCTAAGCATAGCCGTATAGGTGCACATAATGCAAACAGGCGACCCCTCTGGCGCAGCAAAGATTACAGCATCCATTGCTTTGGCTATATCCTTTTCTACTACCATACTGCCGCAGTCCACACCCGCGTACTTGAGCCTCAACGCCATCTCCTCGGCTCTTATACCGGAGATAAGAATTTTCCTGCCTGCATCGCTTTTATGCTTCAGCATCTCGAAGCCTCCATCCCACAGCCAGGAGATATCGCGCCCATCGGAAAAATTATCATTTATGGCTATCATTATATAACCTGCCAGTCCGGCCTCGACCACTGTATGCAAGGCTTCATTAAGACTTACCGGATTCTTTACCAGAACAATAAAGACCTGCCGGCTCTTTATATACACCTGTTCCATTCTGCCGAAAGCACTGGCAGAGGTACTCAGCCTATCCCTGATAAAGCTTAAATCCACCCCATAAGTAGCGGCACAGGCAGCAGCAGCTAACGCATTATAAATATTATAGAAACCCGGTAGTTTAAGGTCTATCTCTACCTTGCCATGAGGCGCAATCAGCCTGAGAGTATACCCTTCAACTCCTCTGGCCTGCAACCCGGTAACGGTAAAATCCGTATCGGGACGTTTGAAGCCGCACCGTGAACAGAAGTAATCTCCCAAATGGCTGTAATAGGTTCTTTTATAAGCAAGATATCCGCCGCAGTCATGGCAGTAACGGGACTCTCTTATTTTGAACTCCTCATTGCTGTCTTCATAAGCGCACTCCATGCCGAAGTATACGACCCGAGCTTTCACAGCTTTGCCGAGCGCAGCCACATAAGGATCATCAGCGTTGAGAAAGGC
>DHPR01000014.1 GCA_002410925.1 bacterium UBP13_UBA5359
CTGGATGCACCAGGGATGCTTCATCATGTAATGGTGAGAGGCATCGAGCAGGGCAAGTGAAAAGCATACCCGAACTATACAGGATTTGATAAAGAGAGAAGCCCAAGTCAAGGCATTAAAAACGATGAGCGGATTATAGGCAGCTCGGAATTTATTGTTGCGGCTCACGCTACGTGGCCGGTTAGAAATCGGAATATTTGGCCGGGAGATGGCGACATAAGCAAGGGAGAGGCAAAGCCTCTCCCTTGTGCAGTAGTTTAATACTTACTGAGAACTCATTCTACAGGGCTAGCTCTGACCACCTATTTGACCAAATCTATGTCTATGGGCAGAGCCAGGGTATCAGCTCCCCTTTTCAGGCATTCGACGGCGATGCGATTTATCTTTCTCGGTGCTCCCATCGAATGCTCGTAGATAGTGCTCATGGCCTCAAAGGTGAAGATATCGGCTGGGGCTCCGGCGTATTCCAGGTGTGCGGCAACATAGCCCTGGGTTTTATCCATACTCAGCCCTTCAAGAGAATACTGCATGGTAACGCGGTCTCACAGAGCCGCTGTAGCCGGTCTTCTCAACTTCTGGCGAATAGCCGGGTGCCCGATGAAGATAAGGATCAGGTAATCTCTGACGGCGCTGGTCTTGCTCATACCCACCTGGCCGGATACCAGTGATGCCGCCCTCCTCACAGAGGCCACAGAGGTGTTTCTGCAACTCTTCCAGTTGCCGGTAGCGGTAAAGGGGCATAATCTGCTTGGTAAAGGGCTGGCGGGTAAGGATCTTGTGGATAATTACCACTCCATCGCCAAGACGGTTTATGTATGCAAGGGGCTGGCAGTCAGCATGACAAACCCTGGTGAGGGTGATATTATACCTATTGAAAACACTTTGAAGGCATTGCCATATTTTTCTCCCACCTGCTTACAGTGCCAGGAGCGACTCCAAATTGCCGTGCCAGCTGTGATTGAGTCATTCCGACAATCTTACGATAGGCAATTATCTTTTCACTCAAGCTCATACCTGATATACTCTTTGTAATAGTATCAGGTACATAGCCCAAGAATTCAAAGATCTTAGGCATGTGCCAAGAGGCAGGAGTGAAGCGGTGTTTTTCCCAATTGCAAATAGTCTCCCCAGTAACGCCGATGATTTCAGCAACTTCCGGTTGTTTCAGCTTCATGTCCAATCGTTTCTTTCTGATATGGTCACCAATGGTATCGAGTCTCTTGGGATAGGCTCCCGGGAGGGGTTTTGATGCTTTTAGTTCTACCTTGCAAAAAGGCAATGCGACTCGGGGGACAAAGTGGCAGCAGATTTTGAAGCATATTCTCTGGCCAGCGGCAGCTCCGGCAATTGTTATCTTGTCAAAGGCGGTGACACCACCGTTCTTATAGATGCTGGCATTACTCTCAAGGCTTTGACAACCGGGATGGACCATTTCGGCTTCTCTCCGTCTCAACTGAGCGGAGTCTTCGTCACTCATGAGCATAGCGATCACGTCAAGGGTGTCGGTCCCCTATCACGTCGTTATGAAACACCTGTCTATGCCAATTTACCTACTATTAAAGCTATCTTGGAACGCTGCGGCGCCGTTAATGTCAGCGAGATGGCTATAGGACAGGAGATGGAGATAGGCCCTCTGTCCGTGCGCTCTTATAGGCTGCCGCACGACGGAGTCTGCCACGTGGGTTACGTTGTCTCGTGCGGTAGCCGATCTCTCTGCCTGGCAACGGACATAGGCTTTGTCTGCGATCCTTTGAAGAAAGAAATAGGTCAGGCCGATCTGCTGATTCTGGAATCCAATCATGATATCAGGATGCTGGAGGAGGGGCCGTACCCTTGCTACATGAAGAAACGTATTCGTGGTTCCGGCGGTCATATATCCAACAAGGAGGCTTCCCATGCCCTGGTCGAATGCTGCAGAGGGCGCAGGCGCCATGTCTGGCTGGCTCATCTTAGCCGCATCAATAATCTGCCGTCTTTGGCCTTGATGACAGCCAGGGCGGACCTGGAAAGGCATGGAATGGATAATATAGATCTGGCAGTAGCTGCCCGTGATGTTCCCAGCTTACACTGGAATCCCAATAGTTAAACGGACATTAAAAAAGGGAGCGTGATGCCTCATTAAAAAATCCGCTCAAGCAAGAGTACGATGCCTCACGTAAAAATCTACTCGAAGGAAGAGTTGACAAACAGCTCTTAGGGTAGCTATACTTAAAGTAATTATTATAAGCAGTTATAAGCAATTAAAAATATATTTATCAAAGCAGTTATTTAAGTAGATAGAAAGCTGCTTGCAACAGGGGGTGAGAGCGTAATATGCTGGAAGTTTCCAAAAATAAACCTGAACCGTTATATATCCAGCTTAAAAACCGTTTGGTCGGTCAGATTCTTAACGGAACTTATAAGCCTGATGATCTATTGCCCTCAGATCGTAAACTGTGTGCTGAATATAAAGTCAGCCAGATAACCGCTCGCCGGGCTTTGAATGAGCTTGAACAAGAGAAATTCTTAAAGCGCATTCCGGGCAAAGGTACTTATGTCGCTTCGATATTGCCTATACTCAAGAGCTTCTCCGAGAGCCGGGAAATAGGAGTCGTTTTTCACGATGTGTTCAAGGTCACAGAGCCTTCAATAGCTAGTCTTTTAGAAGGAGCGGCTGCTGTCGCACAGCAGTTGGGTTACACTTTACATATCTTTACTACCATGGGAAGAAGCCTCTTTGCAGGCAACAGCGCTTTATATCATAGCATTGAGCAAAAAAACCTGGCAGGATTGCTCTTGTTAAGTCCAATGGAAGAAACTGAGATAAAAAGGTTGCTGGAGAGCCAATGTCCTTTTGTCGTCGTAAGTGATATGTATACCAATATACATGTGCCGACTGTATACTGCGACGATAGTACTGTTGCTTATAATGCTGCAAAGGAGTTACTGGATAAAGGACATCGCAAGATAACTCTGGCTGTAAACCAATGGTTGCCGGTTACTCCTCATATCATACGAGGAAGGGAACGTATGAGCGAGGGGTATGCCAGAGCTCTTAAAGAGTATGAATTGGATGATATAAATATAATAACTAATTATCTGTCAAGGCCTAATCAGGATACCTCTGAAATTAAAAAAGATCTCCGTAAGGCTTTGGATCAGAGTACAGCCTTTATAGTATCAGGCGATAATCTGGCGCAGGCAATATACAGCTCTATCAAAGAACAGGGGAGAGTAATCGGTAAAGATATAGATCTTTTTGTATATGGAGACGATGCAAATATTTCTGATGCAAGGATTGTTCGTAAACCGTTAGACAAGCTGGGTGAATTTGCCGTCCGCAAGCTGATTGATATGCAGAACGGAATAGATGATAGAAATCAAAAAGTTATCACTGTAGATATGTATGACGGGGTCAAGAGTTGACCCCGTCATCCTCTTCTTTCTTGAAATTATCCATCCCGCCTCGGATGGAAAAGCTGAACAGATAGGCATTCTTCTTCTTTCCCGCAGTTATGCAGCAAGGGTTTCAGGGTGCGGTTTTTTATGGTGATGCCAAACCGGAGAGGGATATTTTTAATTCTCTTTTAAAGACTTGCCCCACAAGATATGGTGTGCTATAATCATCCTTGCCACAAGATATTGTATATAAAGCTAATAACAAAGAAACCGGATGAAAGCATTTGAAATGCCCTTTTTGCCAGCATTTAGAGAGTAAAGTCAGTGATTCCAGGCTAGTCGAAGATGGGGATGCCATCAGACGCCGTCGGGAATGTTTGGAATGTGGCAAGCGGTTTACCACTTATGAGCGCTTGGATGAAATTCCCTTGCTGGTTATTAAAAAGGATGGCAGACTGGAGGTGTTCAATCGCAATAAGATTATCACCGGAGTATTTAAGGCTTGTGAAAAGAGGCCTATAGGACTGGAAATCATAGAAAATCTGGTAGACAGCATTGAGCGTGAGTTGCGTAATCGTACCGATCACGAAGTAACCAGTAAGCGGATCGGAGAAATGGTAATGGAAAGGCTGCGTGAGCTGGATGAAGTGGCTTATGTTCGCTTTGCATCCGTTTATCGGGAATTCCGGGATGCCAGCAAATTTATTCAGATTCTAAAGAATCTTAAAAATAGTTGAACTTAATTTTCAGGTGTGATAATTTTGATAATTTTGGTAATATAAAAAGCAGATGAATGATAGGCCGAGATATTATTAATGCATTATTATAAGATTAAACAGACAGGGGGATATTATGGCGCAGATGGTAACGGATTCCGAGGTATCGGGAGGCACTGGTGAGGTTGGCTATCTTAATATACGTAAACGTGACGGGCGCATAGTTCCGTTCAATCCGGAGAAAATAACCGAGGCTATTTTTAAAGCCGCTCAATCTGTAGGTGGCGAAAATCCGGCTGTTGCCGAGCAGCTTACCGAGCGGGTCAAGGCCGTTATGTCCGAGACTATCGGGCAGGTTATACCGGATGTTGAGCATGTTCAGGATATAGTGGAAAAAGTCCTGATAGAGGAAGGACATGCTAAGACGGCTAAGGCTTATATCCTTTACCGTGACAGGCGAACCAGGGTAAGGGAGGGACGTTCCGATCTTATGGATGCCGTTTCCGAAATCCTGGTGGAGACCAATCGGGAAAATGCCAATATCAGCAACTCCCCCAGTGCCAAGATGCTGCAGATAGCTTCTGCCGCCAGCCGTAAGTACTATCTCTCGCGTGTCATTCCTGAAGATATGTCCATGGCGCACAGGCGAGGAGAGATGCATATTCATGATCTTGATTTCTACGGCAAGACACTGACCTGTGTACAAATACCTCTTGGTAAATTGCTGCAGGAAGGCTTTGATACGGGCCACGGTTTTATCAGGCCACCGCGTCGCCCGGGATCGGCTGCCGCCCTGGCTGCTATCATCCTGCAGAGCAGCCAGAACGATATGCATGGCGGGCAATCCTTTGCTTTTTTTGACCGCGATATGGCTCCCTTTGTCGAAGGCGCCTCGGAAGATGAGATATACCAGGCCATGGAGGCACTGGTATATAATCTGAATTCCATGCACAGTCGGGCCGGGGCGCAGGTACCCTTCAGCAGCATCAACCTGGGCGTGGAGACCAGTCAGGCCGGTCGGGCCATAACCAGAGGCCTGCTTCTGGCATATGAAAGAGGATTGGGACGTGGCGAGAGCCCGATCTTCCCCAATATCATTTTCAAGCTCAAGGAAGGGGTCAACTTCAATCCGGGAGATCCCAATTACGATCTTTTCCGTCTGGCTATCCGGGTAGCCGCCAGGCGCTTGAATCCCACTTTTAGCTTTATGGATTCCTCTTTTAATGCGCCTTATGGCATGGAGGTGGCCTATATGGGGTGCCGCACCAGGGTCATCGGCAACAGATGCGGTCCGGAGATCAGCGACGGCAGAGGCAATCTCTCCTTTACCACTATCAATCTGCCACGGCTGGCGCTCAAAGCTCGCGGCAGCGTGGAGGAGTTCTATCGCGAATTGGAAATAATCATGGACATGGCTGTAAAGCAGCTCTATCATCGTTATGCTATCCAGAGCAAGCTCAGAGTATCGGATATGCCGTTTCTGATGGGACAGCACCTGTATCTGGATTCCGAAAAGCTGGCCATGGACGATTACATCGAGTCTGTTATTCGTCACGGCACTCTCTCCATGGGCTTCCTCGGTTTGGCGGAGGCTCTGGTTGCTATTACAGGTGAGCACCATGGACAGAATTGCGATACCGGCAAGCTGGGGCTGGAGATAGTCCGGTTTATGCGGGGGTATTTAGATGCCGCTTGTCAGGACTACAATCTAAATTATACCCTTTTGGCTACACCTGCCGAAGGGTTGGCCGGAAGATTCGTCAAGCTTGATCGCAAGGAGTTCGGCCTGATAAGCAACGTTACGGATAAGAATTACTATACCAACAGCTTCCATGTTCCGGTAGGTTACGAAATATCCTATGCCGATAAGGTAGCTATTGAAGGTGAATACCATAAATACTGTAATGCCGGGCATATAAGCTACGTGGAGCTGTCCGCTCCGCCGGTTCATAATCTGGAGGCGGTTGAGGCCATGATACGCCGCATGGCACGCTCCGATATGGGATATGCCGGCATAAATTTCCCTGTGGACGAATGCCGGGGTTGTTCTTACAGCGGACTGATTCCGCAGTTTTGCCCCATCTGCGGCTCGTATGATATACGCCGGGTCAGGCGTATTACCGGGTACCTCTCCACTGTAGATCGCTTCAATGACGGCAAAAGAGCGGAGCTGGCAGATCGTGTTTGCCACTCTTGAAGTAAATTCTCAGGGGTATAAAGGGGCGAAAGATATTTGCAGTGCCGGCGCTTCTCTCCCTGTAAGAGTAGCGGGCATAAGCCGTGAAAGCGTAGTGGACGGCCCGGGCATTAGGACTGTTCTCTTCACTCAGGGCTGTCCACGAAGTTGCCCGGGGTGCCATAATCCTGATACCCAGCCGCTCGATGGCGGCGTAGTGAGGGATGTAGGCACTCTGTTTCAAAAGCTGATTGCCGATGTGGAATTTGTCAAAGGGATAACCTTCAGTGGCGGGGAGCCCTTTATCCAGGCCGAGCCGTTGGCGGAACTGGCACGTCTTTTGCGTCAAAGAGGGATGGATATAGTTATCTATACGGGATATCTCTTTGAGGATTTGCTGGAGATGAGCCGTATGGAACAGGGAATATACTCTCTGCTGGCGGCCGGCGATATTCTGGTGGATGGTCCTTACATTGAGACGGAACGCGATCTTAACCTGGCTTTTCGGGGCTCACGTAATCAGCGTCTTATCGATCTGCCGCCTTCACTGCAGATGGGCAAAGCGGTGGAATATGAGGTATAAATGTCTATCTGGCCATCGATAGAGCGAAGCCGTGAGCGTCTCAGGGAGGAGCACGGCACGATAACAAAGAGCGGAGCCGCCCCGATTTCCGTAGCGCTGGCCTTTCCCAATGTATATAAGGTCGGTATGGCCGGCCTGGGCTTTCAAATAATATACCGTTTGCTCAATTCCAGGGAGGATACCCTTTGTGAGAGGGTATTCTATCCAGATGAGAGAGATCTATCTCTCTTTGCTTCATCAGGTAGATTGTTTACCATGGAGAGCGAACGCCCGGTGGCGAATTTTACGTTGCTGGCATTCTCTCTCTCTTTTGAAATGGACATACCCAGGCTGCTGCGTATGCTCATGATGTCCGGCTTACCTCTACGAGCATCAGACCGCGGCCCGGAGCATCCTCTGGTCATGGTCGGAGGGCCGGTGGTTACCTTCAACCCGGAACCGTTAGCAGAGTTCATTGATTTTTGCCTGGTGGGTGAGGCGGAAGAGGCGCTGCCGGAAATCATGGATATTATCAGTGATGAAGCCTCATCCGATTTGCTGTGCCGTGAGGACCTGTTCTATCGCCTGGCGGGAGTGGGCGGGGTATATGTGCCCTCTTTATACGAGGTAGGTTACGACGATGCCGGACGAGTGGCAGATGTGGTTGCTTCAAATGGAGCGCCGCAGCGAGTAAGACGGCGCTGGACAGCAAATTTAGATGCTTATCCCGGTAGCAGCACAGTAATTAGCCCTGATGCGGAGTTTCCCAATACCTGGCTGGTAGAGATAAGCCGCGGCTGCGGCCGCCGTTGTCGTTTCTGTATGGCGGGACATTGCTATCTACCGCCACGGCGGCGCAGCAAGGAGACTGTTCTGGCTGCCGTCAGGCAGGGTTTGCAACTCATCGATAGAATTGGTCTGGTGGGAGCGGCGGTTTCCGATTATCCCGGCATAGATGATCTGTCGTGGGAGTTGACCTCCATGGGAGCCAAGCTATCCGTAGCCTCTCTTAGGGTGGATACGCTGGGACCGGGGCTGCTGAGATCACTGGCTGCCGGCCGCTCCCATACATTGACGGTGGCCCCTGAGGCAGGCTCAGAGCGCCTGCGTCGGATTATCAACAAACGCATAACCGAGGAACATATAATGAATGGGGTCAGGATGGCTGCCGAAGCCGGCTTTCACCGTCTGAAGTTTTACTTTATTATCGGCCTGCCTGGCGAGAGGGAGGAGGATATACGCGCCATCGTTGATCTGGTTCTCTCTGCACGTGAGGCGGCCCCCGGCCTTCGGCTTGAACTGAGCGTGGCGCCATTTGTTCCCAAGCCCTTTACGCCTTTTCAATGGTCCGCCATGGCAAAGATTGCCAGGCTGGAAAAGCATGCTACCCTGTTGCGGACGCTGTTGCGCAAGTACGGTTCGATGGATATCTCTGTCGAAAGCCCACGATGGTCAGCTGTACAGGGCATTATGGCCAGGGGTGACAGGCGGCTGGCTCCCGTGCTTGCTTCCGTGGCTGCCGAAGGGGATTCCATCTCCGTCTGGCGCCGGTCAATGAAACAGGCCGGCCTGAGTTACGATTTCTATCTCTATAGAATCCGAGAGGAGGAGGAGGTTTTTCCATGGGATCATCTGGATATCGGTTTGGAGAAGGCGCATCTTCGGCAATCTTATAACGAAGCTCTGGCTGAATACTGAAAATAGCCAAACTGCTTTGATATCAGGCACCTTCTTTGATCATTGACGTAAAGGCAGTGCTACGCAATCTCTGCTGTAATAAAGCTTCGAGATACCGCTGTTTTGGATATTCCTAATAATACCGACAGGAAAAAATGCCTCTATGTCGAATACAGAGAATAAGTAAGCTTGTGAAAAGTGAATAGCAAATTTCATATGAAGTCCACAGGAGAGACCCCGTTAGCCGGGGCGCCGAAGGGGCAAGGCCCGAAATGGCTTAAACTATCAGGCAAAAGGACTGCGGATGGATGGAACTCTGGAGAGTACCGTTGAGAAATCAGCAGTTGCCTCTGTTTGAGGCTACTGTAAGGTCACCTAAGGGGAAGCTGTTTGCAGTAATCTCTCGGGTAAAGAGGACAGAGTGGGTAAAACCACTCTGTCTTTCTATCTTTTTCAGGATGAAGAGAGATAGAGCTTATAATTAAGGAGGTTGGATTACGATGAGTGAAACCAGGTATACCAAGACACATGAATGGGCCAGAAAAGAGGGGGAGAAGGTCCTTGTAGGCATTTCGCAGCATGCCCAGGATGAACTCGGCGATATCGTCTATGTTGAACTCCCTTCGATGGGTGCATGCATTAACGCAGGACAGCCGTTTGGCGTGGTGGAATCCGTCAAAGCCGCCAGCGATTTATATGCTCCGGTAAGCGGCGAGATTATAGCCGTTAATGATCGGCTGCAAGATGAGCCGGGCCTGATAAATCAGGATGCAGAGGGAGAAGGCTGGATAATTGCTCTCAAGGATGTTCCCGATGCTGACTGGAATGCGCTGATGACAGAGGCTGATTATAAGGCGGTACTTTGAACTGAAGAGAGAAGTTAGAAGTCGGTCAGAATGGCTTGTGCATATTTTAAAGCAATTTAAATCAAGCTTTCTTATTCTGATTGCTGAATTCTATCTTCTCTTTGCTTGAGTAGAAGGAGAAGATTATGCGTTATCTGCCCGTTACCCCGGAAGACCGGGCTGAGATGTTATCAAGGCTGGGGCTTGATGAAGTAGAGCAATTGTATGCCGATATTCCTGGTGAATTAAGGCTGAAACAGGGGCCGCATTTACCACCGGCTCAATCTGAAACAGAGCTTGAACGGCACTTTGCCGAACTGGCTGACGCCAACCGGAAGCAGATCTGCTTTATGGGCGGCGGGGCTTATGATCATTACATCCCTGCACATATCGGAGCCATACTTGGGCGGTCAGAATTTTACACGGCTTATACTCCATATCAGCCGGAGATCAGCCAGGGTATGTTGCAATCAATTTATGAGTATCAGACCGCCATCTGCCGGCTGACTGGTCTGGAGGTCTCTAACGCATCTATGTATGACGGCGCCGGCGCCCTGGCTGAGGCTGCTCTTATGGCCTGCGATATCACGGGGCGCGGCAGAGTAGCCGTATCTGCCGGAGTCCATCCCGAGTACCGTCAGACCTTGGCCACATATCTTCATGGACAGGGGCTTGAGCTTCAGGTGCTGCCGCTGCAGAATGGACATATCGATCTGCAGAGAGCACTTGCAGCTACGGATGATGAATTGGCTGCTCTGGTTGTTCAGACTCCCAATTTCTTCGGCTTGCTGGAAGAGGATATACCGGCACTGCGTGAGAAATTATCCGAGCATAAAGCTCTGCTGATAATCTCTTCCGACCCTATATCTCTTGGTATCTGCCGTACCCCTGCGGAGTGGGGTGCGGATATAGCGGCCGGAGAGGGGCAGCCGCTGGGGCTTTCCCTCAGCTTTGGTGGGCCATATCTGGGCTGGCTGGCCTGCCGCAGTAAATATCTGCGGCGCATGCCCGGTAGAATAGTGGGAGCTACTGTGGATCATGACGGACGTTCTTGTTACGTCTTGACGCTGCAGGCACGTGAGCAGCATATTCGCCGGCAGCGAGCTTCCTCCAACATCTGCAGTAATGAGGCGCTGATGGCCCTGGCGGCCACCATCTATCTGGCCAGCCTGGGACCGCAGGGGCTGTCTCGGGTTGCCGGCCAATGTTTGGACAAAGCGGTTTATGCCTGCGAAAAGCTATCCACTCTGCCGGGATGTAGCCGGACCTTTAGCGGGCCATTCTTCAGGGAATTTGCCTTGACGCTTCCCGGGGATGCAGAGGAAGCCTTCTCCTGGATGGCGGAACATGGTATAGCCGGCGGTCTGCCGCTGGGACGCTTCTATCCGGGCATGAAGAGAGAGATGCTTTTTTGTGTTACCGAGAAGAGAAGCCGGAAGGAGATCGATATGCTGTCGGAGGTGTTGGCGCAATGGCTGAGAAGCTGATATTCGAAAAAGGTTCTTCCGGACGGAGTGCCTTCTCTCTGCCGGAATTGGATGTACCCGAAACAACGCTGCCGGAGAGGTTGCGACGCCAGGAGCCACTTCGGTTGCCGGAAGTGAGCGAGCCCGAGGTGGTGCGGCATTATACCAACCTCTCCAGGCTCAATTATGGGCTGGATCAGGGCTTCTACCCCCTCGGCTCCTGCACCATGAAATATAATCCTAAAATAAATGAGCTTCTGGCCGCCATGCCGGCCTTTACCGGAGTTCACCCATATCAACAGGAGAAGTATGCTCAGGGATGCCTGCGTCTTTTATATGAGCTGCAGGATATGCTGGCCGGCATTACCGGTATGAAAGCTATGACACTGCAGCCGGCTGCCGGTGCGCACGGCGAGTTGACGGGAATGCTCATGGTCAAGGCTTATTATGAAGCTCTGGGGCAGACTCGCGGCCGAGTTATAGTGCCGGATTCCGCTCACGGCACCAATCCTGCCACTGCCGCCATGTGCGGTTTTGATGTGGTGGAAGTTGCTTCCAATGCCAGAGGCGGGGTGGATATGGTGGCACTGGATAAGCTTATGGATGATAATACAGCCGCCATTATGCTTACTAATCCCAACACTTTGGGGCTATTCGAAGAGGAGATCCTGGATATAGCTGCTTTGGTGCACGGTCGCGGCGGGCAGCTCTATTATGATGGAGCCAATCTGAATGCTATCATGGGTTGGGCCCGTCCCGGAGATATGGGCTTTGATGTTATTCACTTGAATTTGCACAAGACATTTGCCACGCCGCATGGCGGCGGCGGCCCGGGTGCCGGCCCGGTGGGCGTGGCCGAACATCTGATACCCTTCCTGCCTGTTCCTGTAGTGGTCCGTGGCAGTGAAGGATACGAACTAGATTATAAGCGTTCTCAGAGCATCGGTCGCGTACGTTCCTTTATCTGTAGCTTTACCGTTTGCCTCAAGGCATATGCCTATATTCTATCTATGAGTTCCGATGGCTTGCGTCAGGCGGCGGCCGATGCCGTACTGAACGCCAATTATCTGCAAGAGCGGCTGAAGGAAGCTTACAAGCTGCCTTACGACCGGCGTTGCATGCACGAATTCGTCCTGTCTGCCCTTCGGCAGAAGGAAGAGAGCGGCGTCAGGGCCATAGATATTGCCAAGCGCCTGATAGATTACGGCTATCATCCGCCCACCATGTATTTCCCTCTTATCGTTCAGGAAGCGTTGATGATAGAACCGACGGAATCGGAGAGTCTGGAAGGCTTGAACGCCTTTGTTGAAGCTTTACTGAAGATTGCTGAAGAGGCTGAAGAAAATCCCGATCTTCTGCGTGCGGCTCCTCACGTTACGCCGATCAGTCGTCCTGATGAAACCCAGGCGGCCCGGCAGCCGAATATCTGCCTGGATTGAGAGTAAAAAGAGAGAGGCTCGGAGCGGCCTCTCTCTTTTGCTTGTTGCTTCAGCTTACCTGCTTTGCTATACTAGCAGGCGTTTGATATAAGGTAATGCAGGTAGGCATAGTTTAATGAATCTTATCAAGAGCTTTATAGCCAAGCGCTATTGGGTCTATCTCTTCCCCTGGCTGATGGATTTCTCTCTGGCCGCATTTCTTCTCTTTGCCGCAGTTCGGGCGGCACAGTTGGGTGCCAGTCCGCTGATTATAGGTCTGCTGGGCTCTACCTGGGGGGTTACCTATACCCTGTCCAGCCTTATTCTCAGTCGGTATGCTCATCAGAGCAGGGCAAATTTTCTAATGACGACAGGCTGCCTGGCGTTTATCATGATAACGATTATCCTTGCCTTCTTCAATTCTCTGCCAGTCCTCTTTATCCTTATGCCGGTATGCGGCATGTTCAATTCGGCTTTTTTTGTCGGCTTTCAGCTCTTTATGGGAGAAAGCACCGGTATGACTCCTGCTGAAAGTGCCGCCGTGTATACTATAGCCTGGAGTTCAGGCTTTGCTTTCGGTTCACTGGCCGAGGGCTACCTTATTGAGATGGGAACCGTTGCTTCCCTGGCACCGATGATCTGCAGTTCGGCCGCTGTTATTGCGGGAATTTGTTTGCTCGGGTATTTGGACAGCCGGCGGGAACAGCCCGCTATGCTGAACAAGGTGAATGAACCTCATCATACTGATGAAACAGAGAGCAAGAGCTCTGCAGGTATTTCTGTTGCTATAGGCTGGATAAGCATCTTTACTGTAGCACTGATCGGTAGCGGTTTGCGATTCCTGCTTCCCAAAGTTGCCATAACTTTCTTTAATCAGCCGGCGGCGGTAGCCGGAGGGCTGGTCTTTGTGTTGCTGTTGATACAGGCCATATCGGGTATCGCTTTTCTCAGATTTCCTGGCAGCACTTGCAACTTGAGCTCGCATGCCCTGGCTAAGTTTTTGGCGGTAACCGGATGTTTGTCAGCACTCTCTTTTTCGCATGTTTGGGGCTTGCTGGTCCTGGTTCTGCTGGTGGGAGCGTACAGCGGACATGCCTATTATAAAGGGGTTTTTTATTCCCTTAATGATTGGGAACGAAGCGGGCGCAACGTATCTATAAACGAGGCGCTGGTGGGCATGGCCGGTATTATCGGACCGACATTGTCCGGAGCTGCCCTTGGAGCTGGACTGAAGCTCTTCTTTCTCTGCCCGGTAATTATTCTGGCGGCAGCCCTGCTGCTTCAATTGGCAACGGCTAAATATTTCCGATAGCCTGCCAGAGGATATATTCTTCTTTTTCTGCATAGCCTCTGGAAGGATCTCTTCGGTTGATGTATAATGCTTTTTAAAGAGGGTTTAAAAAGTATTGAGCAGGGCAATTATGAACGGAGTTAAAAATTCCAAACTGGTGCAAAGTATCAACCGCTTAGCTGTTCTGAAAGCCATAAGGGATCATGGGCAGCTCTCCAAGACAGAACTCTGCGAGGCTACCGGTCTGAGCCATCCTACAGTTGCCGCCATAGTGGAGGGCCTCTGCCGCGAAGGCTTTGTAGATGATGCCGGTTATGGCAATTCCAGCGGCGGGCGCAAGCCGGCTATTTTTGAGTTTAATCCCAGGGCACGTTATATCATTGGAGTGGACTTCAAACGTGATAATGTTGTTCTTGGCGTTGCAGATCTTGCAGCCTCAATAATAGAGCGAAGAACTATTGATAATCTGCCTAATGTGGAAGCTGTCGCTGACGGTATAGCTGCTCTGGTGGAAGAACTGGGGCGGGAACGTATAGTGAGTATAGGTGTCGGCGCAAGAGGTTTTATAGATGATCACACCGGTTCTTTGCAGTGGATTGCCAACACTCGGAAGACGAACATTCCTCTCAAGGAATTGCTGGAGAAGCGCACAGGCTGTGATGTTTTTATCGATCATAACTATAACCTGGCTGCTTTGGGAGAACGCAACTTCGGTGCCGGACGCAAGGCCAGGGACCTTATTTATATTAACGTTGGCACAGGTATCAGCGCCGGGCTGATAATAAATGGTCACATTTACCGTGGCCGGCTGGGGCAGGCCGGGGAATTCGGGCATACGGTAGTGGATATAAACGGCTCTCCATGCGAGTGCGGCCGCAAAGGTTGTCTGGAATCGCTGGTTTCCGGCGCCGCCTTGGCCAGGGCGGCGGTAGAAGCGCTGCAGCGGGGAGATAAAAGCAAGCTGGCGGATATAACAGAGGGCAATCTCTCACGTATAAGTGGAGTGCACGTAATTGAATGCGCAGAGAAGGGAGATTCTCTGTGTCTTGAGCTGTCACGTCGTGCCGGAGAAATTTTAGGCGCCGGTATTATCAACCTTATCAATCTGTTCAATCCCGAGATGATTATTGTCGGCGGCTCGCTTATTCGCCCTGGCGGAGTTCTGATGAAGACGCTGGCTGAGACGGTGGATCGCGATGCCGACAGAGCTACCAGGCAAGATTTTAAGCTGGTTGCCTCGGAGCTGGGCGGCGATGCAGTTCTGATAGGCGTGGCTACTCTGGTTCTAGAAGATTGGTTGCAACTCACCCTTGAGGGTGTTAACTGATGAGAAATACGGGGGGTATAAATGATGGCAAAGCGAGGTTTTGTGGATATCCAGGTCAATGGATATATGGGTATAAACTTTTCCAAAGAGAAGCTTACTTTAGATGAAGTTCGCCGAGTCACTCTGGATCTGTCGGCAAAGGGCACTATAGCATATTGTCCGACCATAGTGACCAGTTCCATGGAGATGTATCGCAAAGGCTTGGCAGTAATGGCCGAGGCCATGGAAGATCCCGAATTGTCAGGGCATATACTGGGAGTGCATCTGGAAGGACCCTTTATTTCGCCGGAGCCGGGAGCGGTGGGAGCTCACCAGCCTGAGTTTGTCAGAGCTCCCTCCATTAAGGATTTTGATCTCTTTTGGGAGTGGTCCCGAGGTAATATAGCCATCCTTACGGTAGCCCCGGAAATGCCCGGTGCTGAGGAATTAATCAGGTATGCCGTGGGGAAAGGCATTACGGTAGCCCTGGGACATCATTTTGCCGATAATGCTTCCCTGGAAAGAGCTGTCGCAGCCGGAGCCCGCAGTTGCACGCACCTGGGCAATGGATTGCCAAATATGATACACCGCCATAGCAATCCTCTCTGGTGGCAGCTTGCCTGTGACGATCTTTGGGGCACCTTTATAACGGACGGGCACCATCTGCCTCCATCTCTGATCAAGACCTCCTTGCGGACCAAAACGATCGATCGGACCATAGTTATAAGCGATGCAGCCTCGCTGGCAGGGATGCCGGCCGGCAAGTATTATGATTTTGGCAAAGAAGTGATCATAGAAGCTACAGGGCGTATCTTCTGTCCGGAATCAGGCGGCTTAGGCGGTTCTCATTCCACTATGCTGGAATGCATGAACTTTCTGGCCTCACTCAATCTTTTAAGAGAAGCTGACCTCTGGCAGGTAGCCTGCACCAATCCTCTCAAGCTCCTGGGGAAGGATTCAAGCGTTCTGGACAAAGCAAACGGACCTGCGGTATATTTTGAAAACGACCGCTTTATAGTAGAAAGATAGGAAGGGTCACTTGAAAAAGTGAAGGCACATTTGTATAGGCGAACGCACCCTGAATGCAATTTATGCCGATAAAACAGCAAAACGGGGGCCCCCAAGGGAGCGAAGAATTACGCCATTAGGTTGAATCGGTTTGGCATCAAATTTGTCCAAAGCATCTTGCCTATGGAAGAACCTAAAGGTTTCGTAAGGCATTTTGCTAGCCAATTTCTTCCTGGCATAGGAATTGATGTGATTCATCATTAATCCTGGTCAGGCCGATTTTATCTGGTCGGAACTTCGGTGCCGTGTTATAATAAAACTGTTGCAAAAATGCGCCCGTAGCTCAATGGATAGAGCATCAGACTTCGGATCTGGGGGTTGGGGGTTCGAGTCCCTCCGGGCGTGCCAGATCAAGCTTCTTATTTTAATAAACCATGTTATCTTAAAATAAGCGCACGCTTATTTAATTTTTGACAGAAAATCGTGAAAAGATCTTTACAGAGGTGATATGTAACGGCAGCTACTATCGGGGAGGAGATACAGGCTTTTATTCCCACTCTGTTGCCGCCTGACCCTCAGACTGAAGGGTTCCCCATATCACTGCGTTTGATACGGGAGATGCATGCTATTCTTCTTAGCAAAGGCCGGGGCCGATGGCGCCGATAATATGTAAGGGCGGATCACTATGTCTATTGAAAATTTCCATTCCCTGTTCGAACCCCAAGACATTGCCGGCATTCCCGAAGCCTGGCAAGATAACCTGGAGACTGCTGCTGCCGGCTTCCCCGGAGCAGAGAGGCTGAATTTCCTGTGCCGGGATTTTATCCTGGCGGCCAATGATACGTTGCTGCTGCCGCCGGATGCTGTGAAAGCGCTGTTTCGAGCCGTCGACCTGATTCGCCGGGATGAGAAGCTGGCCCGGCTGGCCTGGCTGTGGCGAGAGATCTTTCTGAAAAAGGCAGAGGATACGCCGTCGCTTGCTCCGTGGCCGTTGCCGATAAAAGCTATGGGGTCGGCTGCTCCTCTCTTTTCCGCCGCCGTGCTGATATCCATGCTGCCGTCGGCGTTGGAATTTCATCGCCAAAGAGGGGTGCCGGAGGAGATCAGCAAGGCCACCTTCCGTGACTTTTACATCTGGTTACAGGATTATTATGATAAGCACGGCCGATGGGGGCTGGCAGGAGTTAATTGGCTGCTGCTGCAGCTGAGAGGAGAGCTCTATCGTCTGGGCAGGCTACAATTCTGCGGTGCTCTCTTTGGGGAGCCGGTTGCAGAAGGCTTCCTGCCCGAATTGGCGCCAATTCCCCAGCCGGGCGATCCCGTGCTGGCAGTGCACATACCGGCCGACGGCAAGCTGGATCATGAACAGTGTCGCGCCTCCTATCTGGCGGCGCTGGAATTCTTCCCCGCACATTTCCCGGAGATACCGTTTGATGCCTTTACCTGCCACTCCTGGTTGCTGGACCCGGAGCTGCGCAAAATTCTGCCGGAGAGCAGCAATATCATCATGTTTCAGCGCGATTTTCATATTTATTCCATCCAAGACGACGACCGGCAGATGTTCGAGCGAGTGTTCGGAGATCGGCCGGCCGATCTCTCCCAGGCTCCCCGGGACAGCACTTTACGCCGGGCCATACTGGATCATCTGCAGGCCGGTAACAGCATGCATAAAGGAATAGGCTTTATTCTCAGGCAGGAGATAGAGGCGCTTAAATCTGCACCATAGTTCTCCCCGGCCGAACAGCAGGCAGAGCGCCGCAAAATGCGCTACTTCATCGACATGACCTTTTTGTCATTGCTACAGTTTAATTATGCTTATAGTTTCTACATCTTTGTTGACTTCCAGGCAACTTTTGTGTATTGTTAGTTAACAAATCATTCTCTTGTTTAAGGTGGAAAGATACCATGAATCTAGTTGCTCTTGCACAACGTATTGGGCGTCTGCGGAAGGAACGCCAATTAACTTTACAGCAGATCGCCGATCTAACCGGACTGACTAAAAGCATGCTTTCAAAGATAGAGAACTTTCGGATTACACCATCCCTTCAATCGTTAGGCTCTATTGCTGCTGCGCTGGGAGTTACTACTGCAGAGCTTCTGGATGGTCTTGACGATAAACCGAGTGTGGTGGTACTCAAGGAAAGAGAGCGCCTGCTTATGCGGCGTGATTATCCGCAATCCAGCCTGATTTATCAGGCGCTTGCCCATACTCGCCCCAACAAGCTGATGGAGCCATTTATTGTAGAGGTGCCCGTGGGTAGTATGAAGAGAGCCCCTCTTTCTCATGAAGGCGAAGAGTTCTTTATAGTTCTTCAAGGTAATATCGATTATGAGTATAACGATAAGCTTTTCCATTTGCAGGAAGGGGATGCCGTCTATGCAGATGGGAATACCAAACACCGCCTTGTAAATACCGGTGCTTTGCCGGCTAAGGCGTTGATTGTCTTTGCAAAGCAGTAATAGAGGGAAGTCGTTGCAGCGGCTGTGAGCTGCGTGATTTGCCGGAGTCAAAGCTGAAAATATAAAGGAGGAATACCGCATGGCAGTCAATTGGATTAATCCTTATGCCAATCGAGAAGGCACCTGGAAGAAAGGGAATCTTCATACTCACACCAGCCCGGCAAGCGGCTGCGGCAGAGTTTCTCTCGGCCAAACGCTGGCCTTCTATGAAAATGAGGATTATGATTTTTTATCGATCAGCGATCATATGAAACTAACTCAGGCAAAATCAGATCGGTTGATAATGATTCCAGGAATAGAATGGAACCGCCCGGATGGCGGTGGGCATGTCGGGCTATACAGTTGCACTCCAGGCACCATAGAACCTGCCATAACTATCAACGATCAGGAAGAACTGTTGGTTAGGCTTCCCTGCCGGGATTCTCTGCTTATTCTCAATCATCCAAGCTGGCAGCTTCGCCCGCACTACCGACGTGAAGAGCTACTGGCTCTGTCAGGTTATGATGGGATAGAGGTTTTTAACGGCGTGATCAAGCGTTTAGAAGGCTATGAGCTTTCTACCGACAAATGGGATTATTTGCTCTCTAACGGAAGGCGAGTTCTGGGGTTTGCCAGCGATGATTTCCACATTAAAAATGATTTGTACGCAGGATGGAACGTAGTCAGAACGAAAGATGTATCCTCAGAGTCCATATTTACTGCCTTGAAATCGGGCAACTTTTACGCGTCAAGTGGGGTGATACTGGCGGATATTTACCGTGAAAATGATCATATCACTGTGGAGAGCGTAAATGGGGAGGAAATTCAGGCGATAGGCCATGACGGAAGAGTGCTTCAAATAGTGAAAGACCGCTGGATAACCCTGGATATCAGTAAATGGGATACCGGTTATATTCGTTTTACAATTTATGGCATGGGATCATCCATGGCTTGGACACAGCCCTTTTTTAATCTTGAAGCATGAAGAATAAGGGATACCAACGCTTAATAACAAGAGCCGATAAAAACGCCGGAGGAAGGTTGAGGAGGCCATTATGATGTAAGTTATGCTGTAAATGATAAAAATAAAGAAAAAGCAGCTCCCGGTAAAACCCCGAAAGCCGCTTCAATAAAGGATCTCAAATGGTGGGTCGTAGAGGGATCGAACCTCTGACCTTGGGATTAAGAGTCCCCTGCTCTACCAGCTGAGCTAACGACCCGGACACATTGCAAGTGCGTTAAAAATATTATCACATTCAAAAGCGTTTGTCCAGTTTGTTTTAAGGGTATATCCATCTAATGGAGGTGTTCAAATGGCTACAGAACCGAGCGATCATAACGTTCAGAATCCCATACATATACCAGCCAGAGAAGAGGATTATATCTGGTCTGAAGGTGACCTCTCTCTTTTTGAAGGAGCGGAGCGGGTAGAGGATGTCTATGATTTGGATGGTAACTACGTCGGCTCCATGGTCTACTGGCCACAGGAAGCTGGGCAGGAAGGTGAAGTCGAATGGGTGGATGCTGAGGATCTTAAGGGCGAAGTAGAAGAGCGTTGATTTCATTAACAAGCAAGCGTAAGCGCCTATCAAATCTATACCTGCGCCAGATAATGTTCAACGGCGTTCCCCTCTTCAGAGTATCAGCATCTTCTTTGAAAGGATACCAGTATGCACTTAAACGATAATAGCTAACAGCCTGGAGTTTGCTTATCAGCCTGGCCAGGTCTTCAATCAGCAAGTCCCTGCTCGTAGGCCTTTCAGGCGTTTCAATGCTAAATAGCTACTGTAAAATTATGGAGCTTTGGCTGAAGAAGCAATGTGTCAAGTGTAAAGAGTTGACCCTATTTGCATCCCTGTCAAATATGTAAACCTGACCTCCGGTTTTTACGCAAGCGGATGGAGGTTGGAGTAAGCTCTACAAATTCATCGTCTTCGATATATTCGATAGCACTCTCCAAAGTATGCACCCGCGGCGGTGTCAGCATGACATCTATCTCGGAGGTTGATGATCTCATGTTGGTAAGCTTCTTGGTTTTGGTAATATTGACCACCATATCTTTTTCACGAGAGTTCTCGCCCACTATGGCGCCTTCATAGACTTCCACACCGGGACCGATGAAGAGAGTTGCTCTCTCCTGCAGGCTTTCAATGGCATAAGCTGTGCTGAAGCCCTGATTCATGGAGATCAGTACACCACGTGTACGCCTGATAATCTCACCATTAAAAGGAGCATATTCGGCAAAGATATGATGCATGTTACCCATGCCCCGGGTATCGGTCAGAAACTCGGTACGGTAGCCGAAGAGTCCCCGGGTAGGAATACGGTAACGCAAACGGGTTCGGTCGTCCGCTCCCGTCTCCATCTCCTGAAGCTCAGCCTTACGCAGGCCCATTTTTTCCATGACGACACCCACGTACTCTTCCGGAACATCGATAACCAGCTCTTCAAACGGCTCGCACTCCTTGCCGTCTATTATCTTTTTGATTACTCTGGGTTGTGAAACCATAAGCTCGTAACCTTCACGGCGCATGGTCTCCATTAGAATGGTCAGATGCAGCTCTCCTCTTCCCGATACTCTGAATGCATCCGGAGATTCTGTACTCTCCACTTTCAGCGCTACGTTGGCTTGCAGCTCTCTGTTTAGACGATCACGCAGATGCCGGCTGGTAAGGAATTGACCATCCCGCCCGGCAAAGGGTGAGGTGTTGACCATAAAGTCCACGCTGACTGTAGGCTCGTCCACAGCAAAGCCCGGTAACGGCTCAGGATATTGTGGATAGCAGATGGTAGCTCCTATCTCCACTTTTTCCGGACCAGCCATAACCACTATTTCACCGGCCCGGGCCTCCTCCACTTCCACCTGCTCCAGGTGCTCAAACGTAAATAGCTTGGAAACCTTAAATGGCAACGTTTGGCCTGTAAGCGTTATCATTACCGCTTGATCGCCGAGTTTGACGCAGCCCCGCTCGATGCGCCCTACAGCCATCTGTCCCAGATAGGGAGAATAATCCAAAGTAGAGATAAGCATCTGAAGCGGGCCTGTAATTTCGACCTGAGGGGCAGGAATATGCTTTAATATGGCCTCAAACAGCAGATTTAGATTATCATTAGAGATATCGGGATCTGCGGTAGCATAGCCATCCCTGGCTGAGGCAAAAATGACGGGAAAATCCAGCTGTTCCTCGGAGGCGTTTAATTCGATAAAAAGGTCCAGCACCTCATCATGAACCTGATATTCTCGGGAACCGGGACGGTCTATCTTGTTGATGACCACTATGGGGCGCAGACCCATTTCCAACGCCTTGCGCAATACAAAGCGTGTCTGCGGCATAGGGCCATCAGAGGCATCGACCAGCAGCAATACACCATCCACCATGCATAGGATACGCTCTACTTCACCGCCGAAATCAGCATGACCGGGGGTATCGACAATATTGATTTTGATGCCCTTCCAATGCACAGAGGTGTTCTTGGCTAAAATAGTTATACCTCTCTCACGCTCCAGCGGATTGGAATCCATAACACGCTCTTCCACCTGCTGATTGGCCCTAAAGGCGCCGGATTGTCGTAACATCTGATCTACTAAAGTGGTCTTGCCGTGATCGACATGAGCAATAATGGCGATATTGCGCAACGCGGTGGCCGAAGCCCGATTTGCTCCAAGATTGGTTGAAAATGTACTCATAATTTTTAATAAACTCCATTCGTTACTGCCAAAAGTAAATTTATAAACAACATTTATTTTAACAGATATTGGTATCAGATAAAAATACGAACTTTAAATATGCCGGCAAATCAACTCTTCTCAATGATATCGGATATGGTATCAGCGAGTCCGTTGCTTGGGATTGTATGCCTTTGCCGACAATATCTTTGGCCACAACAACACTACATCAATCTCTTTAGCCCTTGCCAGGTTGCTGCCATGAGCAATAAAACAATCTATCCTGGCTTTGATGGCTGTAGCTCTAGATGCAGGGCGTCGGGGATGGCAATATTATGCCCGGTTCTAAAGAAAGCAGCCCGGTCGACCGCGACCAGATGCAGATAACGGCGCACTTTGATGCTTTTCTTAGGCAAATGGCCGTGCGGGAGATCGTGCGCCGGCGCCGGCAGGCTTAGGTGATCATCGTAAAAATATGCATGAGCATGACAATTAACGGCATTGTTTACCGCTATGGCCTGCGATAAGATCAAAATAAAGATTCGGACAGGCGTAGATATTTCTATGCTTTATGCTCTTCCAGCTAAAGAGCGGTAGGTAAAAGAGCGCAAAGAAGTGCCCGGATATCTTATGGAGGCAGCGGTGAACGACGAAAAGAAGTGGTGGG
>DHPR01000008.1 GCA_002410925.1 bacterium UBP13_UBA5359
ATCCATACTCAGCCCTTCAAGAGAATACTGCATGGTAACGCGGTCTCACAGAGCCGCTGTAGCCGGTCTTCTCAACTTCTGGCGAATAGCCGGGTGTCCGATGAAGATAAGGATCAGGTAATCCATACTATCTTGACAGAAGGTGTGCAGTTCTTCCAGAGCTTTGTCTTCCAGCAGATGCGCTTCATCTCCGTCCAACATGGCGCTGATGCTCTTAAGGCTGCGGGAATGCAACTCCTTGACCGCTTCACGGTAAAGTTGCACCCAGCGGCGCAGACTTCTCTCACTGACTTTGATGTAGCCTTGCGGGAAAACGTGCAGCTTCCCCTTTGGTCAGTTGACGGGAGATAAGCAGAGCGATGACCCCGTAGCGACACAGAGCCAATTTTTCATCCTCTTCATTCACTTCAAACACCTGCCTTCAAGTAAAGTACACCCAGGTTCCCTGAGTACCCAACCTTCAGAATACCCTTCAAGGCCCAAAGAGGCGATGTAAAAACTCTGTGACAAGCTCCGGCGTGCTGTGCCGGGAGGTCACACAGCCTTTGGAGGACCCCAGGATGTGAAAAAAGGAGGCTGAAAACGCCCTCAAGGTAAGGCCACATTGAAAATGTTCACTTTTGACCGCTGGATGGGCACACTTACCGAGCGGAAAGCCGTTAAAACAAGTGCGCCAGCGTTTCTGAAGGTCCGGTATCCAAGCCTGCCAGATTGCGGAAGTAACACAGTTCGTAAAGCCGGCCGTAGACCTGCCTGTCGCGAAGGTAAATGGTATCCGGGGCTTCGTCACCATGCAGATGCTCTAAAGATATTCCCAGCAGATGCTCTCCGGCCGACCTCAGCCCCTTCAAAGCCATCTTCACCCAATTGCCTACAGTGCGGGGATCGAAAGCATATATCTTTTCGCTGTAAGGGGAGACCTCCTGCAGGGACACCATGCCCGGCATCCGCTGTAATACCTTCGTCATGCTCAGAACCTCATAAAGGTAAAGGCGGACAGCCTCGACCATGGTCATCCTGAGATAATGCCTGTAAGGCACCAAAAAACCCGGCAGAACAGTGATGTTGAGATTACATCTTTTACAGCGGTAACGGTAGATCGGCAGCATCACACTCAGTCCCAGAACGGCAAGCACTATCTTGCGCAGATAGCTACCGTTATGCGCCAGGAGCCTATGGCGCAAAGGACAGTGCCTCGGGCGGTTACGGAAACTTTCCGAATCTTCCCTGTAGCTCTTGAAATCTGTTTTCTTATCCAGTAGAATCAAGCCATACCTCGTGCATGTGAGGTGCGTCTGGCTAGGACATTTCCTCATTGTACACGAGAAAAGCCCCCGGGTTAACCCCCAGAGGCTTATTCATTCAACTCGTTTTCGTATCTCCGGCCTAAAAGACAATGGTCATTTATTCTGATCTAAACCTGCCCTATACCGGCCATCTTCCGCGTGCCGAAACACCATAGTCGGTGAAGAGCTTCTCCCCTGCTTTGTGCTCCTGGCGCATGACAACGTCCAGTTTCTTCTTTTGCCGGCCGTAATGGTAGCAGAACTGGGAATACTGGTAACCATCGGGGTTATTGGCCTTGTATTCCTGCCATAGAAGAGCTAGGGTAACGCCTTTGCGACGCATTTCCCCTTAAGCGGAATGTGTATAAAGATTGATGGCAATCCAGTTATTGCCATCAATTCTTATATGTCGATTGGTAGACAGCGTTTTTCAATGGCTCACGAATTATATCACTTGTATTTTGATGAGAGTGGCCAATCGGCGGTATGTGCTATAAGTATTGGGAGTGGCAATGAAGTTGAAAAGGCGGCTGACCAGTTTGCTTCCTATTTTCTTATGCCACCGGTTGCTTTATCTGATGCAATAACAAAAATACATAGCAGCGATTCAACCGTTTTAGGAATAAAGGAAATTGTTAAACTGGAACAATTTTTTAGGGTAAGCAGACAAGCGCTTCTTTACAGATTAATTGATGATCACAAATTAACCCCGCAAGAAGCTGATCGGTTTAGGCAAGGAGTTATTCGTTCTGCTGTAAATTTGGGTTATGATGATTCTCTTTATAAACCGCTTCCGGAGAATCAGCAATATAAAACATACGGATATTATATTCAACAAGCTAAAGAACTTCTTGAAAAAGATCTTGTTTCAACTGGTAAATATGAGCAATTATTATTGGCAGCTTTCAGACCGGATCTTGTTTACGGAGATGAATTTGAGGAGGGCGAATTAAATGATTGATTCGCTTTTCTTTGATAGCGATTGTATTTCGGTATTCTTATGGGTCAAAAAACAGAATTTATTAACTTTGCTTTACCCTGGAAAGATCATGATCCCAAAGCCAGCTTATATAGATGACTGGCTGGATGTTTTTTGCAAGCCCAAATTCCCCAGCTTTGCAAAAGCCATTCCCCAGGCACAGGGTAGGGAATTTTTAAGTTCGCATAAGCGAACTGCTAAGTCACCTGCTTGCCCCATCAAAGATCAGCAGATGGCTGTGATGCACCAGCCTGTCAATCAGGGCGGCGGTCATCTGGGCATCATAGAAGATGTTGACCCATTTGCTGAACTCCAGGTTGGTGATAATGATGACGCTATGTCTTTCATAGCAGTATGAGATTACCTCAAACAGCAGTTGGGAACCGTCTCTCTCCAATGGAATATAGCTCCACTCATCGCAGATAAGCAGATCAAGCTTATGCAATTGTTTCAGAAACCGAGCAAGATCATCTTCTTTACGCGCATTGCTAAGTTGGTTCACCAGGGCCGCTGTACGGAAGAAGCGCATATGCATCCCCATATTGCAGGCGGCTGCTCCGATGGCGGTGGCCAGGCTATGGGTTTTGCTATCCGGATGTGCCGGAATATTCACAAGCCGCCTATTCCTAACAGCTCGAACTGATTTTTATGAAAAGTCAAAGCGCCACTCTTCTTAAGCTTTGAAAGCTCCGCCGACATAGCGCTGCGCTCGACGAAAAGATAATCTGCAAGCTGCTGGCGGTTGAAAGGGATGCTGAAACGGTTGCTTCCTGCTCTCTTTGCTTCGGCTGAAAGGTAGGCAAGGAGCTTTTCGCGGGTGGTACGCTTTGAGATAAATTCAACTTTTTGAGTCAGCAATATATTCTTTATGGATACAATATTCAGCATATTTTGAATGAGCCTGCAATGAAAGCCGCATGCCCTGGCACACGGAACGGCAAGCCTGTGGTAATCAATGAAAAGAAGCTCGCTTTCAGTTGTTGCGATCACACTGACCGGAAGCGTTTTTATTTCAGCACAGGCAAAGGATTCTCCAAATAAATTTCCTGTGTCCATTCTGGCAAGGATACTTCTGTTTCCGTAATAGTCATCCTGAACAATCTGAACCTCTCCTGATAAAACGATGCCGAAGCGTTCTATGCTTTCACCGTTGAAAAAGATAGTCTGCCCCTTTTCGTAGTGAGACTCTTTAGCCGATAGGCATGATAGAAGTGATTGCAGCTCGGCCTCTTCAATGCCTCTGAATAAATTTACTCTTTTCAATACAGGCAAATATTTGTTCATAAAAGCCCCTTTTGTTGGAATTACAACAGATTTATTGATTTAAGGATAGTATGCTTAAGACATAAAGTCAACAATATGTAAAAGATATTTCAAGAAGGGGGTAAATGGAGGATGCTTCGGAAAATAATCAAAATTGACGAAGAGAAATGCAACGGTTGTGGCTTGTGTGCAGCAGCCTGTCATGAAGGCGCGATCGGAATGGAAAAGGGTAAGGCGAAGCTTCTGCGCGACGATTACTGCGACGGTCTCGGCGATTGTCTGCCGGTCTGTCCGGCGGGAGCCATCGGTTTTGAGGTGCGTGAAGCGGCGGAGTACGATGAAGCCGCCGTTAAGAGGAATAAGCTGAAGAGAGAGGGAGAGGCGCTGCCCTGCGGTTGCCCCGGCACAGAGTCCAAGTTCATCCGGCGGGAAAGAGAATGTGAAGCCTTCGACGCTGATACTAATGAAAATAGAAGCCGGCTCTCTCAGTGGCCTGTTCAGATCAAACTTGTGCCGGCCAACGCACCGTATTTTACTGATGCAAATCTTCTGATTGCCGCTGATTGTACTGCCTATGCTCGCGGCGATTTCCATGATAGATTCATCAGGAACCGAGTAACCTTAATAGGCTGCCCCAAGCTTGACGAAGGGGATTACAGCGATAAGCTGGCAGAAATTATTAAAAACAACAGCATTAAAAGCGTCACAATCGTGCGGATGGATGTTCGGTGCTGCGGAGGAATGGAGAATGCAGTAAAGAAGGCTCTTCAAAAGAGCGGAAAGTTTATTCCCTGGCAGGTAGTGACCGTTTCAGCCGATGGCAGGATTATTTATTGACAGGAGGTGATTAACAATGATAGAAAGGGAATATAAGCTGTCTCGAACCGATGAAAAAACGATAGAAAAAGTCATACTTGATGAAAACATTCATTATCTCCATATGGTGCTTAACAAGAGTGAGGGACCGCCGGAGCACTTTTCCAATTCGAACGTGTATATGACCGTTATCAGAGGAAGGCTCTCCATCGGTCTTGATAAACAGGAAATTCACGAGTATGAGGCTGGAACGCTGCTGAAAATTCCATTTCAGAGAAAGATGAATATTAAAAATCTGCATTCGGACGTATTGGAGCTGATTATCATAAAAGCTCCCGCCCCTAAGAACCGGCTGTGATATTCGTTTTACCCTCATTATCGATATTTAAATATTGAGAATGAGGATAGATTATAATGAGGAAAGGAAGAGTGATAAAGATGCAAAGATACATATGTATACCCTGCGGCTATATATATGATCCTTCTGTCGGCGATGGCGACAGCGGTATTGCGCCGGGCACGACATTTGAAGATTTGCCCGATGATTGGCAATGTCCCATATGCTTTGTCGGCAAGGATGATTTTGAACCTATTGCAGATTAGAACGTGAGGAGGAAAACAATGGGTATGTTTTGTTATCAATGTCAGGAAACAGCAGGAGGAAAGGGCTGCACGGTACGCGGCGTATGCGGAAAAACCGCAGAGACCGCACGGTTACAGGATCTTTTGATTTACACGCTTAAAGGCATTTCGGAGATTGTAACCAAGAGAAAAATTGATATTAACGACTTGGGTGATATAAATTATGAAGTGCTCAGCAGCCTCTTTATGACAATTACCAACGCAAACTTTGACGACATATCGATTGAAAAGCAGCTCATGAAAATGATTGCTATCAGAGACGAACTCGGAAAATCTCTTGCTGTGGATGATTTACACGATGCGGCAAGCTTCACTGTAAATTCCAGGCAGTCCATGTTGGAAAAGGCTTCTTCCATCGGTGTGCTGTCAACCGTAAACGAGGATGTAAGATCCCTTCGTGAGATGATTACATATGGCCTCAAGGGTATGGCGGCTTATGCGGAACATGCAAAGAACATCGGCAAAGAAAACCTTGATATCAACGCCTTTATTTATGAGGCGCTGGCAGCAACGCTGGATGATTCTCTTTCTGAGGATGAGCTTATGGCTTTGGCGTTGAAAACCGGCGAATACGGCGTAAAGGCTATGGCGCTTCTGGATGAGGCCAACACATCGAGATTCGGCAATCCCGAAATCACGGAGGTCGATATCGGTGTCGGAAGGAATCCTGCAATTCTTATCTCCGGTCATGATCTGACTGACCTGGAACAACTGCTGGAGCAGACCAGGGGTACCGGTGTAGATGTCTATACTCACAGCGAGATGCTGCCTGCCCATTATTATCCTGCTTTCAAGAAGTATGATAACTTTGTGGGCAACTACGGTAATGCGTGGTGGAAGCAATCCGATGAATTTGAATCCTTCCATGGTCCGATCCTTTTCACTACCAACTGTATCGTTCCTTCCAAAAGCGAAGAGGTCAGAGGTAGAATTTTTACCACCGGCTCTGCCGGCTTCCCCGGATGCAGCCATATTACGGCTGATGAAAACGGCAAAAAGGATTTCTCTGAAATTATCGCGCTTGCCGGAACTCTTCCCGCTCCCGATGAAATTGAAACCGGCAGCATCGTGGGCGGCTTTGCTCACAATCAGGTGATGGCTCTGGCGGACAGAATTATAGAAGCCGTCAAATCCGGAGCGATCAAAAAGTTCTTTGTCATGGCAGGTTGCGACGGGCGTATGAAGTCCAGGGGATATTACTCTGAGTTTGCAGAAAAGCTCCCAAAGGATACTCTTATTCTCACTGCGGGCTGTGCGAAATACCGTTACAATAAGCTGAAGCTCGGTGATATCGGTGGCATCCCGAGAGTTCTGGATGCCGGGCAGTGTAATGACTCCTACTCGCTGGCGGTCGTTGCGCTGAAGCTTAAGGAGGCCTTCGGCCTTGACGATATCAACAAGCTGCCGATTGTTTTTAATATTGCCTGGTATGAGCAGAAGGCCGTAATTGTGCTTCTTACGCTGCTTTATTTGGGTGTGAAGAAGATTCACCTTGGACCTACGTTGCCGGGCTTCCTCTCTTTGAATGTAGCTAAGGTTCTCGTCGATAAATTCGGCATTGCGGGCATCGGCTCCGTTGATGCGGATATTGACCTTTTTATGGCTCAATAGGTAAAGAAAGTCACGCCGGTATGAAAGAGTCATAACGGCGTGACTTTCTTTCATAACAATTGCTCTTCCTATCCCTTCCAATATAAACTTCCGCCGTCCGGCTTTGGCGCCGGGTATCTCCTCTTGGTTGGCGAGAGAGAAAGGTGCTTCGGCTAAGCAGCTGGCTTTGTCGCAGGCTTGACCAACAATCGTTAACTGTTTTAATATATTAAAAAGATGAAGAAGCTTGGAGAAGGCAAAAATGAAAGTTCTTCACACCTCTGATTGGCATATCGGGCGGACCCTGTACGGCCGAAAGCGTTATGAGGAATTCGAGGCCTTTCTGAATTGGCTGGCAGAGACTATTCAGCAGGAACAGGTTGATGCTCTCTTGGTTGCCGGCGATATTTTCGATACCAGCACCCCAAGTAATCGGGCGCAGGAGCTTTATTACCAATTTTTAGGCTGTGTGGCAGCTTCTTCCTGCCGGCATGTAGTTCTGATTGCAGGAAATCACGATTCCCCTTCATTCCTGAATGCGCCCAGGGAGCTGCTCAAAGCGCTTCATGTTCATGTGATAGGCTCCATTCCTGAAAAGCGGGAAGATGAAGTTCTTCTTCTCAGAAGAGCAGATGGTTCTCCGGAGTTGATCGTTTGCGCCGTTCCATATCTGCGGGATCGGGATATACGGTCGGCTGAAGCAGGTGAGAGCGTTGAGGAGAAGGAGCGGAAGCTGGTAGAGGGTATTCGCCATCACTATGCAGAGGTGATTGCTCGGGCTGAGCAGAAACGTGCGGAGCTGGGCGCAGAGCTGCCCATTATATCCATGGGGCATCTTTTTACCGCCGGAGGACAAACGGTAGATGGCGACGGCGTCCGGGAGCTGTATGTAGGCTCGCTGGCTCACCTTTCATCCGGGATATTTCCGGACAACCTGGATTATCTGGCTCTTGGTCATCTTCACATTCCACAGAGAGTAAATGCTTCTGAAACGATGCGTTATAGCGGCTCTCCTCTGCCTATGGGGTTTGGCGAGGCTAAAGATAAAAAAAGCCTTTGTCTGGTGGAGTTTAACGGTATTAAGCCCGTCGTCCGACTTATCCAGGTGCCTGTTTTTCAAAGGCTCGAGCGTATCAAGGGGAGTTGGAAAGAGCTCTCAGCCAGGCTGCTGGAGCTATCATCTGCCGGGTCTCGGGCCTGGCTTGAAATTATTTATGAAGATGATGAAGTCATCGGCGATTTGCGCGAGCGCATCGATGCAACCCTTTCAGGATCGGAGATGGAGGTTCTGCGTGTAAAGAATAACCGGATCATTGACCGGGTTCTTAATCAAGCTCATGATAATGAGGTGCTGAATGAATTGAATGTAAATGATGTGTTCGAGCGTTGTCTGGCGCTTCATGAAGTGCCGAAAGAGCAATGGCCGGAATTGCTGCGTACCTATCAGGAGACCGTTATATCTCTATATGAAGATGACGCCGAGGCGGAGTAGAGAGGCTGTCGATGCGGATACTACAGGTAAGATTCAAAAATCTTAATTCATTGGCCGGCGAATGGGAAATTGACTTTATGCATCCCTCCTTCACTGCCGACGGAATTTTTGCCATTACCGGCCCTACCGGCGCCGGCAAGAGCACCATTCTCGATGCTCTCTGCCTGGCTCTCTACGGCCGCACGCCTCGTCTCCATAAAGTTACCAAAAGCGGCAATGAAATCATGTCTCGACAAACCGGAGAGTGCTATGCCGAAGTAATATTTGAAACTCAGACCGGCCGTTATCGCTGCCATTGGAGTCAACGCCGGGCGCATAAGAAGCCTGATGGAGAGTTGCAGTCTCCAAAGCATGAAATGGCCGATGATGCTTCCGGGCGAATTTTTGAGGCTAAAATTCGGGGCGTGGCCGAGCAGATTGAAGCGGTTACCGGTATGGATTTTGATCAATTTACCCGCTCTATGCTTCTTGCTCAGGGGGGCTTTGCTGCCTTTCTGCAGGCGGCTCCTGATGAACGGGCACCGATCCTGGAGCAAATAACCGGAACGGAGATTTACAGCAAGATCTCCGTTCGCGTTCATGAACGTCGTTTCGATGAGCGTAAAAAGCTCGATATGCTGCAGGCGGAGCTGGCCGGTATGCAGCTTCTGGGCGAGGATGAAGAGCTGCAGCTCAATACTGGCCTGGAGCAAAAGATCCGACAGGATGAAGAGCTGAATGAGCAGATCTCCATGAAGAACCGGGCGATTGCCTGGCTTGGCGGCATAATCCGGCTTGAAGCGGAGATAAGGGAGCTCCAATTGCAAAAGCAAGCTTGGCAGTCTCGCCAAGATGCCTTTGCTCCTGAACAGGGAAGGCTTGGACGAGCTATTCAGGCTCTGGAACTGGCGGGTGAATATGCCGGGCTGATATCTATCCGGCAAGAGCAAGAGAACGATCGGCACGATCATAAGGAGTGCCTGGAAATATTTTCCGGTTGCGAGAGGGATGTAAAGCAGGCCAAAGAGGCTATGAAAGAGGTTTCCGGGCGACTCGGCGCCGTAAAGGCAAAGCAGAAAGAGGCATTGCCTGTAATTCGCAAAGTGTTGGAACTCGATTTGAAAATCCGTGCAAAGGAGGACCCTGTCAAGGCTGCCGAAGAGGCTATAGCGGAGCAGCAAAGCTCTCTTGACAGGCTTCGTTCCGGGCAGAATAAAGATTGCGCTGATTTGGAAGATAAGCAAAAAGATTTTGCAGAGTTGCTGAAGAAACTTGGCGAAACAAAGGCGGATGAAGGCCTGGTTGAGTATCTGGCAGGGATCGGTGAAAAAGCAGATGCCTTGAAAAATCTTCACAGGCAGCATAACGACACAATAGAAGAGATCAATAAGGCGGAGGGCCAGGCGGCCAGGGCCAAGCAGCTGTGGAAAGAAGAAGCCGGCAATCTGGAAAAAGAAGAGCGTGCTCTTCTTTCAAGGCGGAAGGAGCTGGCACAAAAGCAGGAGGAGCTCAGGCATATTCTGCAAGATAGAGAGCTGTCAAGCTGGCATGATAGCGTATCATCTCTGGCGGCACAGAACGTTCTTATCGATAAAGGCAATGAGGCGGCGCAGATTCTTGTAAAATCAAGAGAGGCCATTGATAAGCTTACGAAAGACCGAGAGGCTCTCAATAATAAAAAGTCGTTTATCGAGGAGCAGCACCGGGCGCTCGCCGAAAAAAAGGGCTTGCAGGCGAGGGAGCTAAGTCTGCTGGAAAGAGAGCTCTTCTTGCTTAAGAAAATTGAGGATTTCAAAGAGGCTCGGCGGCAACTGCAGGATGGCAGGTATTGTCCTCTATGCGGCTCCAGGGAGCATCCCTTTGCCGAAGGTAATATTCCTGTTCCTGATGAGATGGAGCAGCAGCTTGGCACGGCAAGGGCGGACTTGGAAAGAACGAATGAGGCAATTGCTGAATTAATGGTCACGCAGGCTGAGGTGAATAAGGATATCGAGCAAGCTTTGGCCGGCCAAAGGGAATGCTCTGAGAAAGCCTTTGAAGCAGAGCTTTTGATTGCTCGGATCTGCTCAGAGCTCTTTCTCGATGCAGCTGCTATCGATCCCGGTGAGAAATTGAAGCAGCTTCGGATTGAGAATGAGAAGGAACTGAAACATGCCGTCGGGATTGTGCAAGGCGTTGAAGGCATGGAGAAGAAAATAAATGAATTGCGTGAAGCTCTGGATAAGGCTAAAGAAGAGGTTACCAAGGCGGAACATAAGACTCAGACAGCCTTGCACGGGATGGATTCTGTCGCGCAGCTGCTGGAGCGGCTGAGAAAGGAAGCAAAGAGACTCCTTTCCCAGCAAGAGGAATCCGTGAATATATTGCAGCGGGATATTTCGGGTTACGGAGTGCAGATAACATCGCTGGATAGCCTGGACTATATTCAGGAGCAGCTGACAGCCAGGCGTGATCAATGGGTATTGCGCCGGCAGCAAAAAATGGAGCTTGAGCAGAAGATCGGTGCTCTGGATATGCGGACACGTCATCAGGCAGAGCTGATGCGGGGGAGCGAGGCTGAAATAAGGAAGCAACGGGAACTGCTGGATACTATGCTTCGTGAACAGGAGAGCTTGCGCAGGGAGAGATATGAGGTATTCGGCGATAGGAACCCTGAAGCGGAGGAAGAACGCCTTGCCAAAGCTGTTGAGGCTGCAGAGAAGGAATTGGAGACGGCTCGTCAGGAAGTTGAAGCAAGAACCCGGACATTCAGCGAGCTGAAATCCAAAATTGAGGAGCTGGAAAAGTCTATAGACAAAAGGGATGCCAAATTGAAGCCGGCTGAAGAAGCCTTTCAAAAGCGGCTTGAGGGGCTGGGCTTTATAGATGAAGAAGACTTTGCAGCCGCATCTTTGCCGGAGGAGGAGCGCAACGCCCTGGCGCAGAAGGCTCGGGCACTTGCTGATGAGAAAACCGAGCTGCTCTCCGAGGAGCGGGGCAAGATAGAGCTGTTGGAAGGAGAACGGCAAAAAGGAATTACCGACCGGTCGCAAGAGGAGCTTGATCGGGCTCTGATTAAACTGGTCGCCGACCAGAAGGAGCTTCAACAGGACATTGGCGGCATCCGGCAGAGACTCAAAGATAATGAAAAGCTGAAGGAAGAGCAGCAGGGCAGATTACGGGCTATCAAGCTGCAACAGAGAGAGTGCTCACGGTGGGATTTGCTGCATGAAATAATCGGTTCGGCCGATGGCAAAAAATACCGTAATTTCGTTCAGGGCTTGACTCTTGAGATGGTGACCTCTTATGCCAACCGGCAGCTGCAGAAGATGACCGATCGCTATCTGCTGATTCGGGATGAGACCCAACCTTTGGAGCTCGATGTTATCGATAATTATCAGGCAGGAGAGATCCGGTCCACCAAGAATCTCTCCGGTGGCGAGAGCTTCATTGTCAGCCTCTCATTGGCGCTTGGCCTCTCTCACATGGCCGGTAAAAATATTCGAGTCGATTCTCTATTCCTGGATGAGGGCTTCGGCATGCTGGATGAAGAAGCCTTGGACACGGCGCTTGAAACTCTCGCCGGCCTGCAGCAGGATGGCAAATTAATCGGTATGATTTCACATGTGCCGGCTCTCAAAGAGCGTATCGGCACTCAAATCCAGGTTATTCCTCAAACGGGAGGAAGAAGCAGGATTTCAGGCCCGGGGTGCAGGAAGTGCCCGGTCGATTGATACTCCTCGCATATGGTATCCATTTCAGCCTACCGGGGGCTTGACTCCCCGCCTTTGCCGTGTTACTATTCTTAAATTGGTGTTACAACGCATCGGAGAGTATTTGCAGAACAATTTGATAGAATGCAGGAAGATCGTGTTAACGATTATGCGCAGGAGGATAAAATGATATCAAAACCGCATATACGACGGCAGAACGAGAGGATATCGGGGCTTTGTGAATATGGCAGGGTGCGTAGAAGGGGGTTGCCGGGCAGGGGCTTTACGCTGATCGAACTTTTGGTAACAATAGCGATCATATCTATACTGGCTGCTATCCTCTTTCCTGTCCTGGCGCAGGCCAGGGATAAGGCCAGGGCGGCTACCTGCCAGAGCAACTTGAAGCAGCTTGGATTGGCGTTTGAAATGTACTCTATGGATTATGATGAGACTTATCCTTGCAATCCGCAGTGGAAGGGACGTCTGGATTCTTATGTGAAAAACAAGGAGATTTACAAATGCCCGAATCGAACGGAGTTCCCATGGCATTATGGACAAGGTTATAATGTCGGCTGTGCTTCGGCCAGCCCGGCCGTGCCTGGCTTTGCAGGGGCAAGCGCGGCGGCTGTCGTCAATCCTGCCGATAAGATATTGGTGGCTGAATGGGGCGCTCCTGCTACCGGAGTGGGCGGTTGCAATGCCGGACCTCCCTGTGGCCCCACCGGCTTGCTGGGCGGAGGTTCCACCAGTCACTGGGCTGTCTGCCGGACGCATTCCGGCGGCTCCAATCTGCTTTTCGGCGACGGACATGTGGCCTGGCTTAAGCCGGATATCTATCATAGCAATACCGACCATATCGATAATAACGGCCAGCCTGTCGTCTCCGGCGGCGGGGAAGCGGTGGCTGTGCCGGAGAGCACCTGGCGTAAATACTGGGATACGAGTTACGGAGGAATATAGGGTATGAAGCGCATCAGAGCTGCACTGGGGATAGCAGCGGCACTCTTCCTGTTGACCGTAATCTTTATCCGATTTGAAGAACGGGCGGCCGGGCTTAACGTAACGGCTACCACTACCATGATGCGGGCGGCCATCAACGATATAGGTGGAGAACGAGTAAAAGTGAACGTGCTTATCCCGGGAGGGAGTTGCCCCGGGCACTATGATATCAGGCCGGGCGATATCCGGACACTGAAGCAAAGTGCCCTCTTCTTTACGCACGATTATGAGGGATTCGTGCCGCGCTTGTGCGCTGCCGCAAAGCTACCGGAATCACGGGTGATGCGGATACCGGTGTCAGAGAACTGGCAATTGCCGGATGTATATGTCAGGGCAGCGCAGGCGGTTGCCGCCGCTCTATCCAAAGTGGATGCTGCCGGGCGCTCGGAGTATCTGCAACATTTGAAAGCGGTGCAAGATAAAGCCGGCGCTGTTGAGGCCGAAATTCGCAAGCAGGCCCAAAGAGAGGATTTTGGCAGCGTCGCTGTAATCTGCTCCGAGCAACAGGCTGCTGTGCTGCGCTGGATGGGGTTCAAAGTAGCGGCCGTCTACGGCAGGCCGGAGGAGTTTACACCGTCGGGAATGCACCATCTTGTCAGGATGGGTAAGGATAAAAAGGTTGAACTGGTGGTTGATAATCTGCAAAGCGGGCCTGCCGCCGGTAGAGAATTGGCTCGGGAGCTCGGAGCCCGGCATCTTCTTCTATCCAATTTTCCGGACGGCTTTGATAATACCGAGACATGGGAGAGGACTGTGCTGGAGAATATGAAGCGCATCGTGACGGCGCTGGGCGGGCGCAAAGATGGGAAATGATGCTTACAGCATTTTGATAAAGGATATCTGCACGGCATATCACGGTTTGCCGGTGTTGGAGAGCTTCTCACTGCAGGTGCCGGAGGGGGAACTGCTGGGAGTGTTCGGGCCGAACGGAACGGGTAAGAGCACGCTAATAAAGGTCTGTCTGGGTTTGGTGCCGGTGGCATCGGGCGAAGTAAGGATATCCGGTTACAGGATGAGCAGAGAGGGCATATCCTTTATTAGAAAATTGACCGCTTATGTGCCACAGAGCTTTGATGTCGACAGACGAATGCCGGTGACGGCCGGAGAAGTAGTGATGATGGGGCGTTTCGGCCGGATGGGCCTTTTCAATCGGATTGGCCCGGGCGATCAAGCCGCCGCCGACGATGCGCTGAATATGCTTGGCGTTAAGCATCTGGCCGGGCGGACTTTCGGCAGGCTTTCCGGTGGTGAAAAACAGCGGGTGATCGTTGCACGTGCTCTGGCGCAGGAGCCGAAAATATTATTGATGGATGAGCCTACTAATTCGCTCGATTGGGAGTCAAAGAAAAGGATATGCTCTCTGATACGCGAAGTACATGTGGAGCGAAAGCTGACCACTCTCATCGTGTCGCATGATATTGATCTGCTGGCCGATACATGTGATCGTATCATGCTGATGGAGCGGGGACATATTATCGGTGCAAGGGATCCATCGGAGTTCAGACACTGTTGCCGCGGGCAGAGGCATTCTTGATGTATAATAGAAATTGATGAAAGAGAAAGGATCCGATTGACGGTGCTGGAACTGCTTCAGGACGATTTTATGCGGCATGCTATTCTGGCTACTTTTCTGGCCGGGGTGACCTGCTCCTGCGTGGGGGTGCTTGTAGTTACCATGCGAATTTCCTTTATAGGCGTCTGCATGTCGCATGCAGCCTTTGCCGGAGCGCTTCTGGGGATTATCCTGGGTTTAAATCCTACAGTTGTGGCCCTGATATTTACTCTTCTTGCGGCTGCCGCACTCGGCCCGCTTGCTGATAGGGGTAATTTTAGTCCGGATACTTCACTGGGCATAATTTTCTCTTCTACCCTTGGAATAGCCTTTCTGCTGCTCAGCCTTGTGCCCGGTCCCAAGACCGAGGCCTTAGGATTGCTATGGGGCAATGTTCTTACGGTTGGAAAAATAGATATTATTATCCTGGCTGCGGTCGCGTTGGCCATAATCGTGCTGTTGAGGCTGTTTTTTAAAGAGGTTCAAACGGTGGTTTTTAACCGGGAGATGGCTCTGGCTTCCGGCATTCCGGCCACTGCCGTATTCTACGGTATCCTTATCTGCAGCGGGCTGACGACAGTGGCCTCTCTTAATGCCATCGGCGGACTGCTGGTGTTCAGTTTAATCATCAATCCCGCCGCTGCCGCCTATCAAATAGCTTCTGATCTGCGCAGCATGTTTTTTATATCCGCCTTGTTCGGAGTGCTGTCGGGATGGGGTGGCCTATGGCTTTCATATCTGCTCAACTTACCCAGCGGAGCACTGATTATTCTATGCTCGACACTGCTCTTTTTTGGTGCGGTCGCCTTTTCATCTAAAAAGCGTTCGTGGCCTGCAAAAGCTGTGAGCGACGAGCCGAGATCTGAAATTTGTCAAGGAGGCAAGCTTAACCCTGAAGCAGGCTTGCAGGGCAAGCCTGAAAACGATAGCCGGCAACCGTGTTCTAAGAGCGCATTAATGGAGGAGTGACAATTGAAGCATAGTAAATTTTTCGATAATCTGGCTGAGAAATGGGATGCCATGGAGCGGGAAGATATAGGGCGGCGTCTGTCCAGAGTGGTGGCGGAGGCGGCTGTTCATCCCGGACAGCATATTCTGGATGTAGGTACGGGAACGGGTGTTCTTATACCTTATTTGCTGGAAGCTATGCAGGAGGAGGGGCATATCCTGGCGATAGATATATCTTCAGGTATGCTGGAGGTGGCCGGCCGCAAAGCCTTTCCTGCCAATGTCGATTTTTTGCAGGCAGATATAGCGGAGAGCGGATTGCCGGAGAACCGATATGACCGGATATTCTGCAATGCGGTTTTTCCGCACTTTACCGATAAATCGAAGGCTCTATCGGAGATACGGCGTTTGCTGAAGCCTGGCGGAAGGCTGGTAATTTCACATCCCATCGGCCGGGAGGCGGTAAACAGCTTGCATCAGGGTGCCGGCGGGGTGGTAGCGGAGGATAGGGTGCCGTCGGCGCAGGTGATGATCTCTCTGCTTGAGGCGGCAGGAATGATTGATGTACTGGTTGTCGATGAACCGAATTTTCATCTGGTGCTTGGTGATAAAGCGGTCGCCGGCAGTTAACGGCGTTTGCTCCTTGCATCTATTTACGCTATAATAAACGTTGTTCGGGTGTGCAAACTTAAAACACTCTAAACGACAGGACGTGCAAGTAGTCGCCTATCCATTGTACGGGGCGAGTTATCGCTTGTATGTTGGGATAGGTAAGGTATGTCTTTCATTCCATGGTTCCTCGGCGATGCGGGGTTTACCTTTACGGTAGATCCTTTGAGCTGCTGGTTTCTGGCTATTATAGGTGCGGCCGGTCTTCCGGTCCTGATATTTGCTCCCGGCTATCTGCAACATCTGCGCCATCGTGTTTCACTCAATCTGGTATGGGTTGCTCTGATTCTATTGATGATCAGCATGGCGGGAGTGGTAATGGCGGCCAATGCCATACTCTTTTTGGTAGCCTGGGAAGTTATGTCTCTCTCTTCCTTTGCTCTGGTTACTGCTGATCATGAGCAGCGTGACAACCGCCGTGCCGCAATTATTTATCTGGGCGCAACACGGGCAGGTACGGCCTTTCTGATGATCGGGTTTCTCTGGACGCATCATCTTACCGGCAGCTGGGTTTTCTCCGAATGGAGTGTTTCCGGGGCGGCGGCCCTGGTTCCCGCTCTGCTGATCTTTGTCGGACTGGCGACCAAGGCCGGATGCTGGCCTTTTCATTTGTGGTTGCCCATCGCTCATCCGGCCGCACCGGCGCCGGTATCTGCACTTATGAGTGGCGTTATGATAAAGACGGCTATTTATGCCATGATACGGCTTTTTATCCTGGATAACCACTTTGTTCTTCCTCTTCTTGGACCTATCCTGTTGATTCTGGGTGCGATATCTGCCTTTTGGGGGGTTATCTTTGCTCTGCTGCAGCATGACCTTAAACGTTTGCTGGCTTATCATAGTGTGGAGAATATCGGCATCATTCTCATGGGGCTGGGTGTGTCGCTTCTTGGACAGCGGTATCATCTTCCTTTGCTGGAGCAGCTCGGCCTGGCGGCGGCATTGTTTCATACGCTCAATCACGCCATTTTCAAGAGCTTGCTCTTTCTGGGGGCGGGTGCAGTGGATGCCTGCACGCATTTACGGGACATCGAAAAACTCGGTGGTCTGGTTCATCGCATGCCATGGACTACGGGAGCCTTTGTAGCGGGCAGCGCCGCCATTTGTGCTCTGCCGCCGCTTAACGGCTTTGCCAGCGAATGGCTGCTTTATCAGGGATTTTTCAACTTGGCCATGGATGCTCCGTCTGCCGGGTTGCGGTTTGGAGCTCTCTTGCTGATGGGATGGCTGGCGCTCGTTGGCGCTCTGGCTATCGCCTGCTTTGTCAAGGCTGTGGGCGTGGTCTTCCTGGGCAGCCCGCGCAGCCGGCGGGCTGCACGGGCCACGGAGGCCGGCAGAGGAATGGTTGTTGCTCAGGTGTTGCCGGCATTGATGTGTATCGCTCTCGGGGTGGCTGCTCCCGCTGTCCTGGGCCAGTTGGGCAGGATAACATCCCGGCTTGGTGATCCATCACCGCTTTATCATGCCTGGACAATTCCGCTTGCACTTATTGCTCTCCTGTTAGCCTGCACTGCAGGAGGCTTAGCTATGTGGATGGCGGCCTTGTCCCGTTTGCTTCCGGCCCGGCGATTTATAACCTGGGAATGCGGCTTCGGTAATCTGGGGCCAAGAACGCAGTATACGGCAACCAGTTTTGCCCAGCCGATCTCGCGTATCTTCGGTGCGGTCTACAGCTACACGGTAGATATCAATGTCAAGGGGCGAAATCGTCGTTATTTCCCTGATAAAGTTACGGCTGAAACTGCACATGAAGCATATCTGGAAACAAAGGTGTATACGCCGTTGCTGCAGAGCATCAAGCGGATGGCAGGTATCTTTCTTATGCGTTTGCAAGCAGGCAGCATACATCAATACCTTATATATATGGCGCTGATGCTGGGATTATTGCTCTGGGTGGGGGTGAGTTGATGAATTCGCTCTTTTTGCCTCTATTTCATCTTATAAATCTCCTCCTCCTGCCGCTGTTGCTGATGGGGATAATTCGTAAAGTTAAGGCGGTTATGCAGAACCGTACCGGTGCGCCGTTGCTACAGCCCTTCTATGATATGGCAAAATTCATTCGCAAGGCGGAAACTATCAGCGGGAATGCCGGTTGGATATTTGTCTGGGCCCCACGTGTGGGATTGGCGGTAGCGGTTATAGCGGCAATCCTGGTGCCCTGGGCCGGCGTGCTGCTGCCGCCCGGCTGGGCGCCCGCAACCAATTTCCTGCTGATGCTTTATCTGCTGACTTTAGGTAAATTTTTTACTATGCTGGCGGCGCTTGATACCGGCTCTGCTTTTGGCGGATTGGGAGCCAGCCGGGAAGCCACCATTTCCATGTTAGCAGAGCCTGCCCTTATCATTGCTCTCGGTGCGCTTGCGCTGGGAGCAGGAAGCACCGATCTGATGACTATCTACTCTTCTCCGGCCAGCCCTTTTATTGCTCTTCTGGCGGGAGCAGGTCTGGTAATAACGGCATTGGCAGAGCTTTCACGAATGCCGGTGGATGACCCTACCACTCATCTGGAATTGACCATGGTGCATGAAGCGATGATTCTGGAATACAGCGGACGCAGCCTGGCGATGATAGAATATGCAACGGCATTGCGTGCATGCATATTCTTCGGCCTGGCTGTACAGACTCTTCTGCAGGCCTGGCCGGCTTTTCATGCTTTGCCTTTGCTCTTGCATTATGCTGCAAGCCTGTTAGGGCTGGTGATGCTGGGTATATCGGTTGCTGTGGCGGAAGGCATCCTGGTGAAGCTAAAGTGGCGAAGTGTGCCTAATTTTTTAACCTTTGCCGTAGTGTTAAGCCTATTGGCTGCTGTGATTGCGGCTGTTCAATCTTAGCATAGCCGAGCCTGGAGAATAACAGAGGAGAAAATCGAATGAACCTTTCACAGATAGATATATTGGCGGCAGGTGTTGCTGTGCTGGCTGTTTGGATGTGCGGAGTAACACGCCTGAAGATGCAGGTATGGGGCTTGAGCGGCCAGACAGTGCTCTTGTCCGGTATTTGTGTGCTGCTGGGGCGGGAAGAGGCTGCGACGGGGATGTTTATTCTGGCGCTGGTGGTATTTTCCATCAAAGCGGTCGGCATTCCGGTCTTTCTCAGTAAAGCAGCTGAACGCATGGATATCACACGGGACAGAGGCATTTATAATAACTCTACGCAAGCTCTGCTGATGGGATGCGGATTATTGATTCTGGGGTATTTTATGACGCCTAAAGTTGCTGTTCCAACGATGATGAATCAAGGGACGGCCGGTATGTCTCTGGCGCTGATCTTTATAGGTATGCTGCTGATGGTTACACGACGATTGGCACTCAGCCAGGTTGTTGGATTTCTCACCATGGAGAACGGTATCTTTCTCTACGGTCTTACTCAGACAAGCGGTATGCCGCTGTTGATGGAAATGGGGATTCTCTTTGAGGCGCTTGTCGGTGTGCTGATAGCCGGTTTGGTCATGTTCAGAATCAACCGCAGCTTTGAGCACATCGATGTTACCGATATGAGGGGGTTACGTCATTGAATCCATTTTTGCTGATAAGCGTACTGCCGTTGTTGATGGCATGTCTGGGTCTTTTCCCTCGTGCGGCACGCTGGCTGCCGCGAGCAGGCGCTATCATTCTTCTGCTTCAGCTTCCGGTGGTGGGTTGGGTATGTCTGCCCGCCTTCTCCGGCGCTACCATTGCCTGCGGCGGCTTTCTTATGGATGGTATAGGAGCTGCCTTTACGATTATTACCACTCTGGTGGCGGCAGCCGCTCTTGTTCAGTCGGCTTTGCTGTTGCCCGCCGAGCGGCTTGAAGATAGTAAAATGACGGATAGGCGATTCTGCCTGTTTTATACGCTGTCAGGTATATTTATCCTGGCGGTGTACGCCGTGCCCCTCGTTCAGCATCTCGGCTATCTCTGGATTGCCGTTGAGGCCACCACGCTGATATCGGCGCCGCTTATCAATTATCATCGCAGCCGTAATTCTCTGGAAGCTACCTGGAAATATCTCTTGTTATGCAGCGTCGGCATAGCTTTCGCTCTCTTCGGCACGGTGATTATTTTTGCGGCTCAGCATGCTTTCACAAACGGCGGGACCATGATGGCGAGCGAATTGGTTGCGCATGCCGGTACCCTTGATCCACGTTTGCTACGTCTGGGATTTGTCTTCTGCCTGCTGGGCTACGGGACCAAGGCGGGCATCTTTCCGCTACATAACTGGTTGCCTGATGCCCATAGTGAGGCACCATCCGCTGTGTCAGCCATGCTTTCCGGCGCCTTGCTCAACTCTGCTCTGGTGGCTGTCTGGAGACTATCTCAGATAATGGCCGCCGCCGGCCAAAGTGGATTATTGCGTCAACTGCTTGTTCCGGCCGGGGCAATAACTGTGATTGCCGCCAGCATCATGCTGGTGCGCCAGCATGATTTGAAGCGTATGCTGGCTTATTCCAGCGTCGAGCACGCCGGGCTGCTGACACTGGCTATCGGTATTGGATCGGGAAAGATTTTTATTTTACATGCTTTTAACCACAGTCTGGTAAAGGCGGCTCTCTTTCTTTTAGCCGGAGGCGTGACGTATGCTTATGGAACCAAGGCATTATCCAGGCTGGGAGGAATTATAAAGAGAGCGCCCGCCTGGGGAATCGCGTTGATGGTAGCCGGTTTTGCTGTTGCCGGCAGTCCACCCTTCGGCACGTTTATCAGTGAATGGCTCCTGCTTCGCGATGCATTTGCCGCAGGAGAAGTGCTTGCAGTTGCAACCGTGGCGATAGGATTGGCCATTACCCTTATTGCGATTACAACTCATATGGGGCGGGCAGTATTCGGCAGAGGGCATGCTCCTGTAAGAGATGTGGCTGTGCGCACCTGGACATTGACGCCGGCTGTATTGCTGGCTCTCTCTCTGCTTGCAGGAGTGGCTATATCTCCGCCGGCGATGCAGATGCTCTCTGTTCTGGCAGGGCAGGGGGGACAGCCGTGAAACTGGTAAGTGATAAATTTGAAATAATTGTCGAAAAGCCGGCTATGCTGGCGATCGCTGCCCGGCATTGGCTGAATCAGCCCGGCCGGCGTTTTGGACATCTGACAGCCAGAGTTTGTGCCGAAAAAAATCTGGTTATCGAGGTCTTGCTGCTCGATACGCGAACTGGTGGAGGCGTTATTCTGACAGCACCGCTGCCTGATGGAGAATCTGAATATCCTGCACTCTCTCCGGAAATACCGGCTGCTCACTGGGCGGAGCGCGCTGTCGGGGATTTCTTCGGCCTGCGGGCCTGCGGCCATTTGCGCTGGAAGAGCTTGATACTGCATCATGATGTATGGCCTGATGATTTCGCTCCACTGGCACCGCAGAGTATTGCACCTCGGGAACCTTATGCCTTTCTTAAGGTGTCCGGCGAGGGTATTCATGAGATTCCGGTAGGACCCATACATGCCGGAATTATCGAGCCGGGTCATTTCCGATTCAGTTGTGTGGGTGAAATCATAGCCAATCTCGACATCCGTCTCGGTTATCAGCATCGCGGGATAGAAAGGCGGTTAACGGAGATTCCCTGGCAACAGACCTCATATCTGGCTGAAGCAGTCAGCAGCGATGCAGCGGCCGGCAATGCGCTTGCTCACGCTGTAGCGATGGAGCAATTGATGGATATATCACCATCACCACGAGCGCAAACATTGCGTACCATTGCACTGGAAATCGAGCGTTTAGCCAATCATATAGGAGATATTGGAGCGCTATGCGGCGATATTGGCTATAGTGCGGGTGCTGCTCTCTTTCCACCCATGCGAGGGGCTGCTCTGGCGCTGGGAGAACTACTGACAGGAAATCGTCGTCAGCATTACTATATCAGGCCGGGCGGAGTGGCTCGTGATCTGAATGATGAACGAAGAAGGGACATGCTTCAGGCGCTTTCGAATATAAAGCTTCGTTTGCAGGAAATCCTGCCGCTGGTTTTTACCAATCCTGCCGTTATCGAGCGTATGGAGGGTACGGGACGCCTTGCGCCCGAACTGGCTCGTGATTTCGGCCTGGTCGGCCCGGCGGGACGCGCTTCCAAGGTTGAGTATGATGTTCGAAGCTGCTATGCCCATGGTCTTTATCCTGAATTTGCTCCCGTGCCTGCCGGTCGTGAAGCAGGCGACGCTTTGGCGCGGGCGCAAATACGCGCCGATGAAATCCAGAGTAGTTTATCATTACTCTCCAATATGCTGGAAAGCATTCCCGGCGGCTCTGCTATGGTTGATTGCCATGACAGGGCTTTGGAGCCGAACAGAGTAGGCATCGGCATTGTGGAAGCCTGGCGTGGTGAACTTATACACTGGATCACCGCTGACGATACCGGTGCCATATCACGTTATGCCGTTAAAGATCCCAGCTTCAATAACTGGACCGGCCTGGCGATTGCAGTACGTGGAAATCTGGTGGCCGATTTCCCGCTGTGCAACAAGAGCTTCAACCTGTCGTACAGCGGCAATGATTTATAGTCCTGCCATAATCATCTATGGCAAGAGAGCCTGAAGCTATGGTTCGGTTGCCGAGCCTTTGAGCGTATTTACATCTTTTGGAGGCTGAATTATGAGCAATCCGCTTCTGACAATATTAAAAACAGGTATTATCACACAGAGAGAGGTATTTCCTGACCTGTCCGATGATGCTGATGGAATGCCTGCTCTTACCGCAGCACCGTGTGCCGGTGTCGCTTGCGGGCGCTGTACGGCTGTCTGCCCTACCAAAGCTATCAACCTTTCAGGCGATATTGTTACGCTGGACCGGGGACGTTGCCTGGGCTGCTCCTCCTGTGTCAGGAGATGCCCTTCAGGAAGCATTATGCACGATCGCTCTACCCGGACGGCCGTGAGCAGGCGTGAGGAGCTTATTCTTACCAATCAGACCAGCGATAAGGCTGCGCCGGCTCAACCGCGATTGCCGTTCCGAAAATCGCTGCATATCCGTGAAGTTTCCACCGGCGATAATGCCGCCGACTTGGAAATTATCGCCTGCACCAATGCAATCTTCGATATCGCCCGCTTTGGGATACACTTTGTTGCTTCGCCTCGCTTTGCAGATGCTCTCCTTGTTACCGGTCCTGTCGGCAAGGCTATGCAGGAGCCTTTGCTGCGCTGTTATGATGCTATGGCTGAGCCTCGCCTGGTGATTGCCGTCGGTGCCGGCGCCATCAGCGGCGGTTTACATAGCGGAGGTTATGCAGAGGCTAATGGTGTGGACGACCTGCTACCCGTTTCCAGCTATATCCCCGGAGATCCTCCGCATCCATGGAGCATTATTCACGGGATACTTTTGGCCATGGGAAGAACGGAATGATTCGAATTTAAATTTGCTTGCTTGCTTATGAAACATTTTCCCGGTGCTCGTTCGTATATTACTATGTTATGCTGCGCTGCGAAAGCTCAATAACGATCAGGGCGATAAAGATTCTGCAGGGTATGTTTTCTCGGCCATACGCACCGAGCGCAGGATCCATATCGCGGGAAGGCGAAGGGCTGTAATGGTATCAAGATGCAGATACTTCTTTTCAGGCATAGTCCTGTCGATTCTTTTATCGGTGTCCGTTGTCGTGCAAGCAGACGTCGATAGCAGCAAAGGCCTCTCTTTACAGCAATGTATAGAGATAGCCATGCAGAATCAGGATGATATTTTGATAGGGGGAAATACGGTAACTGCGGCTACAGAGAGGCAAAAGCGTACTCTGAGCGATTATTATCCTCGTGTTACCACTCAATACTCGACCGCTCTGGCGGAATCCGGAGGCCTCAATACCAGAAAGGCGGATGGTCTCTCCGTATCTGTTTCGCACGATTTCTATGACGGAGGAATCAGAGAGGCTAAAGCGCATGAAGCGGCGGCCGGACTGGCGCAGAAGCTCTTTGCTCTGGACAGAACACGGCAGAAGGTTCTTTACAATGTAACCCGAGAATATTTCTTGCTGCTTCAAGCCCAGCATCTGGCAGAGGTACGGCACACCCAGGTGAAGTATCTTGAAGGGCAGCTGGCCATGATAAGTACTCGCGTCCAGTTGGGTGCTGCAGCACGGGTTGATACTCTTCCTGTTGAGGCGCAGCTCTCCAATGCACGGGTAGATCTGCTGGAGGCGGAAAATACTATTAGGACCTCGGCTATCCAACTACAGAATGCAATGGGACTCCTTCCGGATCCCGATTTTTCCATTATGGAAACCGCTGAGCCGGCTATCATCGCTGTTCGCTCTGTGGAAGATTATGTAACTATGGCGTTATCTGAGCGCCCTGATCTCCAGGAAGCGGAAGCCGGCATCAAGTCTGCCGAAGCCGGGGTAGAAAGGGCCAGGCTTTCTTTACGGCCGCGGCCTATTCTTTCCGGCTCTTACGATAACTCTTTTGATGGCAAGGATGAATTACGCATCACCGGCGGCATTGCTTTTAATCTCTTTGATGGAGGCAGCAATCGTGCGACATATCGCGAAGAGGTTGCCAATAGATCAAGTGCTGAGCTGCGCGTTGCGCAGTTGAAAAAAACTATCCGGTCAGAGGTGCGCCAGGCATATCTAAATCTTACCTGCGCCGAAGAGCGAATGGCAGCCGCCGACCTCAGCCTGAAAGCGGCACGGAAGAATCTTGAGGCTCAGGAAGGCCGGTACAAGCAGGGATTGGCTATTACTCTGGATTTGCTCAATGCGCAACTGGAGATAACCACTGCTCAGAGGAATGCAGTACAGGCGCGCTATGATTACTATCTTTCTATAGCGCAGCTTGAATATGCCGCAGGCAAGCAGGGAGGTTTGTATGAGAAAGCCGACTAAGAAAAAACGTCTTATAACCGGTGCATTGATTGCACTGCTGGTAATCATCGTTGTTGCGGTGGCAATGCGGCGCAACCATAATAACAAAGGGCAAATGGCGGTGCGTACGGAGGCAGTGAGCCGAGGTATGATCGTTTCCAGCATTTCCGCTAACGGCGTGCTTAAACCCTTGACTACCGTGGAAGTAAAGTCCAATGTCGGGGGGCAGGTAATTCAAATGGCCGTTGATGAGGGAGATGTTGTTCGTGCCGGGCAGTTAATCGCCCGCATCGATCCCTCCGATACCCTGACCAGCTTGCAGCAATCGGAAGCAGATTATGCCGGCGCCTCAGCCAAAGTTCGCCAAGCTAAGAGCCAAGCTGATGTACAGCCCAGACTGACGGGTACGGCTATCAAGCAGGCGGAGAGCTCTCTGGCCTCAGCACAGGCGGCGCTGAAGCAGACCCAAAGCGCCTTGATACCGCAAAAAATCGCCTCTGCCCAATCAGCCTATAATCAGGCTAAAGCTGCTTGTGATCAGGCAGAGAAGAGCCTTAAACGGCAAAAGGCGCTGTACGAGCAGGGCTTTGTCGCCGGAAGCGTAGTTGACGATGCTCAGGAAGCGGCAGCTTCGGCCAGGGCCCAATTGGAAGCGGCTCAAAGCAGATGGAGCACCGTTAAGGAGGAAACGGCGCAGGAGCTTAAGGCCGCTCAGGCCCGGGTACAGGAAGCTTCGGCCGCATTGGAAGCGACCAGGGCAAATGCCTATCAGGTAGGTATGAAGAGGGAGGATATTGTTCAGGCTCAGGCGGCATTGCAGCGCGCCCGGGCATCGGTGGATAACGCGCGGACACAATTGAGATACACCTCGATTTATGCGCCGAGGTCAGGTATAGTGGTTAGTAAATATGTGGAAGAAGGCTCCATTATTATGGCTGGACGAGCCTCGAATGCAGGAGCAGGCTCCGGCGTCACCATCATCGATATAGCGGATGTTATCCGCATGCAGGTGGAAGTCAATGTGGATGAAGCCGATATAGGAGAGATTCGTCAAGGCCAGCCGGTACGAATTTCAGTGGATGCTTATCCTGACGAGCGCTTCAGAGGAAGGGTAACCAGGATTGCTCCTCAGGCTGTTGCGGAGCAGAATGTTACCACCATACCGGTGACGGTAGAGGTATCCGTCCGGGATGACAGGCTGAAGCCCGGCATGAACGCTACCTGCGATTTTATTGTTGAGCGCAAAGAGAATGCTCTTCTGGTGCCGAACAAGGCGGTCAAAGAGAGCGCCGATGGAACGATGGTAACGGTTTTGCAGCATGGTGAGCAGGTGTCGTGCCGGGTAAAGACCGGTATCTCTGACGACAGGAATACCGAGATTATCAGCGGTCTGCAGGAGGGTGATCTGGTGGTAATGCCTGCAGGCATGGCATTCGGCAATGCCGGAGCAGGCAGAAGAAATCAGACCTCGGGGAACGCACCGCGACGCAGTATGCGACGGGGCGGTCCGCCCAGGATGTTCTGAAAAAGCCTGACTAAAGGAGATGCCCGGGATATGATAAGCGTCAAAAATCTGCAAAAGACTTATTATATGGGAGATGTTACCGTTCGTGCACTTAAAGGGGTTTCCCTGGAGGTTAAAACGGGTGAATTTGTGGCTATTATGGGCCCGTCCGGCTCCGGTAAATCTACTTTCATGAACATCGTCGGTTGTTTGGATAAGCCTACGGAAGGTTCGTATATCCTTGATCATCAGGAAGTGGCCGTAATGGATAACGATGAACTGGCGCTGGTGCGCAACCGGAAGATAGGCTTTGTTTTTCAGACCTTCAATTTGATTTCACGCCGTCCGGCGGTTCGCCAGGTAATGCTGCCGCTGCTTTACAATCCGGAGGTTTCCGATGATTCTCAGGCTATGGCTATAGCTGCTCTGAAGAGGGTGGGGCTGGGCGACCGTATTCATCATAAACCCAACGAGCTCTCGGGCGGGCAGCAGCAGAGAGTGGCCATTGCCCGGGCGCTGGTAAATAATCCTCCTGTTATCCTGGGAGATGAACCTACGGGAAACCTGGATACGCGGACGAGTGAAGAGATCATGGCTATATTTCAAAGCCTGCATGCGGAAGGGAAGACGGTTATCATTGTTACTCACGAAAGCGATATTGCCAGGCATGCACAACGTATTATACGTTTCAAGGATGGACATATAATTTCCGATCAGAAGGTGGATACGCCTCTTAATGCGTATGCTGAACTGGAGAAACTGCCGCCGGAGGAAGAAGAATGAATCTTTGGGAAAGTATTTCCATAGCCCTGGAGGGGCTGGCTGCCAATAAAATGCGCTCCATTCTCACCATGCTAGGTGTTGTTATCGGCGTAGCGGCCGTTATTACCATGCTGGCGCTGGCCGGAGGGGCCAAGGCCAGAATGATGAACCAGATCAAGCAGATGGGCACCAATGTCCTGACGGTAATGGCCAATCGCTCGCGGCGAGGAGGAATTACCGGAAGCTCAGGCAGCAGACAATCGCTGACGCTGAGTGATGCAGAGGCCATAGCTGACCAATGCTCATCAGTGGTGGGGGTAGCGCCTGAAGTATCATCTAATGCTCAGATCAAGTACCGCAACCAGAATACCAATACGAGCGTACTGGGCACTACATCCGATTATCCAAGTGTGCGTAACTACCGAATACGAGAGGGAGAGTTTTTCACCGATCGCGACGTAAGAGCCGTGCGGAAGCTGGCCGTTATCGGCCCGACCACGGCCGAAAATCTTTTCGGCGGCAGCTCTCCTGTGGGAAAAGCGATAAGCATTCAGGGAACGCGTTTCACGGTTATTGGTGTTACAGCTGAAAAAGGCATGGCAGGTGGTTTCAGAGATCCTGACGATCAAATTATTATTCCGGTAACCACGGCTATGCGTAGAATGTTTGGTCTGGAATATGTTCGGGCTATCAACGTTCAGGCTGCCGGCATGGAGCTTATGGAGCAGGCCGAAATGGAAATTACGGCCTTGCTGCGTAAGCGCCATCGTTTGGCTGATAACACGGAGGATGATTTTATTATTAGAAGCCAGGCCGAGATCATCGACATGGCTAACGAAACATCGGGGGTCTTCACACTTCTGCTTGGCGGCATTGCCAGCGTTTCTCTGTTGGTAGGCGGTATCGGCATTATGAATATCATGCTGGTATCCGTTACCGAACGAACCAGAGAGATCGGTATTCGGATAGCTGTGGGCGCACGTGGTCGTGATATTCAGATACAGTTTCTGGTAGAAGCCATGGTCCTCTCCATGCTTGGCGGCATTGTCGGCATACTGTTGGGGATGCTCGGCGCCTTTCTCATCAAGAGCTTCTCAACCATCGCCGCCAGCGTATCAATGGCATCCATTATTCTGTCCTTCGGCTTTGCGGCCCTTGTCGGCATCTTCTTTGGCTTTTACCCGGCTCGCACAGCGTCCCGTCTGGATCCGATAGAAGCATTGAGATACGAGTAGGAGACTAAAATCTCAAGTCCCTCTCCCCGGCGCGTATTCTGTCAAGATATTCTCTGGCTTTCTGCTGCGCTACGGCGTTGGGAATGGCGTTGAGCTCTCTGGCTATAGCCTTGCCGCCGAGTTCACGCAATTCATCGTCGCCGTAATCATCGATGTATTCCTGGAATGTCAGGATAGCGTTGGCCTGGCAGACGTTGCCTATCTGTCCCGTCTTGGCCAAATTCATAAAGCGGTCACCCGTACGCCCCTCTCTGTAGCAAGCCGTGCAGTAGCTGGGGATATAACCATCTCTGAGCAGTGCTTTCAGCACTGCATTGGGAGAGCGATTATCCAGTGGTTCAAACTGTGGCTTCTGTTCTTTGCCATCAAGCTTTCCGGCATTTGCATAACCGCCGACGCCTGTGCATGACCCGGCGCTCACCTGCGATATTCCCAGGGCGACGACCTCTTCACGATAGCCCTGAGGTTCGCGTGTGGTCAGGATCATGCCTGTATAAGGTACGGCCAGGCGCAGAACAGCTACGATCTTCTTGAAATCATCATCGGAAACCAGGTAGGGGAAATCAGTTGCTCGTACACCTTCAGCGGCTCTTATTCTGGGTACCGACAGGGTATGCGGTCCCACTCCGAAAGCAGCTTCCATATGCTCGGCATGCATTAACAGTCCCACGGTTTCATATTTCCAATCATATAATCCGTAAAGTACGCCGAAGCCCACATCGTCAATGCCTCCGGTCATGGCTCTGTCATGTGCCTCTGTATGCCATTCGTAGTTGTGTTTAGGCCCGCCCCGGTGCACCTGAAGATAGGTAGGCTTGTGGTATGTCTCCTGGAAAAGAATGTAAGTGCCGATATCGGCGGCCTTAAGACGGCGGTAATCCTCAACTGTTGTCGCCGCTATATTAACGTTGACCCGGCGAATCTCCCCATGATCGAACTTCAAAGAATAGATGGCCCTGATGCATTCGATAATGTAATCCAGAGGGCAGTTGATCGGATCTTCGCCTGCTTCCAATGCCAGGCGCTTGTGGCCCTGGCTCTCTATCATGCGAACCTCTTCGATCAGCTCTTCTCGGGTAAGCTTTTTTCTTGGTGTGCAGCGTTCGTTGTTATAGCCGCAGTAGGAACAACGGTTGATACAGTAATCCGAAACGTAAAGCGGGGCAAAGAGGACTATTCGACGCCCGTAGATATGCTCCTTGACCTTGCGGGCCAGCGCAAACATATCCGCCAGAATATCCGGCGCCGTCACTTCCATCAATACGGCCGCTTCGCGATGAGCCAGGCCATGAAATCCGGCTGCCTTATCCAGAATTTCACGCACACGTTTGGCATCGCCGGCCTCCTCTTTGGCCTCTTTCAGCGTCGTCTCTATCTCCTCGTGGCAGATGAATTCGTTAGCATCTTTTGATTTAGGATTATACATTTTTTCTCTCCCGCTGCGCTCTTCGAGCGCCGTTGTTTCGTCAGATACTAAGGCACTGATTTGAGAATTCGATCCCTCATACCTCAGTAACCTGCTTGGCCTTCTATCTCTTCTTTAATGTGCTTCTTTAGCCAGCGCCGTCTTTACCGATACATGCTTTACTCGTCCCAGACGTCCCGTCAGAGCGCTTATCTCATCACCGGAACCATCCACAATAATGGAGATGATCGAGACACCGCGCTCCCGATAAGGTATTCCCATTCTGCCGACAATAAGAGCCGCAAAATGGTGTAAGACGCTATTGACCTCTTCAGCAGCTCTGAGGTCCTCTATTATGATTCCGACAACTCCCAATCGTTTCTGCATATCGCCCTCCGACGAACAAAAAGCCCTCCCTGCAGGGCACAGGAGGGCCGAAAGATAAAATCCGTATTCGACGCTTCATGCGCCCTTCCGCTTGGGAAAAGCCTTGCGGTCGGGTATTTTAATTACCGGCGCCGGAATAAATCCCGTCGCTCGTATAATGCTATTCTATTGCGCAAAGTGATCGATGTCAAATTTTATTGACATGGCCGGAGCCCGATTATTGTAAAACACTGCTTGTTAGGGTATATTCTTAGCATAACAGAGACAAGCATCAGGGGGAAGGCTATTACAGGGCTGTTTGGGAGGTAAGTTATGCCGGAGAATATTCTCTCTTCAAGCTGGGATATAGTTGTTATCGGCGGCGGACCGGCCGGTCTGTCGGCAGCCGTTAATGCCGCTGTGCGCAACAAGAAGGTCCTGGTCCTGGAGCATCAGGGACTCTGTCGCAAGGTAGCCTGGGCAGAGAAGATCAATAATTACCTGGGGCTGCCGGCGATTGCCGGAAAGGATCTGGCGGCGGCTTATATCAGGCATTTCAAGGAGTTTGACATTCCTGTCCTTGAAAAACGGGCAGAGATGATAGTCGCTGCGAGCAACGGCTTGATGATCAATATAGGCACCGGAGATATCCAAGCTTCAGCCGTTATTCTGGCGCTGGGGGTAATCTTCCAGCAGGCTCTGCCGGGTGAAGAGCACTTTCTTGGCCGCGGCATCAGTTACTGTGCCACCTGCGACGGTCCGCTCTATCGCGGCCGGGATGTGGCTGTTTTGGCTTACGGACATGAGGCGGTGGAGGAGGCTAACTTTCTGGCGGAGATATGCCGTAGCGTCTATCTGCTAAAGGCTACGGACGATATATCCGGGCTGCGTCCGGAAGTTAGAATTATCGATAAGAAGCCTCAGGCGATCAAGGGCGATGATTTCGTAACTCATGTTATCGTTGAAGGAGAAGAGCTGCCGGTGGAAGCTGTTTTTATCATGCGTCCCACTCTTCCTGCCCAGCGCCTGCTCTTCGGGCTGGAGATCGAGAACGGATTTATCAAGGTTGGCCATGACCTCTCCTCTTCGGTTGCAGGAGTATGGGCTGCCGGAGATTGCACCGGCAAGCCGCATCAGATATCCAAAGCTGTGGGAGAAGGAGCGACAGCTGCTCTCAATGCAGCAAAGTATCTGGAGGAAAAGAGGCCGGGAAGGTGAACACCAAGGCGAAGAGAAGAGAATCGATTATCATTAACGCTTGAAATTCAGATAGAAGCCTTGGCGCTATAAAAACCTCCGGAGGGGTGTCCGGAGGTTTTTATTCTTTTTTGGCAGGGTATATACGTTGTAAATGGAGTGGAAGGAGTAAGCCTATGCCTGATGAATATGAACGCGACAGGGAGCGTGCAAAAGAAGAGAGAGCCGAAGAGCATGATAGGGAAGAGCGCAGGCGTGAAGAGCGATATTATAGGCCCGGGTTTGACTGGATATCATTCCTTCTGGGGCTTCTTTTGGGAATGGCGCTTCTGGCTGTTCTATGGTTCTTTACCGGCTCACAGCGTATCAGCCAGGGACAGGCCCCTCAGCAGATAGCCTATGCCAGCCGAATCTGGGCGGCTGCAGGGAAGCCGCAAAAGATAAATGACAGTGAATTTATCCAGGTGGATACGGCAGATGGGATCTCTATCTATGTGCGGCGCAATCAAAGCCGGCCTTACGCAGTAATATATATCAGAGAAGGAGAGAATACTTATCAATCCTATCAGCCGGTAGCGAGCTTCCCCGGCCCGCAGGCAGGCGGAGGAAGCACTGCTACCCCAACTATCCAGGAACCCACTGTCGCTACGCCACAGGATATAGCGCAGCAACGAGCTAATAAGCTGGTAAAACAGGTTATTATCAATGGTCAGACCTGGAATAAAGAGAACCTGGTAAGCGGTGAAAATCTTGATCTTGAGAGGTACGGCACATACACAGTGGGCAGGTTTAACGTATATAAGGAGGTTCAGACACCGGAAAATATGTTGAACGATATATATGTCGGTGTAGGATCCGGGTTGTACGTTCATTATCATAAAGATTGATAAAGGAGGCGAAAGATGGCGGTTTTGAAAACTATAATGCTGACCGGTGTATCGGAACAGGGGTGGACGGATGCTGTGCATACAGCTCTGGAAGAGGCGGCTGAAACCATAGAGGGAATTGAATGGATGGATATTAAAAGATATTCCGCCAGGATAGAAGATAACCGCATAAAGGAGTATAGAGCTGTCGTTAAGGTTACCTTCAAAGTTGAGCGGCATAAGCACTGACGTAGCAATTTAGCTGATAAGGAGCGTGAATGAAAGATGAAGAGCGATGCTGAAATAGCGGCGGATGTTCTGGCATCTCTGGCCTGGGACCCGCGCGTGGACGAAACAGAGATATCTGTCCGTTCCAGCAATGGTGTCGTCGTTCTGTCAGGAAACGTATCTACTTATGCTCGTAAGTTTGCCGCCGCCCAGGATACCAGAAGGGTGGAGGGTGTTAAGGATGTCGTCAATGAGATAAATGTCAGGCCGGAGATTACCAGATCCGATTATGACATCGCCGATGATGTCAAGGCTGCTCTTACCTGGGATACGCGTGTCGATCCCAAGGAGATAGGTGTCGATGTCCGCGGCGGTGTCGTCACCCTTAGCGGTAAAGTAGATTCCTTTGCCGAAAAACGAGCGGCGGAAGAGGATACCTGGTGGACGCCGGGAGTAGTTGATGTAGACAATGATCTTTCCGTAATCAACTGGCAATCCAGGACGGATGAAGAGCTTAAGAATGCTGTTCATAATGCCTTTGTCCGTGACGTTTGGGTACCGACTAAGGATATTATTATAGAAGTGATCGGAGGCGTTGTCAGGCTGAAAGGTGAAGTAGGTTCTTTTGCTGAAAAAACAGCGGCGGAAGATGATGCCTGGTGGACGCCGGGTGTCATCAATGTTATCAATGATCTGGAAGTTCGCTCCCCGGCAGAAATATAAAACGATATCCATTTTGTGTGCACAGGAGGGTTTAATATGGTATCTATGACAGCTATAGCCCAATATCTGGAGGGTATTGATTTTCCTGCTACCAAAGGTGATGTGCTTCTTTTTGCTCATGAGCATAATGCTCCTTTGGACGTTATCGATGCGCTGGAGAGGATGCCGGAAGGTACTTTTCACAGCATGGCCGGTATATGGGACGCTGTCGGAGAGATCTCATGAAGCGTCTGCAACAGGAATACCAGCCTATGCGGCGCATCTTTTATCGCCCCAGACAGATCGATGCGGAGGATGGCAAATACCATATACGCAAAGAAGAGCCGTCGTTAGCCAGAATCTGTTCCGGCTGCGGTGCAATATCTTTGGAAAAGCGATGGTTTTTTGATAAAGCGCTAAAGGAAGAGCTCATAAACAGCGGGCAGTTCGAGTATGAATGTTGTCCGGGTTGTGCGGCGGTGGAGGCAGAGGAAGTAGGCGGGGTTGTTCTCCTAAGCGGAGGCTTTCTGGAAGGACGTACAGATGAACTGTTGAAGGCCATTCAGCATGAAGAAGAGGAATTGCGTGCAGATAATCCGGCATCTATGATTATCAATATAGCCTCTTCCGGTGAAAATATAGTTATTCGTACCGCCAATCCTTTTATGGCTGAGCGTATAGGTAAGAAACTGAAAAAGGCTTATGACGGTGAGTTGGCTATTATCTGGTCTCATGAGGATCGCTTGGTTAGAGTATATTGGTCACGGGAGGAATAAGATGCCCAGAGATGAGGAGATATGCTGGCAGATCAGAGAGGCTATGGCCAGGGATTTAGATCTCGATATTTATAGTATAAATATAGATTGCGTCAATGGCCTGGTCAGGCTCGATGGTCTGGTGGAGAATGCCGAGGCAAGATCCAGAGCTGAGCAGATAGCTTCCGCGGTAGAGGGAGTCAGATTTGTGGATAACTCTCTTACCGTGCCTATAGATAGGGATATACCAGACAGAAAGCTTGAAGATGCAGCCCGGAAGGCGGCCAGCCGGGAAGCCGGACTCGATCTCAAAGATGTAGAGGTTGAAGCAGCCGAGGGAAATATTATTCTTAAAGGGAATGTACAATCCATCGGCGATGTCCGTAAGGCTGAAGAGGTGGTAGAAAGAATCAAGGGAGCCCGGGATGCCATAAACGAGCTTGGCGTGCACCATATCGGTTATGATGATCGGATCAACCTTACTGTAGAGCAGAATATTAATTCGGACAGGGAGCTGTCGCAACTCAATGTTACCGCTTATACGGAAGGAGGCACAGTCTTTCTGAATGGTGCGGTCAATACTATTGAGCAGCGCAAGCGGGCAGAAAGATTGGCTGGACAGGTGGAGGGAGTCAGAGAAGTAAGAAACAGATTAGAAGTTCTGGATTGAACTAGACATATGTCTTCAGCATAATATATACTATATGATATGCTAAAGACGATGACACAGCAGGGGTGCCTGTATGTTTGCGGCACCCCTATCGGCAATCTTGAGGATATATCGTTGCGCGCCCTGAAGATATTGCGCCAGGTGGATTTAGTGGCGGCAGAGGATACGCGGCATACCCGCAAACTGCTTAACTATTATGATATTAAGGTTGAGCTTATCTCCTATCATGAGCACAACAAATATGAACGCGGCCGTGAACTGGTGAGACGTATCGCAGATGGGCGGCAGGTGGCGTTGGTCTCAGATGCCGGTATGCCCGGCATATCGGATCCGGGGCATGAGCTGATAGCAGCCGTGCTGGAAGCCGAATTGGCGGTTATACCGGTGCCGGGACCGACAGCTGCCGTTACTGCGCTGGTAGTATCCGGCCTAAAGACGGACCGGTTTGCTTTTATGGGTTTCCTCCCCAGGAAGAGGAACGAACGGCTGGCAGAGCTTGAACGGCTGAAGAATTACCCCTATACAATAATCTTTTATGAAGCGCCGCATCGGTTGAAGGCCACTCTAAGGGATATGTATGAAGTTCTGGGCAACAGAAAAGCCTCAGTATCACGCGAACTTACCAAGCTATATGAGGAAACCTTGAGGACGCATTTGCAATCTCTGAGAGAACATTTTGAGCACAACGAACCCCGGGGAGAGATAACTCTGATAATCGAAGGCGCGGGAGAGGATTCTCTCGCTCATATGCCTGCTGATATCGACCTCGATGAGCTGCTGCAACAGCTTCTTGCCGGCGGTCTTAGTAAGAGCGAGGCGGCACGTGAAGCAGCCTCAAGGACAGGTCTGCCGCGGCGCGAGCTGTATAAGCGGATGCTCTGATTGAAGGGCCTTTCCGTGTTTTATTGAAACGAAACCGGTTGTGGCTTTCATCAGGCCGGTAACTGAACAGGGTAATCGTAATTATAATTTATATATGCGAGGACAACCGATCATGAGCAAGGATAGATCTCTTTCCCCTGAATTGCTGGAGCAGCATCTTTCTCATTTGACAAAGGATATCGGAGTACGCCTGGCCGGGTCGGAGGGCGAGCGGCTGGCGGCCGAATATATTGCCGGAGAGTTTGCCGGCTATGGCGCCGCTGTATCGTTGGAGGAATATGAGATCCAAAGCCGGGTAGTGGAGGAGCAGCATCTTTTAATCAATATCGGCGGCAGGTGGGAAGAGTTTCCCTGCTCTCTCTTTAGCAATACTCCCGGCACTGACGGCAGGATGCTGGAAGCACCCTTGGTCTTCTTTGAAGGTGCCGGCAGCAGTGGCCTTCCTGATCTTTCCGATTTACGAGGGCGGGCGGTAGTCCATCTGGGAACGCATATTGAATCCAGGAATTACTACCGCGCCCTGATGGAAGCCGAGCCTGCCTTTCTGTTGATGGTTGATATCAGGTATCCCGGTAACGTACCCCTGGCCGACGGCATGTTTCCGGCTTATACGCACAGCATGGGAGCTCTGCCTACTGTCAATGTGGCCTTTATGGATGCCTGGAGATGGAAAGCGGAGGGAGCAACAACAGCCCGTTTATCTGTTCGGGGAGGTATGCAGCCCGGTATCTCACAAAATGTGATCGCCGATCTTCCCGGAACGGATCCCGGGTCCGGGCTGGTGATTATCGGTGCTCATCATGATACCCAGGCCGATTCTGTCGGCGCCGATGACAATGCGGTAGGAGTGGCCGGTCTGCTTGAGCTGGTCCGGGCCCTCTCTTCGTTGAAGTTGAAGAGAGATATCAGGTTGATCAGCTTTGGGGCGGAGGAGCAGCTATCGGTCGGCAGTGCCGTTTATGTGAGACGGCACCGGCAGGAGATGAAAGAGAGAGGCCTGCTGATGGTCAATCTGGATAGCTACGGCTCTCTTCTGGGATGGACTGAACTGATCTGCAACGGATCGCAGGAGCTGGCCGATTACGCTCGCAGCTTCTACGAAGCGGGAGGGCAATATATAAAGATAAGCCGTAAAATGGAGCCTTATGCCGATCATTTTCCCTTTGTGGCTGCAGGCGTCTGCGGGCTGTACCTGGGACGCAGCAATTGTCTGGGCGGCAGGTTCTTTCACCATCGCCCCGATGACAATATGAGCCGAATATCGGTCCGGATAACAGCAAGCCTGCTTGCTTGCACCGCTGCTCTGATAAGAGATGCCTGTATGGCAAAGAGACCTTTCAAGCCGGGAATACCTTCTGAGGAGGCGCAGACTATAGCCGGCCTCTGGGAAGATCTCTTCGGCGGCTGGGATCAGTGCGTATCCTTGTAAGCCTTGAGATCGTTCAGCACTTGCTCCAGCCTGTTGATCAGTAAATCCAGCTCTTTATCCGATTGCACAGCTTCATAAGCCCCCACCTTGAAGATTTCGGCATAACGGTTGCTGCCCCAATTGGATAGCACCCTTATCATCAGATACTTTGTCTTAACAGGCTTGAAATAGAAATCCTGCTGGTTCGAGCGCAGTTCTAAACGAAAGTTACCTACGGAAGAAAAACCCTCCCGAGGGCCGGAAGTGGATACCAGTATCTCAAAATCCTTTATCCAGCGTACATCTATATCTCTGACGAAAGCCAGCATGGATACCTTGTTAATCTCTATTACCGCTTCATCCTTGAAAGCAAAGACAATTTCCTGCGGAAAGACAGCGTCAGAGCTGCTCCAGCCGCAATCAGTCTTCTTCTCGTCTATCAGGTTGGACGCCGCCCAGGTATTGTCATTATACTGGCTGGTGAAACCGATCAGCTTGCCACCGTTGGAGATATCCAGCAGATTACTGCCGCCGGAGGCGGCGAAAGCAGGAAGAGATAATACTAGAGAGAGGCTTAAACAGATTAATATCTTGATTTTTGACATAACATCCGACCTCCTGAGATAGTTCAATACAATATTAAGCATTTGCGGCCCAAATAATGCCAAACGGACTATCTTCTAATATATGCCTGTTCGTTATACTTACGGTATGCGAACATCTGATTACATTATAATACAATTTATGATAAAGCGCATAGTCGCTTAGCAAGCACATACAGCCGAGAGGCTTTATCGTCCTGGGAAAATAGAGGGAATCAATGCATCTGTATAGAATTAAATTAAGCAAGCGAAGGGTGATATTCATATGTCAATAGGATGCCTGTTATGACCGATGATTATATTAAACCCGTCCATGAGCCTGTGCTTATGCATCCCGATGACCCTCCAATAATCGTTTCTTGGGCGAGAGCTATATTCAACAATCATGCATTAACTTATCATCGGGAGGTAGAGCTACAGTTCATAAGGCAGGGCCAGGGGGCATATTTTATTCAGGATCAGAATTATGCCTTTAAGAAGAATTCCCTGATTGTAATTCGTCCTAATGAGTTACACAGGTTGATACCCCATCCCGATCTGCGGCTAGAGAAATATACTGTTCTTTTCCCGGAAAATGTGTTGGAAGGCGATAGCAAATCGGCCCCTTTCTCTGTAGATTTTCCCCGGCATATCAGCTTGCCGGAAAGAGATGCTACAGATATAGAGATAATTCTCAGAAGTATAGAAGCGGAGAGAAGATATCGTCGATCTTACTGGATGGAGGTGGTAAAGACGGATTTAAAAAAGCTCCTCCTGTTTATAAGAAGAAACCGTATTTCAGGTAACGAGGATGCGCCGAAACCTGAGAATCAATTGGTGAAAAAAATAGTAAGTTATATAGAGCAGAACTTTGCGCAGGACCTTACGCTTAACTCCTTATCCGAAATATTCTCTCTGTCACCCAGCTATCTGTCGCGTCTTTTCAAAAGAAGCACCGGCTTGAACCTGAAGCATTACGTTCTTCAGAGACGTATCCTTGAGGCAAAACGTTTATTGGAGAATGACCCCATGCTCAAGATATCCGCGATGCCGCAGATGGTTGGCTTCAACGATTTCCCGGTATTCAATCAAAACTTCAAACAGATTGTCGGGCTTACACCTTCCGCCTATCGCAAGGTTATGAGCGAGCATAATAAATAATATCGTTTATTCTGAAAATAATTATAGAGTGTGGATAATATGGAGAACAACATAAAAGCATAAGATGACAAAAAATCATATGATATGGACAAGTAACCATATTGCTATCTTATGACTGTGGAAATATCATATAACTACGGCAGATAGCTTTGGAGGCGAAGAATAAAAGATCGGGGGGCCAGGAAATTGCTCGAGAAAAAGGGATTTACCCTTATTGAACTTTTAGTCGTTATTGCTATAATCGCTCTGTTGGCAGCTATACTCTTCCCTGTATTTTCACAGGCAAGGGAGAAGGCCAGGCAAACCAAGTGTGCCAGCAATCTGAAGAATTTGTGCGCAGCGATGCTGATGTATGCTCAGGATTATGATGAGTATTTTGTTCCCAACACGACCGGCAAGGATAAAAACGGGGATACCATCCGTTGGCCGGTTATTCTTAGCAACTATACGGGAAATAAGTGCGATACCGTAAAGGAGTTTCGCGATAAAGCGAAATCGGATTCGGTCTTCTTTTGCCCAAGCCAGGCAATTGATAAAACCCAAACATTCTCACTAGAGGATTGGGTTTCTTACGGTCTTAACGGTTATCTCTCCGTAGGTGGCATTACACCAGGAAAAACTCCGGCGCAGATCACCGTTTTCAAACGTTCTCATGACAGGGTAGCTCTATTTATCGATACCAGATACACTGCAGGCGGCGTACCATATGACGATCTGGGCTATAGGACACTGACTCCCGCTTATCTGGATACGGGACGCCATAAAGGGCGTATCCAGATAGGCTGGCTTGATGGGCATGTCAGCAACGTAGACGCGGCCTGGGCTGCAAATAATATCGCTTCCGGTGCGGATATCCTTGCTTATGGTGAATTATTAACGAACTATTGGTGATACTCTTTAGCAAGTATGCTGCAAGAGAGAATAACCGGTGCTATAAACTTTACGGAGAAGGATAAGATATTTGCAAGTTGCCTGGTTGAGCCGGTTCTGTGCCCCTGGCTGATAGAATAAGCCTTTGTGGGCGACCTTCGCTGTTCGGAAGATCAAGGCATGATGTGTGTTGAATATATGAAGGTGCAAGAAATGCGTAAAATATGGATCGTTATGTGTGCCGTTATCGTAGTTGTGAGCCTGGTATCTGCAGCTGGCGCTGCGACCAACATTATGCCCAATCCTGGGGCGGAGGAGGTGGGAGCATCTCCTTACAGCGGATATCCTCAGGAATTGTTATCGCTCAGAGGCAAGGCGGCTGAATTCATACCTATTGAAGGCTGGGGATGTTATCCATCATGCGGTTATTGCACCTGGGGAGCGACCGATAAGGAAGTGCATAGCGGAAAATACAGTGCCTTTCTGACTGTTGACGGAAGCGATGACAGGGGCGTAACGGATCTTAATATATGCCTGGGGCAAACCGATGGGCGCAATGGTAAGTATGCCTTTACTGCTAAAGCCAATACAGCTTATCGTTTCTCGTTCTGGTTGAAAGGTGACCCTGCGCCTGCAGTAGTTTATGTCAGATGGCTGGCCTGGAAAACGGAAGAAGGCTTGCCGGAAGATCGTGAATGGAGAGATACCAATCTTATAGGCAGCAAGAGGATTATACCCAGTGCTGAATGGAAGAAATATGAGGGTACATTCACGACGGCGGCCGATACCAAAAAGTTTGTAGTGCGTATCCAGATACCTTTGCAGGCTAAATCCCAGAAGGGTCAGACAATATACATAGAGGATGTCGAGATAACCGAACTTACAGAGGGAAGAGTAAAGTAATAATATTCCGAGCATAAAGGTTATAAGGTTATACTGATAAGAAATAGCTATATATAACAAGCCCGGAGAATGTGAAAGCGGGCGTACAAAAAGCAGGAGGCAATAATGAACGACGAAAAGAAGTGGTGGG
>DHPR01000026.1:0-27248 GCA_002410925.1 bacterium UBP13_UBA5359
TCCTTATAGGTAGTATCGGAACCCATTAGAATATACTAAAATTCAGCTATGCTTGCAATAGCTATTTTAAATCGTTACTGCTAAATGCTCGCGTCCGATGGCTCGTCTAATCCGATTAACACTGTAAAATAGAGCAATAAAGAGAAACCCTCGGCAAATTTATATGCCGTCGACCTCGCTTGGTTATTACATTATCAGAGGTCGACGACACATTATTTCCCCTCTAATCAGCGCTCTCCTTTTTGTGTATTATTCAATTATCAATGTACTGTATTACTAATTTGCAGATAAAGCATAACAGCTTCTTCTATATAATTAATGCATTTCCTCCTTTTTCTACGCCGATAATCTCTCGAGAGGAATATCTTGTCGTTCTCATACAGTAAAGAATAATGGAATCCTCGTCTTTCTTAATGATCTTGGTCAGTTCCATTTTGAGCTTCTTCAAATTAGCATCGGATATCTCGCCTTCTAAAACGGAGTTTTGTATCCATGTCAGATACTGACGACATTTCTTCAATACCTTATTTACCCTTTTTACGTTGATATCATAAACCAAGATGACAAACATTCAAGTAATCTCCTATCACCACTGAGCAACAAACGCTTTATAATCCTTCTCTCCCATCAGATGCTTTTCAAGCTTATAGGCTTCCAATCTGATCAGCCTTCTATACGACACCGGACGTCCAATGGCACGATGATTTATCGTCGCCTTTAATTTTGCATCCAATTCTGCTATAAATGTCTTCTTAGCCCTTTCCTTCATCATAATGCCCTGCGATGCCTGCTCAAAATCTTTAGCGCTTATCATCTTGCGCCCCAACAGAGAAAAGATCAGGCGATCTATAATTACTGGCTTGAATATCTCAGCTAAATCCAGATTCAACGAAAATCTTCTGAAATTGGTAGTATGAAGATAGCCTATACGGGGATCAAGATGAGTGTTGTATATTTCACTCAGGCAGATGGTGTACATAAAAGAGTTACCGAAACTGATAAGTGTATTCAGCATGTTTTGAGGTGGCCTACGAGTTCGTTTATCAAATGTAAAGCCCTCATTGCCAATGATATCATCAAATACCTGATAATAGTAATCCCGTATCTTACCTTCCAGAGCCATAAGAGCAGGAATACCGTTGCTCGCACTCATAGCGTCTAGCAACTTTTCTATTGATTTCAGAGATTCCTCTAAAGGCTTGCCACGACTTATATAATATTTCATCACTTGGCGAATATTTTTGCCCGCACCTGCCAATAGCTCTGAAGCAATACGATAGCGTTTTGTCTCATCAAGATAATGCTCGGATTGTTTAAGGATCATATACCCGGAATTCAGATGCTCTCTTGGATAAAAAGAACCCGCATAATAACCATAATAATTGAAATAATGAAGGATAATCTCCTTTTTGGTCAGCAGTTCCAGCAATCTCTTGTTAAAATTGACTTCGCCGTAAATCATGATCTCGCCGGTATCCTCAACTGGGATAAAACGTCTCCCTTCAGCGGTTTTAAAAGCCAGGGTATCATCTTTCCTGGAAAGCTCACCATCTGAAAATAGATAAACAGTCTTTCTCAATATTGCACTCTCCTATCAAGACCAGCAGAATTCTGCGTAAGCACAATTTCGGCAATAGTTTATTTTATCAGGCGCAGGCGGTTTTCCCATCTGCAGTATCCGCTTGATCTCCTCTATAATTCTCTCGAGCTCAGCCATGCTGCCTTCATCAAGTAACACCTCTTCACGTCCTTTCTCCTGAGGAAAGAGCAATTCACCCACGGCATCCACTCCGTACATCTTCAACTCATATAGATAGAACAGCAGTTGCATGCGTGCGCTCTTCTTAAACTTAGATGATTTCTTAACCTCACCGATTACCAGCTTACCATCTTTGATCTGGTATATATCCATTCTGTTATGTTTAAAAGAGAGTTCTTTTTTCTCCCGACTGAAAGACTGCTCATGAAGATATCGTCCGATGGAGATATTGGTATTCTCTCCGTCTGGCTCCAGTTGATGGGCAATCAACCAGACTTCACGCTGACAGATATGATAGTACCATATCAGCGTTCCGTATACTCGTATTTCCTCCATACCCACCCTCCTTTTCTGAGCGTAAGCTGGTATATTTCAGAATATCATAGCCTCGTCGCTGACGGCAAAACCGGTATTATTATCGTAATACCTTTTAAGATCGAGTTTGCCTATAAAATGAAAACCACAACTTTTTGGTGGAAGAGCATTGAGATTCGGACGATGTATGGAAATTATATATTCATAAAGTCGGTTCTTTATGGCACAGAATCTCTCTTTCTTTTCGTAGAATTCCTCTATTTTTAATATATCTTCGTATTCATGCCATATATTTGTAGCCTCATCATCCAGCTCCAGAAAAACGCCCGTGCGTTCTCCATCTTCAATCAAACGAAAATGGTTTATGCCTCTGTTGTTATCATCAGAGAAAAACCGCATAACGCTTGCCGCCTGCAACAGTTCTGAAGCTTCTTTGAAGCTGACCCTAGCTTCAATCATTTGAAAGTAACTGTTTATCAAGCTTAGGAATTCAGCTTCATCAATCGTATCTCGTGTCTCCAGCAATTTTCTAGTTACATCGAGAGCCACGCTGTCGTATATCAGTGCAGCCACGCTACGGCCGTTGCCCTGGCACAGATTGATCACACGGACGAGACCGCTGCCTTTGGCATGGCGATTGCATCTTCCTGCAGCCTGATTAATAGCATCCAGAGGAGCCAGGTCCCTGTAAACGATATCAAAATCTATATCCACTCCGGCCTCTATCAACTGGGTACTGACTACCAGCCGGCAATTTCCAGCAGTAATTCTTCCAATACGCTCCTGTCGATGCTTCATAGCCACGGCCGTTGATAAATAACAGATATCCTCTGTGATGGTTTTCTTAAGCAGGTGAAAGAGTTCCCTGGCAGAACTAATAGTATTCATGATAAGCAGAAATTTCTTATCAGGTTGGGCAAGGATCTCTTCAGTTACTATGTCAGCCACCTCTTCAAGAAGGCACGGCGTCATATCCACTTCTACTCTAACACGATTCATAGCCTGAAAATACCGGGTCGGCTCTACCAGATCAACGGCCTTGTTGACTGAAGCAAAAACTCTGGGCTGAGTGGCGGTAACCAGAATTATATCGGACAAGGTGTTCTTTGCCATATAATTGAGCAGCAGTTCCACCAACGGCCAATAGCGAGTAGGCAGCGTCTGTATCTCGTCAAGTATGATTATGGAATTGGCCAGGCGATGGAAACGACGCAGATTACAATTACGCCAGCCCATCAGAGTTTCAAAAAATTGTATGAAAGTAGTTACGACAATAGCTGCTTCCCAGCCCTCAATAAGCAGCTTGGATTCACTATAAGAGTACTCACTTTCTTCTAAAGAGTTCTTACCCAAGCGATAGATGGAATCGGTTAGATGGTGATGCTTGAGCAGTAGATGATGTCCGGTCTGCCCCCCGGAAAGGAGCACTTTTGACACAACATCGTAGTTCTGGTCTATGATACTGAGAAAAGGAAGAGCATATATGATCTGTGGATATACGCCACTCTCCCGGCCTCGCTGTGAACGCAATTTGATGGCACAATTAAAAGCAGTTAAGGTTTTGCCCAGGCCGGTAGGCAATGAGAGCCGGAAGATATGTTCCGAACTGTGTTCAGCCAAAGAGGAGATACTCTCTTGGCACGCCTCTTCTCGAAGAAGGTTTATGCCGTTGCATTCCCAGCCCTGACCGGCTTTATACTCATCAATAATATCTACCGGAAAGCTTCCTGCCACCGGCCGGTAGTTTTTCAAGCCTGCCTCATGCTTGTCGGCATCGATCAGCAGCGAATACAGAAAGAGAAAACGAAAATACTCTCGCAGATCGAAGATATCACTTGCCAGCAGCGTCTTGTTTGAGGTGATTTTGCTTGCCCGCATCATTAAATCGATGATAATTTTTCGCCAGGGATGCCTTATGCCTCTCATTTCGGCAGATATACCTTTAATCCATCTCTCCAGAAGACTTTGGCTGAAAGGCTCCATCCTTGCCGCTGCAGCCGGCAGGTCCGGTCTAAGCTTTTCCCAAAGAGAATTGAGCATGTCATAATCTATCGACGCCGCCTGCCGGAGGAGCAACTTTATCTCGTCATCACTCAGGTCAGCGTATTCATCGGCAATATCCTTTAAGTTGCCATGATGCCTTCTGATAGCCAGATATACAAAGAATGCTGACTTATCGTTTTCCGGCTGCCCATTGAAGCAATGCCGGGCAAGATAATAACCAACCACAGCTGAAAGCAGGCCATGTCTCTCCAAATGCCCACCTTGCAAATGGGGATTACTTTCAACTAATGATATATAGCGCTGAAAATAACCGGTGGCCTTACCAAAATCATGTACCAGGCAGGCTATGGAAAGCATATCCGGCAACCGGTCTTTATCCCACAGGCTGCTGTGCCGGTTTCCCAGAAGATGCAGGGCCAGACGCTTCACTCCTAGCAGGTGCTCCTCAAGCAGCTTGTGTGGATGACTCAGCAGCGGCAACCCTATCCTCCAGCCCGGATTATGGAGACATTTTCTTTGGCTCCCTTCCAAAAATGCGTTAATTTAAGCGACATGGATTCGCCCTGGGTTTCCGCCAGAAGTTCGCCATATTCCTGCACTTCACGATTATCGTTCATAAAGAACGGCATCCTCTCTTTGATATACCTTCTACCAGGTATAAGAGCTATTCCCTCTTTTCTTATATGATTTAGAGGAACAGCGGTCACTATCTTCACCGGATCAACGGTTTCTTCTTGGGTAAAGTTATCCACTCCGATGAAATGAAAATCCGCCAACAGCTCGCTCAATCCCAGGCTAACGGTGTAATAGCATTTATGTTCCTTGACAGCGGATAATAGGTGTCCGAACAGATCCTGATTCTCCATAGTTATGTAAAGACGGTAGGCTGCTTTTTTCAGGAACTCAAACTTTATCTGCGTTCTAGCCCCTTCTCTTCTCTGCTTGGGCACCCAGATATTACTCTTGGTATTGATTAGATTGATCCCCATCCGGGTTTTCTTTACCGGAGACAACAGGCGAATGCCTATTCCTATACCGGCATCGGACAGAATCTTTACATACCGCTCATCCTCCCGCGGCAAGCCGAGAATGGCGCCCAGTATTCCCATAACCGCCGTCGGAGGAATGACAGAAAAAGTAACAGGGGAAGAGGTAGAGTAGTACTTGCGAAAATGAGCGTAATCCCCCACTACATCAAAACTCAAAATCTTGATGCTCATGGCGTCACCATCCTAAAATGACATCGCCTCAGTTTTAATTCCCAGAGCGGACAACTCTTCGGCGAAATTTGTCGATGTTCTGACTGCATCAGCGATAAAATATTGCACGTAAGCAATCTTTTCGCTGTTGTCGACTAACGCTTTGATCAGCGGCTCAACGTTCAAAATAATTTCATCTATATCCCGTAGCGCCTCATCTTCAACTTTATACTCGGCAGATACCAGTTTATCCAACTCTCCCATATGAAAGCAAGGCTCGGAGTAAGCTACTCTCAGCAAGAGCCTGGGATTGTGCATAGCTTTAGATCTGGAGATAAGATTTCTGGTTCCAGCCCAAAGAGCTTCCAAAAGCTTGGAAACATCATCCTCGGTCAATCCGGTATGTTTGGCGGCGTTCTCATTGACTATCCCGTGGAAGGCTATTAAGGAGTAGGGCAGAACATACTCCTCTCGGAAGGTCTTCTGAGTTTTGTTCTCATCAGCGGCAAAGGCACCGGTACCCTTGATATACTGCAGTTTAACTCTGTGCAACGAACGCCCCATCTTGAACTGAACCGGACCGGTAAAGGTGATGGAACCCTTCTCCTTGGCCGATTTCTCCAGCGGTATAGTGGCACCAAAGAGGCGAACATCAATGCAATCGGAGAGAAGATTATTCTGAATAATATCTTTCATCTCTTTAAAGTTGCCTAGCTTGCTCTTATTCAGCTTTATCCCTTCCTGCAGAAGAAAGTCTTCTGCCCTTAATTTGGCATCTTGGATAACATCGTTATCATCGGCAATCTCCCTGACAAAGATCTCTTCACCCTTTACCTGATGCAGATAATCCCGCACCGTCCGCTTCAACCTGACATCGGTAACGATGTTACGTCCTGTCTCCTCATCTATGCGAGGCTTGTTGGCATCCAGCGGATCTCCGTTGGGGTTAGCATAATTGACATCATAAAGAAATAGAATTTCAGAACGATTACTGATTGACATTGTTACTCTCCTCCTTGTTTTCGATATCGGTGTAGACTATACTGTTGATCTCCCTGTAGAGGCTCATACCACAGGCCAGATAGAAATTCAGCTCATCTGTCGACATCCTCCATGACGACGGTGCCTGCAAAAACAACTCCGAAGCAGCGGCAGCTACTTCGGCTTTGCCCTTATCATAACTTTCATATTCCTGAAGCTTATTGATGACCTTAGGGAGCAAACCCTTTACTCGGCGCTCATCCAGCTTCAATCCCCCAAGTTCAGTCATAAACGGTTGAGCTTTTCTCTTGGCATACTGGACGTTGAGCAGCATTCTGGTCAGGGCTCCCAGCAGAAACACCGCTCTCTTCTCCGGCCTATCCAACTGGCCGCAGTATCTGTTGAAGACTGGGGTGAAAATAGTTTCCGACATAGCGATTATCTCCTTTCTTAACATTTGCAATCTATCCATAAAAAGAAGCGTTTGCACGGCATCCAGAGTCATGTATGCCCATTTGCCGTCTTCGGCAGAGTTATTGAACTCACGTCGTATCTCGCGCATGAAATGAGGCATAAGGAAGCCTATGGATAAAGGTAACCCTTTGAATATGTTGTTGGTTATCTCCAGAAAGTATTTATCCAAATCGTCTTCTCTCTTGCCCTCGCTGGATCGCCTAAAAAATGTTCTTATTCGGCCGAAGCTGAAGGGATGCTTCGGAAAGATATCATCCACCGCAGCTTTGGCGACAAATATAGTTTGCAACCGGGAGGGAAGAACATCATCTACAAGCAATAGAATACGTTCTGCCCCCTGCGATTTTCGCAGGAAAAGAAAATGCAAAGTCATAGCATCCTGCTGTTGGGATAGGTAATCCAGGATTTCGCCCTCATCGCTGGTAAGCCTGGCACCACTGCTATCTTTAGCAAGTTTTGTTGTTCTGTCGGCCATAAGAAGGATTGGTAATATATCTTCATGCTCTTCATTGATCATAAATTGCGGCACCACCTGATAGCTAAGCCCGTAAAAATAGAACGATAAATGATCTGATAATAAGCGCTTGCCCTCTTCCAGCTGTAATGCACAGTCGGAGCATACCGGATGGTTGCGCCAGCTTCTACTAGCGTCAAAATGCCCGGCGATGAACCCCGGTTTATCATTGGTATAGAAATTAAAGCAGGCTCCATCGCTAACATAATCCTTTAGATCTCCGCAAACCGAGCAAACCTTGCCGGCAGCGGAAATTCTATCGCTTTTAGCCTGTACCAATCCCTGAAAAGCCGAAGTGAAGGCTGGAATATCATAAAGATAACGATCACCGATACGTAAAGTCAATGCTGCGCCCTTCTTCAGCCTATCTTGTTCATCGCTTACAGCAGCGATGGCCATTTCTCTCTTAAGTTCAAGTTCTCTTCTGACGGCCTCGAAAAGCATCTTATCGGATTCGTTGAGATTCAGCTCCTTAGTTACTCTCTTAAACCACCGTATGATCTTACCGTCAAAGGTTTTGCCTGCCTCCGTAAGCATGGCCGTAGGCGAAAAATTGCTTCCACTAGAGCTTCCACGACGATAGAGATACTTCTCCTCACCCGGTGCGTTGGTATCCTCAATATAAATCCCACGGAACATATATCCGGGGGCATCATCCAACTGAATGACCATCGTATAAGGATAAAAGACCGGATCAATGGGCTGTATCAGCACCGACAGAACATCACTCCTGCCATCCCGTCTCAGACTCCAGGCACCTAGTTCTTTAACAGCTGAAAGCACTTTGCTTCACCCCTTTGCCGGAGGTTGCGCTATATGCAGTCAAACAGACCGAACCCCTGGCTATTTTTTGAGCCTATCCCGGCATCATACGCCATTTGCAGCATCAATGGATGCCCGCTGATAACGAAATTCCCCATCCAGCCTTTAATAACCGTTGCCTTGTAATTTACAGTTACCTGCCGAACTCTTTTACTTTCATTTACCGAATCAATGCTAAAGGGAAGTTCCGACCAATCCTGTTCAAGGAAGGCGGATCCCTTTTTAATAAGATTGCCCCTGATAAGCTGAGAAAACTCTTTCTCCATAGGCGAATAATAGTAAGTCTTCTTGCCTCCCTCTGCCGTGTAGAGAGTGCTATAAGCCGTAACGGGAGAGAGCATAGATATTCTGTAAGATGCGTCTTCATGGAATGAGGGAGTTTCTTCTATCAATACTTCACCAACAGCCAGGTTATTATGTCCCAGAAAGAGATCATCCAGCCCGATTATGCCGGAAAGCAGATTCTGTAGAAACTCAGTCCAGGGGCTGGAGATGCAAAAACTAATCGGTGGCGAAAAAAGGATTTCCCTTTTCTCGCGGTTGTATATGCTGTTCCCCATAAGACGAGAGAAGGCAAAGAGCTTGAAAATGCGCTTTTCATAGCTAAAACCGTGATTGTGCAGGAATTGCTGCATCTTTTCATCCGTCAGCGCCTTATAAATAAAGCCCTGAAGCATATGCTGATAATTTATTGGAAGTTTAATCGCATTTTCACTGTTAAGCACTACATTCAAACGCATACAATACCTCTTGTATTTATCCGTTGCTCCGGTTGCAATAAGGCTATAAGCAAGCGCATGGATGAAAGTACTGCATTCAAGTATAGCATTTGAAAAATAACTATGCAAATAAATATGATATGAAAAGAAGGAAGGAACAGACCCCCTACCGCTTCAGCATATACGGTGCCGTTGTGCCCTTTGGTATAGCTTTGAGATGGCGAAATGAACATTGAATGTTCTCGTCGACTTCATCTTGCGCACGGCACGATCGTAGGCTCTCTTCAACCCTGCCTCAGACCGCCGAAGAGAAGGCAGCGATATTTTCTGACGTGGCCCCACAAGCCAACCGGCAATGATGGTTACTATAAAGGCTTCTAAGCTATAAGGGAGCGCCTCCTCTCCATGAAAGCATATTCACATGCTAGACTCCGCATCCTTCATCGGCGCTCGTTCCATTCCGCTTGCAAATAACGCTCCTGTAGTAAAACAGAGGACCTTTTCAGCTCTGTAACGCTCGGTTTATCTTCATAGAGATCAAGATCAAAGCGCTCAGCAAAGCAGGCAATCATCGCTTTCTTTAGCTCTCTCTCCCCTCCGCTGTAGCCTTCCCGTTCAAGCGTAGTGATAAAATTAAGATGATCTGTATAATGAACGCCGGGCGGTATTTTTAGATATCTTTTTACCGGCAAAATATCCATATCAATAAGTATGGTGCCGTGATGCAGCAGTGCTCCGCGTCGCCTGGCTTGAGCATTTCCTGACACCTTACGTCCGTTAATCATGACATCCGATATCCGGCCTAATTCGGCTGCCAGCCCCTGAGAAGTCAGAGTAGCAGCCAGAGTACCGCATATAAGATTATAAGAATCCTTTATGCTCATCGTATTTGGCAATATCAAAGTAAAATTCAGATTGCCGTCGTCATGATACACGGTGCCGCCGCCTGAGAAGCGCCGTACCAAAGGTACGCCGTCTTCCCGGCAGCACTCCATATAAACCATATCCGCCATCCGTTGCGATATGCCCATAGCCACAGCAGGACCGTTGTGCCAAAAACGGAATATCGGTTCCGATGCTCCTGCGGCAACGGCCTCGAAGAGTGCCTCTTCCAGGGATATATTGGCGGCAAAATCTTGCTGGCTATAATCGATCAGGCGACAGCGCATTCTCAGCTTTTTCCCGCCTTTATCTCTACAAACGGCTTGGGTATTATCGCCAGCGGCAACCGGCGTTGTCTGACCTGAGCTTCCAACCTGATACCAGCCGAAGCATACGGCTCAAGGACGTAGGCCATACCGATATCCTCTTTTCTAATCGGAGAATAGGCTCCGCTGGTAACATGTCCTACCTGCTCTTCGCCGCTGAATATGGGATATCCCTGACGCGGAACGGATCTCTCCAGCATCTTGAAACCGACCAACAATTCCACCGGCTCAGTGCGATCCTCGCATTCAAGGGCCGCTCGGCCGATGAAATCGCCTTTATTGAACTTCACCGCCCAGCCCATACCGGCTTGCAGAGGATTAATGGTTTCGCTAAGCTCATGGCCGTAGAGAGGATATCCGGCCTCTATGCGCAGATTATCTCGAGCACCCAGACCGCAGGGCTTGGCTCCTCCGGCAGCCAGATGCCCCCAGAGATCCTCTATCTGCTCTATGCTCCACTCGCTCCGATGCAAAAAGAGCTCAAAGCCGTCTTCTCCAGTATAGCCGGTTCGGGTTATAACGCAGGGGCGCCCCAGAAGATTAATGAAGGCGAGATCGAAATACTTCATATCGGCAGGATTTTCGCTTGTCAGAGGCTTAAGGATATTAGCCGCTATAGGCCCTTGCAAAGCAATCAGAGCATAATTATCAGTCAGATTGCGCAACGATACATCTTTATCAGGCAAGTGTCCCTTCAGCCAGCAGTAAACGCTCTGCTCGTTAACGGCGTTAGCTACCACCATGTAACTTTCATCGGAGAATCTGTAGACAATCAGATCATCTATAATGCCGCCCTGAGGATTGCACATCAAGCTATAGATAGCCCGTCCCGGCGCTATCAAAGCAATATTGTTGGTCAGGCAGAGCTGAAGCAAGTCTATGGCCTCTGGGCCCTCCACCATGATCTTGGCCATATGAGAAACATCAAACATGCCGGCCATCTGGCGTACAGCCATATGCTCCTCCAGAATACCGGAGTAATATACAGGCATCTCCCAACCGGCATAATCTACCAGCCTGGCCTCCTTATGCATGCCGTTCAAAGGTGTTTTCTTCAACGCAGACATCTCTTCCTCCTTCATATAGCTTGCTCAGCCGTTCAGCATATCAGCCATTTGTGGTATTATACCAAGTTTTTCAGCTTTGCGGTCTTTATTTCATCAAACCGATAACAGATTAAACAGCTTTACTGCCAAGCTTACCTAACTCATTTTATACTTACAAACGCAACCTGTCTATCAATCCGCTGTATCTTTCAGTAACTTTATCGTTATTAACCGCTATTTGCAATGCCCGAGGACTGCCGATAATAACCGCCAGTTTTTTGGCACGGGTGACTGCTGTATAGAGCAGATTGCGCTGAAGCATCATATAATGCTGTTTCAACAACGGCAGAATGATTATCGGATATTCACTCCCCTGCGATTTATGGACTGAAACAGCATAGGCTAAAGAGAGTTCATCCAGTTCGGAAAAATCATAATCTACTTCTCGCCCATCAACATTGATTCTTAGCACTTGCTCCACCGTATCAATACCGGTTATGCGTCCTATATCGCCGTTATAGACATCCTTATCATAATTATTGACCGTCTGCATAATCTTATCGCCGCATTTGAAGCGACGCCCCCCTCTCACCAGCTCCCTCCCCCGGGGATTGAGACGATCCTGTAAAGCATTGTTAAGGTTAATCACGCCCAGCAGCCCTCTGTGCATAGGTACCAAAACCTGTATCTGCTCAAAAGAATCTACAAGATACTTCCGGGGCAAGCGTTCTGTACAGAGAGAAAGAACGGCTTCAAGTACTTTGGGGGGATCTTCCTCCCTGATAAAAAAGAAATCACCGGTATCATCACGGCCGGCCGGCCTGGGCATCCGACCGGAATTTATCCGATGGGCATTGGTAACTATCAGGCTGCCACCCGCCTGGCGATAGATATGATTGAGCCGAATCACCTCTGCTCTGCCGGAGTTTATCAGGTCGCAGAGCAGATTACCGGCTCCCACCGATGGCAATTGATCTGCATCTCCTACCAAAATAAGTGATGCCCCGGGAGGCAGGGCTTTGAACAGATGATAGCCCAGAACAATATCTATCATAGAAGCTTCATCCACTATTACCAAATCCGCATCAAGAGGATTGCCCTCATTGCGTTTGAAACCTCTTTCTGAAGGGCTATATTCCAGCAGACGATGGATAGTCCTGGCTTCCTGACCGGTAGCTTCGGCCATACGCTTGGCCGCTCTGCCCGTAGGAGCACAGAGAGCAATTTTACATCCATAGCGGCTATGCAAACCTATTATAGCCTTTATTATAGTGGTTTTGCCTGTTCCCGGCCCACCGGTAATTATCAGCAGACGCCTCTGCCGTGATGCCTCAACAGCCTTTATCTGCTGTGGTGCCAGGTTAATATGCCCTTTGGGCGTAGCCTGAAGGCTAAAGGTTGAGGGCTGAAGACCATCTTGATCTACCAGATTAGCCTGAACAACCGATCCAAAACTCCGGCTCTCGGCTCCTGGTGCCTGCCTTTTACACCCGTCCATATTCTCATCAACGGGTGCCATATCCGCCAGACGCCTAACATGCCAGGCAACTCCCGCCTCAGCATAACGAAAGGCCTTCAGATAAGCCCTCCTTGGTTGAAAACCCTCTTCGATAAAGATAGCATCATCATATTGAAGAGCATCTATTTGGGGTAACAAGAGATTTGCATCCATCTCCAGAGCCGCGGCTGCTTTTGCCGCCAGACGGTCCTCCGGCATATATACATGTCCTTCATCTGCAGCCGCACGGAGCTGATGAATCAAAGCGGCCTTTAATCTTTCCGGAGAGTTATCCGGCAAACCCAATTGCCTGGCTATACGATCAGCCGTCTTAAAGCCGATGCCAAAGATATCGAAAGCCAGCCGGTAAGGATTACGACTGACTATATTCAGTGCATCCTCACCGTAAGTCTTATATATTCGGACGGCATACGCGGCACTTATGCCATGTCCCTGCAGCCAGAGCATGACCTCTTTAATCTCGCGCTGCTCCTCCCAGGCGCGCCCGATCATGGCAATGCGTGCCTGACCGATACCGGGAACCTCTGACAGACGCTCTATATTGTTTTCAATAATATGTAGGGTATCGATCCCAAAGCAATCCACTATCCTGCCTGCCATGACCGGGCCGATACCTTTGATAAGCCCTGAACCGAGGTATTTACGTATGCCTTCCACTGTAGCAGGGTAAACAGGGTTAAAGCGCTCTGCCTTGAACTGCTCTCCATAACGGGGATTGGTTATCCAGTAGCCGTACAGCTTAAGAGTTTCCCCGGGGTTGATACCCAGAAGATTACCAACAACCGTAACAGGATCACGCCGTCCCCGTATCCGAACATTAGCCACAGTGTAGCCATTATCCTCATTACAATAGATAATATGGTCCAGCAAACCTTCAAGTTCCATTATGTCCGGTTTATCACCAGATGCCGTTTCATGTTTCATATAAGCTCCGTGCATGTATGTAATTATATAAGGATAGGGGCCGGGTGTTTATATCCATCATTCTTCGAACGCTAAACATCAACACCTGGCCCCCGAAGAATTTGGGGATTTAAACCTCATTATATTATAATAGTGCAGACAGAGGAACTATTCGTACTCCTGCAGCAGCAAAATCAGAAAGAGCACTTTCCAGAGCGCTAGCCGTATTAGGGCGGTCATGACCTATGGCTATGGCTTTACCCTTATCACGAGCCAGATCTATGACCTTGCGCAATTGTCCGGTAATATAGCCGCTATCATTGCTGCCGTCTAGAAATATATCGCGCTGCAAATAGGCAACACCTGCGCCGGCAGCGGCAGATGCGGCTGTGGAATTGGAGGTGGTCAGAGAATCCAGAAAGAAGAAATCCCTCTTTGAAAGAGCACGCATCACCGCCGCCATAGTATCCGCATCAGCAGTAGCCTTGGATCCCATGTGGTTGTTAACACCGATTGCTCCCGGCACATCGACAAGCGCTTCTTTTATCCGAGCCTCAATCTCTCTGCCGGTCATGGATGTTTTAATGGTATTTTCTTCAAATGCCAATGAGCCGTTTTCAGGCTCCATCGGAAGATGCAGCAAGACTTCCCTTCCTTGTCGTGCGGCCTGAAGAGCAATTGAGCGGCTATGCGGCAGCCCTGGAAGAACGGCAAAAGTTAAAGGAGCGTCCATCTCAAGGAAGGGACGCCCATCGCTATAACCGAAATCATCTATTACTATGGCGGCTATCGCCCCTGCCCGGCCGGCCGGGTGGAGGCTCTTTTTATCCTTAGGCGGTCTATCAGGAGCTAGAAAGGGAAAACGCTTTCCAGCCCTCTCTTTGATGTTCTTTATATCAGGAAGATCAGGGCGCTTACGCTGTTTAATGAGGCTATCTCTTTTGCTATCAGAAGGCCGTATTTGTCCAATCCGCTCACTTTTTTCTTTAGGTATCAGGCGTATGCCTTCATAATTGGCTCTAAAATAAGCATAAGAGGTTATAAGTAGCGCCAATATGATTATGGCTTTCCAATTGGCTGATTTGTGTCGTTTTCTACGGCCCACTATTGCATTCCCCCAAAGCCGGATTATATTCTTACCCGGATGCAATCAATTGAAGTGTTAGCTTGCCTTCTTCAGCGGCTGTCCGGCTTTAAGCACTTCCAAAGCTTTCTCCAACTGAGTATCTTTGCGCTTCTTGGCATCATCCTCGGTCAACCGAACCTCTATATCGGGAACAATCTTATCACGACTTACGTCCCGTCCCTTGGGAGTCTGATATTTGGCTGTCGTTACGGTCAGGCCGGAACCGTCAGGAAGGGGATAAACACTCTGAACGGATCCCTTCCCAAAGGACCTGGTGCCGATAACTTTGCCTCGTCCCATATCCTGAATGGCACCGGCGACTATCTCCGAAGCACTGGCGCTGCCTTCGTTGATAAGCACAACCAACGGTATGTCGATATATTTGGATTTCAGTGTATCTATTACTTTGATATTCTTCTTGCCGTCGTAATCTTCAATATATTCAGCCACACGCCGATTGCCATCTCTGACTATAACATAGGCATCTCTCTTCTTGCCTCGTTCCTTAACGGAAACCACCATACCCTCATCTATAAAATGAGCGGCAATTTCTATAGCTACACTCAGCAATCCTCCGGGATCATTACGCAGATCCAGAACCATAGCTTTCATACCCTTGGCCTGTAATTTTTCAATCGCTTCCGTAAGCTCCGGCTCACTCTTTTCATTAAAAACTTTCAAATAAGCATAACCTATACTCTCATCAAGCATGCGATAATCAACACTTTTTAATTGAATAACACTGCGTGTCAGGGCAAAATCCTTTGGTTTCTCCCAGCCTGAACGCATTACTGTCATCGTTACTTTGGTGCCTGCCTTGCCCCGGATGCGGCTAACGGCAGTCTTAAGATCCATATCTTTGGTTTCTTTACCATCTATTTTCAGAATCCGGTCTCCGCTTTTCAACCCTATTTTATCAGCCGGACTACCGGCAATGGGAGAAACCACCTTTAAAACGTCGTCACTCATTTCTACGACCATGCCCACGCCGTCGAAGTGCCCCTCCTGCTCTTCCCGCATTTCCTTGAATACATTCGGTTCCATAAACCTGGTATACGGATCATTCAGCGCCTTGAGCATGCCCTCTATAGCTCCGTACATCAGCTTGGTATCATCCGTTTTTTCCACAAAATGATTATGAACAAGGCTTAAAACCTGCCAGAAGGATTGCCAAGAGGCAATATCTCCATCAGCTCTCACCAGCCTTAAGCCGTATCCTGTAACAAAAGAGCCGGCCATCAGTATAAGAATTATACCGATAAAAACTATTCTTTTTAGACGCATATATTTATGCTCCTTCTACTTCGGATTAGGATAGATTTATCATCCGCCCCGAGGATTAACCGGAACTCCATTTCGCCGGACCTCAAAGTGAACATGAGGTCCGGTGCTGAAACCGGTACTGCCGGCATAGGCAATCACCTGGCCCTGATTGACTCTCTTTCCGGCATGAGAGGCAATACGAGAATTATGTGCATATAAAGTGGATAATCCTCCTCCATGATCTATGATGACAACCAGACCATATCCTCCCCAATTGCCGGTGTAGATAACCTCTCCTGCAGCTGATGCGCAAACCGGCGTTCCCATGGGCACAGCAATATCTATGCCGGTATGCATCCGCCTTGTCTTGAATATAGGATGTGTTCGGTAACCAAATCCCGAAGTTATCCTTCCGTTGACAGGCAGCGCGAAACTTCCCTGCCAGGCTACAGCATTTCTGCGACGCCCCTGCGGTGTGTTCATAAGACGCCGAATCATTCTCTCTACCTGGTTGGAACTGATCTCTAATTGTGCCAGCTCCTGCTCGTATCTGGCACGCTGCGCCCTTATATCCTGCAAAGCAGCTCCCTGTGCCCAGGCCTGCGCTCGATAAACACGTTCCTTCTGACTTACCTGTTGCTTGAGATAATTGATTTCCTGCTGTTTAGCGGTCACTTCCCGTTCAGTAGCTGCCAGCGCCTCCTTCTGTCGAATAAAATCCTTCAGTATATTCAAATCCTGACGGGCCACCAGACGCAAAAAATTCAGACGATTGACAAAAGAGCTGAAATTACCGGCACCCAGAAAAACCTCCATGCAAGAAACACGGCCATATTTGTACATGCGTACCAGACGATCTTCAAGATCGTGGTGATGCTGCTTCGTGCGTACCCTGGCTTCCTGCAGCCTGACCTGAACGGCGGCAAGCTCCATTTTAACCGTAGCCAGATGATCACTTACCCTATCCAGCTCACAGCGCGTTTGTGCCAGCGCTCCCCGGGTACGGTTGAGATCTGTTCTTGTACGCCTTTCCTGCTGTTTTATATGAGAAAGCTTATTCCTTTGCTGACGCATAAGCTGTTGTATCCGGTTAAGTTTGCTCCGCTGTGATCGCAAGCTTACCGCAGCATCGGACGCCGGAACCGACAATAGAGTCAGCGCCAGTATCAAAGCTGCTATTCTTGTTCTCATACCATGCATGAAACCGCTCCTTAAGCCAACGCTTTTAAGAACTTCCTAACCGAAGAAAAGCTACCAAACGCCCCAACCAATACACCACCTGCCAGCAGGGCTATGGAGATATGCAACAGTGCCTGCTCATTATAAGCCAGCGGAAAGATAAATGTCAGCGGCCAGTTTTTAACCAGCCAGGCATAACCTGCCGCTGCAATGCCTACGGCCAGCAAAGAGCCCGCCAGGCCATGGAATATACCTTCCATGATAAACGGCCAATTAATGAACCAATCGGTAGCACCCACCAACTGCATAATCCTTATCTCCTTACGTCGCGCAAACACTGTCAGCCTGATAGTGTTTGCTATGACGAAAGCGGTAACCAGGCAGAGAATAATTATAGCCGCCAAGCCGCCTATTTGAACTATACGCCGGATCATATTTAAAGTAGTGATAATATCTTCGCCATAATGTATCTCATCTATTGCCGGCTGCCCCTTGATAACGGAGGTAAGCGATGCTACTTTGGAGGTGTCAACCATCTCTATCTCCAGCGAAGCCGGCAGGGGAGCCGTATCCACTATCCGCCCCAGATCCGCCTGGCCCGACATATCCTGTTTAAGACGTTCCCGAGCTTTGTCAACGCTGACGTAATCTACCTTGTAAACACCGTCCAGTCCCTCTATCATACGCTTCAAAGCATCGACTTCAGCAACAGAGGCCTCTGCCTTCAGATAAAGACATACTCTGGTCTTGGACGATACTTCATTTATGGTGCTTTTCAGATTAAGATTGAAAAGCAGAAAAGCCCCCAGAACCAGCATAGAGACCGTCACTGTTCCTATAGATGCCAGAGTCATCAGGCCGTTGTAGCGAAGGTTTGACGCCGTTTCAGAGAGAAAATAGCCCAAACGCATTCTAGAGCTCACCTATATATGCCCCCTTATCTTCATCACGAACCAGGCGCCCATTTTGCAAGGCTATAACACGCTTTCGCATTCTATCCACTATACTCCTGTCATGAGTAGCCATTATTACGGTAGTCCCTTTGATATTAATGCGAGACAGCAGTTGGACAATATCCCAGGAGGTATCCGGATCCAGATTGCCGGTAGGCTCATCCGCAACCAGAATAACAGGATTATTAACTATAGCCCGGGCAATGCAAACACGCTGCTGCTCTCCAGCCGAGAGCTCGGTGGGAAGTGCGTCGGCCTTATGCAGCAAGCCTACGGAATCCAAAGCTTTGGCCGTCTGGCGTTTTACTTCCGTCCTGCCGACTCCTATAACATGCAAAGCAAAGGCTACATTATCCCAGGCCGTACGCCTGGTAAGAAGCTTGAAATCCTGAAAGACAACGCCGATACCTCTTCGCAGATATGGTATCTGCCGGCGGGATATTCCGGTTATCTCTTTTCCGGCTACAATTATCCTGCCGCTGGTGCAGACCTCTTCCCTGTATATAAGCTTTAGAATAGTGGATTTTCCACTGCCTGTCGGTCCTACTAAAAAGAGGAAGTCACCCTTTTCGATCTTTAAATCCAGATTCCTCAGAGCGGTCACACCATTGGGGTAAACAACGGAAACCCCTTGAAATGCTATCACAAGAACATCACCTATCTCGAATGCAACCTTTGGATTTCAGAATGCGGCACAGTCCAGGCCCGTAATTCCGTCTTCCGAATTCCATAGCTGCATTTAAGCACTTATTATATATTACGTATCCGACCCTCAGTTTGTTCTCTTATCATTCTGCAATCCGTATTCGCTATTTAAAACGGCGGTGATGGAGGCGATACGGGAGGTGTTCCTCCTCCGCCACCACAGCCTGTCAGAAAAAGGAAGACGGCCAAAGCCAGAATCACCAGTTGCCAACAATTAGAGGTCAGACACTTCCATCTCTTCACAGACCGTTCACCTCTTCGCTCTATTTGATATACTTCCGGTCGAAACCTGCCGCGGTAACAGAAACCGGACCTGCTTTTCATTAGCTTTGTCGTTAACATTACTGCTATCGGATTCAGAAACATCCCTAATTATACCATGCCGCCCATTATCTTCCAAAGAAGCCTTCGTACCCGCCTCAATACGAAGATGTCGAAGACCGTTAACAGAGGTGATTGTATAATTACTCTCCTGCAACATATTTACACGCCGGCCACTATCACCATCCACCAGAAAAAGCTCAGAGGGCTTCTTTCCCCATGAGGAGAGCTCCCAGGAAAGCGTTACCGGCCCGCCGGCTTCAATACCATACAGCATCATCTCCCAGCGCTGAGAGATACCGGAGATACTCGATCCAAAAGAGAAACGCTCATTGATAGTATTGCCGCCCCTTATATCACTATCCATAAAAACTTTGGCACCGTTATGGCTGCCGGCGATGCCCAGATAGAGCATATTCTGCAATGCCGGAGGTTTCAAAATCCTGAGCTGGCCGGATATTCCTTCCACACCCAGCCTGACACTGTCGCTCTGCCCCGGTACTGCAGCCGTAATTTCCAGAGACCAGGATGGATCAACCCTTTGTAAAACATGACGACGCGGCAAAACAACCGGACAAATATTCGTTGCGGCTGCAATTGCAAAGGATGTAGAGGCTGGAGACGGAAAGATAAGCTCTGCTGATATGTTTGAGTATACCCAGTAACCTGACCAGGGCTGCAAATAGGTGGTGGATCCACCCGAAGGCGCCACCAGATTATAGCGTCCTCCGGCATAATACCAGCCGTAATTCTCTACCCAGCGAGATGAAGCAGCAGCCGCGATGGTTTTGGTGACAAAACCCTGTTTTACTAGAAGAGAGCTCCAGGGCAGAATATAATTATATGGCAGTCCAACTTGATTCCAGCCAGGGCTTAGGGGCATTGAATAAGCTTCTTCAATCAGGTGGCCGGTGGCGGTTATATTCCTGGGAGAAGTCAGCTTGATCCAGTACCCGATACCCGGCTGAATAGATTGAAGAGAAGAGCCCTCGCTGTAATAAATATAACTGCCGCTGGTCGGATTCCATAAAGCCGCATCCTCCCCCGCCGTTGTATTAAGCATCAAAAGCCGCAGTGTATCTGAATCTGATGGCTGATAAGGAAAGGAAATCAGGCTCACGCCGGCCGGAAACTCATGAATCAAAGGAGGATCGATAATCAAAGAGAGCTGCTTGTCAGCTGTCTTTGAAAGGGCATCCCTGACCCTGACGATGAAGCTGCCGCTGCCGGCCCGGGTTGGGGTACCGGAGATCACACCAGCAGCAGACAATGTTAATCCCAACGGCAGGCTGCCTGAAAGCAAAGACCAGGTATAAGGCTCGGTTCCACCGAAAGCCGCTAACGTCTGTTCGTAGGCCATGCCCTCTCTTCCTGCCGGCAGAGAGGATGTAGCTACGGTCAAAGGTACCCCAGGTACGGCCTGCAAAGAGGCAGAGGCATTTATCAATCCGTATCCGGAAGCGATATCCACTCCGGGAGCATCGATATCGGTAGCGGTCGTTTTCAGAGCGGTTGCTATCTGAGCCGGGGTGAGAGCCGGATTAATCGACATCATCAGCGCTGCCAGACCGGATACATGCGGCGCAGCCATGGAGGTACCGGACATTATGTTGTAGCCGCTCAAAAAAGTGCTTTTGATGCTGACGCCGGGAGCCGCCACATCCACATAATCGCCACGAATAGAAAAAACCGGCACTATGTTAGCACTGTCGGAGGCTGCCACCGCAATAACCTGCGGATAAGCAGCCGGATAAAACGGTTCATCCGTCTCTCCCTTGGAGATAAGCTTGTTGCCGGCCGCCGCTACTACAACCACACCGGCATTGTAAGCTCTGTCAACGGCCGCTTGAAGCAGGGAATCCGACGATTTGGTGCCCAGGCTGAGATTAATGACATCGGCACCCTGATCTACAGCCAGATCTACAGCTGAAATGATGCTGACGGTACTGCCTTCCCCTTTCTCATCAAGAATCCTTAACGGCATTATCCTGCATTGCCAGGCCACACCTGCCACTCCCAACGAATTGTTGGTAGCCGCGGCGGCTATACCGGCTACATGCGTACCGTGGCCGTTTTCATCATCAGGCAGATTATCGCCATCCACAAAATCATGCCAGGTGGAGGGCGCGGTCAATTTGCTTTGCAAATCGGGATGCGCCAGGGTTACGCCGCTATCAATAACAGCAATGACCACGGCAGCGTCACCCCTGGTAATATCCCAGGCGGCCGGCATGCCGATCTTGGTCATATTCCATTGGTCTGCAAAATCAGTATCGTTGGGGATGGCCAATGCGCGATAGATGTAATTAGGTTGGGCTATAAGAACATCGGGATTGCTTTCCAGCGAAGATATAGCCTGCTCCACTCTTTCAGTTCCTGGCAGGCGCAGCTTGAAGATATTTCTCTGTAATAATCTGCTGCTTTTGGCACCCATGCGTTTTATGATTTCATTACGCCTGCTCTCCGTAACTCCATCATGAAAACGTACCAGCACTTCTCCCTGAACATACTCTCCCTCGGAAAACGCAGTCTGACCGCTACTCGCAACCGTACATAGAAGTAGAAATGACAGTGCAATATAGAGGTGAAGTCGCTTTATATTCAAAACTCTCTCCTTCTCGGTTTAAGATCTGCACCCTCTATCCGAAAACCGTGTGAAAACAGGCTACAAAAGGCTCAAACCGTAACAGCCCGCATTATAACATACCCCCTATGAGGCAACAACAAACAATCCTTTACACCGGCTTCTACTCTTTCAGAGGTCTGGTATTGGCTTTTAGCGTTCTGAAAGAATGCCGAATAAAACACCAGCCCCTACCCTCTTCCAGCAACCGCTTCTCTGACCCCGGCTTCAGCCAGATATCTAAACTCCAAAGCCAGCCTTTCCAGCCGGGAGACCATTTCTTCCTTCCGCTTCCAGGCCTCCTTCAGAGCTTCAAGCAGAGTATCCTCATCCAGTTCACTCACCATACCGGCCGAGGGAATACCCAGCTGGCCGGCAATGGCCGTAATCTTAGGATCGTATTCCAGGGCCAGCGATGGTACTGCACCCATAGCAGCAAATACCAGCGAGTGAAAACGCATACCGACAAGAAAATCGGCAGCAGAAATAATATTCTTTATATCCGCAGAAGAGACCTCTTCATCCAGTACCTGCCCCATGCCGGCACAACGACAGGCATCCAGGCAGGCCGCCCTGTCCTGCGATGCCTGAAAGGGCACAAAGAGAAGCCCGCACCCTGAAACAGCGGCAAACCGCCCCAGAGCTCTGCCGGATACAGCCAGATGCCTGTTATCACCCCAGGGTCTGAGAGATACGGCTATCCAGGGCTTATTACCATTGAGCCCGTTAGCTTCCAGCAGACTTCTTCCTGCCTCCCTGTTTGGTTCTTTACCGGACAGAGCCAAATCTACCGTCACGCGAATACGATCGGAAGGATAGCCAAGCTCTGTTAACAGCACTGCCGACGCCTTATCCCGCACCACGGCCTGAGAAATAAAAGGTAGAAGCAAACGGGCCAAAAAACGTGTTGCAGCTCTATTCAGCGGACCTATACTCTGACCCAGTATAATTACCGGTGTGCCGACAAGACGCGACAAAGCCGCCAACCCCAGATAATACGGAACGCTGGCCGGGCCGGTGACATCCTGCAGCAGTCCGCCACCTCCGCTTATCAACAAATCGGCCTGCCGCAACGCTGCTATGATCGCCCTCAGATTGTAGCGCGGCACAGCCTCCACCCCATACTGCCGGGCAGTACCGGCTGGATCGAAAGAGAGCACCGTAATGGCCGTATCAGGCGCCAGCTTGCGAATCGAAATGATCAGAGCGTCGAGTATAGCCTCGTCTCCCGCATTGCCCGCCCCGTAGAAACCCGATACAACAAGATGCTTCATCGGCTGTCACGTCCCGGTAAAAGATACACAGCTGTCAGTAGAATAAGCATACCTATAAGGCTGCCAAGCCAGAGACCGTTGAAGCTTCTAAGCAGTGTCAGGGATAAAGGGGTATGAATATGACAGAAACTGTTGAAGAGAGAGATCTGCCCCACTGCTCCGATAAAGAGCAGCCATGAGCGCATATTATCCCCGCCCGGAAGAGAGCCCATGCCCAAAGCCAACAGGGATGCAGGGTGGCCTAACAGGAACTCTTTTATCCTGGGACGTGCTATCAGTAGCTTTTCCAAGAGTGCCCTGGCCTTCAGTTCAAACCCGGAAACAGCTATGCCGCTATCATTTCCGGTACGCATGAGATAAAGCAATCCGGCCATAGCCACCAACCCCAGCAAGCCTGCCTGCCCCCAAAGCAACGGCCTGTCTGATAATGATTTCCATAGCTGCCGCCGAGAGGATGATATACTCTGTAAATTATTATGCATCAGCAGATAAAGAGCCATCAAGAGCGGTAGCAGATGAGCCAGCTTAACACCGGCAAACCTATCGATACCCAGCATAAAGCTCCGGTCAGCCATCAATCCCGCCCCTATCAAAGCCCCAACGATCGTTATCAAAGAAGCTGTCCACAGAGTAGATAATGCTAAACCCGAAAGACTAAACCTTCCTGAATCCTCTTTGCCTTGGCACCTCTGCGCCTTGGCACTTAAAGAAATCATTCGTCTGTTCATAAAAGTCAGCGCCAGAGAAGGAAAGACCACAGCCGTACTCAGAGCTCCCACTTTGCGGAAAAGCATAGGTGCCATCACCGCTACCGGCAGCAGTAAGAGAGCCAGGGCAGCCGCCTGATAGAAACGCAGAGCACTGCCCAAAGATCTTAGCAACAGAGCAAAGGCTGCCAGAACTCCCAGCGATAATAACCAGGGGATTAGCGTCCGGCTGCCCGGGAAGACCAAGCCGGAGCGCAGCACAGGCAGAGTAGCCGGACGGCCGATATTATATCCCATACTCAGCAAACGTTCCTTGACAGCTAACAGATAATCCATATTGCTGGCAAGAGGGTCCAGGCCGGCCTGATTAGGCAGGAAACGCAAATAACAGAGCCGGATATTCCTCTCCTGAACAGCACGAGCATAGCGATCCACCGCCTGAGCGGGCGACATTGTCTTCATCTCTTCGGGCGCTATGCTGTGTACTCTGATGACCTCCCCCTTCATAAGCCGTGCTAAAGAGGCCTCGCCCTTCTGCCTGGAGAACTCCACCTGGCCGAAGCGCAATTCTTCAGCTCTCAAAGCAGCTGCAGTCTGAGGCAGAAGCCTGGCATAGCCCATAACCTCTTCACCACCAAAGATAAGGACATTGAATTTATATTCAGCCAAGCCGGCGAAATTCAGGTCCTCAGCCTGAAGTGAGGGATAATTATAAAAACGCGGAATTATTTCAAACCCTCTTGACAGCAGATAACGGCTCTCATTCGGAAGAATACCTATCCCCAGAGAAGCTAGGCTCTCCAGCCGGCCCGACAGCCCTGCATAGTAAAGGCGGCCCTCGCATCCCGTGAGCAAAGATGAAGACCACTTGCGCTGCAGAGCAGATACCATCTGATGGTAAAGAGCCTCATCATAAGTACCCAGGAAGAGACGCCCTATCGGATGGCTACCGGCAGCAGCATTTGCAGGCGTGGTCAGAAAAACTCTCCCATCCTCCATAAGATCGCCAATGGTGGGTTCACTGAGAGCTATAGTGCGCAGATTATGGTGATGCATGAGCTCCAGAGCCTTTTCAAGGCTCCTTTCATCTTCACCCAGAGCATCCTTGATAGAGTTCCAATCAACCGCCAATGAAACTATACGGTTATTTTGCTCTGCAGACCACCGTCCTGCCAGAAGCGTAAGCGCTATAATAAATGACAGTGCTATCATGATGATAGGAAGTATATGCGGCAACTTCGGTTTTTTATCGCCCTTGCTGCCCGGAAAACTATGCTCGTTCATGTACAACTCCTGTATACGATAATACATTGATTTTAGCATTGGGCGGGTATAAAAAAAACCCCCGGTTTCCCGGGGGCTTTTCAGCTCATCAACTTTTGCTTAAAAAGTGGTCTTCAAGGCAGCTTCGAAACCGGTACCAAGAATTGGTCCGTTAACGAACATAGCACGCAGATTAGCGTTATCGTTAATTTTGTAAGAAAAGCCGACTTTATTGCTATCATACGAAGTTCCGTCGTAATCAGCATTATAATAGTTGACAAAGAAGGTGGTCTTGTCGCTATAGGCATACTCGCCACCCAGGAAGAAATCCTTCTCCTTAAAGTTACCGTAGTCATTGGCAAAGAGATACTCCGCCTTCAGGCCGAAAGGCCCGATGCCGGTGCTGGCATCCACACCGAAGATATCGATTTCATCAGCAACATGAAAGGCAGTTGCCCCTACTCTGGCCAGGCGCATATCGGTATTGAGCTTCAGGCTCAAAGCATTATCAGCGCTGAGATCATTATCGCTGGTATAGGATAGATTGTAATCAAAAGCCCCTATCTTGCCCAGCACAGCAGCGCCGGTGCCATAGGTGTTTATGAACTCATTGAGTCCGATAGGCAGCCAGAACTGGCCGGCTCTTACCTCATTGATTACTCCGGCATTCGGCAAATAGGAACCGAAAACCTGATCAGCCGCCTGGAAAGTAACGTCGTAGGTATAGGTGAATCCCAGATTGTTACCGACCTTGCCATTCAGATTGACAAAGGAATACTCTGTAGGATGGGTTCCCCACCAAGCAGTAGTAGTAAAGGGTGAGTAGGTTTCAAAGGAATTGCTTCCTCCGGAAGGTGCCGCAAAGACTCCCCAGAATTCACCGTTAAAGGTAACGTCTACGTTCTGAGCCATGGCGGGCACTGCAAAGAGAGCCACCAGAGCTATGGCTAATACTATTCTTTTCATTATTTTCCTCCTTGGTCTTTCTTTTATTTTGGACCAACAAGGAAGAGATCTTCATGCGAGTATCCTTGTTCCCTCGCCTTTCCTTATCCTTCCCCCATAGGTCCCTCTATTCACCATCTTTGCATCCGTGCCGGGCATCCAAGGATTTTCACCTCCCTTCCTCGCCCCACAGATTACGAATGGTAAATACCTTAACTATCCTTTTAGCATATTTTGACTATTATAGCAAGTGCTTGGATGCTGAGGCAAGTTGTTTGGGATGTAAGTCCGGTTGCAAGTTTAGGAGTCAGGAGACGGGAGTCAGGAGGGTTGAGGTCGGTTGTTCAGTATATAAGCTCGTTTGCAGGCTCAGGAGTCAGGACAAAGAGGCTCCGCCGGTTGGCGGAGCCTCTTTACAGCCTTCCTATAGCCCTTATCTTAGAAGCTGACCCGCAGTTGTGCCTCCAGGCCGTCTCCTGTCCAGATGTCATCCTTATCGCTGATATTCTCTACGCGAATCTTGGCATTGTCGCTAAGAGCATAATCAGCGCCAAAGGCAAAGGCATTGAGGGAATCAATACCGTCATCCAGCAGATAATATTTGGCGAAGACCGACAGCGGTCCGGTTACCGGAACATTAGCGCCTACAAAACCGAGCTTTACATCATAACCGGTTTCCTGCAGGACAACATACTCGGCGGTTACACCAACGATGCCGGCATCAAAAGCGGCATTCAGACCCCAGGCGTTGAGATCTTTCCCTTTAGCATAGGAGAGGCCGGCGTTGACCGCGCCCAGGTCGGAAGAGACCTTGGCCCATACAGGCTTCTCACCCGTGTCCAAAAATGAAGGCCATCCCAGAGAATCCTCTTCATTGGTTACGGCCAGATTGTAGTTGATCGGTGCAAAGCTGCCGGAGAGCATAACGCCGGCGCCGGTGGCAGATACAGGAAAAATTCCCTTGTGATATCCCAGCCACTGCTGAGCGGCAAAGGGGAAGGTGAACTCACCCACTCTGATCTCGCTGAGAGCAGGAGCCACGTTCAGCAGGCTGACATATGCCTCGCGGGTATACGGAGCATCATCAATGAAATCGTCCAAGCCCACCCTGTAGGTGAAGGCCAGATTATCTCCGACTTTGGCGGTCATACTCAGATTGGAATACTCTCTGTCGAGAATGGAATAGAGTCCGAATTGCTCGTCGGCAGGAAAACCATCCCCGCTGAAATATGTTCCGATCAGATCGCCGTTAAAGGTGACCTCTACGTTCTGAGCCATGGCGGGCACTGCAAAGAGGACCACCAAAGCTATGGCCAATACTATTCTTTTCATTATTTTCCTCCTTGGTCTTTCTTTTATTTTGGACCAACAAGGAAGAGATCTTCATGCGAGTATCCTTGTTCCCTCGCCTTTCCTTATCCTTCCC
>DHPR01000026.1:27336-30420 GCA_002410925.1 bacterium UBP13_UBA5359
CCCTCGCCTTTCCTTATCCTTCCCTCATAGGTCCCTCTATTCACCATCCTTGCACCCGTGCCGGGCATCCAAGGATTTTCACCTCCCCTCCTCGCCCCACAGATTACGAATGGTAAATACCTTAACTATCCTTTTACCATATTTTGACTATTATAGCAAGTGCTTGGATGCTGAGGCAAGTTGTTTGGGATGTAAGTGCGTTTGCAAGTTTAGGAGTCAGAAGACGGGAGTCAGGAGGGTTGGGGTTGGGGTCGGTTGCTTAGTATTTAAGTGCGTTTGCAGGTTGGGGCGGGTTGTTTGGGATTGGAGCACGTTTGCTGCCTTGCCTGACTGCAATCCGGCTATACTGTGCCCAGATATGTCCCTTTCGTATGCTCAATTGCCTGGGCACATTCCACAAGAGTGGCTCTCAGATGCATGTTGCTCTTGCCGTTTTCCCACTCCTACGCTTGCCGGTACTTTTGTTGTTCCCAGAGCATACTCCCGCCTAGGATACAAGATGATCTGCCGTTGGAAATCTGCTCCTATCTATCCCTGTCTCGGCTATGATCTGCTCGGCTATCCATTCACCTATTCCAGGTATGCCATCTATAGCGGCAAGGGCCTTCTCAAAAGGGCGCATCCGCTCCTTATTCGTGTCTTCGCTGGTCACGCTCTGGATGCCACGGCCAAGGGGTTGGACAAGGATCTGCTCTCCGCGCTGCGGCAGGGCATCAAGATCAGCTCTGAGGCGGCAGTGGACGGGGCTATGCAGTCTACTATCAGCCTGACAGCTGGTGTATGGGGCAGGGCAGAGGTATCGGCGCTCTTTGCCGATGTCAACGATCGGGCGGTGTTAAGCCTACTGTCTCGGAGCCGCTATGGTGGCGGTTTGAAGCTGTCAGATAGGGTATGGAAGACCAGCCGACACGCCAGGGTTTCAATCCAGCGGATCATCGAGGACGGCGTAGCCCGAGGCAGGAGTGCCAGGGATACGGCCAAGTTGCTGGAGAAATACCTGCAGCCGAATGTCTGGACGGCGCTCAAGGCTGAGACACGGCGTAATTTGGGCACGCCCAGGGATGTGAGCATGGAGGCCATGCGTCTGGCGGTGACGGAGACGAACAACGCTTTTCACGAGGGGGCTATTGCCGGCTATCATATGATGCCGGGATATACGGGCAGTTACTGGAGGTTGTCAGGCAATCATCCACTGCATGACATCTGCGATGACTACGCGGCGCACAACGGCAACGGGTTCTGGCCCAAGGGTGGGGAACCGCCTAAACCTCACCCGAATTGTCGCTGCCATCTGGAGCCGGCCACAGAGCCGCGGGAGGCCTTTACGGCACGCCTTAATAACTGGGCGGCTGATCCTGCTTCTGAGCCTGATATCGAGGAGTGGTATAACGACGGGCCGCGTGAGGTCTTGAAGCGTCCCGGTGGGCTGGGTGTCCTGGTGACGCCGGGCATCGATCTGGCAAAGCAGAGTATCGTCAGTAGCATCTACGAGGAGCACGGGTGGACTCCGGCGGCGAACAGGGCCGTGAGAGAGGTGTCGGATGATATCCGACAGCGCACAGTGGATGCCGGTGTGGAGTTTGTCGGCATGGTGGATGCGGAGACCGGGGACAAGATTGGCGGCGTTGTGCGCGGATTAAAAGACAGGGCTGATGTTGCTGGGCACATCTCACTAATGAGAGATGGCCGAAAGCATATCCTGCTACATACGCACCCGAGCAGCACATCGTTTTCGCACGTGGACGTCGGGCTTTTGGCCCGCGACGATCTTGCAAAAAAGCTGCAAACGATGTATGTTGTAGGGAGAGATGGGACCAGGTATCTGATATCTCCGAAGCCAGGGAGCAAGGTGGCTTCCAGGGAGGCCGTAAAACGGGCGTTCGGTGCAGAAGAGGGTATTCGGTGGCCTGCGTGGCATGCAAAGGTTCGGGCCGGTAAGATATCCAAAGAGCTGGCTGAAAAGGAATGCACGCATGAGGTATGGACGAATATTGCTGATGACCTGGGCCTGATCTATCATCGCATAGAGGGTGAGTGAATGCCTGACAAGGAGAGCAACATTTTATACGACTGGTCCGCTAGCCATGGCTATCTGATCGTGCACTCTGACTATGATGATGACATGGACGAGAGGGCACAGGCGGCGCTTGAGGCTGCTGATGCTGCTGGTCTGTCCGATGATGAAATAGATCGTCAGATACTGCTAGCAATCACCATGGGCGAGAAGCACAAGATTGTAGAGGAGTTTGCAGCCGGCACGGACATAATGGAGATTATGAGCCGTCTGGATCAGGTGTCGCTGAAGAAAGCCGGGTAGGTTAAGGCTTTCAAGAATAGCTTTAGAGGGCGTCGGAAACGGCGCCTTTTCTGTTGGGTGAAGGGTGGTGAGGATATGAGTTGTGTAGTGCAACGGCCTGCAGCGCGGGATGGCGGCGGCAGGTTTGCCGGACAGGTGGTCCGGAACTCCGGGTCATGTGTGGTGTCCAACACGCCGAAGGCGCCGCCCGGGCCGACGGTAATAAGTCAGATCGTTGTTTCAATCCACGCCCCCGCAAGGGGGGCGACGTGAAGAGCTTAAGCAGAAAGTCTCTTCGCTTGATGTTTCAATCCACGCCCCCGCAAGGGGGGCGACTGCCAAGGCAAAGAAAAACCCTCCGGCTGTCACCGTTTCAATCCACGCCCCCGCAAGGGGGGCGACGAGATTATCAGGGGGAAGCTATGCAGTCAAAAATGTTTCAATCCACGCCCCCGCAAGGGGGGCGACGTTGCGTATTTGGGCGGTCGGCTGATGTATTTGTGTTTCAATCCACGCCCCCGCAAGGGGGGCGACAATGGTGATAATGCAGGTGTTTTCTATCTTAATGTGTTTCAATCCACGCCCCCGCAAGGGGGGCGACATAATCATGTTGGCAGGAACAACCCTATTCAGAAGTTTCAATCCACGCCCCCGCAAGGGGGGCGACTTCCACGCTGTACCCATCTTCACCGCACAAGCTTTGTTTCAATCCACGCCCCCGCAAGGGGGGCGACTTGCCTCCCGGGTTATGGCAAATCCGCCCGAACAGTTTCAATCCACGCCCCCGC
>DHPR01000020.1 GCA_002410925.1 bacterium UBP13_UBA5359
TTGCCATTCCTTCCGTCTCCTCCTTTGATCATGGGGGAACCCATAGCACCCCGCATCAAACTTCGATATTATAAATAGATTATCCCTTTGTATTACCTATAATTTCCTGTGCTATGCCTGCCGGCACCTCCGCAAAGTGCGCAAACTCCATACTATATGTAGCCCTGCCCTGTGTTCTGGAACGCAAATCCGTAGCATAGCCAAACATTTTAGCCAGCGGAACAACCGCAACGACCTCATGCACACCGCTCATCGGCTGCCGCATCTGCTCCACATGGCCTCTTCTGGAGTTAAGATCGCCCATAACATCTCCCAGGTATTCCTCCGGAGTAGTAACCTCAACTCTCATAACGGGTTCTTTAATAATCGGTTCTGCTTTCTTAACAGCCGCCTGCAAGGCCATAGAACCGGCAATTTTAAAGGCCATCTCAGATGAATCCACCGGATGGAAGGATCCATCGTATAAGGTAACCTTAATATCTATCAGATTATAGCTTGCCAGAACGCCTCTCTCCAAGGCTTCCCTGACACCGGCCTCAACCGCAGGGATATATTCCCTTGGCACAACACCGCCGACAATAGCGCTAACGAATTCAAAGCCTTTACCGGGCTCAAGCGGTTCCACTTCCAGCCAGACATGCCCAAACTGGCCGCGACCACCGGTCTGACGAATAAAACGCCCCTCCGCCTTAGCCGTAGTGGTGATAGTCTCCTTATAATTAACCTGCGGAGTGCCGACGTTGGCATCCACGCTGAATTCACGCATCAGCCTATCAATAATTATCTCCAGGTGCAATTCACCCATGCCTCTTATGATCGTCTGACCGGTCTCCTCATCGACAAATGTTCTAAAGGTAGGATCTTCCTCCGACAGCTTTACCAGGGCTATGCCCATCTTATCCTGATCAGCCTTCGTTTTAGGCTCGATAGCCACAGAAATAACGGGCTCAGGAAACTCGATAGCCTCCAGAATGACCGGAGCATTCTCGGCACAAAGAGTATCTCCAGTGGAGGTAATCTTAAGCCCGACAGCTCCCAATATATCCCCGGCATAAGCAACATCGACCTCTTCACGCTTGTTGGCATGCATTCTGAGAATACGCCCAATACGTTCACGTTTGCCCTTAACGGAATTATATACGTACGATCCGCTTGCCAGCGTACCGGAATAAATTCTAAAAAACGTCAATTTGCCCACATAGGGATCGGTAGCAATCTTAAAGGCTAATGCGCTGAAAGGTTCATCATCGGAAGATTTGCGCACAATAACCTCATTGGAGTGAGGATCCAGTCCTTCAATATCGGCTATATCCAGCGGAGAAGGGAGGTAATCTATGACTGCATTCAGCAACGGCTGAATTCCTTTATTTCTAAAGGAAGAGCCGCAAAAGACGGGCACCACCTGAGCACTGAGCGTGGCCAGCCTCACACCATGCCTGATCTCATCATCGGTCAACTCTTCGCCTTCAAGATACTTGACCATTAGAAGGTCATCAGCCTCAGCAGCAACTTCGAGTATATGCTCTCTGGCTGCCAGAGCATCAGCCTTCATCTCTTCCGGCACATCCTGAACTTCAAATTCCATTCCCAACGCTTCAGCGTAGAGATACGCCTTCATCGTTACAAGATCTATCATACCTTTAAAAGAATCCTCTGCGCCTATTGGCAGCTGCATTGCCAGGGCATTGCTTCCCAGCCTGTTACGTATGCTATCGACTACTTTGTCGAAATCCGCACCGGTTCTATCCATTTTATTTACGAATGCTATTCGAGGTACAGCATAACGGTTAGCCTGACGCCATACCGTTTCCGATTGTGGCTGAACACCGCCAACAGCGCAGAAGACAGCTACGACGCCATCCAGGACTCTGAGCGAGCGTTCAACCTCAACAGTAAAATCAACGTGTCCGGGAGTATCGATAATATTTATATTATGCCCTTGCCAAAGACATGATGTAGCCGCGGAGGTAATGGTAATACCGCGTTCCTGCTCCTGAACCATCCAATCCATAGTAGCTGCACCCTCATGGACCTCGCCGATGCGATGTACCTTCCCGGTATAGAAGAGTATACGCTCAGTAGTCGTAGTTTTACCGGCATCAATATGGGCAGCAATTCCAATATTCCGTATTTTATTCAAATCAAAAGCTCTCGTCATTCGGACACATTACCTCTATCTTACATCTCATAGATCTTCAGCCAACTTTGCAAACAAGAAGCCTGAAAGTAAATAGCTTGTATATACTTATCTGCATATCCTTGCAGGGCGTTATCACTGTTCCGATCACAAAATTTCATATTTTACGCTATTAGGATTACCACCTATAATGGGCAAAAGCCTTATTGGCTTCAGCCATCTTATGAGTATCCTCGCGCTTCTTAATGGTAGAGCCTACACCCTGAGCGGCATCCATAAACTCTGCAGATAGCTTCTCCTGCATGCTCTTCCCGGAACGCTTGCGAGCGAATCCCAATATCCATCTGATAGCAAGAGCAATTCTGCGATCCGATCGGACCTCTACCGGTACCTGATATGTAGCACCGCCTACGCGCCGGGACTTGACCTCTATAACCGGTGCTGCGTTTTTAACAGCCTCTTCAAAAACCTCTACCGGATCACGACCGCTCTTCTCTCGGATTATTTCCATAGACTGATAGAATATATCTTCAGCTATACTCTTTTTACCTCTTTCCATCAGATTGTTTATAAATCGTCCCACAAGCTGACTGTTATAAACAGGGTCCGGCGTAATCTCTCTTTTGGGAACCGCGCCTTTTCTTGGCATTGTTCAACCCCCTACTTTTACAAAGAAATTTATTTCGGCCTCTTGGTGCCGTATTTTGAGCGCCCCTGGCGTCTATCAGTCGTACCGGCAGTATCCAGCGTGCCTCGGACGATGTGGTAACGGATACCGGGTAAATCCTTAACCCGGCCACCGCGTATAAGCACTACAGAGTGTTCCTGCAGATTATGCCCGATACCAGGAATATAAGCTGTAACCTCTATTCCATTGGTAAGTCGTACCCTGGCGACCTTACGCAGAGCTGAGTTCGGCTTTTTAGGCGTAGTGGTATAAACCCTGGTACATACACCTCGCTTCTGCGGCGATCCCTTCAAAGCAGGAGCATCGGTCTTTCTAATAATGGGCTCTCTATTCTTTCTGACCAGTTGTGCTATGGTCGGCATACCCAGACTCCCTTCGTTCATCCGTCTTCCTCTTGGTGGACGGTCAAATAAATTAAGCCCCTCACGCAACGCATAAGGGGCTCGATAGCATGCTTAATCACGGCAAGCTTGAGACGCTACGCATCGGTAATGTAATCTATCGTATATCTCTTATCGGACGGTTGCAAAAACTCTCCACCCGTTTTGATCGCTACCTCCGGCTATGCCGGGGAAACACTGAAATTGTGCTTCTGACGCAAGGTTCGATCATTTAAGCGTCAAATGGACTTACCTATATTATCACGAGCATTCAAGGCTGTCAACGCTTTTTTTAAGCAGCCATTAAAGGTATTCAATCCTTTTGCCTCAAACATTCTCCGGTTCCGGTATAGAGAGTACCTCTTCCTCTTCAGCAACGCTGACAGGCTCTTCAATTAATTTCTCCTCAGATTCCAGCCCCTGATCAGCCATTTCTTCAACAGCCTCATCAGCGACGGCATCCTGTCCAAGTTCTTTCTCTATTTTCTCTTCCAAGCTTTGCGCACCGGGTACAAAGATATCGATGTTCTTATAGCGCGACATTCCGGTGCCTGCCGGTATCAGCTTCCCTATTATGACGTTCTCCTTAAGGCCGACAAGGGAATCTCCCTTGCCCTTGGTGGAGGCATCCGTCAACACTCTGGTCGTCTCTTGGAACGATGCTGCCGACAAGAAGCTATCGGTAGCCAGCGAAGCTTTGGTAATCCCCAGCAAAACGGGCTTAGCGCTGGCTGGCTCGCCGCCTTCAGCCAGAACTTTATCATTCTCATCTTCGAAGGCAAAGGTATCGACCAGTTCTCCCGGCAGGAAATCGGTATCTCCTATCTCTTCAACACGCACTTTTCGCAACATCTGACGCACTACCACTTCAATATGCTTGTCGTTGATATCAACTCCCTGGGAGCGATAAACGGATTGCACTTCACGAACCATATAGCTCTGCACTTCCTGAACGCCCCTGATATTGAGTACGTCATGAGGATTGATTGAGCCTTCAGTCAAGCGATCGCCAGCCAGAACCTCATCACCGCCAGCCACTTCCAGGCGAGCGCCATAAGGAACCGTATAGGCCTTCTCTTCGCCATCATCGGCTTTAATAACAATCTTACGAACACCTTTAACTTCGGCGATCTCAACTACGCCATTTATATCGCTGACTATCGCCAGCCCTTTGGGCTTACGGGCCTCAAATAACTCTTCGACACGAGGCAGGCCCTGAGTAATATCCTCACCCCTCAAAGCCACGCCGCCAGTATGAAATGTCCGCATAGTCAGCTGAGTTCCCGGCTCGCCGATGGATTGAGCAGCAATAGTTCCTACAGCCTCACCGATTTCGACCATATTTCCGGTTGCCAGGTCACGACCATAACAAGCTGCGCATAACCCTGCCCGGGCACGGCAAGTCAAGGCTGAACGAACCTTTACAGCCTTTATCCCGGCCTTCTCAATAGCCAGAGCAGCATCTTCATCGATTATCTTGTTATTCTCCAGGATAAGCTCTCCCGTCTCAGGATGAACAATTGTTTCAAGCGAAACTCTGCCCAACACCCGATCGCGCAAAGATTCTATTATCTCCTGGCCTTCCTTGATATCCTTGACTACTATGCCTGATGTAGTTCCGCAATCGGGAATTCGGATAATAACCTCCTGCGCCACATCGATAAGCCGACGAGTCAGATAACCGGAATCGGCTGTCCTGAGTGCCGTATCAGCCAGACCCTTACGAGCGCCATGGGTGGAAATAAAGTATTCGAGAACCGTCAATCCCTCACGAAAATTGGCCGTAATCGGCAAATCGATAATACGCCCTGACGGATCGGCCATAAGACCGCGCATACCGGCCAGCTGCCTTATCTGCTGTATATTACCGCGAGCACCGGAGGTAGCCATCATATATACGGGATTATATTCATCCATATTCTCAATGGTGGCATCAGTAACATCTTCCGTAGCCTGGGTCCAGATATCGATAACCTTTTGATAGCGTTCATCGGCGGTTATCAAGCCTCGCCGATACTGCTTCTCTATCTGATCCACCTCTTGCCCGGCCGAATCCAATATCTGCTTTTTTGCCTCCGGCACCATGATATCGGTAACAGATATGGTTGAACCGGCCTTGGTGCCGTATTTGAAACCGAGACTCTTGATATTATCTACCAAAGTTACGGTCTCCGTAGGACCAAGCAACCGATAACAACGCGAAACGAGTTGCCCCAGCTCACGTTTATCCATAACATCGTTGATATATCGCAGTGCAGGCGGCAGAGCTTCATTGAATAAGAGACGGCCTGCCGTCGTTTCCAGCAACTGTCCATCGTATTTTACTTTAATAACGGCATGGAGATCTACTGCTCCGTTATCATAAGCCAGAACGGCTTCATTGAAGCTGCTGAAGGCCTTTCCTTCACCTTTAACGCCTTCCCGTCGGATAGTCAGATAATGACATCCCAAAACAATATCCTGAGTAGGACTCACTACGGGACGACCATCTGCAGGCGAAAGCAGGTTTGATGTGGACATCATCAATAACCTGGCCTCTGCCTGTGCACTCGATGAAAGCGGCACGTGCACAGCCATCTGATCGCCGTCAAAATCCGCGTTATAAGCGGCACAGACCAATGGGTGTATTTGAATGGCCTTTCCTTCGACCATGACAGGCTCAAAGGCCTGTATGCCCAAACGGTGCAATGTCGGGGCGCGGTTAAGGAGGACAGGATGCTCCCTGATGACCCTGTCCAGAACATCCCATACTTCGGTCTTGGCGCGCTCTACCATTCGCTTGGCACTTTTAATATTATGCGCCAGGCCGTTATCGACTAGTTTCTTCATTACAAAGGGCTTGAACAGCTCCAGCGCCATTTCCTTGGGCAGCCCGCACTGATTGAGCTTCAGATTAGGGCCGACCACAATAACAGAGCGGCCGGAATAATCAACACGCTTGCCCAGAAGGTTCTGGCGAAAACGTCCTTGCTTGCCCTTCAGCATATCGCTAAGCGATTTAAGCGGCCGGTTATTAGGACCGGTCACAGGACGACCACGACGACCGTTATCAATAAGGCCATCCACAGCTTCCTGAAGCATACGCTTTTCATTGCGGACTATGACCTCGGGGGCACCTAACTCGAGCAGTTTTTTGAGACGGTTATTACGGTTGATCACTCTGCGGTAGAGATCATTAAGATCGGAAGTAGCAAAGCGGCCGCCGTCCAGTTGTACCATAGGACGAACTTCCGGTGGAATTACTGGTATGGCATCCATTATCATCCATTCCGGCCTGTTGCCCGATTTACGGAAGGCTTCAACAACTTCAAGCCGCTTGATAATCTTTATACGTTTTTGTCCGGATACTTCCTTCAATTCTTTCCTGAGCTCTTTGGACATGGCAACCAAATCCAATTGAGCCAGGAGTGCCTTGATAGCAACTGCCCCCATCTCTGCTTGAAAGGCGTTTCTATAACGCTCCTGCGCTTCACGGTACTCCGTTTCGGAAAGTATCTGCTTATACTTTAAATCAGTCCCCTCACCCGCATCAAGCACTATGTAGGAAGCATAATAAAGAACCTTTTCCAGGCTACGCGGTGAAATATCCAGCAGAAGGGCTATTCGGCTGGGAATGCCTTTGAAATACCAGATATGCGATACCGGCGTGGCCAGTTCAATATGCCCCATACGCTCGCGACGTACCTTGGCCTTGGTTACTTCCACACCGCAGCGATCACAAATCACACCTTTAAAACGTATGCGCTTGTATTTGCCGCAATGGCACTCCCAATCCTTTATAGGCCCAAATATCCTCTCACAAAATAGCCCGTCGCGCTCAGGCTTGAGTGTGCGATAATTTATAGTTTCCGGTTTTTTAACCTCGCCGTGCGACCAGGCCTTTACCTGATCTGGTGAAGCTATGCCAATTTTCAACATTTCAAAGTTTTTGGCATCCAGCAAGGTGAATTCCTCCTTAGTACTCTTTTCAGATCTCTACGCCCAGTTCGCGGGCGGTCTCAGAGAGGTCTGTCTCGTCATCTTTAATAACGACCTCTTTAGCCTCTTCAGATAATATCCTGGCATCAAGACCCAAGCTTTGAAGCTCCTTGATCAAGACCTTGAAGGATTCCGGCACTCCCGGCTCCTGAACGTTCTCACCCTTGACAATAGCCTCATAAGCCTTGACACGCCCCATAACATCATCGGATTTTATGGTCAGCAATTCCTGCAGCGTAAAGGCTGCGCCATATGCTTCAAGCGCCCAGACCTCCATCTCACCGAAACGCTGGCCACCGAACTGAGCCTTTCCGCCCAACGGCTGCTGAGTTACCAGTGAGTACGGACCGGTAGACCTGGCATGGATTTTATCATCGACCAGATGCGCCAGCTTCATCATATAAAGATAACCTATCGTCACAGGATGATCAAAGGGTTCTCCGGTCATGCCGTCCCGCAGAATCGCCTTGCCGCTAGGCAGCAAACCCACTCTGGCATAAGCACGTTCCATAATCTTTGCTACCAGTGTCTCAATATCTTTTCGGCGGCTGCCGATAGTAACCTGGAAGCTGCCTTCATCAACCTCCATGGCCACATCATGCGCCAGCTTTACAAGGTCTTCATTTTCCATGCCGGTAAGTATGCTGTCAAGCAAAGCGGGAATCTCATCGATAGGCCTTTCATCCAGCTCAGCCGGCACCTCCAGCATCAGCTCGGTAGATATATACTCTTTCAATACATTACGCTTCTTACTTTCCACTACCTGAGCAACACTTTTAGTTATTTCTACCTCGGTAGCTCCATCAAAGACCGGATTTTCAAGTACAAGCCCATATTCCTTGGCAGCCAGACTGAAGTGTGTTTCCAATATCTGGCCGATATTCATGCGTGAAGGAACGCCCAAGGGATTCAGCACAATATCTACTGCCGTGCCGTCCGGCAGGAACGGCATATCCGCTTCCGGCAGAATACGGGCGATAACACCCTTATTTCCATGGCGTCCGGCCATCTTATCGCCTTCCAGAATCTTTCGCTTTTGAGCTATATAGACCCTGACAAGCTCGTTGACGCCGGGAGAGAGCTCGTCACCGCGCTCACGCTTGAACACCTTGACATCGACAACACGTCCCTTTTCGCCATGAGGCACCCGTAAAGAGGTATCTCTCACTTCACGCGCTTTCTCCCCGAATATAGCCCTTAGCAGACGCTCTTCAGGAGTCAATTCGGTTTCACCCTTAGGCGTAACCTTTCCTACAAGAATATCCTCAGCCCTTACCTCGGCGCCAATACGTATGACACCGCTTTCATCAAGATCTTTCAGAACATCCTCGGAAACATTCGGAATATCTCGAGTTATCTCTTCCGGTCCAAGCTTGGTATCCCGGGCTTCTATTTCATATTCCTCTATATGAATGGAAGTGAAAACATCCTCCTTAACCATTCGCTCGCTAAGAAGAATGGCATCCTCATAATTGTATCCCTTCCATGGCATAAAAGCGACCAGAACGTTGCGCCCCAAAGCTAACTCACCATGATCCGTGCTGGCGCCATCTGCGATAACCTCTCCCTTTTCAACACGCTGCCCCAGCGAAACAATCGGATGCTGATTAATGGCGGTTCCTTGGTTGGAGCGCATAAATTTGTATACCTTATATGTATCCAGCTCACCATTATCCGTCTGAATGATAATTCTTTCAGCAGACATAGCCTTTACCACGCCGGCTCTTTCAGCAATAATCACCGTGCCGGAATCTATAGCAACTTTACGCTCCATACCGGTTCCCACCATGGGAGCTTCCGTACGCAGTAGAGGAACAGCCTGGCGCTGCATATTCGATCCCATAAGAGCACGGTTGGCATCATCATTCTCCAGAAAGGGAATAAGCGCAGTAGCAACGCTGACCAGCTGCTTGGGCGAGGCATCCATAAAATCCACCTTATCCGCCTGCACCGCTTCAATAATATCCCTGGCCCTGGTCGGCACCTTGTCTTTTATCAGATACCCGTTTTCATCAACCGGCTCATTGGCTTGTGCCAGAATGTAGTTATCCTCCTCATCAGCAGACAGATAAACTATCTCGTCCGTAACGCGGCGATCTGTCACCTTACGATACGGAGTTTCGATAAAACCGTAATCGTTTACCCAAGCATAGGTAGCCAATGACCCGATAAGACCTATATTCGGGCCTTCAGGAGTCTCTATCGGACATATGCGCCCGTAATGAGAGTGATGCACATCTCTTACTTCAAAGCCGGCACGCTCCCGGCTTAAGCCACCGGGACCCAGAGCGCTGAGCCGCCGTTTATGAGTTAATTCAGCCAGTGGGTTGGTCTGATCCATAAACTGAGACAACTGGCTGCTGCCAAAGAACTCTTTTATGGCAGCAACAACAGGGCGTATATTTATCAGGGCCTGAGGCGTTAATGTCTCTGTTTCCTGAATAATCATACGTTCTCGGATCACACGCTCCATTCTCAATAGACCGACTCTAAACTGATTCATAAGCAATTCGCCAACCGCACGTACCCGGCGATTACCAAGATGATCAATATCATCAATATTTCCCTCACCCTGCGGTAGATTCTTAAGATACCGCACGGTTTCGATGATATCCATCCTGGTAAGAACATGCTGCATAGGATCTATATCGAGGCCAAGCTTCTTGTTGAGCTTATAACGCCCCACATGGGCCAAATCATATCTCTTCTGGTCGAAGAAGAGAGATCTGAAGAGTATCTTTGCTCCATCCATGGTAAGAGGCTCCCCGGGACGCAATTTTCTATATATCTCCACGATGGCCTCATCGGAATCAGAGGTGCTGTCTTTTTCCAAGGTCAGGCGCATCCACTCCTCAATCTCCATGACCTTTATCTCTTCATAAACCTTTACTTCGCTTATGCCCACTTTATTCAGCTTGCCGATAGCCCTATCGGTCAGCTTGCTATCCTTCTCTGCCAAAACCTCACCGGTATGAATGTCCGTCACATCATCAGCTAGGACCTTGCCGCTTATGCGATCGTGATCTTTAATGGAGCAGAGAACCTCCTGCCGATCAAAGACACCAATTTCCTGCTGAGCGGCAACCTTTTCCTCCCGGATGATGGAAAGCTCCTTCACCCTTGCATCTTTTAAAGCAGCGATCGCTGTCTCATCCAGAACCGTGCCCCTGACAGCTAAAAGATCGCCGGTATCGGGATCAACAACATCTTCAGCTAATTCAAGACCGACAAGCCCCTTCTTGGGCTTGGATGATTCAGTTATACGATTGATATAAGTTCCTCGATCAGAAATAATTTTGTAATCAAGAGCCCGCAGAAGTATGGTAGCAGGAATCTTTCTGGTCCTGTCCACCCTTACCCACATGATGCCGTTGGCATCAAACTCCAGCTCTATCCAGGCTCCCCTGTTCGGTATTAAAGTTGCGGAATAAAGATCATTTCCATGCGGATCCAGTTCCGATTTAAAATAAACACCGGGGGATCTAGCCAGCTGGCTGACAATCACCCGCTCGGCTCCGTTTATTACGAATGTACCCTTTGACGTCATCAGAGGGAAATCCCCCATAAAGACCTCTTGCTCCTTGACCTCTCCGTTTACGCGGTTTACAAGGCGCACCCGTACTTTTAAGGGTGCAGAATAGGTCATATCACGTTCACGACATTCGTCGACAGTATATTTCGGCTCATCAAAGGTGTAATCCAGAAATTCTAATACCAGATTACCGGTAAAATCCTGAATAGGAGAAAAACTGTCAAGCAAATCTCTCAGGCCGGTATCGATAAACCACTGATATGAATTTCGCTGTAATTCTATAAGGTTAGGCAGTTCCAGAACCGTAGGTATCTTAGCATAACTAACCCTCTCACGCTTGTTGGCCGCTAACGTCATGCACTCCACTCCCAACGTTCGAGTATTATGAAAAAAAGCATAAATACCCCCTTGGAGGGTACAGCTCCACACCGTTTAAGGTGACAAATTTTAATGTTAGCATAAAGAAATATGTTTGTCAAAATAATAGAAGGGGAAAAAGAACCCTTATCATATCTGCGGACAAACATAACTTCGTTGTTCAGCAATCTGCCGTCGGAGGAGAAAGATAACCCTTCCTCCTCCCGGCAATAAATATTATTTAATTTCGACTGTTGCTCCGGCCTCTTCAAGCTTGGCCTTAAGCTCATCAGCCTCTTCCTTCTTGATACCTTCCTTTATAGGCTTGGGCGCATTATCAACAAGCTCCTTTGCCTCCTTGAGTCCAAGGCTGGTCACCTCGCGTACAACCTTAAGAACAGGTATCTTTTTCTCACCGGCGCTAACCAGAATAACGTCAAAAGCTGTCTTCTCTTCGGCCTCTTCCACAGCGGCAGCCCCGGCTACAGGAGCGGCGGCTACAGCAGCTACAGGAGCAGCCGATACGCCAAACTCCTCTTCAAAAGCCTTGACTAATTCTGAAAGCTCCAGTACACTCATCTGCTTTACAGCATCAAGTATCTGGTCCTTTGTCAAAGTCTCTGCCATTCATCTCACCTCCTCAATAGCTTTTTAACCTTATCAGCTATTAAATTTATTAGCCCTTTAACCTGTTAGTAGCATCCGCAGAATATTCTGCTTTTTACGTTCTTCATGCTCCGTTAAACAGCTAAACTTCTAAATCATTATAATTAATCACTCTGCCCTTTGTTGCTGAACTGCTTGCAATGCATAAGCAAAGCTTCTGATGGGTCCGGAAAGAACGCTGGCCATGTCGTTGAGCGGCCTCATCATCGCACCAGCCAGCCTTGCAAGAAGAACCTCTCTTGGCGGCAAATCTGCAACCGCTCTAATCTCTTCCGCACTTATGACCTTGCCTTCGAGAAGACCACCCTTTAATACCAGCTTTTTATGTTCCTTGATAAACTTAACCAGCAATTTTGTAGCTATTACCGGATCATTCTTAACAAAAGCTATTGCTGTTGGCCCTTCCAGGTAAGCATTGAGGCATTCATACCCCGTCTCATTAGCCGCTATCCTTGCCAAAGTGTTCTTAACAACGTGAAATTCCACGCCTTCTTTTTTAAGCTGGTTGCGTAGGCCATTGATTTCCTCAACATTCAGTCCGGTATGATTCGTCACCAGCGTAGCCTTGGCCTCGGGAAGCATCGCTTTAATATTTTCCACCATTTCTCTTTTTTGAGCTGTAGCCACTACTAATCTCACCTCCATTTCCAATGCCGGATCCGGAATTTATATATCGCGTGTCCTGCATATAATGCCCCTCTTTATCCTTCACATTCTTAACCGATAAGATGGGCAAAAAAAGACCTCCGGCCGGAGGTCTCAGAGAAGAATCCTTATCGTCTCACCCCGGCCTCGGCAGGTTGACCATAACCGGTCATTTAAGTCTCCACCCGCTGTCTCAGGCCCATAATATTCAATTATTTAAGCATATTCAGAGCCCGGCAGCCTGAAAGAGAGTTCACACTGACTGTTCCGAGTTCCGATTTCTTCAAATCACTACTTTTCTACGGTTATCGCAGCCTTCTGGACATCCACTTTCACGCCAGGGCTCATCGTTGAAGAGAGAACTACACTCTTAAGATAAGTCCCCTTAGCAGCCGCAGGCCGAGCCTTTACAACCGCACCCATCAGCGCCCTGAAATTATCCCCTAATTGCTGTGCATCAAAGGATACCTTGCCGATAACGGAGTGAATGATTCCATAACGATCCACTCTATACTCAACCTTACCGGCCTTGATCTCCTTTATTGTTCTATCAAGATCAAATGTAACCGTACCCGTCTTGGGATTAGGCATAAGCCCCCTGGGGCCAAGCAACTTGCCCAGTTTTCCCACAACACTCATTGTATCGGGAGTGGCTACAGTCACATCGAAATCAAACCAACCGGCCTGTATTTTGGCTGCCAAGTCATCAGCGCCTACATAATCAGCACCGGCCTGCTCAGCTTCCTTAGCTTTGTCACCCTTGGCAAAAACAAGAACACGCTTTTCGGTTCCGGTGCCATGAGGCAACACAACCGTGCCACGGACCTGTTGATCTGCATGACGTGGATCTACACCAAGCTTTATAGATACTTCCACATTTTCATCGAATTTGGCTACGGCAATCTTCTTCAATATCTCCATAGCCTCCTTAGGATCGTAAGCAGCATTGCTATCATACTGCTTTAAAGCATCCTGATATCGCTTTCCTCTTTTTGACATATCCGTACATACCTCCCGTGGTAATAACGGGCAAAAGCCCTTCCACTTATTCAAGGCATAATGCCCGGCTCGATTCAAGCCCGACGTTAACGCCTTTCAAACATAATTATTATGTTTGAATTTTAATATCCAGCTTTCGGATCAGCCTTCCACCTCAATGCCCATACTGCGAGCTGTGCCCTCTATCATCAGCATAGCAGCATCGACATCGTTAGCATTCAAATCCGGCATTTTCTGCTCCGCAATCTGCTTGACCTGAGCTTTGGTCAGCTTACCGACTTTAACCTTATTAGGAGTGCCGGAGGCAGTAGCTATACCGGCAGCTTTTTTTATAAGCTCTGCAGCCGGAGGTGTCTTGGTAATAAATGTAAAAGACCTGTCTTCATATACCGTTATTTCGACAGGTATGATCTCGCCTGCTTTATCAGCCGTTTTCTCATTGTAGCTCTTGCAGAACTCCATGATATTAACGCCATGCTGCCCTAATGCAGGACCTACCGGGGGAGCCGGTGTAGCTTTACCAGCCGTTATCTGAAGCTTGATTATGCCTTTAATTTTCTTTGCCATTCTACGCTACCTCTCCTGTCCAGAAAATGTGCCCTGTGAACACGATGCTACTATTATTAATTTCAAAACCCTGCAGCAAGCCTTGATGCCCGCTATCTTTTTATATGCTTGATGATGACACTATCAATGTTATGAACGGCTCTTCCGTCAACTGCACCTAAAGCTTCTCAACCTGATAAAATTCCAATTCAACCGGCGTTTCTCTGCCGAAAATAGTGAGCAACGCTCTGAGTTTTCCCTGTTCCGGATATATATCCTCAATAACGCCCGTAAAATTCATAAACGGGCCGGATATAACCCTAATAGAATCTCCAGGATCCCAGGCAACCTTTATCTTAGGCGCCGCCATACCCATCTGATGCAATATGGTCTGAACCTCGCGCTCCTGCAAAGGAACAGGCTTGGAACCGGAGCTAATAAAACCAGTTATTCCGGTAGTATTGCGAACTAACTGCCAGATATCATCGTCCATGACCATCTCGATCATAATGTAACCGGGAAATATTTTTTTCTTGGTACGCTTCTTCTTACCATCCTTTATTTCTATCTCTTCCTCAGTAGGAATAACCACCTGAAAGATCCTGTCCTCCAAGCCCATAGACTCTATTCTCCGTTCAAGGCTAGCCTTTGCCTTAGCCTCGTAACCGGAGTGGGTATGAAGCACGTACCACCTTTTCTCTTTGTTTTTCTCCACCATAACCTCATTCTCCATCAACAATGGAGCACCAGTTAGCCACCCATTCCACCGCCAAAATTCCCTAGGAGCTTGAAGGCATAACTATAAACAAAATCCAGTATGGCTATAAAAACAGCCACAATTATTATGCTGATTATCACCAGTATAGTGGAAGATGTCAGTTCCTTCCGGTTTGGCCAGGCTACCTTTTTCATCTCCGCCCAGACTCCTGAAAAGAAGTCCTTAATAGCCTTGGAAAAGGCAACCTTTTTTACGGTGCCGCGATTCGTTCTGCTTTGACTCAAAATATTTTCACATCCCTGGCAGGCCTGGAGGGATTCGAACCCCCAACACCCGGATTTGGAGTCCGGTGCTCTACCAATTGGAGCTACAGGCCTGCGCCACCTAATCTATATATTTCACCTTAAACTAACGTACTTCCCTATGTACCGTATGCTGTCTGCAGAAGCTGCAATATTTCTTGAGCTCCATCCGTCCGGTAATATTCTTTCTATTTTTGGTAGTAGAATAATTACGGCGTTTGCATTCATTGCACGATAACGATATTGTTTTACGATCATCCTTGGCCATACAGCTCACCTCATGCGTCCGATGACGCCAGTCTAATCTAGCATATTTACTTCACGTAGTCAATGCCAATGAGCGCTGGACGGCTTAAGCCGCCCAGTCTAAACTCTCAAGATATTCAAACCAATCATTTTGTCCTATTATTCTTCAATAGCGCTGATAA
>DHPR01000019.1:0-742 GCA_002410925.1 bacterium UBP13_UBA5359
CTGCCGTGCCTTCTCTCTGGCCCTACCAAAAACAGGAAAAAGAATAGACGCCAGTATTGCAATAATAGCAATGACGACGAGCAATTCTATCAATGTAAATGCTCTCTTATTTTTCATTCTTACTCTCTCCCTTCTCTTAATTTGTGCTTGTGAGCATCAGCACAATTGTTGCCCCTCGTTAGCATCTAAAAACTTTGCTCACTATACTGCATACAAGAATCCCTCATCACTAATTCTACCTCCAGTTCCCTGGCTCCCTCTAAATCACCGGCATGCTCATCCCTTACTGCGACTATTCTCTTCTCCAGTATCTCGCAGGCCAAACATCCCATCTCATATCGCGGTGTCTTTATAGTGGTCAGCGCCGGTACCAGAGAGGTTGCTATCGGCAGATCATTATAACCCACCACGGAGAGATCCTCCGGTATCTTCAAGCCGTTTTCTACTGCTGCCTGATAAACACCTATAGCAAACGAATCATCGGCCAGGATGATAGCCGTGGGTCTGTCGTCGGTGCTCAAGAGTTGTCTGGCAAGCTTCAGCGCACTCTTACCTGAATAATCACACTCCGGCATCCAATCAGACCTCACTTCCAACCCATGCTCCTTCATTGCCTGGCGAAATGCCAGCACCGTCTGCAGCGCTGCATAATAACGGGAATATATTCCCCCTACGCAGGCTATCCTCTTATGCCCCAGGCCGGCCAGATAGGATACCGTCTGTTTCATGCCGCTCTCATGGT
>DHPR01000019.1:945-113276 GCA_002410925.1 bacterium UBP13_UBA5359
GCCAGAAGGTAAAAGAGCTCACGTTCCGCCAGTTCCTCTGAAACGATAAGTAGGCCGTGTAACTTCTTCTGCGAAATGATCCTGCGGCAGAAATCCCCTTCCCGCACTCCGGCTGTCCGCTCATCAAAAGGCACCACCACCACGTTGGCGGCATCCACATCCACTGCATCCGAGATGCCTCTGAGCAGATCAGGGAAGAACCATTGTGCTTCCAGTGCCGCCTTATATATCACGACACCGATATTTATGGGATCAACCGTACGCTCGATATCCTTCTTGGCTACAAAGGTGCCTCTGCCCTGCTCTCTGATAAGATACCCTTCCTCCTCCAGTGCCTTCAGAGCCTGCCGGACCGTTTGCCGATTTATACCGTAAGCCTCTGCCAGCTTCCTCTCCGGCGGCAAGGCTGAACCGAATGGATATTTACCGCTACAGATATTCTGTTCCACAATCAATCGAAAGCGGTGATATTTAGGTATAGGATCTTTGCCGAGCTCTTGTATCAAATTGACCATCCTCGATTATTTGGTATGCTTTTGCGAACCGTTATAAGTATATTTCGGCACAAAATTTTATATCCCTCTTTTTTGGTATGCAAATGCAGACTTTTTTAAATATGAATACATGAAGCTGATCACATCGAAAATAAGCCCTTCAAAAACTGGAATTTCCATCTTTTACTACATATGAAATACGAAATATGAAAAAGGCCAAACACTTAATAGAGCTTCTCCGGGCATTGGCAAACAAAGCCAGCCGGTTTTACCTTGCCGGCAAAACAGTGATATCTATATTAGGGGAATTTACGCCGTGACGGGAGCCACCGCCATATCGAATATAACCGGCAGATCAGAAAGAGGCGTAAAAAGCTGCCGCTGATTCAATAGGAACTGAGCAAAAAACTGCAGGTAAGCCAGCAGATTGTTTCACGTCTGGAGAGGAGTGAAAACAGTATCAGCCTGCAATACCTGCAGCATATCGCCAAAGCGTTGGATACCAAGCTTGCGGTAAGCTTTAAGCAGGCCGGTATTCCGGCCTGCTGCTATCTCCTACCCGTTCTCCCGCTCCATCTGCCTGATGATATCCGACAGCCCCTCTATGCACTCCATAGCCATCTTTTTTCCAAATTCAGCACTGGCTCCATTGTAATCGCCCATGACGCCTACCTCTATATCAGGATGCTGAGCCAGTCTGGGCACGACAAACCTGTTATCCGCTTTTTTATGCTTTACCAGAAAAGCATCCTGATCGGTTCGCATCATTTGGACTATCTCCGGTCTATCCAGGCAAGCCTCATCCATCCTGACCAGTTCGGGCTTCCAATAGAGCATCAGTGAAGTCTCGTAACGTCCGGCATGAAAATCCTTCTCTTCGGTAGCTTTCAAATAGCTGGGCGATAGTTCCCAGAAGGGTACAACAGCTATAGCTGTGCCGGCCATACGTGGGTCCAGACGCTGCAAGTTTTCAGCTGCATCGGTTACGGCCCGGCCGGCTTCCGTGCCTCCGTGTCCCATGAGCAGAATTATATTCTTGAATCCCTGAATCGAAAGGCTACGACAGATATCCATCAACGCCAGAGAGAAAACCTGAGGGCTAAGGTTGATAGTGCCGGGCAGAGTGCCGCCGGAAAAATTGTAATGCATCGGCGGGGCCATAAAAGAGCCGGTCTCTTCAGAGACCCTGCGGCCTATCTCAACCGCATTATGGATATCCACACTCAGAGGCAGATGGTAACCGTGCTGTTCCACTACTCCGATGGGCACAATAACGGTCTTCATCTCTTTAAGTCCTTCCCGAACATCTCGAACCGTCATATTGTACATTATTCTGGCCTTACCCATTTAAATAATCCTCCCGGTTTTATATTATATATTCTGCGGTATACGTCGGAAATCCTCAGTCGCCTGCCCGGATGCCGCCGTGTCATTATCATATGTATGGCCGCATACCGTTGTAAATCCAGCCGCTTATCTCCCGTACCTGTCCATACCGGATTATTCCCGACGAACCTTCTCAGCGGCATTACGAATGCCGGTAACGGTATCTTCTATCTCCCTATCGGTCAAGCGCGGATGCATCGGCAGATTCAACTCTCGCTTATAGAAAAACTTCTCTGCCAACGGACAGAGGCCGTCGCCGTAACCCATACGCTTCAAACCGGTAAAGTGATAGGTAGGCTGGTAATGCAGAATACCCTGTACGCCCTCTTCCTTGTAAAGCACTCTCATGAAGTCATCGCGGCTTGCTCCCAGCTCCTCCTCCTCCACACAGAGAGTATAGAGATGGTAAACATGGTAGCAATCGGGAGACTCATAGACAGGCGTGATTCCCTTGATTCCCTGAATGCCGTCATTGATGCGACGTCCCAGTTCACGACGCTTCTCGTTGAGCATATCCAGCTTGCGTAACTGTGCCCGGCCCACGGCTGCCTGAATTTCATTCATGCGATAGTTGTTGCCCCAATAGCCCTTAACATCCACTACATCAAAGTGCGATGGTATCCAGTAATCAACCTGATCCTTCCAGTGATCCAGGTTCATGCAACGTAACTTCTCGATGGCATCGACAAAATCATCATTGCTAGTGGTTATCATGCCGCCCTCGCCGCAGGTGGTCATATTTTTAAGCGAGTGAAAGCTAAAGCAGCCTATATCGCCTATGCTGCCTGCCTTGCGTCCTTTATAGGCAGCCCCCGGAGTGTGGGCGCAATCCTCCAGCACATATAGATTATGCTTTCTGGCAATAGCCATGATGGGATCCATATCACACATCAAACCACCATAATGTACTACATATATAGCTTTAGTCTTGTTGGTGATCTTCTTCTCTATCTCTTTAGGATCGATATTATATGTCCTGGGATCGATATCGGCATATACCGGAATACCGCCCTCTTTGAGAATAACCAGAGAAGTAGCGATAAATGTGTTTGGAGTAACGATAACTTCATCTCCCGGCTTAATACCGAAAACCTGGGTAGCTACATGCATAGCCGTCGTACAGTTGGTCACGGCAAAGGCATGCTTGACACCATGCATAACGGCAAACTCTTTCTGGAAAGCCTGGACCTGCGGTCCCATGGTCAGTGTATCCTGACCCATCGCCTGCAAGGTCATATTCTTCTCATCTTCATCATAGATTGAGCCGAAGAAGGAATAAGGCACTTTCAAATCAACACCATCATCCATGGTGTAACTGCTAGTGATACCTCCGTCGGTATCAGAACCGGTATATTTGTCTTTCTTATTGGACATAACGCACCTCCAGAGATACTTGGCACAAAATGCACCTTAGTCTTATTCTATCCCTTACAGGTGCCTCAAGCTATGAAAAAATCCACGATTATTACAGATTATCCCTTGAAATTTATCAGGGCAACGGCAAGCTGATAACGGCTGTCACTCCCTGCCCTGCATTGAGCAGTTCCAGCCCCGGCAGATCCGGGTAATAGTAATGTAAACGGCGATTAAGACCGGAAAGACCGGTCAGCTTGATTCCATCTCCCGAACCGTTGATAACACTCTTATCAACCATGACCTCAGCCGGCAAACCGGGACCGTTATCCGCAACTCGCAACTCAACCTTATAATTGTCTACAGCGGCGGTGATGGAGATATGCAAGCTATCCGGGCAAGCAGGCAAAGCATGAACCAAAGAGTTCTCCACCAGCGGCTGAAGAATTAGAGCCGGAACCTGAAGCTTGCTCAGATCTTCCGGTATATCTATGGATATTTCCACTTTTCGCCCGAAACGGGCGCGAAAGATCTCTGCATAAGACCTGGCAGCCGCAGCCTCTTCGGCCAGGGTTATGGTGCCGCCTATATTGGCTAGAGAATGCCGCAATAGTATCGAGAGCTCCTCTATCAGGCGCCCGGTGGCGGAGGCATCCTCCAGCATAGCCTGTCCCGCAATAAGATTCAGAGCATTGAAAAGAAAATGCGGGTTCAACTGAGCCTGCACCAGCCTCAGTTCCACCTCTCGCAAATCACGCTCCAATCCGGCCTTTTCCTCAGCGGCCTGCCGCAGCTTGCGCTGTTTGCGAGTCAGTTCTCTCTCCTTACGCAGGGCTATCTGTCCTTCCACCAGGTGGTTACAGATTACACCCAACAGCCCCAAGGCTATTTCCAGACGACCGGCATCCACCACCGGCACTTTCAGATAGGCCGCCCACAGTTTATCCGGATCCAGGCCCAAATCACCTGTCCTGGCGATGAAATCCTGATAGCCTACGGAGGTGGGTGACGCCAGCAGAGACTGGCCGCTAAAAAAACAACCTATTGATTTGCCGGCTACCACTACAGGCAGAACCACATCTATCAGACCGGCGTGACAGGTATAGGAGATAGGTTTGCCGCCATGCAGAGCTCTCTCCGCCGCTTGCTTATCCGAGAGCAGACAGCGCCGCCTTCCCTCCTGTGTACTCTGAATCATGTGGCAGATCTCACAACGTTCTTCCGCCGGTGAGAAAATGTTCTCGCCGGCATCACTGTAAAAAGAGATGGTCATACCCGTAGCTCGATAAAAAAGCCTGCCGGCCTCTTCAAAAGCAGGCAAATTAACAATATCGCTCAGTTTTACCTTGCCCATCGCTTTCCTGTTCCCCTGTATTCACCGGGCCTAGCACCAACCTCATCCAGAAAAGCCTGACTGAAGTAGTTAATATCTTCATAACCTACGGCAAAAGCTATCTCTGTAAGATTTAGCCTCTGATCTGCCAGAAGTTCTCTGGCTTTGGCTATGCGGACTGAGCGCAGGTAGGCTCTGAAAGTCATACCTGTTTCGGATTTGAAAAGCGATCCCAGATAACCGGAACTGAGATGAAAATGCTCAGCCATTAGATCCAGAGAGAGCTTCTCGGCGAAGTGCTCATCCACATAGTCGCGCACCTGCCTGACCAACAAAGCGGTGCGTCTCATCTTAGGCTCATCCCTTACTGTCAGAGCAGGAAGCACCTCTTTCAGGCTACGCCGCATACATTCTTTCTCCAGCTTCTCCAAGCGCTCTGCTTGAAGCCTATCCACCGCTCTTCCCAAAGCACTGAGCAACTCCTCCTGCCGTATAGGTTTGAGAAGATACTCCTCTGCACCCAAGCGAAGTGCTCGGCGAGCGTATTCAAAACGATCGTAAGCAGTAAGATAGATAAAGCAGGGCGTATGATTGAGTTCATCTTTCAAACGCCCTGCCAAGTCCAGTCCATCCATATCTTCCATATGTATATCCAGCAGGCAGATATCCGGGCGCATTGTCCGGGCCAACTGCAGCGCCTCCGCCCCGGACAGAGCGGTGGCGCATATATTGACGGGCAAACGAGATCGCTCCAGGATGCGGGCTACCATATCATGGACTATAGGTTCGTCATCGACGCTCATAAGGGTATAGAGATCGTTCTGCCTGCTGCCGTTTGCCATAATGCAAGTTTTTATCCCTAGCTTTCCCGTTCCCTTGAGGTGTGAATTGCGTCTAATATCTCTTGGCGCGAAATCTTTTTATGCAGACCGGATACATCAAAAGGAGAACGACAAACAGGAGTTTTAGGAACAACAATAAACAAATCTCCTTTACGTCGACGAATTACAACTTCTTCCCTTTTTGACTCTTCAAGTATATCAGCTAACTTTTCCCTTGCCTGAGAATAAGTATAAACTTTCATAAGCTATTCCACCACCTTTATTCCAAGGTTTATTGCAACATCACACATACGGCCATCAAGACTGATAAGCGGCAATTCGTTTTCGATGCAACACCGCAAATAGTAAGCATCGTAGGTATATATATTAAAACGAACAGCAATTTTTACCGCGTCATACAGATTTACAGAAACCAATCTGACTGAGATTCGCTGAGAAATCTCCAGCGCCCGAAGAACTTCTCGATCACTGAGACGTCCCTTTCTTTTAACAGCGATTAACGCATTGCCGATCTCATAGGGCAAAACTTCGGGCGAAATGATGCGCTGCCCGACAGTTTTATTAACAACCCAATCACGGTCGTTTTCATTTAATACAACAGCAAGAAATGTGCTGGCATCTGCAACAAGTTCCATAATTCAGTTGTACAACTAATTCCAGGAATTGTCAATATATCGTTGAAAACAAAGACATCTTATGTTAATCTGATTGAATGCTTTTTAAGATACTTTTCGGCATGTTGATGCTCTCCCTGCCGACCATAGCCGGGTATGTCAGCCGCTCCAGAGGTCTTTTGCCGGAGACAACCGCCGTCAAAATCACCCGCTTTGCCGTCGTCTGGCTGGGCACGCCTATTCTGATCCTGACTATGTGGCACCTGGAGTTGGCTGGCGGCAGGCTTTTCTGGCTGCCGGTGATAGGCATAGGGGTGGCGCTTATCAGCCTGGGTGCAGGACTGCTGATGGCCGGCAGATTCAGGCTGGAAAAGCGATCCCGCGGCAGTTTTGTCATCTCCTCCAGTATTTCCAACCTGGGAGAGACATTCGGCGGCCTGCTGGCCTTCATCCTTATGGGACAGCAGGGTTTCGGCCTGGCGACACTCTACGCTCTTTTCTTCCAGCCGTATACCTTCAGCGCCCTGTTCTGGATAGCGGGCAGATACTCTTCCAGGAGCGAAGAAGGATTGATAAGCTACTTTCGACACAACCCCGACCTGTTGTTGCCGATGCTGGCCATCGCCGTCGGGTTGATCTTCAACTTGTCCGGTCTGCCGGAGATAGAGATCCTGGTAAAAGCCAACAGCGTCCTCATCCCGTTATCTTCGGCCGTCTGGCTTTACGCTATAGGCATGCGTCTTCACATCTCATCCATACACCGCTTTCGGAGGATCATCCCGGCCTATTTTATATTGAAGTTCATATTGAGCCCCGTTGTGGCCCTGCTCCTGGCCTGGGCCATCGGCATATGGAACTGGGAAATCCGCGAGCCGCTTCGGGTCATCTTTATAGAATCGATAACTCCGGCAGCGGTCTTCAGCATGGCTATCCCCATGATCTTCGATCTGGACGTGGATCTGGCCGGCGCGCTCTGGCTGACGTCGACAATTGTTGCCGTCGCATTAGTGCCTGTTATTATGCTGGTGGCGGCTATGTTGTAGTGCCATCATCCCGTCTCCATATCGGATGAAGTGAATAAACAGGTGCCGACCCTACACAATCTGAATCTCCTGCAAAAAAACGGACGGGAAATTTTTCCCGTCCGTTTTAACGATTTTCACACCCTTCTAGGAGCCCCGCTTGCCTCAGGCGCTATAACGTCTGAGATTCTCCAACCCTATCTCCAGCGCCTTGCGATTATCTTCCATACCTTCAAACTCTATGGAGAGGAAACCGTCATAGCCTGCTGCCTGCAAAGCTTTGATGCAACCGGCCGTATCAACGTTGCCATGCCCGATAATAGAGCCGCGCAGCCAGTTTCCGCCACGGGAACGGAACCAGCCCTCTCCGGGATCGGCTATGCCGGGCTTAATATGGAAATCCTTGGCATGGGCGTGGATGGCATGAGGCGCCATGCGGCTTACAGCCCGCAAGGGATCGTCGTCGGCACAGAGAAAGTTGCCTATATCCACCAGCCAGCCGAAATTAGGATGATTCACCTCATTAAACAACACGGCGCAACGATCGCTGTCCTGAATCAGAAAGCCGTGGTTCTCCACCATAGTTTTGATGCCCTTATCAGCAGCGTATTCGGTTATCGCCCGGCATCCCCCGGCCACATCAGGCAAAACTTCCAGAAACTCCGCCAGGTCTTTCTTACCATCCTTTATTCCCCCGGTGGCATCATGACGCATACACGGCACTCCCAGTATGGCGGCTATATCCACCTCGCCTTTGAGTCGCTCCACCTCGTCCTGCCAGCTGCCGCCCTGAGGTGGGTTGATAAAATCCGCACCGATGGTATAGCTGATTATCGGTAGCCCGGCTTCGGCACAGGCCTCCTTGACCCTGACTGCCAGGGCAGCGGTGTCCGTTTCTCCTTCCGGCAGCTTGAGCCCGGAGAACTCTATCCCGTCAAAGCCTAATTCCGCCGTAGCTTTGATGAGCCCGAAGATATCCATCTTGCTCTCATTAAGATAGCGCTGAAAACTATAGGAACTAACACCGATTTCCATGAAGAACCTCCCTTTTATATTAGCCTGAAATCTGAAGTAATTACGCTCCGGTAGATTTCTTTAGCTTTTTTATCCAGACCTACTTCTCAGGATTAATTAAAGCTATCAATTAAGCCTGAGCGTTCTCCTTTAGACTTCAAACTTTTACCTTCAGACTAGCAATTACTGTCCTCGCTTGAATTTGACCAGCATATAGGCAGAAGCCGTTTCCTGACCAAGATTTTTTATAGAATGTCTGACATCAGCGTTGTAATGAGCTGAATCCCAGGCTTCAAGTTCTTTGCAATGTTCACCGGACACCACTTCCATCTTGCCGGATAAAACGGTGAGCAATTCCTCCGTCTGAGGAAAGTGGGGCTCGGATATCAGAATCCCTCCCTGTTGCAAGTGGATAATATATATCTCCTGATTCTCAACAAAACGATGGGGCGCCACAACCTGTATACGGCAACGCCCCTCGTCATAATCAAGCACTACCGCTCTGTCCCTTCGGTGAATATCAAAGCGTCCCGTCTCGTCAACCTGGAGCAGTTCCTGCAAGTCCAGCCCCAGACCACAGGCTATCTTCCAGACTGTAGCAATGGTGGGATTAACTTTATCGCCCTCTATCTGCGAAAGCATAGCTTTAGAAACGCCCGAACGCCTGGATAGATCATCCAGAGAAAGGTGCTGTTTCTTGCGCAGCTTACGTATGTTATTAGCTAATGCAGGCGGGCTGCCGACAGTTTTCATATGTTGCTCCCAGAGCGCATCTCTATTCTACGCATCCATCTTGCATGAATCATTAAGTCTTTCTCTCTTCACCCACTATTCTCCTGCTTTCTGCAGCAACCGATCTCTTTTAATTACTTGGAATTAATCACGGATGGGATACGTGTTCTATAAACCTGATGCCCGAAATCAGGCAGGTTATCCAGCAGAAAGAGCATTCCTTGGCTACGCCAGTAATGATTATCAACCAGATAATCATATAGAACTCGCTGCAGACTCGTCTTGCGCGGGGCCGTAACCGGATCAAAGGATTCTTGTAAAAACACAAACCATATGTTTTTACTAAGTGCAGGTATAGGATAGAGATAGAGCTCCTGCAGCAGCTTTACAAGGTTTGAATCCTGCGGTAGCAACTCTTCTAATTGTGGACTGAAAATCCAGGAAGCGGAGGTGAAAGCCACCGGCAACCGATCAGGGAAGCGCGTCTTAAAGAAAGCTGCGGCACGCTGAAGAGAATCCCGGCAGGCCTCAAGTGACATACCGCCTCCTGACGGGATATGAATATCAAGAACCCAGTCGCCACGCTTCAGCACCAGGTCCCACTCTGCTAAAGGCAGAGAGATCTCTTGCTGCAATCCATGACCTTGCGGTAACACCGGATACCCCTGCACCTCGGAACCGCTTGAACTTAAGGCGGATACCCATCCAGGCTCATCTCCGGGAACGGCTGTATCCCCATTCAGATAGCCGCTTTTACTATATTCCTGACCGGCTTCCGCCAGCGCGATCATTTCACCGCTGTTGCGATGACGATAAACCGTCACCCCGCCGCGAAAGGGCATCAGCCAATATTCAAGCCTGCCGATGCGCAGAAAAATATTGCCGTTTATATAATTACGCAGCCAGGTTAGCTGATTGATGAACATACCTGAGTATCCATCGTGCGCCCGACGATAACTGCCGCAAATGCAGAATATTTGCCGAGCGGTCTCTCGTGTTATCTCCTCAGGTATCCGCAGCACCTTATGGTAATCTCGCAAACGAGGCACCATAGCCATACCGATCAACAGATAAAACAGACCTCTGTTATTATCCGAGATAATATTCAATACCGGCACCGTTTTTAGATGTTCATGACCCGTTTCAAATATCCGCCAATAACAATACCAGGCCAGACAGCACAAAGCCCGGTCGGCAGAGATCTGTGCCGCCACTGTCAATAAAGAAGTATCCATGGATTCTTCCAACCCGGACCATTGCCGATTTTCAACGACCGCTGCGGACTCAAGAAAGGGCAGGAGACCTTCAGGCATAACGGCCATAGCCTCTTCCCAAAAGGGTTTTATCGCCTCCAGCTTATCATCCTCACCGATTACTTTAATTACCTCTTCAGCCGTCAAGATATCTGCCCTCCCTCATAATCATTCTAATCTAATAAGACTTCTATTGTTTTACAGATAATCCTTTTAAAATCCTCTCTAACCTGCTCCAGGCTATCGTAAGCTCATATATAAGGAGTACGCTTGACAATTTCGTTCAGTATACTATACTTATGTTTAAGATAATTTTACACTTCTCTGGATTAATTGGGTATAGATATTACGGCAAGGAGGTATCTGAAATGGAAAGGCTCTATAACAGGTTGGCTGAATCTCTTCAGAAGCGGGAAGAGGAAGGGTTGCGCAAATTCGAGCGGGTCATCACCTCAGCCCAGGGAAACGAGATCAAGGTGGAGGGCTTGAAGAAGCCGGTACTGAATTTCTGCAGCAATGATTATTTAGGCCTTTCCAATCATCCCAAAGTATTATCGGCAGCAAAACGCGCACTGGATACCTACGGCTACGGTCTCTCTTCCGTGCGTTTTATCTGCGGCACTCAACGTATTCATCGAGATCTGGAAGAGCGCCTGTCGGATTGGCTGGGTTTTGAGGATACCATCGTCTACACCTCCTGCTTCAATGCCAACGGCGGCCTCTTTGAGAGCATTCTGGGCGAGAACGATACCCTGGTAAGCGCCCGTTTGAATCATGCCAGCATCATTGACGGAGCACGCCTGACCAAATGCCGACGCCTGATTTATAAAGAGGATGATCCAAAGGACCTGGCCAGGGTATTGATGGAAGCTACGATGCAGGATACCGATACTATTGTTATCACCGACGGCGTCTTCAGTATGGAGGGAACGCTGGCGCCGCTGGATAACCTGCTGCCGATATGTAAAAAACATGAAGCACTGCTGGCGGTGGATGATTCTCATGCCGTAGGCCTGGTGGGCAGCGGCGGTCGCGGCACCCCGGAACGCTTTGGAGTGGCTGTGGATATTCTGACCGGCACCCTGGGCAAGGCGCTGGGAGGAGCCTGCGGCGGCTACATCTCCGGTAAACGAGAGCTGATCGAGTGGTTGCGCAATACTTCAAGGCCGTATCTCTTCTCCAATTCCCTGGCTCCATCCCTGGTAGCGGGCGGTCTGGCATCTATAGATATAGTCGCTTCAGATGAGGGAATGGAATTGAGAGGCCGCCTGAACGATAATACAGCTCGCTTCCGCCAGGCTATGAGAGAATCAGGCTTCAATATCCCCGATGGAGAGCATCCTATTATTCCCGTTATCCTGGACGATGCCCGGACAGCCGGCGAAATGGCGGAAAGGTTGTTGCAGTTGGGTATCTACGTTACCAGCTTCAGCTATCCTGTTGTCCCCAGGAAGAGCCCGCGTATCCGCGTTCAGATTTCCGCCGCCCATACGCCAGAGCAGATAGACCGAGCGATAGAGGCCTTTGCCGTTGCCGGAGGAGAGCTGGGCATAGTAAACAGAGGCTCTACATATGATGCCGCTCCTCTTTTCCCTGCAGAAACAGCTACCATGCGAGCCTGGGTATACAGAAGCAAACGCAGGCAGAATGGAACACACCTCAGTCTGGAGCAGGTGCCTGTACCCGTACCCCACCCGGGAGATCTGCTGCTGAAGATATCACGCGTTACCGTCTGCGGCACAGATGAAGATCTCTTTCATGGTAAATTCAGTGATGTTCACGACGGTATCATCCCCGGACATGAGATTTTCGGTGAGATAGTTGACCTTGGCTCTAACGTCCGGGGCTTTGAGATCGGGCAGAAAGTAGTAGCGGAATCTCATTATCTCATCCCGGGATACGTAGAAGAGGGAATTATAGGATTGTGGGGACCCAAGCTTCCCAAAGGCGGATATTTGCTGCCGCTCAATGGCGGCTACGCCGAATATACAGCCATTCCTTCTTACTGCGCCCTTGTGGTGCCCGAATCTTTGGACCATCCCGACTTCTTCCCCTCCCTGCTGGAGGGCGCAGGCAACGATTGTCTTATTGCCAAGTATCTGCTGGATCACAACCTTCTGGGCAGCGTAGCTGTACTGGGATGCGGTCCGCACGGTCTCTTCACTCAGATGTTCTGCAAACACTTTGGAGCAGCCAAAGTGGCTGCCTTTGAAATTAACTCCTCCCGGGCAGAGTTTGCCGCCGGCTTTGGAGCAGATCGCATAATCAATCCTCTTGCCGCTGGCTTTGAAAAACAGGTGGAAGAGTTCACCGCAAGCAAAGGCTTTGACGTGGTCATCGATACAGCCGGGGCCCGGCGTGAAGTGCTGGAAACCTGCTTAAAATTGGTCAGGAGTGGTGGCACACTGGTGCTCTTCGGCCTCTACGGCGACAAGTCTATACTCCTTAACGGATATACCATTAACGATATTATCTTCAACCAGCGTGATTTGGATATTGAGTATGCCGGCAAAAGAATCCATGTCAGAGGCATCACCGGACGCGAGGGCATCTGGCCTTATCTCATAGATGCAGTGGCTCTATCCAAAGAGCTGCAGCAGAAGATGATGAAACCGGTGACGGTCATGGGGCCATTAGATAACCTGGGTGCGGATACAGCTACATATGACAGAGAGAAGATTATGAAGAGGGCTTATACGGCATTTTCACGGTAAGAGAGCAAATGAACCGTGTTACCTCATTCCGCAGCTCTTTTCACGCCATTGGTCTGCCCGTAACTTAAGAGTAATTTACATTCGCTGCAGGCGCTCAAGCATATCTTTATTTAACTTTGCCGTTCCATCAGACGCAGAGTTCGTTATTAAAGCCATTGGCAGCTATGATGCCTTGATACCAAAAGGCCGAATCCTTGAGAACCCGCTGCTGAGTAGGATAATCGATATAGATGATGCCGAAGCGCCGGTTATAGCCAAATGACCATTCGAAGTTGTCCATAGCAGACCAGAGGAAATAGCCTCTTATGTCTACCCCATCAACAGAAGCTTTGCCATATTCTTGCAGATAACAACTAAGAAAATCGATACGCTGTGGATCATGCACCCGACCATCGTCATGTACCCAGTCACAATTAGCCATGCCGTTCTCGGTAACGACTATAGGCAAATGGTAACGCTCGTAAAGAAACTTAGGCCCCCAGTAGAGAGACGAAGGCACTACTTCCCATTCCATAGCTGTCAAAGCAGCCCCTATATTCTTGGATATTATCTGCCTGCTCCCATTAGAAGAGACACCGACAACCTGGCCGTGATAAATATTGGCGCCATAGAAATCGAGAGGCTGGCAGATAGTTTCCATATCCCCTGTCTTGATCTTAGGCAAATCCGCCTGAAAAAGATTCAAGCCGTCTTCCGGATAACGTCCCCAGATCATTGGATCGGCAAACCAGGTGTTATTCCAGCAGCTCTTCTCCGTAACCGAAAACATCTCTTCCCTGGCAACCTCTATCTCCAGCTTACTATCGCCGGTAGGTATACTGGTTATCCCTACCGGAGCAGCACCGACTGCAGGCTGCCTGCGGGCTCGGGCGCGGATAGCCTGTACAGCCTTGCCATGCGCCAGCAACGTATTATGGGTTGCCAGCAGGATTTCTGGAAAATCCAGACTCAATCCGGGGGCATGTATGCCACTCTGATGCCCCAGACCAATAAAGCATTGCGGCTCATTCAGAGTTATCCAATGCTGAACACGATCAGATAATCTATCGACGATTACAGCAGCATAATCTGCAAACCAGTCAGAGCTATCGCCATTCAACCAGCCGCCACGGCAGAAAAGGGAATATGGATAATCCCAGTGAAAAAGAGTTACCCAAGGTTGTATGCCTCTCTTCAACAATGCATCGGTCAAGCGGTCGTAGAAGTCTAAGCCTTTTTTATTAACCAGGCCGATACCTTCAGGGATAATACGCGGCCAGGAGATTGAAAACCGGTAAGCTCCCAATCCTATTTCACCCATTAGAGATACATCTTCCTCATAGCGATGATACTGGTCACAAGCGGTATCTCCCGTATCCCCACCCATAATTTTTCCTGGCCAACGGCACATCATATCCCAGACAGAAAGCCCTTTGCCATCTTCATATGCCGCTCCTTCAACCTGATATGCAGCTGATGCCGCTCCCCAGACAAAGCCTTTAGGAAAGCTCATTTATATCTCTTCCTCCTTTACCGATATATCAGTATATTCTCCGTTATACTCTTTCACTTTACATCAGTGTCTCCACCATAAGCTCTATAATATCACATACGTCGATACGCTCTGTCGCTTGCGCGGAAAGGGCACCTTTGGTGATCGGGCATACCGTCACCAGGCGATCTGCTCCTGTTGCTACAGCTCCATCTATAATTCTGGCTGCAAGCGACCGGCTGATCTGCGGATACAATTGCTGTAAAACTCCCCCGGCTTCGCCGCAAGAAGCAGCCTCCTCCCTATTCCATCTCATTTCAACCGGCTCAATTCCAGGTATTGCAGACAGTAATTGCCTGGGCAGTTCATGCAGGCCATGAAAACGAGTGAGATAGTCATCATCATGATAAGTAACTGTCTTTTTCAATTGCTTCTGCAACTTGATCTTTCCTTTCGCTATCAAATCACTGATATACTCAACGGCATGCAACACCTCTATCTCTGTGGCAAAAGAAACACTCATTGCTTCATAATTGCGCTTGAAAGCATCGTAACAGCTCGGGCAGTTGGTAACAATCTTTTTGCAACCTGTAGCCTTTATCTGCTGAAAAAGCTTGTTGGCCCAATCTTTAGCTGCCTTACGATAACCGAGAAGATACAATGGCTTACCGCAGCATACCTCTCCAGGCAATATAGTAAAGCTCTCTTCTGCTTGCTTCATGATCTTGGTCATGGCCTCAGCTAGTTCGGATTGCAGATAAGTTGTATGGCACCCGGCAAAATAGAGCACCTCCGCCTTATCTAACGGAGCTTTGCCTGCCTGCATCTCAACAGGAATATCCTTTTTCAGCCCCAATATATTACCCTTGTCCAGAATATTATCCTTGATTCCGACAACTTCAGCCGAAGCCTTCTCCTGCTCAATAATATCGGCTCTGGCAGCCTGTATCAGAGACGGCATATCGTAATTCCCCACACAATTGTTTTTACAAGCGCCGCAGGTTGTGCAACGGTAGAGAGGAGCTATCGTTTCCTCATCCAGTTGCATGGTCTTGTTAAGTATACTATGCAGTAGTATGGCCTTACCGCGTGGGGTATCGGCCTCATGTTGCGTCTCTGTTCCCACGGTGCAGACATGCCGGCACATGAAGCATGTCTTGCAGGCGTTAATCACATCAGTGTATTCTTTAATATACATTTTCAAGCCCCCTTGAATCCCATCTTGCCGGGATTCATAATATTATTCGGATCAATAGCTTCTTTAATTTTCTCAAAGATGCTGAATGCCTCTCCGTATTGCTCTTTCATCAGCCTGCCCAGCTTCAGACCTATGCCGTGATGCTCGTTAAGCACTCCACCGGCATTTATAGCCGCCCGCACACCCGCATCCCAGACGCTATTGTAAAGCTGCGCTGCCTCATGTGGATCCTGTGGAGGATTGTCTATAATAAAGCGGGCGTAAAGCATGCATCCCCACTCATACCAGTGTGAGAAATGCCCTATATAAACAGCCTCAGGAAAGTTATTCTCAACAGCTCTCTTCATGGCCCAGTAGACATTCTCTATATTGGAGAAGGTGGCTACCGTATCCAGAGTGCCAAAGGCCTGCGGCAGGGCAAACATATGGGGTGGGTAAAAAAAATCGTAACGATGCTTCCACCAGCTTCGGCCCATCTCGCTGCCGAGATCTTCGGAATCCTGCTTCAGGCAGATATCTATAGCTCGTTTCTTCTCTATTTCCACTATTTCTCTATCGCCTTCAAAGCCAAATACTAGATATGCCCCCTGCTTATCGATGCCCAAAACTCTCTTGATGAGTTTTTTAGTCTCAGCTTCATCATAAAGCCTGATGACGGATGGTCTCAACCGGCTGAGCATAATTTCTTTGCCTGCCTGCATAGCTGCATGCATATCTTTGAAGATAAAAGCATGGAATTGCCTCTCCGCAGGCAGAGGATGCAGCTTCAAAGTAGCCTTTGTTATGACACCCAGAGTTCCTTCCGATCCTATAAACAGCTGGTTGAGATCAGGACCGGCCGCGTGCCGGGGCACCGGCAGAGTATTGATGATCTTTCCATCCGGAAGTACTACCTCCATGGACATGATCATGTCTTCAATTTTGCCGTATTTGGTAGACAGCACTCCTGTTCCTCTATGGGCCAGAAAGCCTCCCAGGGTAGAGCAACTGATAGACGCGGGATAATGCATGGTAGACAGACCTTCCCCCTCCAGCTCCCACTCCAGATGCTGAGTAATAATACCTGTCTCAGCCGTAACACTGAAGGTATCCCTGTCGATGTTCAAAACTCTGTTCATCTTCTTGGTATCCAAAATTATACCGCCGTATACAGGCAGAGCACCTCCCTGAGAACCGGCACCTCCTCCCCAGGTAACTACCGGTATCTTATAGTTACCGGCTATCTTCAGTATTCTGGAGACTTCTTCCGTCGTTTCGGGATGAACAATGAAGTCTGCCATAGGGTTGGGACACCCTCTATCCAGCCACATCTCGGGTATCCAGTAATAATCACAGGAATAGGCCGCCTTATCCGCCTTATTACCGGTTATATCTTCCCTGCCTACGACATCCGCCAGTTCGCTGTAAAGCATTTCTTGCAAATAACTATTTGATGTTTTCACAAATACATACTCCCTTTCGATTAACCTTGTAGCAGCCGCTACGACTTTATCTTTTCCTTACTAACAACAATGGTACTGTTGTTATGTTTAAGAAGATAAGAAGCAGGCAGGTATGGAGTAACTCTGCCGCGCCTTATTTCAGCCAGCGGCCTTTCCTGTTCTTCAAAGCATGCCAGCAGCATTATCTCTCTTGTCTCCAGGATGCTCTTCATTCCCATGGTAATGGCTTTAGTAGGAACTTCAGCCGTATTACCATTTGCGGCCAGACCGGCATTGGTCTTAATAGTTAGTTCCTTCAGCCCAACAATCCTAGTAGGTAATTGAGCAAAGTCTTCTGCCGCTATCAGCTCTTCGGATATCGGCTCATTAAACGCTATATGCCCGTTAAACCCTATACCCAGCAACTGAAAATCAAGACCACCCGCATCGGCAATAAGCCTGTCGTAATCTTCAGGACAATTCGGGTCGGGGAAATTAATATTGCGAGTATTAAATCCCCGATCCGGTTTAAAACCCTGAAACAGATTTTCCGTCATATAACGCCGATAGCTAAGAGGATGCATAATATCTAAAAGACATCTATCATCGCTCATATATTCATCCAGGTTATATGTATGTAATTGCGTCAGGTCCACCTCCCTTTTATTCAGCATATCGGCCAGCAAACTGTAAAGCAGTATCATTGTCTTGCCGGTTGCCAGACCTAAATGCGTGGGTTTGCCCGACCTGTTGTTTTGCTCGATTACAGATACTATTCTAAGCGCTGCAATCGAACTCATTACCTCATAATCCGCCGCTTTGATCCATTTTATATTCATCATGGTCCTCCCGCTAATTAAAGCATAACTACATAGGCAGCTTATACCGACTGCCTGTATATATCCGCCAGGCTTGAGCATATCCGACGATAGGTATCGAACATTCCGGTGTATTTCTCATGAGAATCGTAATCCGGCTTAAATGAGTCGGCAATTTCTACGCAACTCTCTATCGCCTCCTTTTCATTTCGAAATACTCCCACACCCACTCCCGCCAGCAAGGCTGCTCCAAACGAGGCATCTCCTACAGCCGGCACCAGTATCTCCCTTCCCAAAATATCACTCACTATCCGGCACCATAACTTACTTTTAGCTCCTCCGCCTATCAACCTTATCTCGTTTACCGGCAGCTTCATGTCTTCCAAAATTCCATAACAATCCCTGATAGAATAAGCAACCCCTTCCAGGACAGATCTGAGAAAATGGCCTTTATCATGCTGCATACTAACACCGGTAAAGCTGGCTCTGAGATAAGGATCCCAATACGGCGCTCTCTCTCCCAGCAGATACGGATGGAAAAATAAACCTTCTGATCCAGCCGCCACCTGAGCCGCCCTGGCGTCCATAATTTCATAAGGGCTCTTGTTTTGACCCCTGGCCTTCTCCACTTCTTCCGCACAGAATAACTCTCTAAACCATCTCTTGGCTGAGGCTGCGGTGTTGGTGGCCACCACCGTATACCACAGTCCTGGAATAACATGCGAATATGTCAGCGTCTGCGGATGCGGATAAGGTGTATCGGTCATGACATTGACATTGCCGGCCGTTGCCAGCTTAATTATGCACTGCCCAGGCTCTACGGCTCCAGCAGCATAATCTTCAACGGCTGAATCCGAACAACCGGCCGCCACTGGAATCCCTGCCGGCAATCCTGTTATCCGTGATGCCTCTTCCGTAACCTCGCCTACTATATCAGTGGGCTTTACTAATGGAGGCAGCACCTCCAGCGAGATACCGGCATAACTGCATAGCTCCTCTGACCACTCCTGAGCCTTCATGTCGTAGAAAAGAGTGCCCTGTGCCTCTATATAATCTGTCTCCCATGTTCCCGTAAGCCTGTATCTGAGATAATCCTTAGCAAACATTATATGGGCTGTTTTACGCAGCACTTCCGGTTCATGCCTCTGTATCCACATTAACTGCGGCAGCGTCCAGGTAGGACTGGGGCGCTGATAAGTCGTTCGGAATATTCTCTTGCCATAGTTGTTTTCCAACCTGGCTACCTCTTCCACACTGCGTTGATCGGTCCACATTATAACCGGCCGCAGCACCTTGAAATCCCTATCAAGCAGTACGGCATTATGCGTCGATCCATCAAGAGCGATGCCGGCTATTTTATCGGCTTGCCATGCACTATGCCGTCTCATTCTCTGCAATACTCTGCAGATTGCGTTATACCATTCATCCGGGGCTTGCTCCGACCACCCCGGATGAAGGTGGCGGCTTTTGATCTCCTCCATATCTTCAGCTATAACTCGCCCTTTTTGATCTATAAGAGTAATTTTGCAACCGCTGGTGCCCAGATCTATGCCCAGAAGCAACTTTTCTTTACTCATTGCCAGCCCCTTATCCTTCTGCAATCCAACGGTGCTCAGGATTCAGTGTGGATAGAAATTTTCTGTTCTTGCCGGCCATAATCCATAGATAATACATGCCGTAGCCGGGAGCCGCCGCTACCGGATGATATCCTCTGGATATCATCACTGTATCGTCATTTTTAACGGTATACGTCTCATCAATGTCTCCGTCGTCGGTATACACCTTCTGTATACCGAACCCCTGAGGTTTATCAAATCTGTAGAAGTATACCTCTTCCATGTCGACCTCGTGCGGCAGATTATCATAATCATGCCTATGTGGCGGAAAACCGGCCCAATTTCCTGCCGGCACTATGGCCTCACCTATATAGATATGTTTGGCACCTATACGCTCATCCAGAATCAGATAGGCTTTTCTTTGCCAGTTATCCTTACCCAGATCCTTCACAATAACATCTTCAGGTTTAATCAACTGGGGCTTGCTCTTTAAATCAGAGGGTGTCCGGCATAGAGCTACCTCTACGTCAGTCAATGCCTTAATTTCATACAAGGTATTAAACGGCAGATAGACGCAGTAAGGCTTGCCGTCGAATACGTTCATTCTATCTCCGATATTCGAAAAATCGAAATCCTTTCCACTAACCGAACATTTGCCGTTCAATATTAACAGGCCTTCTTCATACCCTGAAGTGCTATTATTATATACCGCGCCGGCATCGAGTTTTAGCATATCGAACTCGATATACTCCATTTCACGGCTTTTGACTATCCTTTCATACTTTGATTCCGGCTGCCGGTGTCTCAAATATGTATTCTTCATCGCTTTTTTGCCTCCTGATAATAATTCAGCCTTATATGCTTAAATCGATTATGTTTCTTTCTATGCTTTGGCAGATACCGCCCCCCAGTCCTCCAGGAATTTTTCCACGCCTATATCCGTTAATGGATGATCCGTCAATTTTGAGAAGGTATCGAATGGCAGGGTAACGATATGTGCTCCGGTCAAAGCAGCGTCGGTAACCCAACGTGGATTGGTCAAGCTGGCTACTATTACCTCAGTTGCAAAATCGTAATTGCGGAAGATAGTCATAATATCTTCGATCAAATCCGTGCCTACCTGGCCTATATTGTCCAAACGAGCTACAAAAGGACTGACAAATGTAGCCCCAGCCCTGGCTGCCAAAATTGCTTGGTTGGCAGAAAAGATAAGAGTAACATTTGTTTTTATGCCCTCCCGGCTCAAAATTTTAACAGCTTTAAGTGCCTCCTGCGTAATAGGCAGTTTAACCGTAACGTTGCTATGAATTCCGGCCAGAGCTTGTGCCTCTTCAATCATACTTTGGCTATCAAGACTGACGACTTCAGCACTGACCGGACCATCTACAACAGCACATATATCCCTGATAATTTCCTCAAAGGTTTTGCCTGTCCTGGCTATTTCTCTTGAAATATGTGTAGGGTTAGTAGTAGCGCCATCAATTACTCCCAGTTCGTTAGCTCTGATAATCTCCTTCATATTGGCTGAATCGATAAATATCTTCATCTTTCTTCCTCTTTCCTTTTTATATAGCCGGCCGTTGCCTAAATAGCAGCGAATATGGTCATCGGCCTCTATCTTCTGCAATAGTATTAACTTGTATTGTTGTTATTATAAGATCCTATTGTATGCAACTCGACTTTACTATACGCAAAATAACCGTTTCCCTAACCGTTTTGTCGTATTGCATCAGCTTCCATGCATCTAGAAGTTTCCGGAATACCACCCCATATCAGTACCCGTTACGGTACTTCAAATTATCTGCAATCCTCCTCCACCTTTGATGGAATCAACTATAGCCAGAGCCGTCTTCAACGACTCTATCCCGTCATTCAGCGAAGGTGCAAACTCCCTGTCCTCAATGATACTGAGAGCGAATTCCCGCAACAGCCGTAAATGAGGCGATTCGGTGTTCTCTCCGGTCTCTTCAAAGCTGCCGTCCTTAGAGAAAACCCTGAGCGTTTTGGACAAGCTGTCGTAGCAAATGGTCCCTTCCGTTCCAATCAGGTAATAGGCTTCATCTATAGAGAGCCCTCTCCTTATCCAGCCACCGCTCACCGTAGCAACAAAATTGCTACGGAAGGTTATGTTCGCCACCGTATAATCCATAGGTTCCGGCAACCCGGGAGAGAGCAACAGCCCGTTGCCGCAAACACTGATCGCTTCACCGAACCACCAGCGCATAATATCCAGGAGATGGATCATGGTATCTATCGTATAGCCGCCACAGATATTCATATCGGCAAACCAGTCACCCTTCTGCCTGCAGTAGCCTGCATTGATGTTGACAGCCTGACACATCTTAGGCTCTCCCAATGTGGGCAAGAGCTCCCGTATCCGCTTCTCCAGCCAGGATTGTCTTCTCATGAAGTTCATGCCGAAATGAACTCCATTAGTCGTAACGGCTTCCTTGATAGCCTTGGCCTCTTCCAGATTCAAAGTCAAAGGCTTCTCGCAGAATATATGTTTACCCCTTTGAGCCGCTTTGATTACGGTATGAACATGATACGGTGTTGGCGTCGCCACAAAGACGAAATCAATATGAGGATTATTCAATATCGCCTCTTCGTTTTGATAAAATTCCACACCATAATCATCTCCGGTTTTTTTAGCCCGGTCGATATCGACATCACAGACGGCTGTCAATTCGGTTTCCGGAATTTGCGTTACGTTATAAGCATGAGCGCTACCCATTCTGCCGCATCCGATTATGCCGACAGAAACCTTTCTCTTCTGCATGATGATTTCTCCTCCAAACAACTTCAATCGATTTATTTATTTTTCGTTCCCGTCAGCGCAAACAGAACGGGGTTAACCTCGCTCATATCTGAAGCATAATCTATAGACACTATCGCTTCATCAGGATATGGATTAATCCATCTATATGAAGTCAAGGAAGCGTAGGCGCCATTTTTCAGCGCCTTGCTCCATACAGTTACAGCATCCGATGCCCCAGGCAATTCACCGTTCCAACTTACTATCTGATTGCCGTAGCACAGTTGCAGAACCAGCGATTTGCCATTCAAGTAATTTATTTTATATCTGGCTACATTTCTCGGAGCGTCTCTGTTGGTGGAAAATATATCCTGTCTGGCAAAATTCACTTCCGGCTTGCTTGTCGTATGAAGAAAGAACAAGCTGTTCAGCTTCTTCTTTATCGGCAGCATGATCTCTTTCGGATAACGGCTGTCTTTGCCTCGCAGGACAACGCATCCTCTCTGAAGATTGTCACATAGCTTGAAAGGAATACTATCCAGATAATTGATACCCCCGGGTATATCGAAAACCAGGCTTTTATCATCACCTAGCCAGGAATTTTCACCGGCTGTAAAGCCGGCATTAGCAACCGAGGCTAAATCGAACAGGTAAAACTTATCATCGGCATTGCACTTTTCACTCCTGATATTCATCAGGCTATTGAACTTATCTACCGGATTGAACCGGATATCGTCAAGCTCAGGCATCCCCTTGCTCCATGAGTACTGAGCCGAGAGCACTATTTCGGCCATGAACTTAGGCATGCGAATCAGCGAAGCTATACCGGCCCACCAGGTAGTGGCAACATACCCTACGGCATCCACATCTGCAGCCTTATTGATAAGATGATAAATGTTTAATGGATCCGTCCAGCCTGCAGCTATAACCTGATTACCGTTTTTCTGCAGATAGTCCATTGAAGAATACCGGCTGTAATACTTGTTGTACCAGTATTTCCACTCCCAAAGAATTATATCTTTTGAGAGCAATGGCAAAGCCTTGGCCGTGAACTGCGGCGCGCCACCCGTACCGCCGAGCGTCGGATCTCCCGGAAGCAAAGGATCAGCCGCTACAATAGTTTTGATGCCTTTCGCTTTCAAATATTTGTTAACAGCATTCTCAGCCCCGGCAAGCAACTCATAAGGTTCTTTTAATCTGCATAGATCGCAGATGCCGATGCTGCCGTGATTGAACTCGTCAAAATTGATCATCAGATGCTCCGGCTTCCTCGGCTCGAACAACTCGATAAGCTCATCGATAAGGCTATACATTAAATCGTAGCCTTTGGGGTTGGACAAACAAAGGTTCGTTTCAATCTCGTTTTTTGTTTCAAAAAGATGGCCGTAATGAGTTCTGTTAATCCACCAGTTTCCATGGCTCCATCCCTGTATACAGGGTATGATCTTGAGACAACGAGATTGAGCAAAATTTAGGATTTTCTTAACCTGCTGTTTAGTAAACGCTCCACTTTTTGCTAGTTTCGGCTCATTCTCATATTGCATTCGTTCATCTATCTCAAGAAATATCGTATTGTATTTCAGATAACTAATAACATCTATCAATTTCAGAATGGCTTCCATTTCAGCTTCGTCATTAGTTCGTGGTAAAAAGAAATGAAAGCCTCGCATACCCTTTATATCAGGCCAATCGTGGATTACAACTTCTTGCACAAAAGACTGCGGCCTCTGGCTAAGTAATTGCCGCAACGTTTGCAAACCGCAGAAAACTCCTCGATCGCTCTGGCCGGCTACCAATATATAGCCACTTTTAACGATTAAAATATATTCCTCCGGCGCAGATCCGTTGAATTGCAGCTTTTCCATGTCCAGAAGGCGCTTAACAGCTTTATTCGCGCCGGCATTGCCGACCAGTATAAAGTTGCTCTTGGGATATGTACGAGCCGCGGTCTCGACAGGAAGGGCAAAATGATAAAGATTTTTGATATCTTTTTGTAACAGATCGATACCATATTCAGCATTATTGCCGGCTATAATCAAGGTATCTCTTTTTATCTTGAATATGCCTTTGCCGATTTCAATTCGCTTAGGCGAAGGAACAATGCAAAAGGCCTCTGGCTGCGTTATTTCCTTTTCATCCAAAAGCACAACTTTCATGGCGCACTCGGTAGCAGGCTGCAGCTTGCCGCTATCTATTGTAACGTCGGCGCTCTTTATCGGCACCTCTGCTTTCGTCTTTTCCCCCAAGAACAAGCGATTGAAATAATTGACGGCATGAAAAGACTTTCCCGGTATATAGCTCCAGGTATAATCACCCATACCCGCGCCCCGCCGAATACGGCAGAAATTAATATCAAGAGCCTCTCCCGCCGGATTACCGCTAATATTAAAATCATTCAAGGGAATTTTCCATTCGGCATACCATCGTTTTTTTTCGGCATTTACTCTGGTACGGCATACAATTCCCGTGCTGTTCCAGCTTCTTGGAGGTAACGATATCAGATCGCTAGACTGGCCGTACCACCGGTTATTATAGCGTCCCAATTCACCGATAATAATTTTTTCATCAAAAAGCGCTCCCCCGCTGTTCATACAATATTGCACATAATATTTTCCTTTTGGAGAGTAGATAAATACGGCTGTACAATCATCAAGATATACGTTTTCATCTCTCTCTTTACACCGAGAAACAATTTTTTCCGGCAGAGGCTCCTCGCATTCAAAGGCCAGGTAGAGATACTCGTTATCATAAAGCGCCTTTACTATTGTTGTAGCTTCTGCTGTCTTCCTAGTTCCCAGTACAAAAAAAGAATCAGCCGTCATGCCATTATCCCAGGCAGCTTCGCCGGGGTAACCATCGATCTCTATCCTGCCCTTTCTCTGAGGAACAATATAGGTCTTCGTTTCTGTTTTAGATATATTTGAGGTATCATAGCGATTGATATCGGAAATTCTGATCTCATCGATTTTACCTTTCCACGGATAGGCGTTTTTATCTTCACTATTGAAGCCTAAAGCAGCTCTGCCGATAAGACAAGGTGTTTTTCTATCAATAAATTGAGGAATATAACCCTCCTTGATCAGGACCCCGTCTATATACAGCTTAACACGCTTTCCGTTTCTCTCAACAGCAATATGATGCCACTTATGCGCTTCTATTTTGTACGCTAAATCCCTGACGGTATTGCCGTTGACAAAAAGAGTGGGCAGGCCGTCTATTATATACAGAGCCAGCCCAGCGGTAGGTGCATACCGTTTATCAAGAATAAAAAAAGTATTGCCTTTGCCGGAGTTTTCCGGATATACCCATGCCTCTATCGTAAACCTTTCGCCCAGCACCATATCGTCCGGAGCTTCTATATACTGAGAGGAGGCACCCGTAAGCTGTACACCCTGACCGGATATTCCGGCGCATAAATTTTTCTTCGGTAGATTGACCATGCGAACCCTATTATTCTCCGCATCAAAATTTAAAAGCAGCAAAGTTGCTGCATCCGCTTTCAAACTATGCTCCGGAAAGAAGGAGATAACTTTATTATCTCCTTCTTTCCAAAGCTCTGCTTCCTTTTTCGGTTTTGAAATATCAATCTCGATAAGAGATACTTCATCGAACCAAACAGCGCCCAGGCCGAAATTTCGCAACCAGATGCTTACATCGGAAGCATCACCGGTGTTGAATTGCACGGAATAGCTGGTCCAGATAGAAGAAGCGGGCAATTTGAGCTCTTCTATTTTAGGAGAAATATATAGACCGGCATGCCTTGATTTAAGATCAGTCTTATACCAGAAATTGAGTTCGTAATTCGTACGCGGCTTAAGCACCAATTCCTGAATATACTGAGCACGAGGCCAATCACCGATTACTTCTGTTCCAGTTATTCTGATGCATCTTTCGCCTTTATAGCTGCCCGTGTTTTCAATGCTGAGTTCAAACTTTCCCTCACCAAAGGTACCTCCTGCCATGATACCTCTTTTCCAATCTGCGGGATGGCCATCCTTTGCAAGCTTCTCAAACCCCGGGTTCTTTATCAGATTTTCCGCAGCAGGCAACGGCAGAGCATGCAGAGAAAAAATAATCAGAAAGGTTGTCGCCGCTGCAACAATGCTTTTTATGCTTCCCCGATATGTCCTTCTTTTATTGTTCACTAACATCATATACACCGTCCTTCGTTAAGGATTTTAAAATCTTTCAACCTGCCGGGCATTATTGATTGGCATCCAGCAATGTCCAAATTCCAGCCATGGATGCATTATCAATTGCACCGTTACCCCAGGAATTGCCCTTCATATTGCCGCTGGGATCCTTATACGGCTTAACATGGCCGTCACCGTATAGCGTCATGAAAATATTTCCGTGCCCTCTTCTACCGGCAGAGACTGCATAAAGAATAAAAGCATCAACGAGCAGCGCCTTTTGAGACCATTCCGAGTCCAGAAAGATGCAGTCATCGTCCAGCATATTGCCGTTGCCATTAAGATCCTCCCCACGCATGATATAAGAGCCTTCAACCCAGTTGCTGGTCCAGTAAGTAGTATAGTCATCCGACTTGATCGAATCACTGAGGCAATAGAATATGGCAACCTGGGTAGTGCCCGCTGAACTGCCAGCGTATTTTCCGATATAGTTTTCCTTATATAAAAGGCCATGGTTAACCCATTTTGCCGAATTGCATTTCATCACACATCCGCGTCTCAGAAGGTTGCTCTGAAAATAGCCCGGCATCAGATAACTATCATAATCCTGCGCATACATAAGCATGGCCGCACCAAGCTGTTTGAGATTGCTCATACAGGTAGCCTGCCTGGCCTTCTCACGAGCCTGACCAAATACCGGAAAGAGTATAGCACTGAGCAAAGCAATTATTGCTATTACAACCAATAATTCAATTAAAGTAAAAGCGTTTATTGAGTTCTTCTTTTTTATATTATCACACATTTTACACTCCTTTATCATTAATAAACCGTTTCTTAATGATCTCCTCAGACTAATAAAACAGGGTCCCGTTTGGTCATATACTTATCTGATCTCTCCTGCATGCTTGTTTACTTGTCTTTACAAGCACGTATTGTTTATATTCGACGCATTTGCAGATTTTCCTCTCTTTCCTATAACATTATCGCTCATCATAACGAAAATTAGTTACCTTTACCAACATGCGTTATCTACAATGCAACGAGAAAGACTCTCCTGCCAGACCGCCCTTCGCCATATTGGGCATAACGGCGTTGAAGAGGAAATCTTCCCGGCTCTGGACATTGACGCTTCTGCGACATGCTGCCGCATATCTGGCCGGATGGTACCCAGTAATGCATGCAGAAGTTGTGCTTTGGTCTCATAATCGTCATCCTGAAGCGCTCCGGTGAGAAAAGCGCCGTTGCCGACAAAAGCGTTCAGATAATTATCTCGGTGCTGCTTACTACCGGATTATACGGATAGACGACTATGCTCTTGCCGGCAAGCATACCCGTCTCTATACCGGCTTCGTCTACCATGCCGGCATCTATACCTGCCCGAGACAAAGCGCCAGCCATCTTATTCGCATAGACCTTGGCCGAAGCGGCTTCGGTTCCGGCACGCGTATTTCGGACAACTATAACGTCATCGCCAATTCCTTTCATTGCCCCCAGCAGGACCGTAGCCTGTATATCGGCACCTTTCCAGACGGGAAAACGTATACGGTCGATGCTGCTCCAGCTTGCAGGTGTGCCTTCAACCACAAAATCAGCTCTGTTGAAGATTACATGCTGCCAGCCCTGCATAGGCAATCCGAAGCCGATATTCTGATTCGCGGTATACCAGCCTGAGCCAAACCTAAAATGAAATAAGCCCTCCTTCTAACATTGCCGAATTCTTTATCCTGTGCTTAAACCCAAATCGGCTTAAAGCACCTGCACAGCTCCTCATGTTAGCTTGTCTTTACAAGTTGGCGCACACATACACCGCTCTGCTCCTGTTTATTTATCCTTTGCTGTTAGCCGCAACCGATCCCCTTATCATTAATTCCGTCGGCAAAACAAACTTGCCGATTTCATTGCGTTCATCTCGTATTATCTCCAGAAGCACCGTAGCCGCCTTCTTCCCCAGTTCATATTTGGGCTGAGCAATAGTAGTAAGAGGCGGTGTTAAAACCGAAGAGGTGGAGAGATCATCAAAGCCTACGATAGATATTTCCTGTGGAATCGATAATCCTATCTGCTTAACGGCTCTGTAGACATCAAGAGCAACCAGATCATTAGAAGCCACCACTGCACTGATTTTGTTGCGGTTCAGAAAATTCTTGACGGTATCCACCCGCTGCTCCTCCGGTATATCCATTATATAGCTTCCTTCCGGAATCAATTTTGCCGTCGGAATCTCCGTATACTTGAGGCCGTTATCTCTTAAAGCATCTTTATATCCTTCTATTCTATCTCTTATCGGAGTTATATTGCGTTCGGGGGTAATTATCAATCCTATTCTTCTATGGCCCTGCCGGATCAGATATGAAACAGCCTCGTATGCACCGCTATAATTGTCGGAAACAACATAATCCGTTTCTAATTGCGGCAGATATCTATCAATAAGTATAAATGGAAAAGCACTGCTTTTGAGCTCGCTAATCGCTTTGTAACTCTTTTCTGCTTCACAGGGAAGAATAATCAGCCCCTCCACTCCTTTTTTCCGTAATCTGTTAATGTTATCTCTCTCTTTAACCGGGTTATTGCCGGAATTACAAAAGATCAGCGTATAATTATTCGAGTATAGAACGTGCTCAACACCGAGTGTTATTTCTACCTCAAAAGGGCCTTTCGTATAGGGAAGTATCAGGCCAATGAATTTAGTCTTTTTAGGCTGGTATCTATCAGCCACAAAAGTACCCACCCCTTTTTCCCTATAGAGTATTCCTTCATTTATTAATTCGGAAATAGCATGCCGTATAGTCGGCCTGGAAATACCGAATCTGGCGACTAATTCGTTCTCGCTGGGAATTTTACTCCCGGGTGTTATATTATCCGTCTTCAGCATATTGAGCAATATGCTCTTCAATTGAGCATATCTCGGTATCAAAGAATTTTTATCTATTTTCATCCTAATTTATCACCAATTTCTTTGGCTTGTGAAGTTGTAATTACAACTTCACAAATATAATATTCGATATATCTTAAGAATATCCTTCAAAGAGATGCTTCTCACCTTTGTAATCTATAAATACCAACCTGGTATTGCTTTCAAGCGGACCTCAATTCTCAAACAATCAGTTCGTACTCTTGGCTTCCTTAACCTGCAAACGTGCCCGGATACTGTCACCCTTCCAACAACCGCCTGAACTCATCTTCCGTCAGCACGGTCACGCCCAGCTGCAAGGCTTTCTCGTATTTGGAACCGGGGTCTTCTCCGGCCACCACATAATCGGTGTTGCGGCTAACGCTGGAGGATACTTTACCGCCGGCGGCCTTGACCATTAACTCTGCCTGGCTTCTGGAGATGGAGATCGTTCCGGTGAAGACAAAGCTTTTTCCCTCAAGCCTGCCTTCCTCAGCCGGCGCTGCCGGAGCCTCCCAGGAGACGCCGTATTCCTTGAGCTTGTCCAGCACGGTATCCGTCTCGGATTGGCGAAAGAAGAGGTGGACGCTCTCGGCCCGGCGCGGGCCGATATCCGGCACCTGCTCAAGTTCCTCCACCGAGGCTTGTCTCAGCTTCTCCAAATCGCCGAAATACTCGGCCAGAATCTCGGCATTGCGTCTGCCTACCATACGTATGCCTAGGGCATATATCAACCTGTCCAGGGCGGTATGGCGGCTCTTTTCAATAGCGGCCAGCAGGTTGCTCGCCGATTTCTTTCCCATGCGTTCCAGGGTAAGCAGATCATTCTGCGTTAAATGATAAATATCTGCGGGGTCTTTCACCAGGCCGTTATCCACCAGTTGCTCCACTATAGCCGATCCCATACCTTCAATATCCATAGCATCCTTGGAAGCAAAATGCGCAATGCGTTCCTTGAGCTGGGCCGGGCAGGCAATGCCGGTACAGCGGCTGACTGCCTCTCCCTCTGCACGAAAAACATCGGCATTGCAAACCGGGCATTTATCCGGCATGACAAACGGACGCTCATCCCCGTTCCGCGCCTCCTTGATGGCGCTGACGACCTCGGGGATGACATCCCCTGCCCGGCGAACCACCACTCTATCGCCGATACGTATATCCTTGCGCCTAATCTCATCCTCGTTATGCAATGTAGCCCGGCTGACGGTAACACCGCCTATCTGCACCGGCTTGAGATAGGCCACCGGGGTTAAAGCGCCGGTACGCCCCACCTGTACCAGAATATCCGCCACCTCCGTCGTTTCCTCAATAGCAGGAAATTTATAGGCCAGCGCCCAGCGTGGACTGCGGGACACATAACCCAGGTGCTCCTGTAATTGAAGATCATCGACTTTGATAACCACGCCGTCTATATCATATCCCAGGCCGGAACGCCGCTCCTGCCAGCTCTCACAGAAGGCAATAGCTTCCTTTATGCCATGACAGAGTGTGATATTGGGATTAACCGGAAAACCCCATTCTCTTAATTTATTCAGAATTTCCCATTGCGAAGCGGGACTGTAGCCGCCCTCAACCGTCCCTAAAGCATAGGAAAAAAAATCCAGGCTGCGACCGGCAGTGATACGAGGGTCTAATTGCCTGACGGAGCCGGCAGCGGCGTTGCGAGGATTGGCAAAGGATGCCTCTCCCATCTCCTCACGCTGCCGATTAAGCTGCTCGAAAGCAATATGCGACATATAGACTTCGCCTCTCACTTCAACCAGTGAGGGAATATCGCTATCGAGTAAATGCAAAGGTATGGAACGGATGGTCCTGACATTAAGAGTAACATCCTCGCCTTTTTGCCCGTCGCCCCGGGTGGCGCCTATCAGCAGAGAGCCGTCACGATAGGTTAATGACATGGCCAGACCATCTATCTTTAACTCACAGACGTAATCCAGAACTTCATCAGCTTTCATGCCCAGAAAGCGGTGTACCCTTTGATCAAAGGCGCTTATCTCCCCAATTGAGAAGGCATTGCTCAGACTGAGCATGGGCACCCGATGCTCCACCGTGAGAAACTCCGGCTGTGGCAGGCCGCCAACACGCTGGGTGGGCGAATCGGGAGTCACCAGCCCGGGATGCTGCTGCTCCAGTTCCTCCAATTCCCGTAACAGACGATCGTATTCAGCATCGGATATCCGCGGTGCATTCAAAACGTAATAGTAATAATCATGACGGCGAATCTGCTCACGCAGTTCCTGTGCTCTGGCGATAACGGATTCTTCCACCAGCTATCCCTCCAGCTTCTCCAGCGGTGCCATTGAGACCCTCAACTGCTTTACACCCACCTCCGGGAACGCTACACTTATCTTCAACCTCTCACCGCTACCTATGGTGGCCATTACAATGCCTTCGCCCCACATGGCATGACGCACCTTGTCACCAGTGCGATAAGCGGCATCGATATAAGGCTCTGCATGGCGAGGAGATCGGGCAACAGCAGATGATGACCGTCCACCGGCTTGGCGTCCATAATCCGGACTAAAAGCACCGCAAACGGGTGTTTCGCTGAACATGAAATCACTGCCGCTACCTTGACGAGATAGCATATCGGCCGGGATATCCTCCAGAAAGCGTGATGGTTTATTGCTATTCACCGAGCCGTAGATCATACGCCGCCAGGCATGCGTCAGATATATCTGCTCTTTGGCCCGGGTCAGCCCGACATAGCAAAGACGGCGCTCCTCTTCCATTTCGGAGTTATCCAGCAATGACCGGTTATGAGGGAAGAGCCCTTCCTCCATACCAACCATGAAGACAACGGGAAACTCCAGCCCCTTGGCCGAATGCAACGTCATCAAAGTTACGGCTCTGGTCTCTTCCGGCAGATTATCGATGTCGGCCACCAAGGCCACCTGCTCTAAAAAGGCGGCCAGAGTACCATGCTCACCATCAATAATAAATTCGCGGGCCACGGTCAGAAGCTCCTTAATATTCTCCAGGCGTCCCTCAGCCTCTATGGTCCCCTCTTCTCGCAGCATACGAGCATAGCCACTGCGGTCCAGCACTTCGGCGATGATATCTCCCACCAGCATCTTCTCTCGGCGTGACCCCAAACCGGCTAACAGATTATACAGCTCCTGTAAGGCCGCAGAGGCTTTACGTGATAAGCCCTCTAGCTCCTCTGTCCGGCCCACGGCTTCCAGCAAAGAGATGCCCTCTGCTTCAGCCAGGCGCTCCAGCCTGGTCAAACTGGCCGGGCCCACGCCGCGGCCGGGAACATTGATGATACGCCTCAAGCTAACAGCATCAGCAGGGTTCTCTATTACCCGCAGATAGGCCATAATGTCCTTGATCTCCTTACGCTCGTAAAAACGGAGGCCTCCCACAATAACATAAGGTATATCGAGACGTACCAGCGCCTCTTCCAACGCTCTTGACTGAGCGTTGGTACGATAGAGAACAGCAAAATCGCTCAATGAGCGCCCTTCATCCTCCACCAGCCGGATTACCTCCCTGGCTATGAAAAAGGCTTCGTCCTCCTCGTTCATAGCTTCGTAAAGCACCAGTTCCTTACCAGCCTCATTCTCTGTCCATAATTTCTTGGCGTGGCGCCCGGAGTTATAAGAGATGACCGCATGCGCAGCCGACAGAATATTGCCGGTGGAGCGGTAATTCTGCTCCAGCTTGACAATTCCGGCCTCTGGAAAGTCCTTTTCAAAACGCAGAATGATGCCCACATCGGCACCGCGCCAGCCATAGATGCTTTGATCATCATCGCCTACGGCTGTCAGCCGGCGATGCGATTGCGCCAGCAACTTGATCAGCGTATACTGTGCCTTGTTGATATCCTGATACTCATCCACTAGAATATGGCGAAAACGCTCCTTATAGCAGCGAGCCGTCTCAGGATCCTCTTGCAGCAAACGTACAGCGTTAAGAATAAGATCATCAAAATCCATGGCCTTTTGATTGATCAATGCTGCTTGATAGTGCTTATATATCCGGGCCACCACTTCCTGGAAGTAGCCGATGGGACGGTAGCGCTCCGGGGTGATCAACTCGTTTTTGGCCTGGCTGATATGGTAGAGCACGGCCTGCGGCGTATGCTGCTTGCCGTCGATATTGAGTTCCTTCATGATGGAACGCATCAAAACAAGCTGATCACCGGCATCGTAAATAGTGAAACGCGGGTCTCCTCCCAGCCTCTGCCAGTCCTGTCGTAACAAGCGAGCGCAGGTGGAGTGCAGTGTTCCGGCTCGGATATCCCGCCTGCCGGTAAGGCTTTCTATACGGCTCTTCATCTCATCGGCCGCCTTATTTGTAAAGGTCAGTGCCATAATGGCGTGCGGATCCACACTCATCTCCCGGATAAGCCAGGCCACCCGGTAGGTTAGAACTCTGGTCTTTCCGGATCCGGCTCCGGCCAGAACCAGCAGCGGATTTTCAGGATAGGTAACAGCCTTCTTTTGTGCATCGTTCAGTGTATCAAGCCAGCTCAATAGTATTCTCCATCAGTGATATTTGCCGTCGGAGCGACGCCATAAGTATATCACGATGATGACCGATAGAATAGTTTTAACGATAAAGAGTATATTTCCGGTTCAGAATCCGATACGCCGAACATTAATACCGGCAACAGCGCAGGCATGCTTCATTTCAGTACAAATATTACTTTCGATAAACGAACAGTGGTTGCTCGCGACCACATCGATAAAGCAATCCATACCCAGGTTTAAATCCACAATCACATGGGACCAGACGGCTCCCCATTTCATACGCTCCAGCATCTCCCGCTTCACGTCCACAGCTTTGCCGGCACTCAGATACATAACGTATTTTCTCCGGCTATGCATTCCAATCTCGCCACAGCCATTTCGACGGTATGTCCCAGATAGCCTATCCGCCGGCTTTGCCCTGGCACTGAGGCACTATTCTCACTCCGGGAAGAGCCTTCGCCGGAACGGATGAATTACGAGCATAGCAGATGGAAGCATTGCCGCAATTGGCTCTGGCCGGATGATGCCAACCGAATTACTCTGGGTATAATTTCCCTGAAAGATTAAATTCGTTTACCGCGGGTGATCCGATATGAATAACGAGCAAGTGGCCGAAGTTCTGAACGATATTGCCGAAATACTGGAGATCAAGGGCGAAAGCAAGTACCGTATCCGTGCATATCAACAGGCTGCCCGGTCCATCGAATTCATGCCGGAAGATGTCAATCAAGTTTATCGCGAGGGACACCTGGATGATATTCCCTACATCGGTAAAAGTATTGCGGCAAAGGTCGCAGATGTTCTGGAACATGGATACTCTTCATACCTTGAAGAGCTGGAAGAGAGTATTCCTCCATGTATAGAGAGCCTGCTACAGATACCCGGCATAGGTCCTAAAACAGCTGTACGCCTTTATCAGGAGTTGGGCATAGACAACATAGAATCTCTGCGCGTTGCCGCCGAGGAACAGCGCATTCGGCAACTCAGGGGTATGGGCAAAAAAACTGAAGAGAATATTCTCAAAGGTATAAAATGGTTGCAGGGAAAGAGTCCGCGTCTGCCTCTGGGAGTAGCGGCAATTCTGGTAGAGCGTATTCTGGAGCAGCTCCGGCGCGATCCCTTTGTCTGCAACCTGGTGGTAGTAGGCAGCTACCGCCGCATGAAGCCGACGGTTGGAGATATAGATATCATGGGCACCTCGGATCGCCCGGAGACGGTCATAGACCTCTTCACTGCCCTGCCGGATGTCGACAGAATCATGGCCAAAGGAAGAACCAAGGCCACCGTCCTGGCGGAGAACGGATTGCAGATAGACCTGCGAATCGTGCCGCATGAGAGCCTGGGTTCTCTGTTGCAACACTTCACCGGCTCAAAAGAACATAATGTTCAGCTCAGAGAGTATGCACTCTCCAAAGGATTCAGCGTAAGTGAATACGGTATCACCAATATCAAAACCGGCTGGCGCATACCTTGTGCCACCGAAGAGCAGGTCTACTCCATCCTCGAACTGCCCTATATTCCGCCGGAGATACGTCAGGGCTCCGGTGAAATAGAGGCTGCCGTTGCCGGTAAGCTTCCGGTGCCGGTTACACAGCAGGATATATGCGGCGATTTGCACACTCATTCAAATTGGAGTGACGGGCGTAGTTCCCTGGCGGAGATGGCGCTGGCTGCCAGAGAGAAAGGCTATAGATACCTGGCCGTCACCGACCATTCCCCGGGACTCGGCATAGCCCACGGACTGTCACCGGAGAGATTACGCCTGCAATGGCGTGAGATTGATGATCTCAACAATCGCCTTAAAGGTATTACACTGCTTAAGGGCAGTGAGGTGGATATCCGGGCCGACGGCAGCCTGGACCTGCCGGATAAGCTTCTTAAGGAGTTGGATATAGTTCTGGGAGCTATCCATTCCGGCATGAGAGAATCCGGCGATCTTATCACAGAGAGAGTCATACGAGCTATGCGCAACCCGTATTTGAACATACTTGCTCACCCTACAGGACGCCTCATCGGCAGCCGTGAACCCTATGATATAGATATGGAAAAGATTATCAAAGCAGCTGCAGACCTAAAGGTAATTCTGGAAATAGACGGCACGCCTGACCGCCTGGATCTGGATGGAAGGCATGCCCGAAGAGCAAAAGAGCTGAATGCCAAAATAGCCATCAGTTCCGATGCCCACCAGGTATCCGGATTGAATAATATGCGTTTTGGCGTAGGCACAGCCAGACGAGGCTGGCTGGAAAAGAGAGATGTCGTCAACAGTTGGAAGCTGAAAGAATTACAGACATTTTTAAATCAACATAGAGGGAAATAAGGCTTACCTGTACCGGAGGATGAAAAGATCTTTATTTATCTGTCCCTTCCGATGTGTCGTCATCCGTTGTTAATTGAATGTTATGCTTATGCAGAAACCGGTGTACGACGGGAGCAAAGAGAATACCGGCGATAACCAGAAAGATTACGCCGGAAAAGAGTGCATAAGCAGCGGCAAAAACCTTTCCTGCAGATGTATTAAGGAGATTGACCGGTCCCATGCCGCCCAGGATCATGGCGGCGTTCAATATGGCGTCCAGCCACGGCTGTCCTTCAAAAAAGTGATAGCCAAGAACCCCCGCCAGCAGCGATCCTGCTATGATGCCGGCGGCCACAGCAACGTGATATAGCAGACGAAGATAGTATTTAGCCTTTGGCAGCAAGGGTTCTTTGAAGGCTTCAAACATAGTTATCCCTCTTACTACTTGGCAGGCGTATCCGGGCCACGATAATCCCGGTGCCAAAAGAGATTGACGATCGTTTCGCGCATGCCGGCACTGAGTCCGTTTCACAGCTTATATTCTTAGAACCTCAACGTATAGCCGGCAGATAGACCCAGATCTTTGTCGTTCAGCAAATCGAAAACGGCCAGATCAATATTCAGAGGTATCAGAGATGCTTGAAAACGCAGCCCCAGATTAATATTCTCGTTCTGCTCCACTACCGCCTGTATACGAGGAAAGACCGGCACGGTCGCTCCGGCGATGAGACGTGAATCGCTGCCGGAAAGGGCTAATCCGGCAGTCAGTGTAGTCTTGGCCAAAGATATGGGCTGAGTGGCCACAGCATAGAATTCGGCATTGACATCTCTGGCAGAGGTCAGGTTTTTCACACCCAGCGCTACAGCGGGTGTAACAGGCGAAGCGCCCAGAAGGAGATACTTGGCATTAACCCAAGTGCTGTTATCACCATTTTCAGGATCGAAGAAAGCAATGCCTGCCTCCAGGCGATTGACGGCACCATAATTGATAACACCTGCCGCTATGCCGTCATTTATATCTCTATAGTTAACGCCAAAAGAGAAATCACCCGTTCCCACAACTTCAGCCGTAGGAATGGTAAATAGTCCGGTAGGACCGTCGAAACTGGGTGCAGCCGATGCTACTCCCGCCAAGAAGGTTAAGGTTACAAGGGCCAACGTTAGAGTTCTAAACATAATTCGCACCTCCGCATTTTAGCAACTATTCAGCTTTTTAGCTTTTCATATTACTATTACCCTATTCATCTCTCTCTTCAGCCGTCCCTCGGCAAAGAGATTTACCACCTTAGGGTAGAGAGCATGTTCCGCTTTAAGAACTCTGGCTCCCAAGCTTTCCGGCGTATCATCATCCATTACCTCTACTATGGACTGGGCGATAATAGGGCCGGCATCAGTTTCAGCGGTGACAAAGTGAGCTGTGCAGCCGCTAAACTTAACCCCGGCCTTCAGCACCGCTTTATGCACTCTGGAGCCGTAAAAACCGACTCCTCCAAAGGCCGGCAGCAGAGCCGGATGAGCATTTATTAAACGACCATCGTAATGCTCCACAAAGAACGGTGTCAGCACTCTGAGAAAACCGGCCATAAATACAAGCTCTACACCGTAAGCATCCAATTCATCTATCATGCGACGCTCGAAGCTCTCTCGGTCAGAGTAGTCGCGGTTATTTATCAGCACTGCCGGTATACCGTTCTGCCCGGCTCTTTCCAGGGCATAAGATTCAGGCCGATCGCTGATAACCACCGCTATCTCAGCCCCTAGTTCATTCCTAGCAGCGGCATCTATAAAGGATTGAAGGATGGTTCCTGATCCGGATACCAATACACCCAGCCGAATAAGCTTGTTCATGTGCCAAGAACCACACCCTCTCTACCGATGCTTATCTCGCCTATCGCACAGGCATTCTCTCCCAGCTCCTGCAACCGCTCAATGGCAGAAGCGGCGCTCTCTTTACCGACTATTATAACAAATCCTATCCCCATATTGAAGGTGCGGTACATCTCTATCTCTTCAATTCCGCCTCTTTGCTGCAGAAAATGAAAAAGGGGCGGCACAGGCCAGCTGCCCTTTTTTAGAATAGCCTGCAATCCGGGTGAAAAGGAACGAGGGATATTTTCCAACAGGCCACCGCCGGTTATATGAGCCATGGCCTTGATTTTGACCTGGCGCATTAACTCAAGCACAGGAAGAACGTATATCCGTGTAGGAGCTATCAGTGCCTCTCCTACCGTCTGCCCAAGCGTATCCACATAATTGTCTGCCGAATATCCGCTAAGATCAAATAAGACTTTTCGAGCCAGTGAATAGCCGTTGCTGTGCAGACCGGTAGAAGGCAAACCTATTAATATATCTCCTGAAGATACCGTGCTGCCATCAATGATCTGATCACGCTCTGCCACACCTACGGCAAAGCCGGCTATATCATATTCATCATCCCTGTAGAAGCCGGGCATTTCGGCGGTTTCTCCGCCTATCAGAGCACAACCGGCCTGACGGCAACCTTCAGCCACCCCGTCGACGATATCGGCTACTCGATCCGGGTCCAGCTTACCCACCGCCAGATAATCCAGAAAGAAAAGCGGTTCGGCGCCCTGAACTAAAATATCATTGACGCACATGGCCACGGCATCTATGCCGATGGTGTTATGTATACCTGTCATAAAGGCAACCTGCAGCTTGGTCCCCACACCATCAGTGCCGGATACCAACACCGGTTGCCGATAGCGTTCCGGTACAGCAAAAAGGCCGCCGAATCCTCCGATGCCGGTCACCACTTCCGGCCGCCGGGTAGATTCCACTGCGGGCTTTATTCGACGCACCGCCTCATTCCCTGCTTCGATGTCCACCCCTGCATCTTTATATGTTAATTTTGGATTTTCTATCATCTTTTCCAATCCTGTTCATCCTTCTCGGCAGCACATCAGCTCCAGGAGAGACTGCCTTCTTAACTCGCAAATAGCTCTCATGCTTTCAAACGCTCTCTGTTCTACAGCCTCTTCTCACCATTATCCTTCTCCTGGCTTTCCATGATAAGCTTGCTGAGCCTGACCCTCTCAGGAACAGGTATAGGATAATCGCCGTTAAAGCAGGCTGTACAGAATTCATGCCTGGCACACCCTATTGCCGCCACCATGCCATCCATACTAAGATATACCAGGCTGTCAGCCCCTATCTCCTGCCTTATCTCTTCCACCTCTTTGGAGGAGGCGATCAGATCCTTACGTACGGCGGTATCGATGCCGTAGAAACAGGGAAACTTGATAGGCGGAGAGCTAACGCGAACATGAACTTCGGTAGCCCCGGCCTCCTTCAACATCCTGACAATCTTACTGCTGGTGCTGCCCCTAACAATTGAATCATCCACCAGCACAATACGTTTACCCGCCAGCGCTTCATGCAGCGGCGTCAGCTTCATTTTAATACCCAAATCTCTAAGACGCTGGTCCGGCTGGATAAAGGTACGTCCGATATAGCGGTTCTTGATCAACCCCTCGCCAAAGGGTATGCGGGAAGCTTCGGCATAGCCGATAGCCGCCGGTGTACCGGAATCAGGCACAGGTATAACTATATCCGCCTCAGTAAAATGCTCCCTGGCCAATAATTGGCCCATACGGCGCCGGGCCAGATGCAACGACTGCCCATTGATATGGCTATCAGGCCGAGCCACATAGACAAACTCAAAGATACACATGCTGGCCTGAGAAGATGTACCGACCTTGTAACTGCGTAAACCGGATTCGTCGATAAAAACAATCTCGCCGGGATCGATCTCACGTTCGAACGTAGCGCCCACTACATGCAAAGCACAGCTCTCGGAGGCCAGGACATAACCGGTACCGTTTATTCTGCCCAGACAGAGCGGCCGCACGCCGTAAGGATCGCGTACACCGATAAGAGCTTTTTCGGTCATCATTACCAGAGAATATGCCCCGACGACCTTACCCATCATGGCCGGAATAGCCTCTTCCAAGGCCAATTCAGGCATATCGGCGAGTATCTTACCGGCAACCTCGCTATCGATGGTCGTTTCAAAGCTTGTCCCGGCAGCTTCCATTTCAGCCCGCAGAATAGAAGCATTAATAATGCTGCCATTATGCCCTAAAACAAGCTGGCCGGCCGGCCTGTCTATCATCAGCGGTTGAGCATTAGCCAGCTTGCTGGAACCCATAGTAGAATAGCGTACATGGCCGATGGCCATATGCCCTTTCATTCCATTCAGCATATCTTCTTTGAAAATCTGGGTAACAAGCCCCATATCCTTATGTAGCAAGATGCTCCTGCCATCTGCAACGGCTATTCCGGCACTCTCCTGCCCTCTATGTTGTAGCGCGAAAAGCCCGAAATATGTCATCTTTGCTACATCTGCGCCCGGAGAATAAACCCCGAAAACGCCACACTCATCATGCCAGCCCTCTTTTAAATCCATAACTCCACCGTCACTCCGGCTACCGCCATGCGCCCGGATATCGGCCTATCAGGCCAGCGCCTCCTCTATGGAACCTCTCCAGGCACTCTCTATTTTTTCTATCTGCAGATCTATGACCCTGCTTTCATCCAAATCGATAATCAGGTTGCTTCCGCCTACTGCTCCGATCACCATCAAAGGAACATCATGCTCAGCAGCAAGCTTCATCAGCTTATCCAGCTTCGATGGAGCAAGGGAGACCAGTATCCTCGATTGAGCCTCGCCAAAGAGAGCATCGTCCTGACGCAATCCGTCAGAGGAGATTTCCACTGATACACCATGACTGCCCTCTGTATTGAAGCAACTTTCAGCCAATGCAACGGCCAGGCCGCCTTCCGCAATATCATGAGCCGAGGCCAGCAAGCCGGATCGTATAGCCTTCAGACAGCAGGCCTGCAACCTCTTTTCTTTATCCAGATCCAGGCTGGGGCATCCGGCTACCCGTCCATGCATGGCTTTGAGATATTCGCTGCCGTCCAGGCCGGGTCCGTTGAAGCCCAGCACGACCACGGCATCACCGTCATTTTTGAAGAACGAAGTGCACCGGCGCTCGATATCTTCTATAACTCCCAGCACACCGATGGCTGGAGTCGGATAGATAGCTACACCCTGGCTTTCGTTGTAGAAGCTGACATTTCCGCTGATTACCGGCACTCCAAAGGCACGGCAGGCTGCGCTTATTCCCTCAACCGCCTGGCGGAATTGCCAGAATATCTCCGGCTTCTCAGGATTGCCGAAGTTGAGGCAATCGGTAACTGCTGCCGGTTCGGCTCCAGAACAGACTACGTTGCGAGCTGCCTCCGCTACCGCGATAGCGCTGCCAGTGTAAGGATCCAGATAACAATAGCGACTGTTACAATCCACAGTAACCGCCAGGCCGCGCCCTGTGCCTTTCAGCCTGAGCACAGACGCATCGGAACCCGGAAGAACGACGGTATTGATCTGTGCCATATGATCATATTGCCTATAAATGTACTCCTTGCTAGCTATGTTATGCCGTCGAAGCAGTACCTCCAGTACAGATTCAAAATCCTCTATTTGGGGCAATTCATCCTTATCAAAATGTTTCACTTGAGCTATATAATCAGGAATTCTGGCCTCCATATAGTATACGGGAGTATCTTCAGCCAAAGACTTGGCCGGAACCTCTGCCGCCAGCTCACCGTTGTCGTAGATACGCACAATACCATCATCAGTCAGCCTACCTATAACTACCGCATCAAGGCCCCACTTCTCAAAAATGTCTTTGACTTCATTCTCATGTCCTTTAGCGGCTACCAGTAACATACGCTCCTGGGATTCCGACAGCATGATTTCATACGGAGTCATCCCTTCCTCACGACGAGGCACCAGTGAGATATCCACTTCCATGCCGCTGTCGCCCTTGGCCGCCATCTCAGTAGTAGAACAGGTCAGACCGGCGGCCCCCATATCCTGAATACCTACAATATGTCCGGTATTCAGTGCTTCCAACGTAGCTTCTATTAAAAGCTTCTCTGTGAAGGGATCCCCCACCTGAGTAGGGGAACGGCGTTCCTCGGATTCATCCGATAACTCCACTGAAGCAAAGGTGGCTCCATGAATACCGTCACGACCGGTCTTGGCTCCCACATACATTACCGAATTGCCGGCACCGCTGGCCGAAGACCGAGCAATCTTATCGCTTTTCACCAACCCGAGGCACATAGCATTGATCAGAGGATTGCCTTCGTAACAATCGTCAAAATAAACCTCTCCGGCCACGGAGGGCACTCCGATACAATTCCCGTAACCCGCTATGCCAGCCACCGCCCTGTCAAAAAGATAGCGTGTCCGGGCATCGCTCAATTCCCCAAAACGTAGCGAATTCAATGCAGCCATGGGTCTTGCTCCCATAGTAAAAATATCACGAACAATACCGCCAACACCGGTAGCAGCCCCTTCATACGGCTCCACGGCACTGGGATGGTTGTGGCTCTCTATCTTCATGACCACAGCCATGCCATCACCAACATCCACAGCGCCTGCATTTTCGCCGGGACCCTGCAAAACCCGGGGACCGGCGGTCGGGAAGAGCTTCAACACAGGCCGAGAATACTTATAGCCGCAGTGTTCAGACCACATGACGGCATACATGCCCACCTCCGTGTAATTAGGATGGCGACCAAGTATCTCCACTATCTGCGCATACTCGGCATCATTCAATCCCATCTCTCTATATACTTTGGGTTCAATCATTACTCTACCTCTTTTGCAAGAATTATGGCAGAACTCTTAAGTCAGGCACTAAGTATTAGAGTCCGCTTGCAAGTATTACTTCAAGCCTTTATGCCCCACTTTCAAAGCTCCTTCAAGTGCCTCAGCACAGACTCAAAGATGAGCCTGCCGTCGGCTGAAGTCAGGATTTCCTCCGCACTGCGCTCGGGATAAGGCATCATACCCATGACGTTGCCTTCTCGATTACATATGCCGGCGATATTGCCTAACGAACCATTGGGATTAGCTTCAGCGCTAACCATGCCGTCAGCATCACAATAACGGAAGAGAATCTGTCCCTTCTCCTCCATTTCGGCCAGAACCTTCGGATCGACATAATAATTCCCTTCGTCGTGAGCTATGGGAATGCGCAGGACCTGCCCGGGGCTACAGGCGTTGGTAAAGGCGCTCTTATTATGCTCAACCTTGAGATGGAGGAATTTGCAGATAAACCGCAGGTTTTTATTACGTTGCAACACTCCCGGCAATAACCCGGCTTCCGTCAGCACCTGAAAACCGTTGCATATGCCCATTACCAGCTTGCCGTCAGCTGCAGCCTCTTTCACTGCTCCCATTACTGGAGAGTGGCTGGCTATAGCGCCGGCACGCAAATAGTTACCATAAGAGAAACCGCCGGGAAGTATTATGCAATCATATCCATCCACAGAATCGGCTTCATGCCAGATTAAATCCACCGGCTCTTCCATGACCTGCTCCACCACACGGCAGCAATCACAATCGCAGTTAGAGCCGGGGAAGATTACAACCCCGAATTTCATGCTTCCGACACCTCATATCTGTACTGCTCGATGACCGTGTTGACCAATAGGCGCTCACACATATCGCGTACAGTCGCTTCAGCCGTTGACCTGTCTGCCGCTTTCAATTGCAGCTCTATATACCTGCCCATCCGAACATCTTCTACGCCGCTAAAATTCAACGCTTGTAATGCTTTCCGCACTACCTGGCCTTGTGTGTCAAAAACGCTCTTTTTAAGAGTTATAAAAATCTTTGCCCTATACATGAGCCAACTCCTCGCCTTTATTATTTCAAAATATATACAAACTATGTCCAAACCCTTAACGTCTCATTGCTTCGGTGCCTTTGCAATAACTTTACCCCGGCTCCTTTCCCGTTATCAACCGATAAACCTCTCGATATTTATCTGCCGTATGAGCTACAACATCCTCCGGCAAACCGGGTGCGGGCGGCTCCTTATCCCAGTTGATCGCCTCCAGGTAATCCCGAACAAACTGCTTGTCATAGCTTTTGGGAGAACTACCGGGAATATATGCTGCCGGATCCCAGAAGCGCGATGAATCCGGGGTTAGCACTTCGTCTATTATCGTCAGCTCTCCGTCTACCAGCCCGAACTCAAATTTAGTATCGGCTATAATCACACCACGCTCCAGAGCATAATCTGCCGCATATTGATAGAGAGCCAGACTGATATCTACTATGTGAGAGGTCAGGTCTTCACTGATAAGAGCTGCCATCCTCTCCCGGCTGATATTCTCATCGTGCCCGCTGTCGGCTTTGAAGGCCGGCGTAAAAATGGGCTGGGGCAACTTGTCGGCATAGTTTAGTCCGGCTGGCAACGGAATGCCGCAAAGAGTGCCGGCAGATTGATACTCTTTCCAGCCGGATCCGGCCAGATAACCGCGCACCACGCACTCTATATCCAGGCGTTCCGCTTTTTTAACCAGCATGGAGCGCCCTTTCAGCTGATCGACATAGGCTCGCAACGGTTCAGGATAATCCTCTGTAGAGGCACTGATCAAATGGTTAGGCACAATATCCTCAGTTAGCCCGAACCAGAACACAGAAAGTTGAGTAAGGATTTTGCCCTTATCCGGAATCCCTGTAGGCAAAATGGAATCAAAGGCCGAAATGCGATCGGTAGCTACGATCAACAGTTTCTCTCCCAGATCGTAAACATCCCTGACCTTACCTTTAATAAAGGCGGAATATTCTCTTATGTCGCTCTGCAGCAATATCATTATTAAATCCCCAGTCTGTCAAAGATCACATCCAGATGCTTGGTGAAGTAGTTATAATCAAACAAATTATCTATTTCATCTGCAGATAGATGCTCACGCACTCCAGGATCATTCAGCAGCAGCTCTTTGAACGAGCTGCCGGTCTCCCATGCCTGCATGGCATTCTTTTGTACCAGCTTATATGCCTCTTCACGCGACATTCCCTTTTCCACCAGCGTCAGCATAGTCCGCTGTGAGAAGACTAATCCATGCGTCTTTTCAAGATTTCTTCTCATATTCTCCGGGTAAACAACCAGCTTCTGAAGAATATCCGCAAAGGTACGAAGCATATAATCCAGCAGAATATTGCTGTCCGGCAACACAATACGCTCTATGGAGGAATTAGCCAGATCACGCTCGTGCCAGGTTACTTCACTTTCCATTACCGGCAGACAATTGGCCCTGACTACCCGTGCCAGGCCGCTGATCTGCTCATCCACCCAGGGATTACGCTTGTGCGGCATGGCCGAAGAACCGCGTTGCCCCTTGCGGAAGATCTCTTCCACTTCCAATATTTCCGTTCGTTGTAAATTCCTGATTTCGGTAGCAAATTTCTCCAGCGATCCGGCTGTAACAGCCAAGGCGGTCATATACTGAGCATGACGATCACGCTGCAGTATCTGTGTGGATATCGGCGAGGGCTTAAGCCCCAGCTTATCGCAGACTATTCTCTCAACCCGGGGATCGATGTTGGCATAATTGCCTACCGCTCCGGATATCTTGCCGTAGCTGACAATCTCACGGGCCTGGCGCATCCGCTCCAGATTCCGCTCCATCTCCGACAGCCAGACACCCAGTTTGAAACCGAAGGTTATCGGCTCGGCATGCACGCCATGCGTACGCCCGATCATCAAGGTATACTTGTGCTCTGCAGCGCGCTTACGGATGATAGCTATAAGAGCCTCTATATCTGCAATAAGCAGTTCCGCAGATTCCTTTAAAAGTAAAGAGAGGGCTGTATCGACTACATCGTAGGAAGTTACTCCGTAATGTATATACTTGCCCTCTTCACCAAGATTTTCGGTTACCGCTTTAATAAATGCTATGACATCGTGACGGGTCTCTTTCTCTATTTCTTCGACCCTTTGCAAGTTAAAGGCGGCCCTTTCCTTTATCCTGGCCACCGCTTCCCGGGGTATCTCCCCCAGTTCCGACCATCCCTCACATATGGCTATCTCTACGTCAAGCCACTTCTGCAGCTTGTTCTGCTGCTCCCAGATGCCCTTCATCTGAGGGCATGAGTAGCGCTCTATCACTACCTTCCCCCCACTCTTTAATCGGCATGGCAAACAGTCGCCAGCCCTTGATTGCCTTTTGAATTTTAGCATGATACTTCTTTGCGCGCAAGAGATAATGAAAAGCTAATTATCCGCATGATGGAGAAAGCATCATTGCAGCTCTTTCTCCCCTATCTGTGCCAGCAAAGCGTTTATAGGTTCCATCAAGCGGCACCGTGCCTGTGATGAAACGCCATTTTGCACATACTGCACAGCTGAAACCACTTTGTCTTTCATCTCCGGATTAAAGCCCAGCGCCCCTTCTATATTAGGTTCAAAGACGAAAAGCCGTCCGGGGCTGCGAGAAGCGGCGATAAGACGGGCATTGGGACCACCCTGCTGTTTGAGACGAAGAAGGACGTCAGCCCGTTTACGCCCCTTTCCAGGATGCATATCGGAATCGAATATGGCTACATAAGGAATATCAAAGAATTCCAACACCTCTACCAGCAACGGCATATTACCCTTTCCCCCGGCATCGACTATCGATATCTCGATCTCATCGATATCGATACCCTGTGACTGCAGAAAGGGAGGATATAGAAAGCGTTCTGTATCCCCCTCAACAAGTACCACCCCGCGGGAAAAAAAGAGTTCGTTACGCCGGGAATCAAACTCGCGCAGCAGCATAAATCGCTCATCGGAACTCCAGGTGCTCTTGAAGTTATGGCGTACTACGGTACCTGCACCCAGTTTACGCCGGACAAGGAAGACATCCTCCGGATACTGAATATCGACAAAATTACTGGAGTGAGTAGCATAAAAGATTTGATTGCCGGCCATAGAAAGACCTCTGAGGATACGATAGAAAAAGCGCTCTCTATGAGGATGGAGGAATATCTCCGGTTCTTCAATAGCGATAACGGCGCCGGCATTATCCGCATCCTTAACAGCTTTAAGTGCTTCCACCAGCAGGCTGCTCTGGCGGCCGGGACCTGAAACGGCGGCTTCATCGCGCTCTCTGTCGGCACCAGCGGTAAGACTCTCTGTTTCCAACAGAAACCGGGCCTCGCCATCGATGCCGCCCAGGCGTTCCAGCAATTTACGCAATGCCTTCCAATGATCCTCTAAACCATCATTGAGCAAGCTGCGACGGGCATCTATAAAGAGAAAGGGCACCTGTGATCTCGCCTGCAGAAAGAGCTCATGGTCATCCTGATTGCAGGCTAATATTTTCCCTTCTTCGTCAAGGCAATCCAGCTGAGGATTCGGCACCTCGCCGGTAGATTGAAGGGGCGGTGAAAAATAGCGCAGGCCCCAAACAGGGAAGCCACCCTGCCTGCAGCGAAGAGGTGCAGTAAAGAAGAGCTTTACACTTACAGGATGACTGGTATCCCCATCACTGTAATCCTGCGTTGCCAGAGGCAGCGGACCGCCGTTACCCATTATGAGATTGATAGCCTTAAGTATATTGGTTTTACCGGCGTTATTAGGCCCTATCAGAGCGCAAAGAGATGCCGGCTCAAGTTCCAGATAGCGCACAGAGCGATAATGTTCGATTATTACTCTGGAAATTATCGTCGCCATACCATAATTACTCCGCTCTCTTTACTTTCAATAGATAGAATCTATCTATTCCGCAATAAAGCTATGCTGAAAGGCCTGCCATTCCCGGAGAAAGAGAGGCCTTCGCTCTCCTCCATACCTTAAGCCGCGAGCCATTCTTGCCGGATCAGTCCTGACTTAGGGCTATTCTGAATGTTCTTATCTCAAACGGTTTTATGCTGAAGCGTATTTCACTGCCGTTATGCTCAACCGCTCCGGTAGTGCGCTCCAGCAAATCGCATTCACAGGCCTCGGCTATGGCCCGATCAAAGGTCAGCGCAGCCGAGCCTCTGCCGCCATAGGCTTCATAGAGCCTTACAATGATCCCTTTTCCATCCTCAGCCTGCTTGACGGCATCGACAACCGTGCCCGGGCGGCTGATTTGAAAGAAGGAGCAGGTGCTACCGTTTGTGCCGATATGTTTGTCGGTCACCAACGCTGTCAAAGGTGCATTCAGCCCATGAGCTGCCTGCAGTGTGCCATTCCTCCAATCTCCGGTATGCGGCAATAAAGAATAGGTAAAGAGATGCTTGCCCCTGTCGGCATCCGGATCCGGGCTCTCCGGAGAACGCAACAGCGATAGACGCATAACGTTATCCTTGATATCCCAGCCGTATTTGCTGTCATTGAGCAGGCTGACGCCGTAATTCGCCTCGGAGAGATCCGCCCAGCGATGTCCGGGAACTTCAAAGCGGGCCTTATCCCAGCCGGTATTCCAGTGGGTAGGCCGCTCTATGGCACCGCAGGCTATCTCGTATGTAGCCTTTGAACTATGTACCTCTACAGGGAAAGAGACCTTCAGGAGGGTCTTCCTTTCCTGCCAGTCAACCCTGTTAATGAAATCTATCCTGGGGCTACAGGCATAAAGAACGATGTCCTGCTCAAGAGTTGATTTGCCGTATTTCAGTTCTTGCCTGAGAAGAAGACGCACGGGACCCCTTTCCATCACCTGTACAGGCCTGGCAGGAGTAAATGCCCATACTTTGTCCTGATATTGCAACTCTATATCCCAGGCCTCCCATGCGGTAGGCTTATCCTCGAATACCTGTAACTGATTGGCTCTGCCGCCCTCCGGCAGCACTTCCCGGCTGTTAATGAGATCATACAACCGGGCAATGGTGCCGTCCGATGCCATTTCCATCTCATAAAAAGGAGTGCTTATCCTGCCGCCCTCCACTTTAAAAGGCATCTTCGAAGTCTCTTTTTTATCATTGGGTTCAGCAGCCTCGGTTTCAAGCAATCTATAAACGGCACAGCCGCAGGAGGGCAGGCGGTCAGCCCAAAATACCAGCCTGCCCTCTGCCGACTGGCTGGGAACCTCTCTTCCATCCGGATCAATAACCACCATATTGCCGCCTGAACCGGCCTCTATGCTTACCATATCGCTTCTTTCCCAGGAAAGGGAATTGAAAATTACCACCGGCTGCCCGTCACCGCGGGTATCCAGCCCTGCAGCTATATCTTCCTGAGCCTTGCGACGCAATCTCTCTCCGCTTTCTATGATATTCTCATACTGCACCCGGGAATCTTTATAGACCTCATTGATGGAGGAGCCGGGTATGATATCATGAAACTGGTTGAGCAGAATTGTCTGCCAGCCGGTTCTTAACTCGTCTGCCGGATAGGAAGCCTTATGATTCAGCCAGGCAGCTGCACTGCAATACATTTCCGTCTCCCGGTAAAGCAGTTCACTCTTACGGTTGAAACGTTTGTTCCAGGCCTGGCTGGTATATGTCCCCCGATGCAATTCGAAATAGAGCTCATCCTTCCATACCGGCATATCTTTAGTCTCCGCCGCTATACGGTCAAAGTGATCGTGCACCCGCCCGGTGCATGCTCCGGGCAGTCCGGGAATGTCAGTCAAACGCGGCAAATACTCCAGCATCTCCCGGGTGGGCCCGCCGCCGCCATCGCCATGGCCGTAGGAAGAGAGCACTTCCGGGCAGCTCCTCTTCGAGTTATAGCTATCCCAGAATTGCTGCATCTCTTTCGGCGTAACCAGAGCGTTATAGGTACCGTGAATAAGCTGGGTAAATATCCTGGTGCCGTCTATACCCTGCCACCAGAAGGTGTTATGGGGAAAGCGGTTGGTATCGTTCCAGCTTATCTTGGAGGTCATGAAGTATTCCAGACCGCTCTTTCTATATATCTGCGGCATAGCCCAACTGTAGCCGAAAACATCGGGCAGCCAGCCCACCCTGACGTCCACTCCGAACTCTTCTTTGAAGAAACGCTGTGCATAGAGAGATTGGCGTATCAGCGATTCTCCGGATACCAGGTTGCAGTCATTCTCTACCCAGGTGCCGCCTATAGGTTCGAAGCGCCCTTCTGCAATACGCTGCTTTACTCTGGCATAAACAGTAGGAAAATGCTCCTTAAGATAGAGAAAAAGCGGTACCTGGCTGCAGACAAAATAATAATCAGGATATTCATCCATCAGCGCCATTACCGTGGAATATGTTCTGCCTACTTTCCGAGCCGTCTCTTTAAGTGGCCACAACCAGGCTACATCTATATGAGAATGTCCGGCAAAGAATATCTTGCCGGGATTGTCGGCAAAACATATCTGCGATAGCTTCTCTTGCAAAGCATTTGAGGCTGCCTCCAGTTCCTCTCGGAAAGACGGAAGAGTCTTGTCCCTGAAATCCACGCCATGAAGGGCCTCTTTCATAGCCGCAAGAATAGCTTCCTGCAGCAACAAATTCGGCTGAGTTATCGCCGCCTCATGAATTACCTTGAAATTATACCAAAGATGCTCCATAGCCTCATCGATGGCGATCAATCGAGCTGAGGAGAGTATATACGGTTTCCGGGAATCCTGCACGACGTATTCACAATAATCCCCGGGCTTTAGCTCTATCAAGCAGTCATACTGTTCATCTCCCCTGGCCGTTGCTGCCAGCAGGATATAGCCGCGATTATCATCCACGCCATGAAACGGTTCCCCGTTGATCGACAGCAACCCTTCGCCCCCGGTCAGAAGTTCCAGGCCTATTCTCTCTCCTTTCCATTCCGGCGGCACGGTTATTTTACGCCGCATAAAAAGAGTCTGCCCCTGTCTGCCCCAGATATCCCCGATATTAAGGGTTTTCCATCGATCATCAAAATATTCATATCGCTCCGGCCCCAGATGCCTGGCAGCCCGCATCTCCCAGCCATCCAGTTCCAGGCTACGGCTTACGACACCACTTGCTATCTCCTCCAGGCGAACCTTGATAATATCTTTCAACTCAGCCATCTGCTTCCCCCTGAAATTTATAATTAATTGTAATGATTGGTTATGGGATAACGCCTGTCGCGGCCCAGGGTCCTGGTAGTCACCTTGATCCCGGGAGGCGCCTGACGGCGCTTATACTCGTTGCGATTCACCATAGCCGCCACCCTGGCTACCAGTTCACGCGGAGCAAAAGTTATCTCATCCACGCTTAACTCATCCTCAATATAGGCTTCCAATATGGGATCAAGAATGTCATACGGCGGCAGACTATCAGTGTCTAGTTGACCGGGGCGAAGCTCGGCCGAGGGTGGTCGGGTGATAATTATCTCCGGTATTACTTCGCTTTCCCGGTTGATATGACGAGAGAGGCTGTAGACCATGGTCTTGGATAAGTCCTTGATCACCGCCAACCCACCGGCCATATCGCCGTAAAGCGTGCTGTAGCCTATACTCATCTCACTTTTATTGCCGGTGGCCAATACCAGCCAGCCGAATTTGTTAGACAAAGCATAAAGCAGATTACCACGAATGCGAGCCTGAATATTCTCTTCGGTTATATTGGGGGGCAGGCTCGTAAAAAGGGGAGCCAGCTCCGTCAGGTAGTCCTCCATTATGCCGTCGATAGATAGCGTAAGCATCTCTATACCGAGATTGGAGCAGAGCTCAGCAGCGCTCTGGCGGCTTATTTCAGCAGAGAAGCGTGACGGCATATTGACACATTTCACACTCTTTGCTCCCATTGCTTCGGCAGCCAGTACCGCCACCAGGGCGGAATCTATGCCGCCGCTGAGGCCAATAACCACCGTTTTAAAGCCATTCTTATGCACATAATCGTGTAAACCGAGGCAGAGAGCCCGACGCACCTCTTCCATATCCGGAAGAAGGGACGCCGGCTTACGGATTGCCTTCGGCGATTTTACTTCGGTCTGAAGCTCTCCCAAATGAATTATGCCGCCTGCAGCCCCCGACCTCGAGAAGTGAAGCTTGCGCCGGCGGCTGTTCCGCAGACGCTGATGAAGAACTCCTTTAAGATCCATCTCCATCAGGCGCAGATCCTCAGCAAAGGCAGCCGCCCTGTTCAACAGATTACCGCATTCGTCAAAGGCTGTACTCATGCCGCCAAAGACCTGTTCATCCTGGCCGCCGACCAGGTTAGCACGAACAACAGGCATCAGATGCTCGGAAGCCCTGGCGGAAAGCAGCTTTTCACGCTGAGCCGTTCTTCGCAGACAATACGGCTCAGCAGCAATGTTAACGACCATCTCTACCCCTTTATCGGCCAGGCCAAGGAGGGGTTCAGCCGAATATAGAATATCCTCACTGATAGTTACGCCTATTTTTAAATCGTGCAGGGTGAAGATCAAATCACTCTGTCCAATTCCAAAATAACGGCTCTCATCAAAAATGCCGTAATCAGACAAAAAATGCTTATGGTAAATACCCGCCGCTGTGCCATCATGTAAGAGGGCCGCAGCGTTGAAGATATCATCACTTCGGTCTATAAAACCGACAATAGCGGTTATTCCCTTTGCGGCTGCCGCCGCTTCCTGCAAAGCGGCCAGATTATCTTCGATAAAGGACTCTTTGAAGAGAAGATCCTCCGGAGGATAACCGGTCAAAGCCAGCTCTGGGAAAACAATCAGATGCACCCCAGCCTCTACAGCTCGCCGCATATTCGATATTATCAGATTAAGATTACCCTTAATGTCACCTACCGTAGGATTGATCTGAGCCACAGCCAGCCTGATGCTCTTATCACTGGAAATAGTCATAATTAATAGATCCTTCAACGCTTAGTTCCTTTGTACCTAATACATTTTCCACAAAGCATGAGAAAACCCTTCCAAAGAGGAATTCCAATTCAAAAGAACGAATACTTTATTAAGAAACCACTTGGAAAAATGCCCGACATTAAAACAATCGCGATCTATTTGCCGCCTGAAGGCGATAATTTGGAACAGTATCCCGAATACCTGTGCAGATATGAAACAGAGCAAGTAATATATCTGAGAGGAGAAAGCTACTCGGTTCCTTCCATATTTTGATATTAATTCTTATGCACTTTTGATCACCTTAATTTAAAGAGAGGGAGGAATAATATGAGCAAAGAATTCACTTTTACAACGGAGAAAAAATCACTTTGGCAGCGCCTTTCTGCTATGTTCTACATTATATGCAGCAAGTTCGGCGATCAAGGACGTCGCCGGGAAATCAGAACAGAAGTAAATTACCTGCCCATCAGATACAAATATATAAATATTCTGGAGGATAGATATGATATGGATTCTCTAACCGTAGAGGATCCTGCCGGAGTTTTAGATTCCTCGGAACAGGAACAAACCGACGGCAATTATCCATTGCTTGACGTTAAATACGGTCGTAAGGTGCGCAAAGGCAGGCTGATCGAACTGGGTGTGTACGGCCTGCTGATCGAAGTGGATGCCGGCATAGTTGTTGGGGATTGGATGGAGATTAAATTCATACTACCCAATACAGTTGTACCTGTGGTTATTGTGGCCGAAGCTATACATATTGCCAGGTTGCCCGGTAAGGGTAAAAAATTTAAAGCGGGAGTAAGGATTCTTGAATTAAGCGCCAATGATTCTCAGAGGATAAAAGCATATTTAAAACAACGAACCCTCATTGATATGGCTGCATCCAGAAAAAAGAACTGCTACCTGTAGCACTGGTAGGCTTGCTACAGATTCAGAAGCAGCTATCCAGGCAAAAAAACCTGATATTTTTCTGATAAGGCTGTCTTGCATGTCTTGCATTGCACACCCTGAAGCTGATAGAATTAAGCCGTATTAAAAATGAGGAAGTAAGATGCAACTTTTCATTAGCCAATACCTGAAGCTCTTCTTTGTTTTGACTCCTTTCTTCGTCATCTCCATGTTCTTGGCTTTGACAAATGAGTACACCGATAATAAAAAGAAGCGTCTGGCATTTAAAGTAACACTGGCCGTTATAGCAATCAGCTTCTCTATATATATCTTTGGAAAGTATATCTTTCTGATTTTCGGCATAACCCTGGATGCCTTTCGCATTGGGGCAGGCGCATTGCTCTTCTTATCGGCTGCAGCTTTAGTACAGGGCGGAACAGGCGGCAAAGAAGAGCAAATCCACACCGGCGACATAGCCGTCGTTCCTCTGGCGTTGCCGATAACGGTAGGCCCGGCTACTACCGGTGTTCTTCTGGTTATGGGAGTTGAGATGGAGAGTATCGCATCAAAGCTGATAGCCGGTAGCGCTCTTCTATGCGCTATCCTGACTGTAGGTCTACTCCTTTATGTGGCCGGGCATATCGAACGCTGGCTAGGTAAGACCGGCATCTCCATTCTCAGTAAACTGACCGGATTAATACTGGCTTCCATAGCAGCCCAGATAATGCTGACAGGAATAAAAGGGATGTTGGGCTGATACCTGGCTATCCGCGATATTTATCCAGAGAAAGAAGATCATTGATGCGAATATTCCGCCCCCTCTGATGGACTTATCGGCAGCTATGAAAAAGTTTGGAAATAGTGGCTTCTTTCCGCAGCCGGATACCCGAATGCACCCTTGACTCCTCGACACAGCCGGAATAATATAGTGTTTGAGGTGCGAAATGCAAATTGAGCATATCGAACATATATTGAAAGCCGTTAAGAGCGGCGAGATGCAGATCGATGAAGCTATGCAGCGTCTCAAACATCTTCCGTATGAGAACCTGGAATTCGCTAGAATAGATCATCATCGCCATCTCCGGACAGGCTTTCCCGAGGTAATATTCTGCCAAGGCAAAGCACCGGAGCATATTGTCGCCATCATGAAGAGAGCGGCGGCCGATGGAGAACCGGTGCTGGCTACCAGAGCAGAACCCTCTCTCTATGATTATATCCGGCGAGAGATTCATGAAGCTGCCTATCATCGTTCAGCCCGCATAATCACTCTCAATGCATCTTTACCGCAACCCGGCGAAGGGAAAGGGCTGATAGCCGTGGTCTCTGCCGGTACAGCCGATATACCGGTTGCTGAAGAAGCCGTTGTTACAGCTGCCGTTATGGGTAATCGAGTCGAGCGCCTTTTCGATGTCGGAGTGGCTGGTCTGCACCGACTGCTGGACAAGATGGAGCTTTTGACCTCAGCCAAGGTGTTGATTGTGGTTGCAGGCATGGAGGGAGCACTGGCCAGTGTAATCGGTGGGCTGGTAGAAAGCCCGGTAATCGCCGTACCCACCAGTATCGGCTATGGCGCCAGCTTTCAGGGCCTGGCGGCTCTGCTCTCCATGCTGAACAGCTGTGCTGCCGGCGTTACGGTAGTTAATATAGATAACGGCTTTGGGGCCGGATACTTCGCCGGACTTATAAATAGTCGTTTATAAAATTGGTCGTGAAAGGATTCTCTCATGAAAATAGCTTATCTTGATGCCTTTGCCGGCATCAGTGGAGATATGACTCTCGGCGCGCTACTGGATGCGGGCCTGAATATGGAGTATCTACAAAGCGAGCTTTCCAGATTGGATTTACACGGCTATACTCTATCTGCAAAAAAAGTAACCGTGTCCGGCATATCGGCCACCAGGGTCAGCATAGAGGTAAATAAAAATCTTCACCACCACCGGCATTTGAACGATATTCTGTCTATGATAGCCGACAGCGGCCTGCCTGACAGAGTTATATCTATGAGCACAGCCATCTTCGATCGTCTGGCAAAGGCGGAAGCTGAGGTACATGGGACAGTACCTGAAAAGGTTCATTTTCATGAAGTAGGAGCGGTAGATTCCATCCTGGATATAATCGGTAGCTGTATAGGCCTGTATTCCCTGGGCATCGAGAAGCTGATTGTCTCCCCCCTGCCGCTGGGGCGCGGTTTTGTGAAGTGTGCCCATGGGATTATTCCCCTGCCTGCTCCGGCTACGGTCAAGCTGCTGGAAGGGTTGCCCACTTATGCTTTTTCTGAAGAAGGAGAAACGGTAACACCCACGGGTGCAGCCATAGTAGCTGCTCTCTGCTGTTCCGTCGGCCCGATACCGGCCATGAACAGCCAAGTTATCGGCTATGGAGCCGGCACCATTGCCAGGCGCATTCCTAACCTCCTGCGCATCTTCATCGGAGAGGCAGTCGATATGCCGGAAGCTCTGGATACGATTATCCTGCAGACCTTGATAGATGATATGAACCCTGAAATTTACGAATATCTGATGGAAAAGCTCTATGCCGCCGGCGCTCTGGAAGTTACGCTTACGCCCTGCATCGTCAAGAACAGCCGCCCGGCCGTATTGCTGGCAACCATCTGCCCATTGGGCAAGGAGAACATTATTGAAAATATCATCTTGGCAGAGAGCACCAGCCTGGGCCTGCGGCGTATTCAAGCATCGAGGACCTGCCTGGAGCGAAAGACAATAGAAGTAATCATAGCCGGCAGCAAGATCAAGGTCAAGCTGGGATTGAAGGACGGCAAGATAGCCAACATTGCCCCGGAGTACAAAGATTGCCGCTCTCTGTCGGAGCAAAGCGGCCTACCGTTGAAGGAAGTTTATAGGCTAGCCGAGACGGCCGTTAAAAATTTATGAAAAGACACTTCTAAAACATCTTATTCAACGTCAAGGTAAAGCCATTGCCGGCATCCGAGCCACCCTGAAAATACTTGCCCTCCAAACGAGTTCCGGCACTTAGCTGAAAGCCGGCCAGGAGATGGTAGCCGATATTGGTCTCGGATACGGAAGCCACCTCTATGCTATCTTCCAAAATCTTCGTGGTCGAAAAGTAGACACCCAATCCGGTGCCATAGTAAAAGCGGGTGCCGGGATAGAAGACCTTATTGGTCAGAGTAATTGGCCAAGCGGTTACCTGAGTTTCTCGGCTCACCCCCGTAATATCCTCCGTATCGGTGGTAATATAGCGCTCCAGGGCAAAGATAGTTTCAGTCGTATTGGTATGCGATACTACCAGGCCGGCGCCGGCAACCCAGCCGGTACCGTTATCGGTAGACACATACCCCCCTTTAAGCTCATAACCCTGCTGGGCTGAGGCTTGGCTGGGCCCCAAACAGAAGGATAAAGAGAGCAATAAAATGTATATGCCGTATTTACGCACATGCGCCACCACCTTAGCTAAGCTATATTAATCTTTCCCTAAGATTCTACGTTTAAAACTTACCGTTACAGGTCTTGATCCGTCCAAATTATTAAATTTCGATCTCTGGCTTCCGTTTTTCAAACTTCGGCAATGAGTCACAAAACATTCCCAACCTAATTTATGCCGACCGACTGATAGTAGCCCCTAAACCAGTCAATTTGGCTTCTATATCTTCATAACCACGATCTATATGCTCTATACCGGTAATCTCGGTAACACCTTCGGCAGCCAGGCCGGCTAGTATAAGAGCTACGCCGGCTCTGAGATCGGGGGCGGTTACCTGGGCTCCGGTCAGGCGTTCCACTCCTCTGACAATGGCGCTATGCCCCTCCACTCTGATATCCGCACCCATACGCTTCATCTCGCTGACATGCATGAATCTATTCTCAAAAATAGTCTCTGTAAAGACACTGATGCCATCAGCAAGCGACATCAGGGACATCAATGGCGCTTGCATATCGGTGGGAAAGCCGGGATACGGAAGAGTCTTGACATCTACGGCATTTAATCTGTTTCGAACAGCTACCAGAAGCCCATTCTCTATCTCTTCAATATGAACGCCCGCATCCTTTAACTTGGTGGTTATAGGCTTAAGATGATCAAAATCGATATGCCGTATTCTAACCTCGCCCTTGCTGATAGCAGCCACCACGGCATAAGTTCCGGCCTCTATTCTATCCGGAATAATGGTATATTCCACACCATGTAGAGATTTCACGCCCTCTATCTCGATTATATTGGTACCCGCACCCTTTATACAGGCACCCATAGAATTCAGAAAGTTGGCCAGATCCACAATCTCCGGCTCCTCAGCCACATTCTCAATAATTGTCCTACCCTCAGCCAGCGATGCAGCCATCATAATATTTTCAGTTGCTCCTACGCTGGGAATATCCAGGTAAATACGCCCGCCGTGCAGCTTATCGGCCCAGACATGAATATAGCCATGTTCCATGGAGACCTCGGCTCCCAATGCCTGGAAACCTTTGATATGCAGATCTATCGGCCTGGAACCGATAGCACAGCCGCCGGGCAGAGAGACTTTGGCAGAGCCGAAGCGTGCTAAAAGAGGGCCAACCACCAGAACGGAGGCACGCATCTTCTTCATTAATTCGTAAGGCACCAAACTCAAGGCAAAATTCTCAGGAGAAACGACCAGGCGATTCCCGGCAGTTATAACCTTGACGCTAAATTCGTTGAGAACATCTGTCATGGTAGAGATATCCGTCAGTCTGGGAATATTATTCAACGTGCTGGGTGTAGAAGCCAATAAAGAAGCAGCCATGATGGGTAAGGCTGCATTTTTGGCTCCGCTTATCAGAACCTCTCCGCAGAGACGATTGCCACCGCCAATAATTATCTTCTCCAAAAGCTTTTCCTCTGTGGGTGAAATCAGAAGCCGCCTATTCCTAAATTTTATATTCTAATTTCTCCCGTTTTAATAGTTGTTTATTTAACTTCTCTATCGGCGCTTGCTTTTCCTGCCAATCCAAAATGTTATTTGCCGCCGGCAACTCTGATACGGGTTATGGCCCTGTGCAGCGCCGCCTCCAGACCAACAAAATCAATGCCGGAAACCTGCCTTACCAAAGCTTCCTCAGCTCGGCGCTTAGCCTCTTCGGCCCGGCGAATATCTATCTCCTCCGCCAGTTCGGCAACCTTTGCCGCAACACTGACTCTATCCTTCTCTATCAAGGCAAATCCGCTGCCAATAGCGACCTTCCGCATTCCCTCCGGTGTTTTTATCACCAGTTCGCCGATATCCAGAGCCAGCACCAGTCTGGTGTGTCCGGGTAAAACACCTACCACACCCTCCTGCCCGGGCAAGCTGATATATGTAGCCTTGCCGGAAAAGACTATGCGCTCCGGAATAACAACGCTGACATTGATCATGCCGGAAGATGTTGCCATAACTTACTCCTGAGCCATTCCGGCTTTATTCCTGGCTTCTTCTATATCGCCTACCATAAAGAAGGCCTGCTCCGGCAAATCATCCGCCTCGCCGGCAAGCAGAGCTTCGAAACTGGCAATAGTAGTCTCCAGGGGAACATATCTTCCCGGAATACCGGTAAAGGTTTCAGCTACAAAGAAAGGTTGAGAGAGAAAGCGCTGTACCTTCCTGGCTCGAGACACAATAAGCTTATCCTCTTCGGAAAGCTCCTCCATACCCAGGATGGCAATGATATCCTGCAATTCTCGGTAACGTTGAAGAACATTCTGCACACCGCGGGCAACATCGTAATGCTCCCGGCCTACCACGCTCGGTTGAAGCAGCCTGGAGAAGGACTCCAGCGGATCTATAGCAGGATAGATACCTATCTCCACCAGAGATCTGGAAAGAACGGTGGTCGCATCCAGATGCGCAAAGGTCGTTGCCGGAGCAGGGTCAGTTATATCATCGGCTGGTACATAAACGGCCTGGACCGAGGTAATAGATCCATCCCGTGTGGAGGCTATCCTCTCCTCAAGGGAGCCCAGTTCGGTAGCCAGAGTAGGTTGGTAGCCCACAGCCGAAGGTATGCGCCCCAGAAGCGCCGATACCTCCGATCCGGCTTGAACAAACCTGTAGATATTATCGATGAACAGCAGAACATCTTGATGCTCTCTATCCCTGAAGTACTCAGCCTGCGTTAATCCTGCAAGCCCCACTCTGAAGCGGACTCCCGGCGGCTCATCCATCTGCCCGAACACTAAAGAGGTCTTCTCCAGAACACCGGAAGCTTTCATATCCAGCCAGAGATCATTACCCTCCCTGGTACGCTCTCCCACACCTGTAAAGACGGAGAGACCGCCATGTTCGGTAGCAACATTACGGATAAGTTCCATGATCAAAACAGTCTTGCCCACACCGGCGCCGCCGAAGAGCCCCACCTTGCCGCCTTTAGGGTAAGGAGCCAGAAGATCTATGACCTTGATACCTGTTTCGAACACCTGCTCTACCGGTTCTATATTCATCAAAGTAGGCGCAGCTCGATGTATAGGCCACTCTTCAGCAGTCTCTATGGGGCCATTGCCATCAATCGGTCGCCCCAAAACATTAACTGCTCTCCCCAGCGTTCCCAGGCCTACTCCTATCTTTATGGGACCCCCGGTATCAATTACATCCATGCCCCGGGTCAGGCCCTCCGTCGGCCCCATGGCGATGGCTCTGACTTTATTATTGCCTATCTGCAGTATAACCTCTACAATTAACGGTGCCCTGCCTTCGCCTTCCGACGGCTCCACCGAAAGAGCATTGTATATGGCCGGAAGATTTCCTGCAGGAAATTCGACATCTATCACGGGTCCAGCCACCCTGACTATCTTCCCAACTTCCATCTTTTCACCTGCCTGCAGTCTCCGCGCCGCCGACTATATCTATGATCTCTCTGGTAATAGCAGCCTGGCGTTCGCGGTTATACATTCTTCTTAAATTATCTATCATTTCTTGGGCATTATCGGTAGCGGAGCTCATGGTCATACGCCGGGCGCTATGCTCAGCGGCCACAGATACCATGATGGCACTGTAGATACGCGCCTCCACCATTGCCGGCAATATGCCGCCAATGAGATCTATGGTATCAGGCTCCGCTAACGGCTCCGGACCAACCGGCTCAGGGAGGCAAACCGGCAAAATATCCTCCATTACAGGATCGTGACTAAGAGCCGAATAATAATGCGTGTAAACCAGGCAAATCCTTCTTATCGAGGTATCTTGAATAAACCTCTCAATAAGGGATTCGGATAATCGTTTGATCGCTAAAAGCGTCAGCTTGTTGGCCTCATAGAAATCCCCGGGGCCGGGGATAATTCCGGCACGGGCCAATTTGTCACGCCCCCTGAGCCCGATTACTATAAAACGCTGTGATCCTTCAGCCGCCTCAAGCCCCTTCTTGACTACAGCATCATTGTAAGCGCCGCAAAGTCCCTTGTCTCCGCTTACAAGCAAAACCAGGGTATCACCCTCATTCCTGGGTGCGGCCAGGGTAAACCCTTGCTTGCATCCCGCTGCTCTAGCGGCCGCCAGCACTTCAACAAGGCTATCATAATAGTTGATCGCCTGGCGCATATGTGGTTCAGCCCGACGTAGCTTGGAGGCTGCTATAAGCTGCATGGCTCTAGTTATCTGCTGCGTGCTTTGAGCCACTTTCAAACGCCTTTTAATTATACGCATGCCTCCCACGCCAGCCATTATTTAGTTTCCCCTCCGGTAAATCTGTTCTTGAAGGTCTTTACTGCCCTCTGTAACGCCGTTTCCGTCTCCGGATCGATTACCTTCTTCTCATTGATACTCTGTGATATATATGGAAATTCCGCCGCAGCAAAGTGGAGAAAACCGTTGACAAAGTCCGCAACCTGCCCCAGCTCCAAATCATCCAGATAACCGTTTACAGCCATAAATATAGAAACAACCTCCTCAGCCAGGTCCATGGGTTGATATTGAGGCTGCTTCAGCACCTCTACGATATGCTCCCCACGGCTCAACTGAGCACGTGTAACCTTATCTAATTCGGCAGCAAACTGAGCAAATGCCGCCAATTCCCTGTACTGGGCCAGGTCCAGGCGCAAACGGTGTGCCACCTGTTTCATAGCCCCGGTTTGAGCAGACCCGCCAACACGTGATACGGAGAGACCTACATTAATAGCCGGACGTATGCCGGAATAGAAAAGATCTGCTTCAAGGAATATTTGACCATCGGTAATGGAGATCACATTCGTAGGTATATAAGCCGATACATCTCCTCCCAGCGTCTCGACAATGGGTAGTGCTGTCATCGATCCACCACCTAATTCCGGTCTCAGATTGGCAGCTCTCTCCAGCAATCTGGAATGCAGATAGAAAATATCTCCCGGATAGGCTTCGCGTCCCGGTGGGCGACGAAGCAAAAGAGACATCTCGCGATATGCTTTGGCATGTTTGGAGAGATCGTCATAAATTATCAGCACATCGTTGCCGTTGTACATTACTTCTTCGGCCATGGCACAACCTGAGTAAGGAGCCAGATACTGCAACGGAGCGGCCTCGCTGGCTGAAGCGGATACCACCGTAGTATAATCCATAGCACCTTCACGCCGTAATACCTCTACCACCTGAGCTACTGTCGTTTCTTTTTGGCCCACAGCCACATATATGCAGATGACATCACGACCTCGCTGGCTGAGAACAGTATCTATGGCCAAAGCCGTTTTCCCGGTTTGCCTATCACCAATTATTAGTTCACGTTGCCCGCGTCCTATAGGCACAAGCGCGTCAACAGACTTGATACCCGTATGCAAAGGGGTCCTGACCGGAGTTCTATCCACTACGCCCGGAGCCTGGGCCTCCACCGGACGATAGCGATCTATGCGCATACGCCCCAGACCGTCTATAGGATATCCCAAAGCGTTGACAACGCGCCCCACCAGAGAATCGCCCACCGGCACCTCGACCACACGCCCGGTACGATGAACAACATCCCCCTCCCTGATCATGGAAGTGGAAGCAAACAGAACGCTGCCCACCATCTCCTCTTCAAGGTTCAGGGCCATGCCGTAAATGCCGCCAGGAAAGGATAGCAATTCCCCGGACATAACATTATCCAGACCATACAGCGTAGCTATACCATCTCCGGCCTGAATAACGGTACCTACCTCTGTTTCCTCTATTTCAACCGCATAACGCTCTATCTGTCGTTTTATGACAGAGCTTATTTCTTCCGCTGAAAGCGGCATACCACTCACACTCCCTGCCAGATGCTCTGTCGCATTTTATTCAGATTACCCTTGATGCTGGCATCAATTATTCTGTCTCCTACGCGGGCTATAAAGCCTCCCAGAAGAGAAGGATCAACTGAAACTTCCAGTATCACTTCCGCCCCGGTCAATCCGGATAGATACTCGGTCAGTTCATTATAATCCTCCAACTCCGCTGCCACAGCAACCTGACAAACGATCCTGTTGCGAGAAGCCAGAACCATTTTGTCATACTCATCCTTTATTTTAGAGAGCAAAGAGACTCGTCCCTTATCTATCAGCAAGTAGAACAGGCGTAGAATCGTCATCGGAACATGCCCCTCGCTGATATCCTCAATCAGTGTCTTCTTCTCCGCATCCGCGATAGAAGGGGTGTTGAAAAACTCTACCAATTCCGGATGTTGCTTCAGGATACCGACCGCCTTGGCCAAGCCGTCACCATATGCGTCTAATCTGTCACGGCTCTGCCCCAGCTCAAAAACAGCTCTGGCATAGCTTTTATCGGCCGCCATTTTTAACCCTCTTTATCATTTCCTCCGTCAAATGCCTTCTGTTCTCTTCATCCAGCATATCGGAGAGAACCCTGGCAGCAATATCGACGGACATCTCAGAGGCTTTCTCTCTTAATTGCTCCTCGACAACGCGCCGCTGTTCTTCCAATTCACCCCTGGTTAATTCCATCAGCTTGGCACGTTCCTGCTCGGTTTTTAGCCTGATCTCATTGCGTATGGTCTCTCCCGTCTGATTTGCCCGACTTATTATGCGCTGAGCCTCTTCTGAGGCAGATGCTATCTTTGCTTCATAATCATGACGCAATCTCTCAGCTTCCGTTTTCTCTCTGGATGCATGCGATAAAAGGCCATGAATTTCAGCATTTCTTCTGGCTAATATCTCACTAAGAGGCTTGAACAATATCAAGCGCAATATAACCAAAAGAAATAGAAAATTGCCCATCTGCAGCAGCAATAATTTCCAGTCGATCTCAAACAAGACTATTCAACCTCTCAACCAAAAATTCTGGCGTACATAGGATTGGCAAACAAAAGCAGCAGAGAGACCAATAGCACATAAAGAACCAGCGCCTCAATAAGAACGATACCCAAAATCATACTGGTTCGGATATCACCGGCTGCTTCAGGATTTCTAGCCATCCCTTCAAGCCCCCTGGCTATAACTTTTCCCTGTGCGATAGCAGCTCCAATAGCTGCCAGGCAGAGCGAAAATGAAGCCGCCAACATGGTAATGATACCGAAAAGAATCTTTCCCTCCATCTTACCTACCCCCTACTTTGAATGCAAAATTCCGGATTTTACATCTCTGCATTCAAGTTATTTCTTTCTTTAGTTCTTTATTCATTGCTCTGAGATATCTCATTCGCTTCGCTAAACCCCGCCAAATCAGCCATGTAAATTGCCGCCAGTATGGCAAACACCAACGCCTGAATAAAAGCTATAAGCATTCCGATAAGCATCATAAAAGGCGGTAACAGCAGCGGCAATATCAGCTTGGCTATCAGCGGCAAAATGGCCAGGATAATAGCCAGCGAAAGATCGTCCCCCACTATGTTGGCGAAGAGCCTTACAGCCAGTGAAAAAGGCCTGGCTAACTCACCGATAAAGTGCGTGAAAAACATCAGCGGCGCCAGAAAGATCGAATCCCCGGTATAGTGCCGTATATATCCCTTAAGTCCACGATTCTTTACACCGTAATAATGGCTGGCTATGAATACTACCAACGCTAGAGCCGCAGTGGTGTTGAGTGAAGCAGTCGGAGCACTCAAACCCGGTACTATGCCCATAATATTGCATATTAATATCAGCAGGAAGAGCGTTCCCAGAAAGGGAATAAAGCCGGCGCCCGCCGGACCCATAATAGTTTCAACCATATGCGTGAAGAATTCCATAATGAATTCAAAAGCATTTTGAAGTGGTCCCGGCACCACAGATAGCCTCCTTCCGACCGCCAGGCTGAGAACAATGAGAATGAGCATGGCCAGCCAGGTCATAGTAATAATTGTCGGGACACCGGGAATATTGATTAAAACAGGGGTTTCAAAGGCACCGTGCATCTCTTTCCGCCCCTTTCCGCCGCGATTTTCTATAGCTGATAATTACATATACGATATCCGTCAGAACGATACCGGCCAGCATTATCACCAGATTGAGATGCAGCCATAATACCGAGATCGCCAACCCGATGGCATAGAGTAAAAAACGCCCGAAACATAATAATATCGCTTTAACGTAATTGAAATGTTCCTTACGTTCAATCCCCGCTGTTATGATATGCAACAACCATACCCCGAGCATACCTATACAGATGCCCATTATCAGGCTTATAAAGAGTACCGATAAAGAGATCACTTTCTTCTCCCCAAAGAAGCAGCAATTTCAAAAAGATTGATTATGCCTGCAATCATTCCCACGATTGTAAATAATACCGTCAACCAGGGTTCTGTGCCCAAACGCCGATCCAACAGATAACCTATACCAAAGCCGATAACTGTTGCCAGAACCATAGCAATGCCTACGCTGGCAGCATCTATAACCCCCTTATAATCAAAACCGCGATTTCGGCGCACACAGCATCAGCTCCTGCTATAATCTGGCATATTTCAAGAACTTTTTCAAGCTCTCTTCCATATTTCCACCCTGCACTCGCATGCGTCTGGCAATTCTAGCTAACTGTTCTTCCCCTATATACTCAAACCAACTTTCAAAATGGCCCTGTTTGAGATGATAAATACCATCCTCAGGATTATTCTCAGCAATAGCAAGCAACTCATCAGGATTACCGGCCTGCTGTCCGGAGCGAAAGACAAAGGCCTGCCCATTGAAGACATTATTCTGCTCTACCTGAGTCAAAGAGGTTTCGCACTCAAAGCAAGCAGAAGCCCCCTTCAGGTTGATACTCTTGCAGTCGGGGCAGATAACTGTTCCCAAATCCAGAATAGCTCTGATCTTGTCACCCATCTCTTCCGCAGATTGAAAACGATGGCTGATATCATATTCGATAGCTTTCATAACCAGTGCGTTGGTCATGGAGGATATCGACGAATTCAGCTTGCGTACCGGCTCGACCTGGACAGCCTTGCCCCGGCGATCCGGTTTCTTCTTGGATAGCATATAGTACAATGTGGCGCCCAGAGAATAGACATCGCTTCTGGCTTCAGCATAACCCATATACTGCTCGGGAGCGGCATATCCGGGAGTGCCGCCCCGGGGAGCACCTTTCTTGCTCTGCTTTATCATCCCGGCCAAACCGAAATCCACCAGAACTATCCGCTTATCCGGCGTTAACATCACATTTGCGGGTTTTAGATCTCTGAAGATTATCGGCTCCGGAAGCGAATGCAAGTAAGATAATATATCGCTGATCAAAGCACCCCATTCCAGGACCTCTCTCTCAGACAGATGCTTGCCTTTGTGACGAGAGACTACTTGCGACAGGTTTATGCCCTCAACATAGTCCATTACCAGATAATAGATACCATTATCTGCAAAATAATTATATAAATGCGGAATGCTCTCATGAGTTATCTGCGAAAGCAACCGTGCCTCTCTTTCAAAGAAGAGCCTTGTCTTTTCCCGGTCTGAAGATTCTGTAAAGTTGCTGATCATCTCCTTGACGGCATAGATCGAAGAGGTCTTCAAATCTTCTGCTTTATATACTATACCATAAGCACCCTTCTGAACGACAGAGATTATCCGATATCTGTTACGGAGAACGGTGCCCGGCTTGAGAAACTCTACAACCTTATCTCCACTAAAAGCCATATGATCCTCTCCTCAGCTACATAAATATAGTAAATATGATGGCATATTTGCAATCCGGACCATCTATCAATTTAGTTAATATAAAGCTCCTCCTTTAGTATGTAATCCGCTACAATATCCGGTACCAGATAGCTAATCGATCTTCCTGTGCGCAATCTCTCCCTAATAGCTGTAGAGGAGATATTTATACCCGGAGTAGCGATCACATCTATCATCGGCAGATATTCTTCGGATACCCGCTGTGCCAGCGCATCTATTGCATATCCGGGACGAGTGACGGCTATAAACCGGCAAAGAGACATTAGATCACTTACCCGGTACCAACTTTCGACCTCCAGCACGGCATCCATACCGGTAATAAAATATAACCGTTCCGGTTTATATAATCGTCGGAAATGGCTCACCGTATCGTAGGCGTATGAGGAACCCGGCCTGTCTAATTCCACCCTTGATACGCTAAAACAGGGATTACCGGCAATCGCCAGCGCTGTCAACAGATATCTATCCTCAGCGCCGACCACAGGCATACTCAACCTATGCGGCGGATTAGCTGCCGGGACAAAGATTACTCTGTCAAGCTTGCAATGCTCGCGCGCCGCCTCTGCAGCAGCCAGATGCCCGTTATGAATGGGGTCGAACGTACCACCCATAATGCCTAAACCGGTCATAGACCCTATCCTCTTACAGGCATAATTAGCGCCCCAAGCTAGCCCGGGGCGCCTGTAAAAATCCTAATATAGTATATAATTGCCGGCTAGGTATGTCAAGGAAAACACGGCACCATCAGGGGCAGAGAACGTGGTACTATGGACACCTCCGCAGGAGTATTGCCGAAGAGATCGCCATCCAATTGCATCATGACCTCCGGCTCTGATTCTATGACCACATGGCGAGCACGGAAGTACTGCACATCCGGATGATGAAGGTGGCGCTCTCTGAATATATCCACCATCTGATGCAGAAAACCGATGCGATCGGTCATGGGACGCTCGAAAATGCATATATCCAGAAGCCCGTCATCCATGCAGGCATGGGGAGTGACCTTTAACGGATAACCGTACATAGATGAATTACCGATAATAGCAGCAAAGGCTTTAGCTTGATAAGTTCGGCCGTCCATCTCAATGCTCATCTCCGTGGCCTGATAATAGGTCAGCGCTTCCAGGCTCTTCAGCACGTAAGCAGAAGGCCCGATAATATCTTTCACCGGCGGATGAACATTGGAAACCACCTCAGCATCGAAGCCAAAGCCGGCCATCAATGTGAAATAGCGCCCTGCCGCCATACCCAGATCTATTCTACGGAGAGTGCCGTCCACCAATACTCGGGCTGCACGAGGCAGATCAAGCGGAATAGCCAGCTCCCGGGCCAGAACGTTGACCGAACCCAGCGGTAGAATTCCTAAAGGCGTATCCAAACCTGCCAGACCGTTGACAACCTCATTTACCGTACCATCGCCGCCTACGGCCACCACCAGATCATAGCCGTCGCCGGCCGCCTCGCGAGCCAGCCTGAGTCCGTCACCGGGCTCTCCCGTCAGGCTGATTCGGCAATCCAGGCCAACCTCGCTCATTATATGCATCAGCCTATCACGAGCGACTTTTGGGCGTCCCTGCCCAGCCGCAGGGTTTAGAATAAGAGCTGCCCTGGCCATAGTTCCTCCTTTCGTTCATACTCCTCTGGGCATCCTGAGCTGATAGCTGGTATGCAACAGCTCATGAGCCTTTTCGCTTAGGGGCTCGTCTAAAAATTCCTCATATATACGGCGTACCGCAGGATTAAGATGAGCACAGCGTACCGCCTTGCCGCGATCCTCAGCATAGATGGCTTCTATACGTTGCCTGCGAATAGTATCGTCGGTGGGCAACGGCTGTCCGCCGCCGCCGATGCAACCGCCGGGACAGGCCATGATTTCCAGAAAATGGTATTTCTCCCGTCCTTCCCTGACGGCATCCAGAACCTGCCGCGCATTGCCCAGACCATGAGCGACACAGATACGATACTCTTGTTTCCCAATAAGAATAGAGCCTGCCTTGATGCCGCCGAAGCCCCTCAGAATAGGAAATTCCAGCCGCTCCCCCCCCTCAGGATCTAAAACTGCACCGACAGTACGCAGAGCGGCCTCCATCATGCCGCCGGTAACTCCGAACATGACACCCGCTCCGCTGCTCATACCCAGAATAGGATCAAAATCTTCATCCGGCAGCGAGGGCAGATTTATCTCATGCAGATGCAAGAGATCGGCAAATTCCCTGGTGGTTAGCACCGCATCCACTTCCGGCAAGCCTTCGGCAAGCATCATCTCCGGACGCTTGATTTCAAACTTCTTGGCCGAACAGGGCATGACGGCAACATTAAAAATGCGTAATGGGTCTATACCGGCTTGTTCGGCAAAATAGGTCTTGGTCAGAACACCGGTGATCTGTTGCGGCGATTTAGCCGTAGACATATTGGAAATAAATTCCGGATAAAATTGTTCCATGAATTTGACCCAGCCCGGAGAACAACTGGTTATCAACGGAAAGGGGCCACCGTTTTTGAGCCGCTCCAGCAACTCATAACCCTCTTCCATAACGGCCATATCGGCACCGAAATCCGTATCGAAAATCTTGTCAAAGCCCAAACGCCGCAGCGCAGAAGGCACCTTGCCGGTCAGCAAGGTACCCGGTGGCAGGCCGAACATCTCACCGATAGACGCCCTGATAGCAGGTGCTACCTGTACCGTACAATAGATATCGGGATTCTCTAGCGCCTCCTCTACCTGAGATATATAGCTCTTATCCCTGATGGCGGCCACAGGACACTTCAGCAGACACTGACCGCATAAGACGCAGACGCTCTGGCTGAGTTCACGGTCGAAAGCAGGTAAAACTACCGTAGAGAACCCCCTGTTGACGAAATCCAGAGCATAGACCTTCTGTACTTCCCGGCAAACCCTGACGCATTTACCGCAGAGAATGCAATACTCCGGGTGCCGGGTAATGGCCTCAGAGGAAACATCCTGTTTGAAATGACGCCTCTCGCCCTCATATTTGTACTCGCTGATGCTGTATTCACGGCACAGCGATTGCAACTGGCAGCGTCCATTACGAATGCAGGTCTGGCAACTGTGCGGGTGATTAGCCAGGATGAGCTCTATAATAGTGCGCCTGGCATTGCGAACCTCAGCGGTGTTGGTGCGTGCCGTCATACCCTCCCGAACAGGATAAGAGCAGGCCGGTTCCAAACGGGTGGAGCCGCCCGGCCCCTCGACCTCCACCACACACATGCGACAAGCTCCTCCGATGGTAAGCTGTTTATCATGACAAAGAGTAGGAATATGCACACCTATGGACCTGGCTGCCTCCAGAAGAGTAGACCCTTCCGGCATCTCGACGGTAATACCGTTAATTGTCAGCTTTACATCCTTCATAAACTCGCTCCTTCACCTGCCACCGTTATTGCCGGCCGCTTGCTTATTTCATGTCCTGGCCACAGCGTTGAACGGGCAGACCTCATAACACTTGCCGCATTTTATGCAGGTATTCTGATCTATGACATAAGGCGTCCCCTTAGATCCGGAGATGCACTTAACCGGGCAGTTTTTGGCACACAGGCCGCAACTGCGGCAATTATCCAGGATATGATAGGTCAGCAGAGAGCGGCAGACTCCGGCCGGGCAGCGCTCGTCGTTGATGTGAGCCAGATATTCATCCTCAAAATAACGCAGGGTTGAAAGCACCGGATTGGGTGACGTCTGCCCCAATCCGCAGGAGCTGGTGCGCTGGATAACATGGCAGAGATTACGCAGATCATCTAGGTCGGTCAATTTTCCCTGCCCCCTGGTTATGCGCTCCAGTATCTCCAGCATACGTTTGGTGCCCTCTCGGCAGGGAATGCACTTACCGCAGGATTCGTGCTGGGTAAAGCTGAGAAAGAAACGAGCAAAAGAAACTATGCAGGTGCTGTCATCGGTTACGACCAGGCCGCCGGACCCCATAATACTGCCTAATTCTTTCAATGAGTCATAATCCACAGCCGTATTCATCAGGGCACTGGGGATGCAACCTCCGGATGGGCCGCCGGTTTGAGCAGCCTTGATCTCGCCGCCCTCCGGCGCACCTCCGCCTATTCTGAAGATGATGTCGGCCATGGATACCCCCATAGGCACTTCTACCAGACCTGTATAACGCACTTTGCCGCTGAGGGAGAATATCTTGGTGCCCGGACTGCTCTGAGTCCCCACCGAACGGAACCACTCAGGACCGTGTTCCAGTATCAGCGGCACATTGGCAAAGGTCTCTACGTTGTTGACGCAGGTAGGATGCCCTCCAAAGCCGTGCTCGGTCGGATAGGGCGGCTTATTTCCAGCCATCCCTCTTTTGCCTTCGAGGCTGGCGATCAGAGCCGTTTCCTCGCCGCAAACAAAGGCCCCGGCTCCTTGAAATATCTCGATATTCAGATCATAGCCGGAGCCCAGGATGTTATCGCCCAATAGCCCATAACGCCCGGCCTGCTCGATGGCCGTCTGCAGATGCTTTACGGCCAGAGGGTACTCCGCCCGCACATAAATAAAAGCCTTATGAGCTCCGATGGCGTAAGCAGCGATTATCATGCCCTCCAGAACCCGATGCGGATCGCCCTCCAGCAGGCTCCTATCCATAAAAGCACCCGGATCACCCTCGTCAGCATTACAGATCAAGTATCTGATCGGATCCTGCTCAGCCCTGGCGGTTGCCCATTTGCGCCCGGTAGGAAATCCGCCGCCGCCTCGGCCGCGCAGACCGGATCTGGAAACTATGTCTACGATCTCCTCCGGAGTGCTGCGGCGTATTGCCTTGTAAAGAGCAAGATAGCCGTTGCGAGCTATATATTCATCGATATTACGAGGATCTATGCGTCCCATATTGGAGAGCACACGCCTCTCCTGGTTCTTATAAAAAGGTATGTCGCCCTCCGTTCGGCAGTCGCCTGAGTAGAGCAGCCTCTCTACCGGTTTGCCGCCGGCTATATGCTCGGCGACTATCTCCGCTACATCCTCAGCTTTAACCCGGCAGTAAAAGGCTTCCAACGGCTTTATCTGTACTACCGGCCCCATTTCGCAAAGGCCCTGACAACCCGTTTCCACTATCTCCACATCTTGCAGCAGGTTATGCCGGCTCAGTTCTTCTTCGAAGAGATGCCGCAATCCGGCGGCACCCCCTGCTTCGCAGGTCAGACCCTTGCAGAGAAAGATATGTGCCTTATATCTGTCGGCCTCACGCCGCAGAAGATTGCGTAATTCACGGCGATAAGCAGCGCATTGCTCATCATCGTGACATGGCCTGTTCTCCAGTTTGCAAATTAAGAATTCAGGACAGGGCGTGCCTTCGGCGCTTCGGCATTTATCGCAGCATCGGTCGAGAAAGCTTCGCTCTTCAGCCACAATGCCGGTTTCCTTCTGACCGGTACCGACAGGCTCCTCCACTCCTTCCAGCAAGGGCTCCGCAAGCTCCCTGACTTTGGCCGGAGTCATATGCCCATATACTTTGCCGTCCAAAACCATAGCCGGCGCAATGCCGCAGGCACCGACACAGTTTACCTGCAACAGCGTAAAGCGCCCGTCATCAGTGGTTTCGCCCGGTCTGATGCCCAGCACAGAGACCAGCTCATCAATAATCCTCTCCGCTCCCTTAACATGACAGGCAGTGCCGTTGCAGATTTCCACTACGTGAAGCCCTCGGGGTTCACGGCGGAACTGGGCATAGAAAGTAACCACACCATATATTCTGGCTACAGGTATACGCATAACCTCAGATATCAGCTCCATGGCCTCTTCCGGCAGATAGCCATACATATCCTGAGCCTTCTGCAATACCGCAATCAGATGCTGCGGACCGAGATCCGGCCAGGCAGACAATGCCTGTCTCAGAGGTTGCAGATCCGCTTTGGGCAGATTATTCAATGTCGCTCTCCCCCTTATACTTCACTCTTCGCTATATATCCGGGAGGGTAAAATCAACCGCTATCTACATTCCTTATTACCGCAATGTCCATACTTATAAACTTCCGGTTGCCCGGTTACAAATCATTACCAATTCTCTGCCAGTATTTCAAAATATGCCTGCGGGTGAGCACATGCAGGGCAAAGCTTCGGTGCCTCTTTGCCTTCATGCACATAACCGCAGTTACGACAACGCCAGGCTACAACATCATCCTTCCGGAAAACCTTGCCGGATAAGATATTGCTCATCATGCTCCGATAACGCTTTTCATGCTGCTTCTCAGCTACAGCTATGGCCTCGAATATCAGGGCGATATTTTCCAATCCCTCCTGCCTGGCTACAGCAGCAAAGGAGGGATACATATCCGTCCATTCATGGTTCTCGCCATCGGCAGCCGCCTTAAGGTTATCAGCCGTAGTGCCTATAGTTCCGGCAGGAAAGAGAGCCTGCACCTGCACATCTCCGCCTTCCAGCAACTTGAACAGCCTCCCGGCATGTTCTTTCTCCTGATTAGCCGTCTCCTCAAAGACATCGGCTATCTGGACATATCCTTCCTTTCTGGCTCGGGAAGCAAAATAGGCGTACCTGTTTCTGGCCTGAGACTCTCCCGCAAATGCTGTCAGAATGTTGATCTCTGTCTTTGTTCCTTTCAAGCTCATCTCTCTTCTCCTTTTTTATTTATTAGCTTTTCAGCCATTTATCCATTAGCTATGGAAATTGAAATATCAAATACTTTGAAGATGCCTTTGCCGATATTCTCCAGGCCGCTGGTTTATAAATTTCTTGAAAACCGTTGAAAAATATTGCGACGAAGAAAAGCCCAGAGAATAAGCGATTGAGGTGATCGATTCATTGCCGCCGGAAAGCATCTTTTCAGCTAAAGCTATCTTGCAACGCAGAATATACTCAGCCGGCGGAATACCCACAACCTGCTTGAACTTAGTTTTTATCCGAGAAACCGATAGATCGGCGACCGCTGCCAGTTCGTTGATGGAGATCGGACTGCCTATATTCTCTTCGATGTAATTAAGAATATCCTTTATATCATCAGGTTGATCTGTCTTCACCAGGAGATCGGCACAGCGCAACACTTCCAATAGAAAATCCATTACCTTTGCCGAGGCCGCCAACGGCCTGAGCGGTTCCGACAGGCTTGCTGCATCGCAGCCTTCCGGCATAGATGAAGCTCCTGATGAAGAAGGGTAAGCAACAATGGCAATTATCTCCTCCAATAAATCATGCAAAGCCCTTATGCCTCGAAAAGAGCGCCGCTCCAGCCGACACAAACGATCGATAAGCGGGCTGGCCTTGTCGGGAGAAAAAGCTAAAAAAGGCTCATCAATCCTGGGTATACGAATGAGCATCCAATAGAGAATTCCCTTATCTTCAGGGAAGCCGCCGGTGCTGTGCTCCTCATCCGGAAAGGTGATATAAACATCATTGCCTCTTAGTGGATATTTGCGGCCGCCTGCTTCGTAAATCTGCATTCCGCTGGATAGATAGCAGATCTCCATGCAGCCCATATGCCGGTGCGTATGCAGAGGTGAATGCGCCCGGCAATACCTATAACGGCCCAGCAAAAGTTGCTCTTTGAAGCCCAGAATGGAAAAATCCAGCTGCAACCGCTCCTGCCTCTTTTGAGCCGCGGCCTTTGAACGGCGAATTACGAAATTTTGCATCTCATTCTTCTGCATTTCGGCTTTCACCTTTCTCATATCAAAGATGGAATAAGCTCCGCTCCCATACAGCCCCATGCTTTGTTTGAGATTGTAGCGGAATACGGCAATAAACGCAATACTATATCTAATAATATAGAATAAGATTGTATTAAAGATTAAGCGGACATAGAGAATGGTATGCGGAGGTGCCGGTTATGGATTATACAGCGCATAATGAGCAAGTTAAAAGGGTCTGGGAGAGCTATCACCGTGGAACGCCGATTCGCACCCCAATGATCCTGGGAGTGAATATACGCTGCTTTTTTGCCGATAAAGACGCCAATCCCGAACAAATGGATTTCAAATCCTACAGCAATGACCCGGCTGTCATGTTCGATTATCAGCTGCGGTTCCAGGAATGGCTCAAGCTGACCCTGCCGCAGGATGCCGAAATGGGCTACCCACAGGAGGGCTGGAGCATAAGTGTAGATCTACAGAATTATTATGAAGCAGCATGGCTCGGTTGTGAAGTACATTACCGCGAAGGACAGGTGCCCGATACAGAACCGATATTGGCTGGAGATAAAAAATACAAATTATTCGATGCGGGAATACCCGGACCCTTTGACGGGCTCATGCAAAAGAATCTCCATTATTACGAGGCATTTCAGGAAATGGCAAAGGGCTATCTTCGGTGCGAGCTTCCTATAAAAGAGATTTTCCCCTCCGGCCTCGGCACCGACGGCCCGCTGACTGTAGCCACCAGCCTGCGTGGCTCTGAGCTTTACACCGATTTTTATGAGGATCCGGAATATGTAAGAGAACTTCTCAATCTGATCACAGAGGCCACCATAAAGCGGCTCAGGGCCTGGCGTAGATATCTGGGACAGCCGAAAAAATCACCCTCTTTTGGGTTTGCCGACGACAGCCTTCAGTTGATTTCAGAAGAGAGCTACCGTGAGTTCGTACTTCCCTGTCACCGGCGGCTGGTCGAAGAATTAGGGCAGGGTGAGCGCGGCAGCATACACCTCTGCGGCGACGCCACCCGGCATTTCAAGACCATCAGGGATGAGCTGAACGTATACTCCTTCGATACCGGCTTCCCCGTAGACTTTGCCGCTCTGCGTAAAGAACTGGGACCGGAAGTGCAGATACTCGGCGGCCCACGAGTGGAATTTCTGAGAACGGCCACACCGGATCAGGCCAGGGAAGAGGTGCTTCGCATACTGAACAGCGGCATCCGCGAGGGAGGTAAATTTATACTGCGTGAGGGCAACAACCTGGCACCGGGAACGCCGCTGGAGAATATTCGGGCAATGTATGATACCGTTTGCCGGCACAGCCGATTTGATCTATAGCGGTTCTTATACCGGCCGGACTAAAATATCCGCTTCTCTTCCTATATTGCTAGCCTTCTCTCCTGGCAATAGCTCTAATATTTTTGTTTGCTCGGATTCGAGATCCTCCTTCGTCGGACGGTGGATAACAGGTGGTAATCTCCTCTATATTGGACTATTTAAGCAAATCAAATTGCTGCTGATACTTTGTCATTACTTCTTGTTATATCTGCTTGCTATCTGCCGGCAGGCCTCTTCCACAGACAGGCTTCCCACCTCTACAAGCTGAAAACGATTCAGAGCAAAGGATAGCCACTCTTCGCTGCCGGGCATATACGGGCACGGCCGGGCATCTTGTAATATATCCCTGAACATTATATTGACATCCGGCCGGTCTTTATAGTTTACGTAATCATCTTCATAAGCCGCAGCCTTCAGCACCGAAACATCGCTCCTGTCGGCGGTTATGATTCGTTGTCCCTTGGAACTAACCACAAAGCTGATAAAATTCCATGCTTCCTGAAAGTGTTCGGTTTTAGATGCGACGCTCAGGCAAGCCTGCGTAGTAAAACGATATGCTCCTTTGGGACCACGAGGCATAGGAGCAGCGCCCCAAGGGAATGATATGCCTCCTTGAGTAAGAACATCTACCGCATCTCTGCCGGACATACGCATTGCTACTTTTCCGGACTGAAAGGCATCTGCCAAAACTCCTGCCTGAAGTCCGGCAGATTCTGCTTCTGTAGGAGCTATCCCTCTCTTCAATTTATAATCAGCCAGTGATCTGACGGCAGCCAGCGTCTCCTCGCTATCCAGCAAACATCTCTTCATATCCTTGCTGTATATTTCTCCTCCATGGCTGTAAATATATGACATAAATATATTGTCCGTCAGACTCAGCCCGTAGATTATGCCGTATTGTACCTTTCTGCCATTCTTCACTATAGTCAGCCTTTCAGCCGCCTGCATGAAATCCTCCCATGTCCAGTCATTATCAGGATAGCCTAATCCTGCCTTATCGAATAGCTCTTTGTTATAATATATGCCCGAAGTCCAGGTCCAGATGGGAATACCGAATACCTTGTTACCGCTCTTGGCCCCTTCCATGACTCTTGGCCACATGGCTTCTTCCGTCCTTCTGAATTCCGGCTGAGCCGTCATTCCCGCCAAGTCCATAAGAGCTCCTCGTGCACCTATGCTACGGGCGTCACGATTGTTTAGCAGAGCTACATCCGGCATAGTGCCAGAGGCGGCCATGGTCAAAATTTTCTGAGCATATGCTGTCCCCTGCACCGTCACCAGCCTGGCCGGCAGTCTGGGTCCGGTGGCATTATAGGCATCAATCAACTTCTTGGCAAAAGCGGCATTGTAAACATCGCCCCACCATAAGACCGTCAGCGTCTCCCGCCGTGTTCCGGAAAAACAGCCTGTGCTCAGCAGCAACAATGCCACGAGCAGCATGCCTGAACAGATTTTTCCAGCTACACTTCCTCGATACACAGAAATTTTCACAGCGCTTTCTCCTTTATCTATTCGGCCTGCCGACGACCAAACGCAGGAATCCTCATCCGATTTCATGCCGGCTTGCTTTTTGGCAGATCAGCTCGCTGTGGCAAGTCAATCCAATTACCAGGATTAGACCTGGCTCTCGTCGCTGCATCTATCAAAGCCATTATCTCAAGAGTATCTTCATAAGGTGCAGGTGAAGCGCCGCCCAAGAAGAAGCTACAGATGGAATCGACAAGAGATTTAAACATATTATCCGTACTGAATTCCATCGAAAACGCCCCTTCATCGAACATAATGCTTGCCTCAAATGGGTGAGCATACGGTTTGTCTCCGATATTACACGTAACTCTGTATTGAGTAATGCTGCCGAATCTGACATCGGGATAGCTGACCAGGAAGGACATGAAGTCTCCATCACCGATATAGTATACGGATTGTGCGCCTTGTCCAAGCATCATTACCAACGGTTCAATATGATGTACACCATATACCTCGAACGAGCGGGCGCCTCTGATTGCAATAGATCTGGGAGGCCTTTCCCTCTTCAGGCCATTAACATAGTCCTGAATCTCCGGCACGAATCTGAAAGCGGATGTCGTAAACATCGGCGTGTCATATTCCAACGCCACGGCAATCATCTTCTCAGCCGTCTTATAATCAGGAGCAAATGTCTTATCTATATATATGCTCTTCCCGGATTTCAACGCTTCCTCGGACAAAGCCATATGGCGTTCGGGATTGTTAGGCGATAAAACTATGACATTGTCGGATTTTGCTACTACTTCCGCCGGTGAATCCAACAATTGCACACCGTTTCGTTCGCACCATTCGGCACTGTCAACTCCCTCGTAAGGAACTTCACCATAGGCATAGCATACTTCAAAATCCTTTGCATGCCGCGTTTCCCTAATCATTTCCAAATAACAGTTTGCATGAAAGTTGTTCAAATAATGGTCTATAAATCCTATTTTCCGCATTTCAATCCTTCTCTCTGCCGGCCATATCGGCCACGGCTGGAATCGTTCAGCATGAACTCCTATAAGCGGCGCTGATTATCTCCATCGCCCGTACTCCGTCTTCAATAGTGCAAGACAGCGTGTTCTCTCCCTTAACAGCACCAATAAAATGGTGAATTTCTTCTTCAAAACCGGTATGCAGCTCTACCGTCTCTACAGTCCAGTCCTCGTCTCCCAAAGCACGATAAAGAACCTTTTCCGGCTCGATATAGCTGTAGTAAGCCCTTCCGCTAGTACCGATGATATCTATAAAGGCATGAGGGCTACCTGCAACAAAAGAGGACTGCAGAGATCCGACGGTGCCGTTTTCCGCTTTGACGATCATAATAGCTGTATCTTCTACATCCGTACTCTTGAAATGTCTGTGCATTACCGCCTTCTGATCTACCACCTCTCCAATCAGAAAGCGGAAGAAATCTATAGAATGGCTGTTGGTATCCATAAGGCTGCCGCCGCCGGCAACAGCTTTTTTAGTAAACCATTTTGCCTCCATGTGAAAAGCAGGCCTGCAGAAAATATTATTAAAAAGGACCACTTCACCGAGCCGCCCAGTCTGCACCATTTCCTTGAGCCTTACAAGCGGCGGCAGAAACCTGTGCCTGAAAGCCGGCATAAAAACAGCTGTAGATCGTCTGGCGGCCGCCAGCATACGATGTGCAGCATGTTCATCGTATGCCATCGGTTTTTCACAGAGAACGTGTATCCCGCGTTCAAGAGCATACACGGCGACCTCTTCATGAACAACCGGCGGAGTACAAATACTTATTGCTTCTGGAGCAATACTATCGATCATCTCTTTATAGTCACTGAAGACCTTGGGCTTACCTTTAATGCCGCCAGCCTTTTCTTGAGCAACCGCTTTATCGTAATCAGCCAGGCCGACGATATCAACGTCCTCCTTGGCATAAGCCGTCAAATGCTCTCCGGCTACTCCACCACAACCAACTATTCCTATTCGCATCACATTTCCCCTCTTTCATCGATGTATCTGGTCGTTTCACGGATAATTAATTCAGGCTTTATCAAAATTTTGGCATTCCGCCATTTTTCATCTTCCGAGAAGAGTATTTCCAAGCCTATCCGGCCTATATCCGCCAGTTTCTGTTTAACAACCGTAACCGGTGTGGATAAATATTCGGAAAAACTAATATCATCATAGGCCACCAGCGATATATCGTCGGGAATACGTACGCCGCGTTTACGCAAAATGCTTAAAACACTTAGAGTAGTGCTGTGCGCATCCACCAGCATAGCCGTATGGGAAGGTGTAGCAACGCCGTTCTGTAAATCTCCTGTTTTTACAGTATACCCTGCCGAAGATATCCCATACCTGGCAGCGGCTCTTACAAATCCCTTGTAACGTTCGGCTACCGCAAAGCTGGTCTCGATCCTGTTGTTGTACACATAGAGTATCTTCCTGTGCCCCATCTTAACCAGATGTTTGACAGCCTGATTTATACCGTAAATATTATCCGTTCTGGCATAGCCCAGGCCGGACCGCTCAAAAACCGTATCAAGAAGAAAGACTGGTAATCCCATTCTCTTGATCTTAAGGGCATGTTCTCTGGAAGGCTCAATCAGCAGAAAACCAGACAATGACGGACTTATAGATAATGAATCCAGGTCAGAGTAAACATTGAAGTCTATCTTGCAGTTATATTCTCCGGCAGCGGCAATCACGCCATCGATTATCTCTCGCGGATAGAAATCATTGTCGAAGAGATTCTCCTTATAGCGAATAAGCAAGGCCACGCGCCTTTCACTTCCCGACATGGCCAGCTTCTCCGCCGCTGTATCGGTTACGTATGTTCCCAATCGGGGACGCCTGATCAAAAGACCCTCTTTGACCAGCGCTCCGGTCGCCATCTGAATGGTTCTATGGCAGACGCCATATTGCCTGCACAGCTCCGCCGTCGTCGGAATTTTAGCCCTTACCGGTAATACACCTTTGAAAATATCCTGCTTCAGGTCCTGTATTATCTGAATATAGAGCGGGTGTGACTTCGTTTCATTCATTCAAATTGTCTCCCATCTTCCGAACTGTGCCCAGTGGACATAGTTAACGGCAGCAGCCTCGCACAGATCATTTAAAGCAGAGCTTTATACCAGGATAGTGAAATCCTGAATATTTGACGTTTAAAGCAGAGTTTTCTTTGGCATTCCCATACATTTTCATGCGGGCAAAATTAGTTAACCACATATTCCCTGCTTCAGGAACAGACTCCGATACGTCGGAGAAAGGCACAGCCACCTCGATTACCCAGCGATCAGAGGCTTGTGTAACCTTGCCTGTCCATTTGCCGTTCCAGTCGAATGGCTGATCTTCGGACCCGCCCCAATGAGCATCGCCCTTTAGTCCCAAAACATTCATACCCATCCAATAGTAATCTGTCATATCACCCACACAGAGATACCACTCGACTATGTCGATGGACATAACATCTTCTTCCCTCGGCTTATCCGGGCACTTCATAGCAGCAATCTCAGCCATATCCGGATTCATAGCTTCAATCCCCAGATAGATATGCCTATCATCATAGAGCACACGAACTACCGTTTGAGAGAGTGCCTTTTCATCAGCTTGCTCAGAAAGACGGAAACCGCTGATCGGCACCGCTTTTTTCCAACAGGGGTCATCCAGACTGCCGTCGATTACCGGTACCGTCGGCGCTCTCTGCACAAGCATCTGCGTAACCATATCTTCTGCCGGCACCGTTTCACATATAACAAAGAGCAATGCCAGTATCCCCAGCCATGCCTTATTTATTGTCATACCGGATATCCTCCTGCACAGCTTTCATCATTTGCCCGCCTTTTGAGCATCAAGCCTGATCAATCGGTAATCCTGGTTCGGAATGGACAATTTGAAATCCAGAAATACCTTCTCCTCAGCTACAAAGCGCTGAGCGTCAAGACTTTTCTCCGTCTCGGCATCCGTTACCGAGACAGCGAATTGGTCTATTCCCTTGAAAAGCTTGCCTATATCGGCCGATACCGTCAGATCTTTCCTGCTTCCTTTACCCGGATTGGAAACGACCAGCAAGACGGAATTCGAGCGCTTATAGGCTGTAATATATACACCTTTCTGATCGGCGACAAGTGCTTCCTGACTCCAGAAAGGCAGCCATTCCGCTTCCCAGATCTTGAATTTGCCACGCACTTTCAGGTCTGCATGCAATACGTTCAAGTTACTGTAAGCAACCCAGTAGCACGAATCAGTCAGCCAGATAAGCGAAAGCATAGCCCTGGTAGCTTTGACGGATTCAGGATACTGGCTGTACTGGAACTTACCGCTGTATTCAGGCAGCCAGAGAAAGGGTATACCTATCTGCTGACCACGCAGATACGGTCCCTTGCACTCCTCCGGCGTAAAGAATTCAGTATAAAAAGCCGTTTCCCCGGCCAATCGCCTCAGCGCTTCACCACCGATGGCCAGATCGATAAAGGGATAAGCTGCATTCGAATCATGGCCGACTATTATACTATCAGGGTTAGTCTTCTTTATCTCCCGATAAATGCGTTTATAGGTATCACGATAGCACAACAGGGGAGCAACCTTCAAGGGCTTGTCGTCTTCGTCGACATAAAGATGATCGGTGTGCTTCGGGTTTTCACAGGATACAAAAACCTGGTTATCATAATAATAACCGTCCAGCCCCAATTCTTTGAACCATTTTGTCATAAACCATACCTTGTAATCCGTAAAGGAAGACCAGCCGCATACGTTACGCGAATGAGGCATCTGACCGCTCATCTCCCTCAATTGGGACAACGTGTCTTCCGTCATATCGGGCGAACCTGCGCTCCATTTCGGGAAGTTACGAAAAAATACGTCGTCAAGCACGTTATGCATGTTGCCGACGGTGTATACGGTAACCTTGGCGCCCGCTTTATGGAAGTCGGCAATATATTTTTTAAAACCCTCGACATTATAGGGACGAGGAATATCTATAGGAATATAGGATAAGGCAAATCCTTCAGGATCGCTTTCCGTCTCCTGCTTACGCCTTGCCTCCGGGCGATAGCCGGTCAGCCTGACCCCCACCATGGACATACCGGTTTCAAACCAGCGCTGATAAGATTGCGCTGATTGCCCTATGCTGAAGAAGAAATACCGTCGTCCATCCTTAAGCATCGGCTTGACAGGCAGGGCGTTCCAACCGAAAGAGATAACCCTCTCTTTCTCTATCGCTTGAGGCACAAAGAGGTCTATAAGATTGAGCCTGACGATAACCCTGTCATCCTTCTTTATCCACTCAAGCTGTCGCGCCTTCCTCTGCAGCCACCAGCCCCGCCTGCCTTCGGAGAAGAAGCTTATGCCCAGTTCTTCATTGGCCAAGGTAAAGTCCTGCATCTTGAGCTGGCGGCTTTTATCAACCCTGCCCCACATATCCATCAACAGTACCGGTGAATACCCATCAAACGCCTTCTTATAATGCCTGGCAGCACTCTCCTGTATAGGTATATCAATCGCCAAGCGTTTTACCTTTATTTCCGGGTTCGGCTTTATTTTCAATGTTAACCAGGTAAACCCATCAAACTCCATTTCCACTCTGGTCTCAACAGGTATACCGCCAGCCGATAGCGCGCCTTCCCAGACGACTCTGTCTCGCCGGCACTCCGTTACTTTGCCCGTTCCGGCACCGGCTTTATGCAGATCGCTATCTTCAGCCAGAGCCACTTGTATGGTCATAGGCTCGATAAAGAGAGGAGTGCTCTGAGTGGTAATTTGAGCAGGCAGTGCCCGTCCGGCAAAGTATGTCTCCCTGCCCCAGCATCGCACTCTATCTTCCGAAACCTCAACCGGTGTCCACGGCGAGGGCACATCATCGCCGATACCCAGCTTGTTGCCTACCCAGGGATCAGCCGCCTCGACGGCGGTAAGCAACAAGCCCCCGAAGATTACACTTAGAAAGATGGTAAATATCGAACGCATTACTATGTTTGGATACACCTTCATCAAAGATTTCCTTTCTCCTTCTCAACACAGACGTATTGATATGTAGAAACATTATTTAACAAAGTAGGTATCCCTGCCGCCGTCTTTAAGCCTATCCGCTTTCATCCAGCTGACATGGCCGTCAACCCATAGAATATTAGAGCCCTCGCTGTGCCGTCTGCTTACGCCCCAGTCGGTTGCGGAAACCCCGGTCATGGCCCTCATGGTGGGCTGATAAACGATATACAAATTAGCCGCCGCCTGCCATATATCGCAGAGTAGCAGGAGCGAAGAAGGCTTGTTGATATCTGCCATAGTCGTAACATTGAGCGAAGACCCCAGGTTATTATAGTTGTAACCGTAGGAGCAGTTCTCCTTTACTTTATTGGCAGGAAACGCCCAATTAAAAGCTATGCTGTTCGGATCCCCTTCCACACTGGGGCAGAAAAGTATTTTGTTGTTTTTAGCATACGGCTCAAGCACATCATACCAGTATTTATTATTCGTACTATAATAATGTCGCGGAAAGGCTTCATCCCAATCCTGGAGATACATGTTGAACGCCAAGCCCAATTGTTTCAAATTACTCTGACAGCCAGCCTTCCTGGCATTCTCCCTGGCTCTGCCGAACACCGGAAAGAGAATGCTGGCAAGTATGGCGATAATAGCAATTACAACTAATAACTCTATTAACGTAAATCCTCTTTTTCCTGACCCTTTCATTTCATCCATCTCCTTAATAATTTTACAGTTTTACACGTTTGTCATACCTTTACAAAGAGATATCAACTTCCTTTTCGTCCTTGCCTCACCTCCCTGACGTCACAAGTAATTGATAACCCTCATCGTAAAGTAAAGATACCTCCTCTGAGGAAAGCGCCCGGCTATAGAGCCGAAAATTGTCCAGCGCTGTCTTGCCCGTCCCACCCCAGGAAGCGCCTAGGCGGAAATAAATACGGCCGTCTAAATTGAAATTACTCGTCCCAAATTGCTTGCATTCACCGTCAAGAAAGAAACCCAGGCTCAGCCTGCCCGTTGCATCAGATTTCTTCCAGGTCACAACCAGATGATGCCATTTACCCGGCAGCCAATCTGTTATATTATCTTCCTGGTTGCCCAGAACGAACACAGCCTCATTATTCTGTTTTCTTCCCAGCCAGCGCAGGCAGACACCGTGAATAGGTGCTCGACCATATTTATACAGAAGAAAATTGAAACCGGCAGACTTTTCATCGCCGATTTTATCAGCAGAGATATCAGGCGAGTATACCAGGGCATTGGCGAATATATGATGTTTCTCATCATCGTATTTCCAATCCACCGGGCATACCCAGAGCGACATTGTTCCTTCCTCAGACAGAGTTTTATTATCAATCAAAAAGCCGATACCACGCTTAGGAGTGTTTTCGATTACAAGAGCTTTTCTTTCTATTCCCGGAAGATATTCAAGATTACCTATAGCTTCAATTTTAGGGAAAGGAACGACGCGGCCTTTTATATCGACTGTCCCATTAAACAACATTTCAAGCAAAAGCCCCTCTTCCGAAGCCATGGCCGCTGAGCACGGTATGACCAGCAAAAGTAAAAGCAACAGCATCCACTGCCTGTGCATTGCGCAAAAACATTCTTTAAAGTTCACGGCACTCTCTCCTTGCTCTGCCACTCTTGAATCCGGCGCCTCGTATTGCCGCATATCCGCAACGACTCCTTCAAAAATATGCTGACTAATGTTTAAAATGTGTTGTTTATGTTTACTTAATTATTCGGCACTGTATTAAAAACTCCTTCTCGATTTGAAGCTTTTGCAAAAATTTATCTTTGCATAACTCACCCCTTTGTTTCAACCGATTCTGCCAGCCGTCCTTCATCCTGGATATCGATACGATTAACTGGCTTTCATGAACCGCTGTTGCCGCCGTTGCTATCGCCGGCAGTCCTTCGAATATGAATATTTATTCCAGCAGCGAAACAAGCGCCCCTTGTATCTGATCCCGGATTTGTGTTAACATATTTTGCATAGCGCCTTTCCGTCTTGTTTTCAAGTTCAGACTTGGCGGGAAGCATTGCTTTTCCTACTTTTTGCCGGTTGATTTTACCGGTTTTTAGATTTTTGCAATTACCTCTGATATGAGGAAATTGGTGTAAAGGAAGATAATATGGCTCTGTTATTTGAAAACGGCACAGCAATCTTGCGCAAGGCGAAATCAGATCGAGGCTTCAGTACGATAATAGCAGGAGACTGTTGCCCGTGGGAGAAGGCCATCGATATTATTCGAGCAGGCAGGTCCCAAGAAATCATCGGAAATTTAAAACCCTTTATAACGGATGCCGATCTGCGAATAATTCAATTTGAAGCTCCGCTTACCAATGAGGATACTCCTATAGATAAGAGCGGACCCAACCTCAAATGCCCGCCGGAATGCCTGGACTTGCTTAAAAACTGCGGTTTCAATACGGCGTTGCTGGCCAACAACCATATCGGGGACTACGGCTGTGATGCCGTTATGGAGACAATAGGGCATCTCAGACAGGCAGGCATAAGAACAGTAGGGGCAGGTAAGAACCTGGAGGATGCCAATGCTCCCCTGCAGATGGAGCTTAACGGTATCAAAATAGCATTGCTGAACTTTGCCGAGCATGAGTTCGGAACAGCTGGAGAGAATACTCCCGGCTGCGCCCCCCTCTCTCCTATAGATAATATAAAGGCTATCAGGAAGGCATCTGAGACAGCAGATCTGGTTTTGACGGTGATTCACGGAGGACATGAACTCAATCCCGTACCATCTCCACGTATGGTTAAGACTTACCGCGCCTTTGCAGAAGCCGGAGCTGCTTTGGTAATGAATATCCATACCCATTGTCCTGAAGGCATAGAGATATGGAACGGAGTGCCTATAGTCTATTCCCCCGGCAATTTCTTTTTTCCGTGGAATGATCCGGCCTCCAGCCGTCTCATCGCCATGTGGTGGACAGGCTATTTACCCAAGTTCCATTGTGACAACAAGGGAGTATATGCGCTTGAAATTATGCCTTACCGTTTTGACAACTCCCGAATTTCGCTTCTGACTGATGTTGAAAGGGATCAATTCTTTGCTTATCTGCATCATTTAAGTTCCATCTTACAGGACGAAGCCGAGGTTAACAGGTATTTTGAAGGATGGGTGGCGCAGCAAGGCACCTTCTTTCTCTCCCTGCTCCGCGATCACCTGGCTGCCTGGCCTATAGAGCTTGAACAACAGGATGCCGTGCGCGCTTTGTTGCCGCCTCGCAACTGCTTTACCTGCGAGTCGCATAACGATCTGATCACCACTTATCTGCGCTTGATAGAAGAAAAAAAGATAACCAAGGCATTGCAATACTGGCCGCTGATTGAAAAACTGCAAAGCCCTGCTTATGCAAAGAAGCATCGGCAGGAAATGCTGTCAGGCAGCTCTGATTCTCTTTGATCTGATTCTTGTAATTTATAGTATCGCCTGAAAAAATCAATAAGCTCACCCACCCCTTGACACTCCTGCAGCCGCACCCTATACTTTTCTCAATGGGCGAAAAGCGCTTTTAAAGGAGTTTATTATGACGGAGAACAAGCTCTCATTCGATACCATTTGCCTGCACGGCGGACAGGAGCCGGACAGAGATACCATGTCCCGGGCTGTTCCTCTCTATCAGACGGCGGCTTACTGTTTTCAGGACAGCGATCACGCTGCCCGCCTTTTTGCGCTAGAAGAGGATGGCAATATCTACACCAGGATGGGTAATCCCACCACAGCAGTCTTTGAAAACCGTCTGGCAATGCTGGAAGGCGGTATCGGATCTCTGGCCACGGCTTCCGGACAGGCAGCCATAACGCTGGCTGTACTCAACCTGGCCGGCTCCGGCGATGAGGTGGTCTCCTCAGCTAGCCTCTATGGAGGCACTTACAACCTATTCTCTACTACCCTGCCTAAGCTGGGTATCAAAACGGTCTTTGTGGACGGCGGCAATCCGGAGAACTTCCGGCAGGCCATAACATCCCGCACCAGGCTGATTTATGCAGAAACGCTGCCCAACCCTAAATTGGATATCATCGACCTGGAGGCGGTGGCAGCCATAGCACATGAGGCCGGCCTGCCCTTCATGGTAGATAACACCGTGGCCACGCCTTACCTTGTACGCCCTATAGAGCATGGGGCGGATATCGTGATCCATTCCACCACCAAGTATATCGGAGGACATGGCACCTCCATCGGTGGAGCTATTGTGGATTCCGGCCGCTTTGATTGGAATAAAGGTCCTTTTCCCGGCCTGACGGAACCGGACCCCAGCTATCACGGCGTCAGCTATACCGGAAGCTACGGCAAAGCGGCCTACATTGTTAAAGCACGTGTCCAATTGTTGCGGGATCTCGGCCCGGCTGTAAGCCCTTTCAATACCTGGCTCTTCCTGCAGGGTCTGGAAACCCTCCACCTGAGGATGGAGCGACACTGCGCCAACGCCATGAAGTTAGCCCGGCATCTTAGCAATCATCCCCGAGTCGGCTGGGTTAATTATCCCGGCCTGGAGAACCATCCCTGCCATAAACTGGCGCTGAAATATTTCCGCGGCGGCTTTGGTGCTATGCTGGGATTCGGCATCAAAGGCGGCCTGAAAGCCGGAAGGACTTTCATAGATAACGTCCGCCTGCTCTCTCACCTGGCCAATATAGGTGATGCTAAAAGCCTGGTAATTCATCCGGCCTCCACCACCCACCAGCAACTCTCTCCGGAGGAGCGGCTGGCCGGCGGCGTCAGTGATGATTATATCCGTCTTTGCGTGGGTATAGAAGCTGCAGAGGATATTATCGCAGATATTGACCAGGCTCTGGCAAAAGTATAAGAGTTCTGGTAAACTTTTGTACATGATTTCGAAACCCAAATACTATACCTTTGCAGATAAACAGGACGATGAGCTGCTTCTGGATTGTGGGCGCAGCCTCGCTCCCGTAACTCTGGCTTACGAAACATACGGATCTCTTGATGATAAGAAAAGCAATGCAATTTTGATATTGCATGCTCTCTCCGGTGATGCACATGCCGCCGGCAGGCACCACTCTGATGATCGCAAGCCCGGTTGGTGGGATAATACCATCGGCCATGGCAAGGCTTTTGATACGGATAAATACTTTATCATCTGTTCCAACGTCATAGGTGGGTGTAAGGGATCAACCGGGCCGGCCTCTATCAATCCGGCAACAGGTAAACCTTACGGCACCTCCTTCCCCATGATTACTATACGCGATATGGTCAGAGCGCAGAAACGCCTGATAGATCACCTGGGAATAGAAAAGCTACTGGCCGTGGCGGGAGGGTCCATGGGAGGTATGCAGGTATTGGAATGGGCTATATGCTATCCTGATAGAATACGAGCAGCCATTCCTCTGGCTACCACTGCCAGGCTCTCCGCCCAAAGCATCGCCTTTAATGAGGTTGGACGGCAGGCTATCGTATCCGATCCCTACTGGTGCGGGGGGGATTACTATGGTAAAAAACAACCGACTAATGGCCTTGCTTTAGCCAGGATGATAGCGCATATTACCTATTTGAGCGATGAGTCCATGCATAAAAAATTCGGGCGACGCCTACAGAATAGGGATAATTACAGCTATGATTTCATTACCGATTTTCAGGTAGAGAGCTACCTGCACCACCAGGGAGAGAGCTTTATCAAGCGCTTTGATGCTAACTCCTATCTCTATATAACCAGAGCCATGGATTATTTTGATCTCTCTGCGGAGAAGGGATCGCTGAAAAAAGCACTGGAGGGCGTCAAGGCCAGATTCCTGGTGGTCTCCTTCAGCTCTGATTGGCTTTTCCCAACCTACCAGTCTAAGGATATAGCCAGCGCTTTGCGCAAGAATGATGTGGACGTATCCTTCTGTGAAATAGCCTCCTCTTATGGACATGATGCCTTTCTGTTGGAAGCGGAGCAGCTGTCACCCCTGATATCCGGGTTCCTGGATTCGACCTACAAAGGGGCATTTTTATGAATTACGTAACTTTGGCAAGCAACAGAATCTCTTTGAAGAATATGCGCTATGACCTTCAGCTTATAGCTTCACTGGTAGAGAGCGGCAATCATGTTCTCGATCTGGGTTGCGGTCAGGGAGAGCTGCTGCTTTGGCTGACAGAGCATAAGAAGGTTATTGCACGCGGGGTGGAAATATCCGAGGAAGCGGTCAGAAGCGGTATTGCCAGCGGCCTATCCGTCTATCACGGTGATATTAACGAGGGTCTGGCTGATTACGCTGATAATTCTTTCGATCTCGTCATCCTCAGCCAGACCCTGCAAATGGTCAAAAACCCCCATATGGTGATGGACGAAATGCTCCGGGTGGGCAAACAAGCTATCGTCAGCTTTCCCAACTTCGGCCATTGGAGCGTACGTCTCCATCTTCTGCTACAGGGCAGGGCGCCAAAAACAACATCTCTTCCTTATGAGTGGTTCAACACACCCAACATTCGCGTATTGACCATCCGTGATTTTCATAATTTCTGCGCCAAGGCCGGTATCACTATTCTAAAAGAGATACCTATCATTTTTTCGAGTCCCTGTAACGGACGTATCATCCGGCTTCATCCTAATCTTATGGCACAGTACGGCATCTACGTGCTATCCAGAAAGAAGCATTAAGAAGTCTCTACCTTTTCACGACGCTCTCTGCCATACCTTCTCCACCAGGCATCGAAATCATACGAGGCTATCGCACCCAGTGCAGCCAGCATTACACCGAAGAGAAATACCCAACCCAGTATCGGTATAAGCCCGATAAGAGCAGAGAGCAATGCCCCCAGCAGAAGCCCCCAAACAAGCAGGGTTTCACGGCGCCCTCGCAACAGATAGAGCGCCATCCATCCAATAAATATGGCTGCCAATACCCTGGCAAGATAGAGCATTATAAGCCAGCTTGCCAGCAGTATAAGCGCTAATGGGATGCCGATGATCGTCATCATCAGAATAATCGCTGCTATCGGGGTAACCACCAGTATCAGAAAACCTATTCCCAAGTTTCGCCAGAACCTACCCCAGGTCAGATTGATAGCACCTCCGGTAAAGCCGGTAAGCAGATAAATCAGTACCAACCCTGTAGCTATTGTCGACAGCAGGCCCCAGAAAAGGAAGAACAGGAAGCCTGCCGGGCCGCCTTTTTCTGCCTTCTTGCCCACAGCCGGCGCCGGCTTATTATGCTTGACCGGCCCGGCAACTTTGGCCGCAGGATTTATATCCGCCTGTTTGGAGCTGGTATAGATCAGGCTGCCGGCAACAGCCGCTCCCGACCCCAGCTTTAACATACCTGTGTTAACATTGACAGAGCCGCCGATTTTATTATAGATAGACAGATTACCCAGGTTACCCCTCACGCTACCGCTGATCGGAGCGCTAAGGTCAGCATTGCCGCCCCAGGCCAGAACATCTCCACCTATGCCGGCTCCTGATACAGTGACATTGCCACCAGCCACCACCAGATCCCCGGTTATTGAGGAATTGATATTGACTGTACCACCGACCACTCTTACATCATCACCGACGCTGCCATTGATAATAACCGTACCGCCAGCCACAATTATATCTTGCCTGACTTGGCCGTTGATGGTGACTGTGCCGCCAGCCGCTACCAGATCACCATCGATGGTGCCATCGACAAGCACTGCTCCTCCGCTGATATACAGGTCATCATTGACAGTGGTTCCGCGAGGAAGAGCAGCCTGCCCGCCGCCTCCCATTAGTCGGGCTGCTTCCGCCGGTGCGGCAGCCGACAAGAGCAGGCAAATCATCAATAATATATATCTTCGCATAAAACCCACCTCCTTTTGATATCATCCGCACTGTTAACGCCGATGAAAGAAATAACCCGGGCGTATTACACCTGGGTTATTACCATTAAATGCCGAATATAAAACATCCTTAGGCTACGCCTTCCGGTTCCATATTGCAGGCCATCAGATATCCTCTGGCTCTCTCAGCCAACGGATAGCGGCTGACACATTGCCAGAAGGCAAAAGAGTGATCGGGATAAAGAAGGTGCGACAGCTCATGCACAATAACATAATCCAGAACCCATACCGGCATCCGGGCAATACGCTCGGAGATGCGTATTCGCCTTGTGCTGACACTGCAGCTGCCGGCGCAGGTAGTCTGGTTGCTTACATAGCGAATCGACTCGTATTTCAGGGCACCATCAAAATAGCGCTTATTAAGCATCTCTGTCCGGCGCAATAAAAAGCTTAATTCGCTTCGAGCGCCTTTGCTCTGTTCCCTTTCTTCTACCTTGCTGAGCATCCGATCTATCCATTTCTGTTCCTCGTCTTGAGTAAGGCCGTCCGGCAGATAGACCGTCAGCTCATTAGCCCCGGTAAACCTTGCAGCTACAGTCTTTTTACGCTGCCTGCTTCGATAAATCTTTACTTCTACATCCAAATCTCATCATCCTTAAAGAGGTCAGAGGATAGGAATCGGAATGATCGGACAGATGCTCCCTCTTCCAATTCCTGAATTTTCATTACCCGGGCAACCGCCTATATAATTATTTCTGCCGCAGAAAGGCGGGAATATCCAAATCATCACCTGAAAGCACTTTAGCCTGAGCATCATCTACGGCAAACCTGCGATCCATCTTTCCACCGAAACCGGTAGCCAGCACGGTGACTCTTACCTCACCCTCCAGCTCGGGATCAATAACGGCGCCAAAGATAATATTGGCCTCATTATCGGCAGCACCTGATATAATGCCGGCAGCCTCATTTACTTCGTACAGCCGCAGATCAAGTCCTCCCGTGATATTGATGACCAATCCCTTGGCACCATCTATCTTCTCTTCTAAAAGCGGGCTGGATATAGCGTGCTGCGCCGCTTCAGCCGCCCGGTTCTCGCCCTCGCCAATACCTATGCCCATCAAGGCAGAGCCTGAGTTTGACATAACAGCCTTGACATCGGCAAAATCCAGGTTGATTAGGCCTGCTTCGGTAATCAGATCGGAAATACCCTGCACGCCCTGACGTAGAACATCATCGGCCACTCTGAAAGCTTCCAGAATAGTTGTTTTCTGATCTACCACGCTTAAAAGCTTGTCATTAGGGATGGTAATCAACGAATCCACTTTCTCTCTAAGCTCAGCGGTGCCTTCCTCAGCAGTTTTCATGCGGCGACGTCCCTCAAAACCGAACGGCTTGGTGACTACGCCCACCGTTAGCGCACCCATCTCCCTGGCAATTTCAGCTACCACCGGAGCAGCACCGGTACCGGTGCCCCCTCCCAAGCCGGCTGTTATAAAGACCATGTCGGCGCCTTCCAGCACTCTGGCAATCTCCTGTTTATCTTCTTCAGCTGCTTTGCGTCCTACCTCGGGGTCCGCCCCCGCACCCAGTCCTTTGGTCAATGTTGCGCCAAGCTGGAGCTTATCATCGCTCTGCATCTTCTCCAGAACCTGAGCATCCGTATTCATGACGACAAATTCTACATTTCCCAGGCCGGCCTGTATCATCCTGGCCACGGCATTACCGCCGGCACCTCCGATACCAACCACCTTGATTTTGGCAAACTGTCCGTTATTATTCTTCACTATAGCACCCCTTTCACAATCTTCACTGCCGGAAAAACATCGTACAATCGTATGTGCCTCCTGCATATGCTTCATATCGATATCAGACTTCGGATCTCCTATTTGAGTTTCGATATCGAGCGTCTGCTGAATCATACTACCTGCCGTGCCATATTCACCATCAGACATCAGAATTCTCCAATCCGCATAAGCCCATATCGCTAAGATTCGCGACAATGAGGAATTATATCGGAAAGCCAGTTACGAAGCCAGGCGACAAATGATTGCAACGGATTATCATCATGCTCTACCGTTCCGGTAAGTCCATGCCCGGCACCATAGCATACCAGCCCCACTCCGGTAGAGTATACAGGATTGGAAACCAAATCTATCAGACCATTGAGGCCGTAAGGCCGTCCTGTTCTTGCAGGCACACCGAGATAATTCTCCGCCATTGCTACCAACCCTTTGATCTGAGAGCCACCGCCGGTAAAGACAATCCCTCCGGGTAAAATATCCCTGCAGCCGGCTCCGGCTACTTCACGTCCTATAATGTCCAGCATCTCCCGTATTCTAGCCTCAATTATATCGCTTAACATGCCCGATGGTAATTGCCGATCAGATTCTCCACTTATACTGGCAACCGGTATATGCTCATCCTCTTCCCTGTTTTCACGGCCAACCCTGCCGCGAGACAACTTTATTCTTTCTGCTTCTCCAATGGGCGTACTCAATCCCACAGCTATATCATGCGTCACATGATTACCGCCCACAGGTATCACAGAACTATAATAGATACTTCCATCCATAAAAATAGCTAAATCTGTAGTTCCGCCACCGATATCAGCCAGAATTACCCCCAGTTCACGTTCATCTTCATTCAATACGGCTTCACATGAAGCTATAGGCTCAAGCACAATATCATCTATGGCTATGCCGGCTCTTTCCACACTCTTGATAAGGTTGCGAATGGCTGCGGATGAACCGGTAACTACATGCGCCTCCACCTCCAGGAGAGATCCATGCATACCTACCGGATCATGTATGCCCTCCTGCCCGTCTATAATGTAACTGCGCGGAATAGCATGCAGTATCTCCATATCAGATGTCAGATCTACAGCCCGAGCGCTGGTCAACGCTCGCTCTACGTCATCCTCGGTTATTTCCTTATCCTGCCCGGTAACAGCCACCATGCCACGATTGTTTTTGGAAAGAATATGATTGCCCGTAAGGCCTACTACTGCAGAATCGATCTTAAAGCCACACATGGCCTCAGCTTTGGCCTTTGCAGTCGATATAGCAACGGCAGCCTTATCGATATCATTCACCATGCCCTTTACCATTCCATCGGATGGTGCCGAGCCAAGACCTATGATACTTAAGGAGCCGTTATCTTCAATCTGAGCTACAATAAAGCAAATCTTCGTTGTGCCTACATCCAGGCCAACAACCCTGTCGGTAACTTTCAACGGTTCACCTCCCCCCCTGCTTTTATTACATATACTGCATTAACAGCATCTATTCCTGCTTTGCAGAAAATTCCGCATCCGTTCTAGGTGCCAGGCTATCAAGAACCCCGGCATCACGCTTTGACAGGCTTTCCAATATGAAACGCCGTAAGCTAGCCAGATTCTGAAAGATGCGCACCCCAAAGGCAAAAACAGCAGCCATATAAAGAGGGATACCGTATTGATCTCCCAAATATGCCAGAGCTGCAGCCAACAAGGCATTGGCAAAGAAACCGGAAACGAAAATAGAGCTTTTGAAACGATGCTCGGAAACCGATCTTAACCCACCCAGCACAGAATCCAACCCAGCCAGCAGAGCCACACCCATATAAGTAGCATACTGCAAAGGAACGGTTACCTGAAATTTATAGAAAAACAAACCGAAGGTAATAACAAAAGAGAGTACGGGGAGCCACATTACTTTATATCCTCCTTAGCCGGCACCGGCGCAGCAAATTTACCGGCTACAGTTCCCCTGTAGGGCGGAACGAGCACTTCGGCAGATTTGGTCACCCTGACCCGTATACTCCAGGACTTAAGAGTTTCCAATATTTTGCCTCTCATCAATAGCGAGCTTTCAAGTATTTTTTCATCGCCGATGGCTTTTATTACATAGGGCGGAACCAGTTTTTTATTATTCACCAGAATAGTCGTACCGGCACAGTCTATACCGGTAGTAGCAATCATCCTCTGATCATTTATAGATACGGCCTCGGCCCCGGCAGCAAAGAGCTCATTGGATATTTTCAGCAAGTCCTCCTCATGTATGAGAAAGAGATTGGGATCCTCTCCAGGCTCCGGCTTGACAGCGGAATCATCAAGGCGAATAACAATCCCCGGGCCCTTGACAGCGGCAAAGCCGGCCTTTACCTTAATGTTCCGAATCTCTTCCGAGATGCTCTTGAAAAGATTCCTGCCTCTGGCGGCATCCTCTAATTTATCTTTCAGATCAGCGTTCTCTTTTATCAGTGCCTTCTTTTCGTCCTCCAGGTCCTTGAGCATCATAGCCATCTCTTCTACTCTTCTGGTAGGAACAATATTATGTATGGCGCTCTGTGTCCTGATCTGTATGGCCAATAATGCCCCCAGAACAGCACAAACCAGCGAGACCGAGATCTGCCACTCCAGCAGCTTCAATCTGGTTCATCCTCATTCGTTAGTTGTTGCATCGACACCAGGCTCATGCCGTTTATAACCTGCAGACTATAAAACAACCGTTAATCGCCGTACTTGACCACCGGATTATTGCCGAAACGTACATCTATATACTCTATGCTGCGCCCCTGCTCTTTGACCGACTTATAGATCTCTGAGGCCAGACGCAAACGCCTATTTATAATTTCCTGATTGTCAAAATTCCCCAGCAAAATCCTGCCTTCTTTAATATATAAACATAAATACCCCTTTTTATCAACATCAATCTTCTTAGGCATATCGACCAAATAACTATAGGCGGCCACGAGAGTATAGAGCATGCTGTCAAGATGCTTTGCCTTGATACGATGTCCTATAACTATCCGTTTCAAATTCGGCAGATCTACGAAAGGCAAATGTTCAGCATCCTGCAATACACCTTTACCGACAGCATAGCCTTCGGCATCGATCTGATAAAAAACATCCTCTTTCAGCAACAGAGCTACCGGGCGTCGTTCTTCCACTTTTATAACCAGCGTTGACGGCAGACGCCGCCATACCTTTACAGTCTTTACGCCAGGATGCGACTTTATACGAAAGGCGATATCTCTAAGAGGCAGCGAGAAGATATTATTATGAAAATTAATGCCGCTCAAATGCAATATCTCCGTACGAGAAACCTGATGATTGCCCTGCACCTCTACCAAACGCAGATCAAAAAGCGGTGATGTCATGATCGAAAACAGGGCGGCATAGGCAACACAAACCAATAAAAGGTTCTTGAAACGCCTCCCGGCAGCAGACCACCCTCTCTTTTCTCCCCGCTTCATACGCTTGCTATCTCCTCTACCTGCACCGGCGCCTGTCGACAGGCGCCGGTGTAAAGTTCTTTTACCAGACGCTGAGACATCCGCCTGCGCTCCGTAAGCTTCGCTTCCATCAGGCGCCCCTTTCCTCTTCCAGACCTCTTATCCCCTTAGCATTGCGCTATCAACAATCCTTTCCAGTAATTCGTTGAAAGAGATGCCGGCAGCGGCGGCGGCCTTGGGAAGAAGACTTGTTTCCGTCATACCCGGCAAGGTATTAATCTCCAGCAACCATATTCTATCCTTGGATATAATGAAATCCGCTCTGGCTATATCCCGGCATCCGATAACTTCAAAAGCCTTAATCGCCGCCTGTGCCAGTGCTCTCTTCGTATCTTCGGATAATTCGGCTGGAACTATATATTTCGTGGCTCCCTTGGTATATTTTGCCTGATAATCGTAAAATCCTTTATTCGGCACCACTTCCACCGCCGGCAGTGCTTCGGGAGGAGTACCATCCAGCAGAGCCACCGTTACCTCACGCCCGCCGACATACTGCTCCAACAAGACAGCTTCATCCAGTTCAAACGCTTGCTCAAGCGCCGCTTCCAATGCCCTTTCATCTTCCGCTATGCTTATGCCAATGGTCGATCCCAGTCCCGCCGGCTTGACTACCACAGGCCAGAATTCCGAATTAGAGCAGAAATCAGCAATGCGTTTATATTGGAATTTTGTTAAAGCATACCATTTCGGCGTTTCCAATCCGGCAGCCTGAAATAGTCTTTTGGAAACGATCTTGTTCATGGCCATAGCACTGGCGCAGACCCCTGACCCGGTGTATAAGATGCCCATAACTTCAAAAGCACCCTGGATAATGCCGTTCTCGCCCTTACCGCCATGCAGAGCATTGAAAACCAGATCAGGAGCTGCCTTCTGCAAAGCCCCTGAGGCCAGGGCATCTATGTCACATTCAATAACTTCGTGTCCCAGCTCCCGCAAACCCTTAGCTACAGCTGCTCCCGTACATAACGACACTTCCCGTTCCGGAGAATCTCCTCCTCTAATAACCATCAAACGCATCGGGTTCCTCCATGTGCTCTTCAAGATTTTCAAATTTCGTATATTCAGCCCGGAAACAGAGATTGAGCTCACCTACAGGACCGTGCCGATGTTTTGCCAGAGTTATCCGAGCTATATTGGTGGGCTCATCCTCTCTGTTGTAATAATCCTCTCTATAGATAAAGAGAACAAGATCAGCAGTCTGTTCCAGCTCACCGGACTCCCTTAGATCGCTGAGCATAGGCGTTTTTTCATCTCGCTTCTCCACCGCCCGGCTGAGCTGAGACAGGGCCACAACGGGTATATCGAGCTCTCGAGCCAGACTTTTGAGAGACCTGACTATCTCGGATATTTCTTGGACCCTATTATCTGTACGTTGATTTCCCCTGGCCAGTTGCAAGAAGTCTATAACGATCATACCCAATCCCTGCTCGGCCTTCAATCGGCGGGCTTTGGCCCGCATTTCCAGCACAGAGATGGCCGAAGTATCGTCAATATATATCGGTGTTTCTGACAAACGTCCTATGGCTCTGGCCAGCTTAGGCCAATCGTCGTCATTTAGATAGCCTGTACGCAAACGATATGAATCCACCATGGCTTCAGAACAGAGGAGCCGATGCACAAGCTGTTCTTTGCTCATCTCCAGACTGAAGACGGCCACCGGCTGTTTGGAATCTCTAGCTACATTGCAAGCTATATTCAAAGCAAAGCTGGTCTTGCCCATAGCCGGCCTGGCAGCGATAATTATCAAATCCGAAGGATGAAAACCGGAAGTCATCCTGTCAAGCTCAAAAAACCCGGTAGGCATTCCGCCGGAAGAACCCTTTTCATGATACTGCTTATCTATTTGATCAAAAGAATCGCGAATAATATCCTTGATAGGATAGAAATTCTGGACGTGCCGGCGCTGACCCACATTGAAAATCAATTGTTCGGCCGCATCCACTATCGGATCAGGGTCCTCCACATCCTCATAGCCCATGGCCACTATTTTTGTAGCTGCGCTTATCAGATGTCTTAGCACTGATTTGCGTCCTACTATACGAGCGTAATATTCAATATTGGCCGAAGTAGGCACAATGTTCATCAGAGTGGTCAGATAAGCCACGCCACCGGCGTTATCCAGCTCTCCCCTGCCTCTCAGCTCCTCAGTCAGGGTGATGATATCGACAGGCTCTCCCCTTTCGAACAAGTTGCAAATACCGATAAATATCAGCTTGTGTGCCTCGCGATAAAAATCATCAGCCGCCACATACTCCATAGCTTTGGCTACAGCATCGCGATCTATGAGCATAGAACCCAGCGTTGATTGTTCTGCCTCCAGGCTCTGCGGCGGCACGCGTTCGATTACTCTGTTCTGACTCACTCTATCTCCTCTTTCCATCTCTATAGCTTTTCAGCTAAACTCCTAAGCAGTTAAACAGCTTCGGCGGCTACCTCAACCTTTATCGTAGCCGTAATACCGGCATAAAGGCGAACAATAACTTCATACGTTCCCAATGTTCTTATCTGCTCCTTGATATCGAAATTATGACGATCGATAGCAAGGCCGGTGCTCTGCTTTACGGCATCGGCTACTTCCCTGGTGGATACGGAACCATAAAGCTTACCCTTCTCTCCTGCCTTAACCGGACAGGTTATCGTCTTGCCATCAAGCTTAGCTGCAAGCTCCCGGGCTTCATCCTTCTCTCTGGCTATACGATTGCTTTCAGCTTTGGCACTCTGCTCCGCCCGGTTGATATTCTCCCTGGTAGCCGGAGCAGCTAAGCCGCGGCCGATAAGATAATTGCGTCCATAACCATCGGAAACCTCGACTATATCGCCTTTACGGCCCACTTTCCTGACATCCTGGGTAAGCACTACCTTCATATCTTTGGACTCCCCTCTTCGCCCCTGCGGCGGCGATTGCTCAATTTCAGATACATATCTTTGAGTTCTATCATCTCTACGGCGTAAATCTGACACCGATTGCACTTTGAGCGTCATTTAATATATTTCTGATACCGACATGCAAATTCCATTTATTGCCTATCTTATAATATCCCAGCAGATTGAGCTGTGGATCTGAAATATTATACAGCTCGGTGCTCAGTTTGAGACGGCTGCCGGGAAGTATATCCAACGCCGTACCTATGCTGGATTCTATGACGCCGACCCGCAATATCTGCCGGGGGTTGAATTGGCGTCCTACCTGTAGATTAAGCTTGCTTTTCTCATTAACATCAGCCAGGCCCAACAGGTAGAATTTGTCTCCGGGCGGGCGCAGCAATAGATTGACATCGCCCCTGAAGCGCTGTTCACGTCCGATATAACTCATATCGAAATAGGGTTCTGCCCTGGTATTGGAGATCTTCTTGACTAAATCCATAGTTAAATTGATAGAGTCAGCCGTCTTCTTTACCTCCCTGACAGCATCTTTAAAGTCGGATCGGAAGGCCTCGTCACCCACAACGGCGTTAACGTTATCCATAACAATCCCGGCTTTTTCACCGGCCGTTTTGATGTTCTTTACGGCTTGTTTGGTATCGTTGACAAGAGCCTTGTCCTGCGCCACCTTCAGTATAGCGCTCGAAGTGTCACGCAGATTGGCGGACATGATGTTCAAATTATCCACCATACTGCCGACATCGGATCGGTTGGACGCCAGCATAGCATTCAACACTTCGGCTGCTTCTGCAGATCTCTCGGCAGTCCGCCGAAGGCTGCTTACAGATGCTTTGAAATCACGCTGCAGCATCGGATCACCTATCAGACCGTTGATAGCTTCCAAAGCAACCGAAGCCCGGCTCATAATCTCATCGGTATATACCAGCAACTGATCAACGCGTATCGGCGATACCCCATTGATCACATCCCCCGGTCTGATCAGAGCCCCATTTCTAGTATCGGGTATGATATCGATAAACTTATCAGCGATCAGAACGCCCGAACTTATATTATAAAAATAATCATTGTAGAGCTTTACATCGGAATTTACCCAAATACCCACCTTTGCTTTTTGAGAATCCGATATGGCCACCTCAGTTACCCGCCCCACATCCACACCGGCCAGGCGTACCGGGGCGCCCTTTTGAATGCCGGCGCCGTAATCGTAGAGGATGGCAAATTCATATCCCTTCTTCTCCAGGCCATAACCGCCTATACGATAGATTACGCCAAAAAGGAGAAGAAAGGCCACTATCGTTATAATTCCAACTTTTGCTTCCGAACTCATAATTAAATCAACCTCCCAGACCGAGCTTGATAGGCCCTTCCGCCCGACCTTGAAGAAATTGCTCTACCAGCGGATCCCCCGTATTTCTGATTTCCTCCACCGTGCCTTTGGCCCTGACACTGCCTTCATGCAGCATAACAACCCTATCAGAAAGAGCATAAACTGTCGGCATATGGTGTGTCACTATGACCATGGTCGGATGAAGATGCTGCTGCAAAGCAGCTATCTTCTCCTCGATGGTGCTGGTAGTGACCGGGTCCAGACCCGTTGTCGGCTCGTCAAAGAGCAATATTTCCGGTTCCAGAGCTAGAGCTCTGGCCAGAGCAACCCGCTTCTGCATACCACCGGAAAGCTCCGCAGGATAAAGAGCTTCCGTTCCTTCAAGCCCTACCAGCCCCAGCTTCTCCGCCACCTTGAGCGCTGTTTCCTGCCGTGTCAGCGAAGTATGCTGCCGTAGCGGGAAAGCTACGTTATCACCTACAGTCATGGAATCAAAGAGCGCTCCGTACTGGAAGACCATGCCCATCCTGCGACGTACTCGATTCAGCGCTGTCTCTTCCAAAAGGGTGATATCCTCATCTTCAATGTAAATATGCCCGGAGGTGGGTCGCAACAAGCCTATTATATGTCGCAACAAGGTACTCTTGCCGCAACCGCTGAGCCCGATAATGGAAACCACCTCTCCACGCGCCACCGTCATGTTTATATCGCTCAGCACCCGCCGGGCACCGAAATCCTTGCTTACCCCCTCTATCCTGATCATAACTGCACCTGCCCGCCGGGAAAGAGCAAGACAGATAGAAAATAGTTGACTATATATATCCAGATGATGGACGCCACCACTGCCGAAGTTATAGTCCGGCCGACACCGGCGGCACCCCCCCGGGTATTAAGACCCTTTTGGCAGCTCGTAACGGCTATCAGACCACCGAAAACCACCGCCTTGATCAATCCTCCCCATACATCTCGAACTGTCAGAAAAGAGAGCATAGAGCTTTTATAAACCGTCGGATTAACCCCGGCCGAAAAGACGGCTACTAAATAGCCCCCCGCCACGCCCATCAATCCGGCAAAAACCGTCAGCACCGGCAGCATAGCCAGGCAAGCCACCAGCCTGGGAGTTACCAGATACTTCACCGGACTGACTGCCAGCGAACGCAAAGCGTCTATCTGTTCTGTTACCTGCATGGAACCTATCTCCGCCGCTATGGAAGAACCTACCCGGGCTACCACTACCACTGCCGTTAGCACAGGTGCTATCTCCCTGGCCACAGAAACAGCCACCATACCACCCACATAAGAACTGGCGCCAAAGCGCACAAACTGAGTAGCAGTGTGATAAGCCAGAACCATAGCGCTGAAGGCAACCGTCACCAGCACTATAGGCATGGAGTTGTAACCTATCAACGACATCTGATTGATGATCTCTTTATAGTTCTGTCTGCCGGTAAATCCCTGATACACGGCCTGAACCAGCAGCAGAAAAGCTGCACCCATGGTCGCCAGATAACGCTCCACCAAACGCCCTACGTGCTCAAAAAAATCTGTGATGGCGAATAATCTCATCCGTTACCTCCATTCCCTGCACGGACCGCAATGCCATCCTTTTACCGGCCTATATCCAGGCTGTCTCCACAGACGGCTACCTAGCGCCATATTTATGCTGTTAAGAGTTATCATTACAATGATAAAGGGCATCTCGATCGCACTATTATTTATATTCTAGTGTATATGGGCCTATCCTGCAATGGGAGGAATTTAAACGCGAATGTTTCTATTACAATAATCACGGCTTGCTGCGCTCCTGCAGCGCATACCTACCCTCATTCCCTGAAACAAAGGTTATTGCTATACCCACGGCAATAAGCAAAATGCCGCCTGTCTGCAGCCAGGTCAATCTCTCTCCCAGCCAGAGCCAGGCCAACAAAACAGTAAATACCGGTGAAAGATACTGCATAATGTTCAGCAGCGACAGCTTTATCAGCCGCATGCCCTCATACCAGGCGAAAAACGCCACTGCGGTAGGAAAAACAGCCAGGTATAGTATGTAAAGCCAAACGTTCGCATCCTGCGGCAAGATATGCTTGGCCGGTAAAAAAAGATATATCAGCCCCAATTCTACAGCGCCCAGCAGCATTACCCAGGTGGTGGCGGCATATCCGCCCCATCTCTCCACTATTCCCTTGCTGATAATCGAGTATACTGCCCAGCAGACGGCACTCCCAAAAATCATCAGATTGCCGCTTAAATTGGCAAACGAAAGATAAGCCCCGTCACTCCCTATCATATTCAAAAGCATGATTATACCGACAAAACTTATCGCCATACCGGCCGTTTTTCGCCAGGTGATACTCTCGCCCACAAATACCCCCAGAAGTAGAATGAGCAGAGGATTCAACTGCATGATAAAGGAACTGTTTATCGCTGTAGTAGTCTTCTGCCCATAAAAGAGCAGAACGCTCATCCCTACTATGCCAAGCAAAGCTGCCAGCGCTAGACGAAATATGTAAAGAGAACGCAGTGCAGGAAGGACCGCCAGAACCTCATCGCGGTAATATAGCAAGCCGTAACTGAGCAGAAGAAGCCCTCCCAAAGAGAACCTGATCGAAGATAAGGTCAACGGATCGATATAACCGCCCCCAAGCAAAAAACGAGCGCAAACAAAGGTAGTCCCCCAGAGAAAAGCGCTCAGAAAAGACCAGAAAATACCCATTTAATACTCCTTGTTTATTTAAACAACCGCTACTGCTTCTTCTTCAGCCTCACCCTTTATCTCCCTGAGCCGCTGATGTGCTCTCGCTCTGCCCTGCAAAGACTGCCAATGCCGAAGCCACCGATCTTTCCCTGCCATCGGACGGGTTGTTTAAGAGCTTGCCGTCCAGGTAAAGAGAGCTTGAGCCGCCGCCATCTAAGTTGAGCGCATCATATGCACCCAACTTCAGCAGCAGTGCCGCTAATTCCTCCAGGGTCATACCGATACTAACGCCCGGTTGACGCCCGTCGACGGCAACTAAAAATAGAGTGCCCTCGGCAGCCAATCCCAGACCGGTACGAGGAGCTCTGCCTACGGCGATATCATCCTTGATGGCCTCCTCGCGGGCAGTGATTCTGATTCGCCCTTTTTCAGCCAATCTGGGACCGGCCCCCAGGCAATGCCAGAGAAGATTGCCGGCCTGAGGCTCAAAAGAGGCAGGCAGAGCCGGCTCCAGCCCAAGAGTGATCACCCCTGACTTGTCGATATAGAGTGCGCTACGCTTTAATAAGGGATAGCCCTCCCAGCTTCCCTCTATGACCAGAGCACCCAACGGGCAACCGTTACGATCGAAATATCCGCCGTTCACGGCAGCTATAGCGCCATTGCGCTTAGCCATAGAGCTAACGGTTTCCAATCTCTGTGCCCTGATCGGCTGCAGCCGGTAATCATTGCCCGAAGGTATTATGACCGCGTGAGCCACAACAGGACCCGCCGCAGTACCCCGGTATATGTCAACCACCTTCAGCCCCGCAACCGTACGCTCCTGGTGCTCTTCATAGATACGGCTGATATCTAACACCAACCGATTGGGGTAAGAGGCAGCAGAAGGCAGCTTATAAGCCCTGACAGGCGCCCGGTATGCCAGCTCTGCCTGCAGCTCCACCCCTCCTGCAGCCTGCTCAGCCTTGATTGACCGAACAAATCCCGCTGCCGGCACCGGCAGATTATCGCCATCGCTAATAGTAAAACCGGATAAAGAAACTTTTAGATTACGCCCGGAAACCTCTAGCTTATAATCCTTAACGGGAACGGAGAGATCTATCACCAGGCGATAAAGGTCACCAGTTGCCCTGCCGCGGCATCCCAGTAATTCGGGTAAGGATGCTTGATCGGCCAGCGCCATACCGGAAGCCAACGCAAGCAATGGTATCAGCAAGCTGATAACTTTAAACCGCTGTAGCTTCATTTAATAGCACTCTTCCTTATGGTTGCCATGCTCCTGGATAAAATATCTATCTCATCCAAAGCCCGGCCGGTGCCTATAGCCACGCAACTAAGCGGATCATCCGCCACCGTCACTCTGATGTGCGTAGCCTCCTGTAAAATTAGATTGAGCCCTCGCAACAGAGCACCGCCTCCGGTCAGCGTCAATCCCGTCTCAATAATATCAGCGGCCAGTTCCGGCGGCGTACGCTCCAGCACCGCCTTGACCTGCTTGGCTATATTGAGAACCGTCTCCTGAAGCGCCTCGCGTACATCTTCTTCGCTAACCGGAATAGTGCAGGGCAGGCCGGTAACACCATCGCGCCCCCTTATCTCCATGCGCCGGGGTTCGCCTACAGAATAAACGGAACCCACTCGCATTTTAATCTCCTCAGCAGTCGGCTCACCGATTACCACATTATACTCCTTCTTGACATGCTTGATCAGCGCTTCTTCCATTCTGTCACCGCCAATCCGCACAGATGAACTGACCACCACGCCGCCTAGAGAGATAACTGCAATATCCGTGGTGCCCCCACCGATATCCACTACCATATGCCCCAGAGCCTCACACACCGGTAACCCGGCTCCGATGGCCGCAGCCATCGATTCTTCTATCAGAAAGGCCTGCTTGGCCCCGGCATGCAAAGTGGCATCCAGAACAGCCCGGCGTTCCACGCCGGTAGCCCCGGAAGGAACGCAGATAACTATTCTCGGTTTAAAAAAGCGGCTTGTACCACAAACTTTAGCAATGAAATATTGCAGCATGCTTTCAGTAATGGAGTAATTGGCAATAACGCCGTTTTGCAGCGGCCTGACGGCTATAATGCTGTCGGGAGTCTTGCCCAGCATCTGCCTGGCTTCCGTACCTACGGCCATGATACGCTTGGTTTCCTTGTTGACGGCAACCACAGACGGCTCACGCAAGACTATACCTTTGCCCTTGACATAAACCAGAGCGTTGGTCGTTCCCAGGTCTATCCCTATATTGAGCCCAAAATTGCCTAACATTAACGCCACCTCAATAAGATTGCGGATTACCACTGTGAATACAAGGCAATCACTTATTACTACTATATTCTAGTGTATATGATGACTATCCTGCAATGGAGGGTTCTCGATCGAACTATTCTTATTCCGCGCGCTCTGCCTTATATACCTTCAGCGCCTGCGGAAAGGGCTGCAGCGCTCTCTCAAAGATGCCCAGAGAGTAGGCGATGGTAAGGCCATAGTTGGTGATAGGCACGCCGTATTGCCTGGCGCGAACGATGCGACTGAGCATGGCTTTTCGGTTCCACATGCAGGCCCCGCAGTGAATGATGAGCTTGTAATCGCGAATATTCTCCGGAAAATCCTGCCCCTGGAAGTGATCGAAGTGTAGCTTGCCGCCCACATACCGGGCCAGCCAGCGTGGGATCTTCGCCCGGCCGATATCGTCGCCGATGGGATGATGAGTGCAGGCCTCGCAGATCAGCACTTTATCGCCGGGCTGCAGCTCGTCTATAGTCATGGCACCGCGTACCATCTCAGTCAAATCGCCCTTGAAGCGAGCAAAGAGAATGGAGAAGGAGGTCATAGGCACTTCCATCGGAGTATCAGACGCCACCTTGAGAAAGGCCTGTGAATCCGTCACCACCAGAGCAGGCGGAGTTTTAAGGCGATTCAAGGCAGATGGAAAATCGCGCTCCTTGACCACCATAACGCAGGCATCGTTATCCAGCGCATCCCTGATAGTCTGCACCTGCGGCAGTATCAGGCGCCCCCTGGGCGCCTCCAGATCGATAGGCACCACCAGCACTACCAGCTCCCCCGATGGCAGAAGATCACCTATAATAGATTGCAGATTGACAGCCTCTTCAGGAGCAGCCTTAATTATGTGTTCTCGCAATTCGTCGATGCCCTGCCCGGTGAGAGCAGAGATGAGAACCGGTTCTTCGCCTTTAGATCGTAATATCTCCATAACATCCGGCTCAGGCGTAACTTCATCCACCTTATTGATTACGATAAGGGCCGGAACAGCTCTCTGCTTCAGCTCAGCGTAAAGCTCCTCTTCGTAGCTTCCCCATCCCCGCCCCTCGATAATCAACAGTGCCAGATCGGCACGCTCGAAAACGGACATGGTCTTTCTGATTCTCAGACGACCCAGATCACCTGTATCATCCGTACCGGCGGTATCTATAAAGAGTACAGGACCCAGCGGCAGCATCTCCATGGCCTTCTCCACCGGATCGGTAGTTGTCCCGGCCTGATCGGAAACTATAGATACACTCTGCCCCACAAGAGAATTGAGCACGGATGATTTACCTACGTTCCGGCGCCCGAAAATGGCTATATGCAGTCTCATACCTTTGTTGGTTTTTTCCATTACGCTTACACCGCTTTCATTATCGAACGTTATAAAAGTATAATCTCCAGCCGTGATATTAGCAAGAAGCAGTGGCTCATCAGACATGCAGGCCTGACTGATAATAGAATCGCGCAGCAGAGAGGCAGCAGATATCTCCCACCAGCATGGCTAAAAGAATAACTATAGCCAGCGGTAAGGTGAACCGGCGCGGCAACAGGGCAGAAAGTCCGGAACCCGTAAGAATAGCCACAGCCGGCAGCGCCGCCAGAAGATAACGCCCGCCCTCTACGGCTCGATAATCAACAGTCAGAGCATAATAAATGATACCGGCCAACGTAAATGCTACCACTCCCAGCAGAAGAAGGCTGATATTACGATAGGCTCTATGCTGCCGGGCAAGCCGGATAATACCGCTAATCGGCAACAACGGCAGAAGAAATGCTGCCGCCGTATAGATATGAAGATTGCTCAAGAACCGCCTGATTATCCATAGGGGTGTCCAGAATGAAATTATCGTCCGTTGCAGGATAGTGCTGATCGGTTTGATGAATAAATCTAAATTTGCCAGCAGCATTATTATATCCATATTCTTTTGTATCGGCATCTGGCAGGAGTAATAAATCAGCTGGCCGTAACGCAGGTAGTTGAGGACATACCACCATCCGCTGATAACTAAGGTGGTCAAGGCAAAGACTCCCGCCAGACCAAGAACTTTATTTATGCCCAGAGAGGAACGTTTCCTCCAAAGCAGCACTGCAAAGAGGAAGGGCATGACAAAGGAAGTCTGCTTGGCCAGAAAGCCTATGCCCGTAGCCAGCCCCGTATAAAAAGAGAGACGTTTATCAAGAGATCTATTCTTCAGGGAGATCATCAGCAGATAGAGAAAGAGACTGAAAGCAAATGTTGCCAGAAGATCGTTATTAATGACTCCGCTTTCCAAGGAGAAAAGCGGGTGAAAGGCCATCGTTCCCACAGAGAGCAACAAGAGTGCCGGCTTGTCTGGAAAGAGGGCTGCCAGGCCGGATCCTATCAACAGCAATGATGCCAGCCCTAATAATAGTGACAGAAGCCTGATTGCATGCAAACGCCCATTCTCTGATAAAAACGGTGTGGCAACGTACACAACCGCTCCCAGAGCGTAATAAAGCGGTGGATGCTGAGCCTGATGCGTTTCCGCAGTCTGCGGCAGGCGGTGCTCCAGCGCCAGCACCTTAATGTATTTGAGATGAGCGACCTCATCCGGGCCCCCGCCGGGAGCAACCACAAAATTATAGACTGATGCTACGAGCAGATAACACAGAATTATGCCCCTGAGCAGATATTTCATGCCTGTTACACCACCCCAGGCAACATTAACAGATACCGGCGCGGCCTGTCAATGCGCTCCTTCGCAGCCTACCCAGTTCATAATAACTCTGAGATAAACTTCTATGGCTTGCAAATACTCTTTAAGGGGAAGCGTTTCATCTATATGATGAGCCTGAGCCAGCTCTCCAGGCCCGCATATGAAAGTGGGTATGCCGCCGGTATTATTCAGAATACGAGCATCAGCACCGGAAGGCAGACCGGTAATCACTTCCCGTCCGGCAGCCATCTTTACAGCTTCTTTCAGAACTTTAACCAAAGGATGAGCGGTAGAAGCTTCATACGGAGAGGTGTTCAGCAGCCATTCCAGTTCCGGCGGATTATCCCTGAGCCAGGGATTCACGCCGGCTATAGCGTTTATGCGCTTCTCTATCTCCGCTCTGACATCTTCCGTTCTCTCTGCAGGTAAATATTTTATATTTACTTTCGCTTCGCATTCAGCCGGGATAATAGAGGCCCCATTTCCACCATTAAGCTGGCAAAAGGATATGGTAGGCGAAGGGAGAAGAGGGTGTTTCTTGACAACAGACCATTCACGCTCCAAACTTGCCAGAGCTCTCATCAACTCTACCATCTTCTCAACGGCATTCACCCCCTTGCTCTTCATGGAAGCATGAGTGGATATGCCTCTGGTCCTGATTCTTAAATGCATAGCACCCCGATGCGCACAGGCTATCTCCAGGCCGGTAGGCTCGGCAATAATAGCAGCATCAGCCTTATAGCCTCTGTCAACGCAGGCCAACGTTCCATTGCCGCCGCCCTCTTCATCCACGACGCTTTGAAAGATGATATCGCCCTTCAACCGCAGCTTCATTCCTTTGGCAATCTTCACAGCCATAAGCATGGCCGCCAATCCGCCTTTCATATCCACCGCGCCCAGGCCGGTTATCCCTTGCCCCCCCGTAGTGATAGTGCCGCTGTGCGGATGGTATTTCCAGAGAGCAATATCTCCCGGCGAAACGGTATCCGCATGGCCGTTCAGTATCAGCGAGCACCCACCGCCGCTGCCTTCGAAAACTCCCACCACGTTGGGTCGGCCGGTATAATCATGCTCCGGATTGAAATCCGGATATTGTTCGAGCCGAGTATTCTCCGGCTCGAACATATCCACTTTTGCGCCGACGGCTCTCAATTCACCAGCGATATACTCCTGAACCAGGCTCTCTCTGCCCTGCCGCCCCTGCTCTATAACCTGACTATCGAAAGCTATGAGCCGTTTCAGCAGATGAATAGCTTGAGCCTCGTTTTCCTCAACTAACCGTACAACATTCGCAGCCTGTTGCATCTCTGCATCCCTCTACCACCGATATCACCTCATCGAGAATGGTCAACCCCATATCTACCTCTCTTCTGGTAATAATCAGCGGCGCTACGATATTTATGCGGTTGCCGAAATGCCCCGATATAGTCAGCAAGAGGCCTCGCTTGACCGCCTCTCTGATGATCCGCATAGTCTCCTCCGAGGCCGGTTCCTTGGTCTCACGATTCTTAACAAATTCCAGTGAAAGCATGAGAGCCTTGCCCTGTACCTGGCCTATTATTTTGTGCTTGCGCTGCAGTTCCTTCAGCCCTTCCAGGAAATAGCCGCCCACATCGACCGCATTGGCCATCAGCTTATCTCGTTCCAGCACCTCAATCATTGCCAGCGCAGCTGCCGCTCCAACCGGATTGCCGGAGAAGGTAACGCTCTGCTTGATCGGCTGAAAGGTGTCCATAATATCCGTACGAGCGATAATGGCCGCATTGGGGAAGGTGCCGGCCGTAAAGGCCTTGCCCACCATCATGATATCAGGATAGGTATCCCATGTTTCAATGGCAAAATACTTCCCTGACCTACCCCAGCCCATCTGAATCTCATCATCTATCAACAGGATATCATATTTATCGCAAAGTCGACGTACTCCCTGCCAGAAGCCTTCCGGAGGTATAATATATCCCCCGGCTCCCTGTGCAGGCTCCATCAGAATACCGGCCACTAGATTCGTTCCTTTTTTTCTATCTATCAGGCCCCAGGTGGGATCAGACAAAAGGTTCTCCAGATACTCAAGACAGAACATCCCGCAATTGCCCTTTTCACGCCCAAAGGGACAGCGATAGCAATATGGATACGGCACCCTGACAGATCCCTCCATCAGAGGGAAAAATCCCTCCTTAAGAAAGGCAAAGCTGCTCATGGTCAGAGTACCGAAGGAGCGACCGTGGTAAGCTCCATGAAAGCAGAGAATATATGGCCGACCAGTATGAGCCTTGGCCAGCTTCATGCCCACTTCCACCGCGTTGGTGCCTCCGGTATCATACTGTACTTTGCTGTTGTTTTTCAGCTTTCCCGGCGCTATTTCAATCAACTTTTTAGCCAGTTCCACCCGCACCGGTGTCGGCTGCTGTGCAGTGTGATGAACTCTCTTCATCTGCTTATCAATAGCGGCTATAACCTCTTTGGGGCAATGCCCCAGATTCAGAGCAGCAAAACCACTGGTCAGATCCAGAAAGGTATTGCCGTCGATATCCTTGACGAAAAGCCCTTCAGCCTCCTCGATAATCGGTGGTATGCCGTAATTGGCAAAACAGAGATCGCCTTTGGACTCATAGGCTTTCATCTCTTCCAGCATCTTTACCGTCTTCGGCCCCGGAAAGGAGACCTTCATTTCGACTCTCTTCTCCACCATCATTTACCTCCCGCCTTTATATGCGCCCTGTGGGCATAGTTGTTGATTACCGGTTGTTCGTTATCGGTTTTAAGCTCCCTTGCAGGCTCTCTTACTCTCTATCTCCTCAAAAAGCGACCACTCTTCCGCTGTCGATGGATTGCAGTATGGCCAGAGCTACCGCCAGGGACTTGCGTCCCTCGACTCCGTTGCATATAGGCTCGCTGTCCTCCCTGATACAGCGAATAAAGTGCTCAACCTCTTCCCTGACGCCGTCACTGCCGGGATAGCCATACTCCTCCACTTCCTCTTTGCCTCTATCCAGCAGACGCAGATTGAAGGGATAATCCAACTTGCCCTCTATCTGGGCCAGCCCGCCTTCATAGTGAATGTCCAGATATTCTCGGCTGATGCGCCTATCCGAGGTGCACCCCCCGCCGATGGCGGCGATGGCTCCGTTCTTGAACCTCAGAGTGAAGATGACGGAATCAGGCAGGGTGGGATGTTTGAATACGGCTCTGTTTCCTTCGGCATAAACGCTCTCCACATCTCCCATAAGATAAATCAGGCCGTCGATGGCATGCACTACGTTTTCTACGATGATACCTCTGGTACCTTTCTCCTGAAACTTCCAGCCGGGATCATCCACCTTCCATAGAGGATAGGTATACATGGCCCACAACGGCTTGCCGAAGTCTGCGGTTCTGGCTTTCAGGTGAGCAAAGCTGCCGCTAAAGCGATGCTTGAAGGCTACCATCAGCTTGATTTTATTCTCCCGGGCGGCAGCTATCATAGCATCGCAATCTTCCAGTGTGGCGGCCATGGGCTTCTCGCAGAAGACATGGATGCCTCGCTCTGCTGCCTGCAGAGCGATTTCTTTATGAATGGTGGGTGGAGTGGCGATAACTATGGCATCAGGTCGCTCCTTATCCATCATCTCTTTGCTCTCTTTATAGAACCTGGCGCCGTGCAAATCTCTGCTGACCGAGCTCTTATTGGCTACGGCCGGCACCTCCACGCCGGGGGTGTGGCGAAAGAAGTCCATCAACTGCTCTCCCCACCAGCCTAAGCCTACTATGCCTACTCTTACCGACACGATTGCTCCTCCTCTTTTTGATGAAATCAGACCTGTATCTTTGATAATTGTCAAAGGTGCAAGCCTGACTTCTGTATCTTTTCTTTCACTTCTTCCCTGCCGGGCATACGCTCCGGATTGACTCCGCCGCTTCTCCGCACCATGATGGAGGCGAAGGCGGAGGCATATATAGCGGCTCTATATGAGTCTTCACCCCTTATATATTCGGCCAGAAAGGCTCCGAACCAGCTGTCTCCGGCTCCTGTAGTATCTATGGCGCCGCCGGTAAATACGGGCACCTGATGAAGTCTCTTATCCTCTTGCAGCAGAGCGCCTTCGGGTCCGCAGGTGACGATGCTCAGAGGAACTCCTCTGGCCGCAAGCTCTGCCAAAAACTCTTCGTCTCCGGGGATATTATTCTCATACAGCCGCTGAATATCTTCTCGGCTGCCTTTGATTATTTTAAAATAAGGGGCTATCTCTCCCAGGTAATCTATCCTCTCTCGGATGCTGTGGCGCCCGGCTTGGGAGGAGGCGCCGCCGTACCCTCCCAGGTCTACAGCCATATCTGCTTGATACAGAGAGAGCTCTTCCAGCAGCGATAACGGAGTTTCATAATCTATAGGGCAGAGCAAAAAGATACGAGCTTGCAGATACTCCTCGGGTATGTCGCTGAACTCTATCTGCCGAGCTTTATGTATGAACTCCAGCCGCTTGTTGCCTGCCTCATCATAAACAAGCCGGTTTTCGGTGCCTCTATCTTCTCTGTGAACTCCCTGCATATCTATTCCGGCGGCATATAGGGTATCCAGCAGTTCATCGGGCATATCTGCTCCTATCAGGCTCACTATGCCTATCTTGCCGCCTGTCCTGGCGGCGGCCATAGCGCTGTAGGCGGCGGGACTGCCCAGGACGGGGCCTATCTTACGACCGCCGGCAAAGATTATCCTCTCTTTGAGCAGATGCCCGATGACTACCAGATCATACATCCTTGGCTTACCTTTCTCTCTTACCGGCAATAAATTCATCCATCTTCTCTCTGGCTTCGCTATCTGAGGCGTACTGAATAGGTGCGCTCTTGGAT
>DHPR01000010.1 GCA_002410925.1 bacterium UBP13_UBA5359
GGCGCTGGAGAGCATAGAGAAGGAGATAAATATCTTGTCGGCAAACAAATAGGAAGCATGGCCGCTACTCTAGATGCAATCCAGAAGCAATGAGAGGATATGATAATGATAATCGACATTCACAATCACTCGGATTGGCACAGGCACAACCTGAATTCGGTCGATACGGACGAGTACGGCATAGACAAAGCCTGGCAAACGAATCCGGTAATAAAAAGATATCCTGGCAACCCGATATTATCGGCCGATGATGTCCCTTATCGTTCTGACCTGGTCTTCAATGCCGGCGTGACCAGGTATCAGGGCAGATATGTCATGGTTTTTCGCAATGATTATGCGGATTCAGCTTCCAAAGCCGTACAGGGATGCAATCTGGGGCTGGCGTTCAGCGATGACGGAATAGATTGGAAAGTGGAGAAGCAACCGCTCTTTCTCGATTCCGGCAGCTATCCCTTGGGTATGCCTTACGATCCACGTCTGACGGTTCTTGATGGACGATGCTATATGTGCTTTGCTACCGGCATGAACCACGGGGTATCCGGTGGAATAGCTGCGACCGATGACTTTAAGAACTGGGAGATACTGAATATCTCTGCTCCGGATAACCGCAACTGGGTTCTCTTTCCGGAGAGAGTAAACGGCAAAATGATAAGGTTGGAAAGACCTTTTGCTATGTATCAACGTCCTGGTGATCGTTTTGATATCTGGATATCTGCATCTCCTGACGGGCGCTATTGGGGGGATACGGAATTGTTGCTGAAAACAGAGAGTGTTCCCTGGGTTAATGAGAAGATCGGTCCGGCAACTCCGCCGATAAGGACTCCTAAAGGATGGCTGGCTCTCTTTCATGGAGTGGATGTAGATGCTTCGCGCCAGGGCTGGGGCTGGTCGGGTAACTGGAGAAAGCGTTATTCGGCCGGGTTGATGTTGCTTGATCAGGATAACCCGTATAAGGTAATCGGTTTATCTCGGGGACCTGTTCTGGTTCCCGAAGAGGATTATCGTTATGAAGCTGAAGGTTATCGGGATTACGTAATTTTTCCGGGAGGTATGATTCTGGAAAAAGATAACAGTGTCAAGATCTATTACGGAGCGGCTGATACCGTAGAGGCTTTGGCAACAGCCGATCTGAATGACCTGCTGACACTTTGCGAGCCTGTATAGATGCTTATAAAGCTTCACTTGCTTTAAATAGCAATAAAGTAGAGCGCTGAGAAATTCTTCCGAAAAATATTTTAGAGATTCCTTCAATTAAGACAGGCCTCTTAGTTTTAGAGGCTCTTTACCTTCTGCTCGCACACCGGTTCTCGGCCAATATATACCCGGCACGCGGGGGCAGCGGGCTGAAAATTATAATTGCTCTATAGCAATTAGCAGGGATATCCTTACAGGCGGCGAATAATACTATAAATGCTATATAGCATTTGAGGTGACTGTGAAAACGTTCAAGTATAAAATGATAGAGAATAAGCTCAAGGCGGAGCTGTGCAACGGTGAGCATCAGCAGGGAGATCGCTTCCATACCGAGCGCTCGCTGGCGGCGCGTTACGGCGTCAGTCCGGTAACTGTCAGACAGGCCCTGGCCGCTTTGGTTGAGGAGGGCTGGCTGGAACGCCGCCAGGGAAGCGGTACCTATGTATGCGATCCTTATCAGCGTAGAAAAGAGGATATAGGGGTTATCTATATTGATGATTTCAGCGGCAATCCTCTTCTTATTCAGACGATCACTTTGATAATAAAGGCGGCCAACAGAAGACGGCGGGAGGTAAAGATATTTACCTATCGGAAGGGAATGCTTCATCTGGGCAAAGATACTTTTAACGAGGCTATTGCTGAGAAGAGGCTTTCCGGGCTATTGCCTGTGAGCCGCCTGAATGCTGAAGAGCTCGCATATCTGCACGACAGTCGCCTTTCGACGGTTCTTCTTTTTAATGAGAGCCCTATCAGCGGTATCGGGAGTGTAATTTCCGATGATAATACGGCTGTATCCATGATGATCGAGCATCTCAGCTCTCTGGGGCACAGACGCATTGCTCTGGTGAACGGCGTAGGCGGAAGTGCTCTTCAGGAAGCCTTTTTAGGTTGCTTGTCCGAAAAAGGGCTGGATTGCGGAGATGGACTCTGCAGTGTACAGCAGTGGAGTGAAGCAGGCGGTAGAGCCGGCTTCAAGAAGATTCTGGATACGGATAAAAGGCCTACCGCCGTTATAGCTGCCGATGAGCAGCTGGCATTAGGAGTTATGCATCAGGCTGCAGATGCGGGACTCGATATACCTGGCGATCTCTCCCTTATTGTCGGCTCGGATCGTCTGCCTCCGCAGATGTACCCTGCCTGGCCCACGGCTATGGATGTCGATTATGAGGCAATAGCGGAAAAGGCTTTGGATATGCTGCTGGGAAGAAAGCCAATGATCAATCTTACGATCCCACCGCGTTTGGTCATCAGGGACACGACCAGGGGCATAGACAGGAGATAGAGAAATGGCTAATATAACTGAACAGGATAGGCTCTTTTTTGCTGAACTGGAGGAGATGCCGCGTCATTTTAGTGCATTATCATATCCGGAGGGTAAGATAACCCTTGATAATGAGTGGTGCATAGTAACAGCCGGTAGAGAGAAGCGAGTGCGCTGCGGCGCTGAATCCTTGCGCAAATTTTTAAATAAATATTGCGGTTTATCTCTGCCGGTTGCAGAGGGTGCTATTCCAGGTGAGAAAAAATGCATATATCTCAGCTGGAAGGAAGAAACCGGTGAAGGTTTCAGTATAACGGTTAAGCCTGACAGCGTAGAGATCACGGGTGATTCTCCCGCAGGAGCGCTTTATGGTGCGCATCGTTTGCAATGGATGATGGAGCAAAGCGGAGGACATTATCTTAAGCCTGGTGAATACAGGGTGCAGCCGGGTGCCTCGGTACGCATCAGTGCTACTCCTTTTCATCAGGGCTTTGATGATGCTGGTGACCCTCTGGCATATGGCGACGGTTATCTGGATTTGATGGCTCACTATGGATACAACGGGCTGCATTTCTATATAAATCTATTCGATTATATGGAGAGAGTGCCTGCAGCGCCGGAATTGGAAAATCAAAAGGCGGTTGGGCGCATAGACAGGCTGCGCCTTCTGGCAGAAAGAGCTGCCCGGTATAATGTCGGCATCTACCTGCATATAAACGCCTCCAAGTTAAGCAGTGATCATCCGATCTTTTTTCGGCATCCACAACTGAAAGGGGCTCAATCCTGGGAGGAAGGCTTCAACACTCTTTGCAGCAGCGCACCGCAGACATGGAAGATATATGCTGAGACTGTCAATGCTATTATAGATAGCGTGCCGACTGTACAGGGCGTTATTGCCATTATCGGCGGCGAATGTCTCTGGCATTGTTATACCAGGCCGTATCCGCGACCGGAAGAGGGCACCAACTGCCCGGCCTGCGCCGGGAAATCGGCCGACAAAGTGGTGGCGGATTTTGTTAACGGTATTGCAAACAGAATTTGGAAGGTGCATCCTGACAGCAAGTTCATAGTCTGGCCCTATAGCGCACATCTATGGTCTGCAAGCAGAGAGCAGAAGGAGTTCATACCGCTGATGGACGAGCGCATCGGCCTGATGACCTGCTATGATAAGGATGCCTGGCTGGAGGTTGATGGGATCAGAAGCGCTATCTTTGATTATTCCGTCAGCTACGTGGGGCCTTCACCGAAATATGAGGTGCAGAGGGATATATGCAGCCGGGAAGAGAGGGATTTCTATATCAAGACGGAGAGCTCCATCGGTATAGAAATGCTTAATCTGCCATATGTACCGGCAATGGCAAACTGGCGGAAACGCTGGAGAGGCATGATGGCGGATCGTCCACGGGGCGTGCTGGCCAACTGGAGGTTTACCGGTTTAACCGGCACGCTGTCGGAAGAGGTGTCATATCGGGAAATATGGAGAGATGCAGGGGATGAAGAGAGTCTGCAGGCCATGGCCGAAAGGCTGGCAGGCGTTGAAGGTGCTTCAGAGTGCCTTAAGGCATGGGAATTGCTGAGCCGGAGTTTCAGCCGGCTATCTTTCTCCTTTGGCATAAGCGGGTTTCCATATTTTCGCGGGCCGATGTATCTGGGTCCGGCGCATCCGCTCTTGCTGTCAGGCGATCAGGGGCGGTATCTCTCCCCCAAATTCTATAACTTTGATGCCTGGGCTTATACCGAAGATCCGTTGGCGCAGGATGATGAATCCAAAGCTAACCTTATACAAAATCCTCTTTATTTTGATGATCAGCGCTGGGCTTCTCCTTTTGGCATAAAGAGAGTTCTCGCTGATTTGGAGAGTGTATGCGCTCTTTGGACGGAGGGTATGAAGCATTATCTTCAGGCACTGGAGTTGGCTCCCGGCCCTTTAAAAGCAGATTTACAAAGAGAGCTTGATGTGGCTTTGATGGCCGAAGTGACATTAAAAAGCACCCTCTTTCTAGCCCGTTTTCAAATAGAGCGAGACAGGACTTTTGGTCCCCTGAAGGATGAGGAGGCTGACGAAAGCTATCGCCGGATGGTACGGGTAGTGAAGGATGATCTGGAGAACAGCCGCCTGGGCCTTGATCTGGCAAGGCGTTATTTCCGCTACGGCTATGGTTTTGTTTATGGTCGGTCATTTGATGTCTCCATGATTGAAGAGAAGATAAAGTTTACTCGTGAAAAGCTTTTGCCGGAAATCGACTGGTATTACGAACTGCTGATAACCCATGCTTATTCACGGCCATTTATTAAGGAGCAGAGGTAAAAGCGTTATGAAAATTACGGTTGTAATGGGTTTTGACATGGAGACGGACATAGGGAGTTGGACGCCTTATTATCAAGGGCTGATACACGGCACTCCCAGAATGCTGGAGGTGCTGGCGCGCCACGGTGCCGAAGCTACCTTCTTCTTTACCGGAGAGGCGGCGCAAATGCATCCGGAGATAGTATCTATGGTGGATGAAGCCGGTCATGAAACAGGCTGCCATACCCTTTATCATGAAACTATAGGCGATGAGCTCTTTCCCATTCCCGGTGTCAGACCGGTGCTGCCTGAAGAGTGCTACCATCGGATAGAAGCAGCCACCGATGCCGTACAGCAGACGCTTGGCAAGAAGATCGTTTCCTTTCGGGCTCCCAGATTATGGGGCAGCACGGCTATGGTCAATGCTCTGGAGGATTTGGGATATATAGCTGATGCCTCTTATTCTATGTATTACTATCGGGATAGATTGATGCCCTACCATCCCAGCCGTGAGAACTGGACTCAGGAAGGGGATATGAAGATACTGGAGATACCTAACTTTGCCGATATGACAATGCAGAGTACCGATCAATACGGCAGAGACAGGGATCAGTGGCCTCTCTTTCGGACCGAGGGAGCAGATGCTCTGATGGAGCATGTGGAGAGTATGCTGAAGATGTATGAAAGCAGGGGGCTTGATGCCGTTATCTGCCTTTACCTGCATCCTTGGGAGTTTCATGAAATGCCGCAGGGGATTATTCATTATGGTGAAGGGGCGGTGCTTCCCGATCCCTTTATCGTTAAAAATTGCGGGGAGCCTGCGGTCAGAGAATTAGACCGCCTTATGACTATGCTGATAGAACATGGCGCCTCTTTTATCAGTGCCGGGCAGTTAGCTGCAGCTGAACAGCAAGGTAGCTGATATGCGGAGCAGGGTATGAATAAGTATACAAAATTACGTAGTATAAAAGGCAACGAAGCCATAGAGTTGAAGAAAGGCCCCTCAAGGCTGCTGCTCTGTCCTGACATGGGAGGCAGAGCATTTGCGGAGGTAGCAGGCATTGTGCCGCACCGAATAGATTTACAGGCAGCTGCTCGTCCGGGGGATGACTTCAACAATTATGGTGGTAACAATCTCTGGCCGGCACCGGAGGGAGGCGTGTACGGCTTTAATTACAAAGGCAATGGATGGTATGTGCAACCGGCCGTCAATACTCAGCCCTTTGAAGTAGCCGCCTCCAAGGAGAACAACATCCTTGAAAGCATGCCTGGGAGGCCCGAAATCGATGGCAGACAACCGGCAACCGACGACAGCGTTCGAAGAGTGCGATTGCAAAAGAGGTCAACCCTGGTTAACCGGGCCGGCACGACGATGGAAACTCTTATCAGCAGAGAGGTCAGCCTGTCAGACTGTCCTGCCATGCTGAAAAGCTATGAGATTGAGGGCTGTCTCTCTTATACGACGATCGATTCTTTCGAGATAACCAATGAGGTGCGGACCTATGCCGGCCTGTTGGCAGCCTGGACGCTGGAGCAGTTTGATGCAACAGGCGATACTATTTCTTTTTGCATAGCGGATAACCCATATCAGGCCATTAATTTTGATTATTATGAGCATCCCGAGGAACGGATCATCTATTACGAGAAGGGTTTTACCTACAGGACCGATGGCCGAAGCCGGGGGCAGATAGGCATAAAGGCAGTGGCGCAGGCGAAGCAGATAGGCTTTTACGATTTTCATCGTCGTTTGCTCTGTCTGCGACGTAACAGAAGTGATGGTAAGGGACTCTATTTCAATATTGCTGATAACAATCAGCCTGCCGGACAATTCTCGGCCGCTGATAATTACAGTATCTTCAATTCCGACTCCGATATGGCGGCGTTTGAGCTGGAAACCATCGGTGCTGCCAAAGTGGATGGCAATCTGCTGCAGAGATCGGAATTGATCTCTGATACAGTGCTGGCTGTTTTTAAAAGAGCGGAAGATATTGAGCGCTTTATTCAGGAAAAACTGGGAAGCGCTCTTTAAAGTGTAGCTAAAAGGCTATAGAGAGTTAATAAAAGAAGGAGGAGCATAGGGATGATCAAGATACCCGCAGAAGAATTTAAAGCGCGCCGCAAGAGAGCGCAGGAGCTTGTCAGAGAGAAAGGGCTGGATGCTCTGCTGGTGCACAGCCATGAAGCGGATTTTGCTAACGTCAGGTATTTATCCGATTTCTGGCCATTATTCGAAAGTGCCGGCGTAGTTATCCAGGCTGAAGGCGATCCTCTGCTAATAATCGGGCCTGAGAGCGAGACCTTTGCCAGGGATCATAGCACCATAGAGGATATCAGGAAGATACTTTACTATAGAGAGGCTGCTGAGCCGGATTATCCTGATATAGCCATAGACAGTTTCGAGCAGATATTCTCTTTTGCCAACAACGGTCGGGGGGTAAAGAAACTCGGCATCGCCGGCTGGACGGCCATGCCCGTTTCAATCTATGAAGCGCTGAAAAAGGCTTTGCCCGAAGTGGAGATAGTCAAGGCGGACGATATTATGTATCGCTTGAGAATGATCAAGAGCGATAATGAGATAGCCGTGCTCAGGGAAGCCTTCAAGATATGTGAAGCTGGCGTGGAAGCCGTTCTTAACGCCATTAAGCCCGGCATGACAGAGCTGCAGGTAGTGGGTATAGCACAGGAAGCCATGTACCGTAACGGAGCCGAATATGAGGCGCACCCTACCTATGTACTCTCCGGCATCAATAGTTCTCACGCTATCGGCAGGCCCACTTACAGGGTTCTGGAGAAAGGGGAACTGGTGCAACTGAATATTGGAGCCAGAGTAGCCGGTTATTCACCCAGCATAGGGCTGCCGGTATGCCTGGGCAAGATGGATGCAGCTATGAAGGATCTGGTATCCTTTGGACTGGAAGCTCATAACAAGACAATGGAGTGGCTGAAGGGAGGTATTCCCGCCGGAGAGGTGGCTCGTAACTACTTTGATTTTGTCAACAAGAGAGGCTATGGCGAGAACCTGCTTTACGGACCGTGTCACGGCCTGGGAATGATAGAGGTGGAGCGTCCCTGGATGGAGACCACTTCCACATATCCGCTGCAGGAAAATATGACCTTCCAGGTAGATACCTTCCTGTACCGCCCTGAATACGGCTTTAGATGGGAGAGCGGTGTGCGTATAACCTCTACAGGGGCAGAGCAGTTCTCCAACAAATATAGAGCTATATTTGAAGTCTGAGGGCAGGATATCGTATAGCAACTGTGGAATATATCCGAAGCAACATGAGCTTTTGCTTCGGAGGTTGTAATGAGAATAGTTAGATATATAGCGGCGGCGGCAGAGGCTTACGGCATAATGGACGACAAAGGTATCAGACCGATTATCGGCCTGCCCTGGAATGGAATAGAATTCACCGGGGATGAATACCTGCCGGAAGAGGTAACTCTTTTACCGCCTGTGCAGCCGCCCGATGTTTTTGCTATCGGTCTCAATTATAAGAGACACGCAGATGAATGCGGTATGAAATATCCGTCGTCCCCAGTGATCTTTCTTAAAGCTGCCAGTGCGGTCATCGGGTCCGGCGATGATATAATTCTACCGGATATGGCACCCAATGAGGTTGATTACGAAGCCGAGCTGGCTATCGTTATAGGACGGACCTGCCGCTCTGTTCCGGAGCACGAGGCTCTGGAGTATGTTCTGGGGTATACCTGCGGTAATGATGTCAGCGCCAGAGATTGTCAGATGAAACAGGATACTCAATGGGCCAGAGCTAAGAGCTTTGATACTTTTTGTCCGCTGGGTCCATGGATAGAGACGGAGTTGGACCCGGATGGGCTGGATATCATGCTGCGGTTGAATGGTACCGTTATGCAATCCTCCAACACCTCCGACATGCTTTTCAATTGCCGAAATCTAATAAGTTACTGCTCCCGAATTGCCACTTTACAACCGGGCACTGTTATAATGACCGGGACGCCGCCGGGTGTAGGATTTTCCCGTAAAACTCCGGTCTTTCTCAAACCCGGTGATAGAGTAGAGGTAGAAATAGAGGGCATAGGCACTCTTTATAACGGAGTCAGGAGACAGGAGCGTTTGGGCGGGTCATTCAGTATTTAAGTGCGTTTGAAAGCTTAGAAAACAGAAGTCAGAAGATTGGGGCGGGTTGTTTGGGATTTGAGTGCGGTTGCAAGTTGAGTCGGTTGCTCAGTGTTTGAGCTCGTTTGCATGTTAACGTTTAGCCTCTTATTATTATACGGATTTGATGCTTTTAGAGCAGTTTTAAAATAATATGAAAATTATCTCATATTTGAAAGGGTTTCCGCATTGTATGTAGAATATGGCACGGGAAGACTAATTTCCTATCATGAGTGGAAACTTCTAATTCGGATTATATCCGGGTTGAGAAGTAAAAAATAAGAAATATTCAATGTGAAGTCACATTGGAAATGGGGGAAGGTAAAGTGGAAGTAAAGGCAGGTATTATTGGTGCCGGTATCGGTCGTGTTCATCTGGAGGGCTACCAGGCGGCCGGAGCAGAGGTTGTAGCCCTGTGTGATGCCAATGAGAGCAGAGCCAGGGAAACAGCGGAGAAGTATGGTGTCAGAAAGGTATATACGGATTACAAGGAGATGCTGAAGGATGTGGAAATCAATACGATCAGCGTTTGTACTCCTAATTCCATGCATGCTCCCATGTCCATAGATGCTTTGGAAGCCGGCAGGCATGTCATCTGTGAAAAACCTTTATCAGTCAACGCCGCCGAAGCACAGCAGATAGTGGATGCGGCGGCAAGGAGCGATAAGAAGTTTATGGTAGCCTTCTGCTATCGCTTCCGCGAAGATGCTCAGCTGATGAAGAAATTTGTCGAAGGCGGAGAGTTGGGACGTGTCTATTATGCCAAGACAGCCTGGCTGAGGCGACGCGGCATACCGGGTTTTGGCGGCTGGTTTACCACCAAGGAGCTTTCCGGCGGCGGCCCTTTGATAGATTTAGGTGTGCATATGCTGGATCTGACCCTATGGCTGATGGGTAATCCCAAAGCGGTATCGGTCAGCGGTTCCGCTTACGCAGAGTTCGGGCCCTACGGCAGAGGAGCCGGAGGCTACGGTAGGGATAAGAATCTCGAAGGCAAGTATGATGTAGAGGATTTGGCCATAGGCCTGATAAAGCTGGAGAATGGAGCTGCTTTGCACCTGGAGGCCAGTTGGGCTACTAACATTGAGAAAGATGACGGGCACAGCACATTGATGGGAACGGAAGGCGGAGCCTGTCTTAATTTTGCTGAAGGCGGCTTCAAGCTGCATAAGGAGATGTATGGCCATCAGGTGGATGTCCTTCCGATAGTCAAGGCCGGGTCAGGTCATAAGGAGGAGATGGCCCATTTCGTGGAGTGCATCAGGGAAGATAAGGAACCGACGGCTACGGGAGAGCAGGGTCTGGAGATTATGCGTATTTTGGATGCTCTTTATGAATCTGCCGCCACAGGTAGAGAGGTAGTGCTGTAAGGCGGCAGCGATAAAAGCATTATGGGAAGGGCCGGTTCTACATTCTTGACATTAGTGGCAAGAAGGTAGGACCACCCTACCCTTGTGATCGGTACAACGGCTGCCTACAGTGTCGGCATTTCATCGGCATTTCAATTGGGAGGAGATAAAAATGAGTGCGCCAGGATAAGCTTGCGAGGCTCTTGCCGGTGAAAGTCCGGATTGGGAAGATCGCAAGCTCGGTTCTGCGAGGGGTATTGACTCTACCTTTCATGAATAAACGAACAAGGGGGAAAATTGAAATGTCTACCCGACCATATGTTATTTCAAAAGATGAGTTTTGTTCAAGAGTCGAGAGGACGCAGGAGGCTATGGTGGATGCCGGCCTGGATATCCTGATTACTTTCGGCAATGAAGCGGAGCCACAATATGTTCGTTATTATGCGGATTACTGGCCATCTTTTGAAACAGCCTCCGTCTGTATTCCTCTTGTTGGAGAACCGGTTCTTCTTATCGGCCCGGAAAGCGGAACATACAGCGCCTATTGGTCTAAAATAGAAGCGATAGAGCGCATCAAAGTTCTTCGGGAATCTTCCGAGCCCGAATACCCCGGTGAAAAGCTGAATACTCTTTACAATCTTTTCAATAGATATTTAAATGAGGATTCCATGCGCCGCATCGGCATTGTGGGATACCCCTTCATGAGTGCGCCCGTTTATAAGGCTATTTGCGAGACTGCTGCCGCATTCGGATGCGAGGTGGTCAGAGCGGAGCAACTGGTCATCAATTTAAAAATGATTAAAAGCCAACAGGAAGTTGCCATCATGAAGCATGCCGCTAAAATCAGCGAGCAGGCTCTGGGCAAGGTGTTGGAGATAATAAAACTCGGCATGACGGAAACGCAGGTAGTGGGCGAGGCCGAGCGGGAGATTCGTGCCCTGGGTGCAGAAAACGAGGCCTACCCCATGTGGTGCTTGTCCGGCGCCAATACCCAGCATGCTATCGGCCGTCCTGATGCTAATAAAGTGATTCATGAGGGTGAACTGGTGCAGCTCCAGTTCGGTGCCAGAGTAGCAGGATATGCCTCAAGCGTCGGCCGTCCGGTTGCCATGGGAAAGGTCAGTGATGAAATTCTGGAGTTGATGGATATAGGACTGGAAGCGCATCTGGCAACTATAGAATGTATGCGGGCGGGCATACCTGCCAAAGAGGTTGATCGCAGATATCGGGAGGTGCTGAAGAAGCGCGGCGCCGCCGGATGTAATCTCTACGGGCCCTGTCACGGCTCCGGGCTGATGGAGGGCGAGCACCCCTGGATAGAATCTAATTCCGATTACTTGCTTAAAGAGAACATGACCTATTGCGTAGATACCTTTCTGAAGCGCAACGGATACGGCTTACGCTGGGAAAATCAGGTCTGTGTCAAGGAAGGCGGCGTAGATCAATTTACCGATAAATATCTGAAGGTTATGAGAATAGGCTGAATAGATATCGATCCAACGGAACGGTTTGCGGCGTGGGCAGACGAGCAGCCAACGCCGCAAACTTTGAGAGGCCGGTTTGTGCAGCATGACAGCGTTATATCGCGATGTCCGTCCGCCCTCTCATAATTCTTTATCCCGTTACAATTTTCACTAGATTCTATTTTTTTGTCTAATTTCCTATTGACGCTCGTCACCCATGATGGTAATCTATATCGGGCTGCTAAAAATAACAGATGTTGATGTCGGATAAATCCAGAAAAGACCGGTAACGGTAGCCAGAAAGCTGCTGGATTATCCCAAACATCCGGATGATTCGGATGCCGTCGGGGGCGCAGCGTATCTTCTCTCAGGAGATACGTCTCATCGCTGGGAGATGGCGGTGTCACAATTGCACCGGGATATAAACTATTTAAGGCACTTTGGACATTTTTGGAACCGGCAGCCGGTTTGTAGCATATAATGGGCGCCGAGGAGCATCATAACATGGTGATCGGAGCCGGTAACCTGGGAAGAGTTGTGGCTGATTACGCCGATTTTAGTTGCCGAGATTTCTCTATCAAAGTCATATCTGATAATGATCTAAAAGCTATTGGTTCCAGGATAGGCACTTTTGTTGCCGCGGCTAGTGATAAAATTCACGAGGTCATACGCCGTCGCGGCATTGGCATAGGCATTATCTCTGTAGCGATCTTAGCGGCTCCAGAGATAATACCTCCGGAAAATGTGCCGGGTATCGGTGTGGATGCCGATAAGAGCCGGCTTGCAAATTTCAAATTATCGGAGAGATAGGTCGATTGCTGAAGGCACGGTTGTTAGAGTCAAATATGTATAGCATAAAAAGCTTATAAACAAGGGGGTAAATTTTAATGTCAACGGTAATGGATGCAGATGCCCTGGCTGAAGCCAGGGAGCTCAATGGGACGCTGCATAAATTTCGGCAGGTAAATGAGATCATTGACAGGCATGGCAAGGATCCGTCAAATCTCATTGCTATTCTGCAAGAGGTGCAAGAGGAGTATCGCTATCTACCGGAGGAGATTATGACCTATATCTCCACCGTCATGGAGATACATCCTTCCAGCGTCTACGGCGTAGCCACGTTTTATGCCCAGTTTTCGCTTGAACCCAAGGGGAAGCATATAATCAAAGTTTGTGACGGCACAGCCTGCCATGTTCGTAATTCCCAATGGATTATCGACAGCCTTAGAGAGCATCTGCGTCTGAAACAGGGTGAACATACTACCAAAGATATGATCTTCACTCTTGAGACAGTAGCCTGTATAGGTGCCTGTGCCCTGGCTCCGGCCATGATGTTGGATGAAGAGATCTACGGACAGTTGACACCCGATAAGATTAAAGAAATTGTAGATAAGATTGCTGCCGAGGAGGAGAAATAATGAGTACCGCTAAAGTGGATATGAACTCTGTTCATAAAGATTATTGCCAGGCACTTAAACGTGAAAAGATACGTGTGGCGGTCTGTGCCGGCCTGGGCTGTATAGTCAACGGAGCGCTGAAGCTTTATGATGCTCTGGAAGCCGAAATCAAGGCCAAAGGCATATATGCAGATCTAAGTTACCTTTTGGAAGATGAGAGCAATAGCGGCTGCAGTGTAGTCAAAACCGGCTGTCAGGGGTTCTGCGAAGCTGGTGCTCTGATAAGGATAGAGCCGGCCGGCCTGGTATATATTCATGTCAAGCCGGAGGATGCAGCAGAGATCGCCGAGCGAACACTGCTGAAGGGTGAAATCATAGAACGATTGGCTTACAAGGCACCATATTCTGATAAGGCCGTAGCCGAGCGCAATGAAATACCGTTTTTCAGTGGACAGAAGCAGATAGTATTGCGTAATTGCGGCATCATAGATCCCAGCGATATAAGGGATTATATTGCGCATGATGGTTACCTGGCCTTGCAGAAGGCTCTGAAAGAGATGAGCCGGGATCAAGTCATTGCCACTGTTATCGATTCCGGTCTCAAGGGGCGCGGCGGTGCAGGTTTCCCCGCCGGGCGCAAGTGGGCCTTTGCTAAAGCAGAGGAATCCGATACCAAATATATGGTCTGCAATGCTGATGAGGGCGATCCCGGAGCGTTCATGGATCGTAGCGTTCTGGAAGGCGATCCGCACTCGATAATTGAGGCTATGGCTATAGCCGGGTACGCCATTGGCGCCAGTCACGGTTATATTTATGTCCGGGCTGAGTATCCTCTGGCGGTAGCCAGGTTGAAGCATGCCTTGAAAGAGGCCAGAGATAATGGTCTTCTGGGCAACGATATCCTGGGCAGCGGCTTTGACTTTGATATTAAGATTAAAGAGGGCGCCGGTGCCTTTGTTTGCGGCGAAGAATCGGCTCTGCTGGCCTCCATAGAGGGGAAGAGAGGAATGCCGCGTCCCAAACCGCCGTTTCCGGCTCAGAAGGGGCTTTGGGGATACCCGACGGTTATTAATAATGTAGAGACGCTGGCCAGCGTTCCGCTGGTAATTTTGCGTGGAGCCGAGTGGTTCAGCAGCTGCGGTGTAGGCAGGAGTACGGGAACTAAAACCTTTGCCCTCTCCGGCAAGGTTAGAAATACCGGCTTGGTAGAAGTTCCTATGGGTACAACCCTGCGGGATATGATCTTCAAGATCGGGGGAGGCATCCGGGATGACAAGCGGTTTAAGGCAGTGCAGATCGGTGGGCCTTCCGGCGGTTGCCTGACGGAGGAACATCTGGATCTGACTCTGGATTATGATTCGCTGGCCAAGGTGGGAGCCATCATCGGTTCCGGTGGTCTGGTGGTCATGGATGAAGATACCTGTATGGTGGAAATGGCTCGTTTCTTCATGCATTTTACCCAGAGTGAATCCTGTGGCAAATGTGTTCCCTGTCGTGAGGGAACCAAGCGCATGCTGGAGATACTGGAGAAGATAGTAGCCGGCAAAGGAACGATGGAGGATCTGGAATTGCTGGATGAGGTGGCCCGGATGGTCAAAGACGCCTCACTTTGCGGCCTTGGCAAGACGGCTCCAAACCCTGTTCTGACAATGATAAAGTACTTCCGTGACGAATATCTGGCTCATGTGGTGGATAAGCGTTGTCCGGCGGGACAGTGCCAGGCATTCAAGTCTTACTATATTGATCCCGAGCTATGCAAGGGATGCGGCAAGTGCTCTCGCGGCTGCCCGGCCGGGGCTATATCCGGGAAGCCCAGGGAAGCCTATGGTATAGATACGGAGGCCTGCTTGAAGTGCGGCGCCTGCGTGGAGATGTGCCCCTTCGGGGCCATTGGCAAGGGGGACGGTCCCAAGAGCAAGGAGGATAATGAAAGAAATGGCTAATGAAAACACTGTTATAATCAACGGCGAGCCGGTAGTCATAGAGGGTGAAGTCAATCTGTTGGAACTGGTGCAAAAGGCCGGCATCGAGCTGCCTACCTTCTGCTACCATTCCGAGCTGTCCGTTTACGGTGCCTGCCGTATGTGCCTGGTGGAAGTCAAAGGGCGCGGTCTGCAGGCTGCCTGCTCCACGCCTCCCGAGCCGGGTATGGAGATAGAGACCCATACGGAAAAGACGCAGAAGATCAGGCGTATGGTTTTGGAACTCTTACTGGCTAATCATGACCGTGAATGCACTACCTGTGACAAGAGTACGGTTTGTAAGCTGCAGCAGCTTTCGCAACAGCTTAAATTAGATGATATTCGCTTCAAGAACAGAACCAAGCATCAGGAGAAAGACCTGAGCAGTCCTGCGCTGGTGCGCGATCCTAATAAATGCATTCTTTGCGGCGATTGTGTCAGAATGTGCGATGAAATTCAGAGCATCGGCGTGTTGGATTTCGCCAACAGAGGCTCTGATGTTATTGTAGGCCCTGCCTTCAAAAAGAAGATCGGTGAAGTGGATTGCGTCAACTGTGGTCAGTGCGCCGCCGTCTGTCCTACCGGCGCCATAACTGTTCGTTCCCAGATGCAAAACGTCTGGCAGGCTATTCAGGATCCCTCCAAAACTGTTATCGCTCAGATAGCTCCGGCTATCAGAGTTACCGTTGGCGAGGCCTTCGGCCTGGGGCCTGATGCTCCGCTGATGGGTAAGATGGCTGCCTCCATGCGCAAAATGGGCTTTGATAAGGTTTATGACACCTGTCTGACGGCCGATCTTACTATCCTTGAAGAAACCAACGAATTTCTGCATCGGCTGCAGGAAGGCGGCAAGCTGCCTATCTTCACCTCCTGCTGCCCGGGCTGGGTAAAATTTGCCGAGCAATTCTATCCGGATCTGCTCGATAATCTCTCTACCTGCCGCTCGCCGCAGCAGATGTTCGGATCGCTGGCCAAGAATTATTATGCTGCTGAGCTAGGAATAGATCCTGAAGATCTTTATGTAGTCTCCGTTATGCCCTGCACGGCCAAGAAGTTTGAGGCGGCTCGTTCCGAATTCAGTAAGGACGGAGTGCCTGAAGTCGATGCTGTGTTGACCACTCAGGAACTGGTGGCTATGATCAAAGAGGCCGGGGTTCGTTTTAATGAAATCGAAGCCAGAGCATTGGATATGCCCTTCGGCTTTGCTACCGGAGCCGGTGTGATTTTCGGTAATTCCGGCGGTGTGGCAGAGGCCGTGCTGCGCTACGCTTATGAAAAGGTTACCGGCCAGGAACTGGCCGATGTAGACTTCAAGATCGTGCGCGGCCTGGAAGGCATCAAAGAGGCTGAAATCGCTCTGCCGGAGGTAACCCTCAGGCTGGCTGTAGTCAGCGGCCTGGGCAACGTCAGGAAGCTTATCGAGCGTATACGCAGCGGCGAGGCCCGCTACGATATAGTGGAAGTTATGACCTGCCCGGGCGGCTGCATCGGCGGAGGCGGGCAGTTGCTGCCTAATAATATGGAGAACCGTGAACGGCGTACCCGGGAGCTTTATGCCATGGATGCCGGCATGCCTTTCCGCAAGAGCCAGGATAACCCTATCGTGGATAAGATCTACCAGAAGTGGCTCGGTGAACCCAACAGCCATGCCGCTCATGAGGCGCTGCATACCAGTTACAAATCCAGGCGCAGGATCGAGGATAGCATAGCCCGATAATAATAACAACCATGCTGAATTCGATCTTTCCGTCTGCGTAGGCACCAGTTGCTATCAACGCGGTTCTTACGATATTCTGTGAAAGGGGGCTGCCTGGGAGCAGGCAGCCCCCTTTTTGCTGTCAGGCAGCTCCTGCGCTGTCCGGCTTGGAAGATAGGGCAGAGATGACAAACATATGTTTGCAGTGTAGCCGGAACTAAAGATAACATTGATTTCAGTAGATAATACAGATAAATATATCATGATATGGAAACGGCAAAGGTTTTTACTAATGGCAGGAGCCAGGCTATTCGACTTCCCAAAGAATATAGGTTTAACGAAAAGGATGTCTATATTAAAAAGATAGGCAGAAGGGTCTTGCTTATTCCTAAAAGTGATCTCTGGAAAATATTCCTATCAGGCCTTGACAGATAGGCGGCTCTCTGGCCAGTTCTTTGTACGGTATTCCCAGAGCCACGCATGATATGGATATAGTCGCCGAGCTAACAGAGGAGTATGTTCTCCAACTGGTAAAGGCTTTGGAACAGGAGTTTTATGTCGATATAAATGCAGTTAAGGAGGCTGTACAGTGCAGGGATTTATTCAATGTTATCCATAGAGACACTATGTTCAAGGTAGATATATTTGTTATGGCTTCCGAGGATACTTCCAGGGAAGAAATGGGCTGTCGCAGACCGTATCATATCCCGGAAATTCCCGGATTGCCTCTCCGGTTGGCCAGCGCTGAGGATATTATTATTCGTAAACTGCATAGGTATAAACTTGGTAACTGCATATCGGAACGTCAATGGAACGATACTCTGGGAGTTATTCGGGTTCAGAAAGGGGCTCTTGATTTGGCGTATCTGAAACTGGCTGCTCAACGCTATGATATCAGCGATCTTTTGCATCTAGCATTGAAAGATGCAGAGCATCTCGAACCTGAATATTGATGCATATCTCCGAAGCGTGGTAAAATATCCTTATTAACGAAAACATTCATAATAAAGGAGTGAAGGCTCATGCCGCAATTAGCTCAATTTCCTGCACCGCTCAATAACCCGGCTCTTTTAACGATATTCCTTATCTGGAGCCTGGTCTGGAAAGGGCTGGCTCTGTGGTACTCCGCTCGCAGGGGGCAGACAGTCTGGTATGTGGCCATGCTCATATTAAATACCGTCGGCCTGCTGGAAATCATCTATCTGATCGTCTACAGACGAAAGAAAGTAAACGTTCAGTCTTGAGGAGCCGCTCACAAAGTATTACCCAATCTGCCTGCGGCAAATTGGCAACTTATTCATGGGCGCCCCCTGAGGCGTTTTATGATGACAACACCGTTATGGCAATACGATGAGATAACGCATACCGGCAAGGACTTTGCCAGCCGGGAGGTGGTGGCGGGATATGATGCCAGACATCGCCAATTCCGGGATGTGGATAAGGAGAATGAGGCTATTATCAATGGGTTGGGCCTGCAGCCTGACCACGTAGTAGCCGAGTTCGGCTGCGGCACCGGAGCCTTTGCCCTTCAGGCGGCACGACGATGTGCTAAAGTGTATGCGGTGGATATCTCGGCAGCCATGCTTGATTATACAGGATGGAAAGCCGAGACGCAGGGGCTTGATAATATAATCTGTTGCCAGGGGGGCTTTCTAACTTATGTTCACGAAGGCAAGGCGCTGGATGCTGCTGTAACCAGCCTTGCCCTGCATCATCTGCCGGATTTCTGGAAACAGAAGGCGCTACAGCGCCTTAACGGAATGCTGGCGGCCGAAGGCCGTCTTTTCTTGCATGACGTAGTTTTTACGGAAGATAATTACGAAGCCAATATTCAGGTCTGGATCGATAAGCTGTCCATTGAAGTCGGACCGGATATGGCACAAGATGTCGCCAGGCACGTGCGTTGCGAAGACTCCACCTTTACCTGGATAATGGAAGGGCTGCTGGTCCGCGCAGGATTCAGGATAGACCGCGTAGATTATACGGACGGTGTTCTGGCCTGTTATTATTGTACCAAGATAGCGCCTTGACGGCAGACGATTGTGGAAGGCATGCCTGAAAACCCTGTTTCGTCTCTCTATCCATGCCGGCAGTTGCTTTCCAAAATCTAGCGGCGGCCATATTGCCAACTTACTGACTTAGCGCTATAATTGTATACAATATGGATACAATTAACAAAAACATCCGCCTGGCTATACTGGGCATGGTGGACGGCAACGGGCATCCCTTCTCCTGGAGCGCCATTTTCAACGGCTATGACCGGGAGTCGATGTCCGGGTGTCCTTATGCAGGCATACCGGCTTATCTCAATAAAGAGCCGGAGGAGAGCTTCGGTATTGACGGCGCCAGGGTAACTCATATCTGGACCGATGATCCTGAAGATGCCGTTAAAGTGGCCGAGGCCTCGCTGATTCCCAATATCGTGAAGAGGCCGGAAGACGTCATCGGTCAAGTGGATGCAGTAATCATCGCTACCGATAAGGGCTATGAGCATGTAGACCGCTGTCGTTCCTTTGTGGAGGCCGGCTTGCCGGTATTTATCGACAAGCCTCTGACAGATAACGAGGCCGATCTGACCATCTTCAGCCGCTGGGTAGAGGAAGGCAAGCCGATCATGTCCTCCAGTTGCATGCGCTATTGCAAGGAGTTTGCGCCTTACCGTCTGTCCACCCGTGATCTGGGAGATTTGCGTTATATTTCCATAACTACGCCCAAGAGCTGGGAGAGATATAGCATACACGCTTTGGAAGCCGTATATCCCATACTGGGAGCGGGCTTCATCTCTGTTAGGAATATCGGCAATTCGAAGAGAAATATCGTCCATCTTAAACATGAGAGCGGTGCAGATGTTCTGGCAGTAGCCACGGCGGATATGTACGGGGCATTCGGCGTGCTTACTCTGTGCGGTACTGCCGGCCATGTTCAGGCGGCTATGAGCGATACTTTTTATGCTTTCAAGTCGCAATTGGCTGCTTTTATAGATTATCTGCGCACAGGTAAACTCCCTTTTCCCTTTGCAGAGACGGAAGAGTTGATAAAGATGGTCATAGCCGGTATCAAAAGCCGGGAAGAGGGTGGCCGCGAGGTAGCACTGGACGAGATAGGACATAATTGATATAGAAGGCAGTTTCTCATGGTGCCGATGTGCCGCCCAGTTGCAGCCGGCATGGTGGCAGGGCACAGGTAATCTTAATTTATAATTAATTAATTAAGATTGGAAGGGGATTTATGAGAACTATAAGTATGAAGCCCAGTCGGGTATTAGCAAAGCTGCGGAAAGGCGATGTGGCAATCAGTACAAAGCTCAATCTAAGTGACGCCAGGGTGGCGGAAATAGCCGCTATGGCAGGCTTCGATTGTATTTGGAATGACATGGAACATGTGCCTAACGATTTTTCCGCTATCGAACAGCAGATACGTGCGGCTAAAGCCTATGATGTAGATGTGCTGGTACGAGTATCCAGGGGAGGATACAGCGACTATATCAGGCCGCTGGAGATGGATGCCGCCGGCATCATGGTGCCTCATATCATGGGGCTGAAAGATGCTCGAGCGGTGGTCCGTATGACACGTTTTAACCCTATCGGCCGTCGTCCGCTGGACGGAGGCAATGCCGACGGTGCCTATTGCGCCATACCGCTGGAAGAATATCTTAAGCAAGCCAACGAAGAGCGTTTTGTGGTGATACAAATAGAAGACCCTGAGCCTATGTCCCAACTGGACGAAATTGCGGCGCTGGAGGGCATAGATATGCTCTTCTTCGGGCCGGGCGATTTCAGCCAAGGGATAGGCGCACCCGGGCAGTGGAATCATCCCGAGTTACTTCAAGCCCGTCGTCGGGTAGCCGAAGCGGCGCAGGCTCACGACAAATATGCCGGAACGGTGGGCAGCCTGGAAACTATGGAGGAGTTAATAAATATCGGTTACAGATTTATTAATCTGGGAGCTGATGTACTGGGTCTTTATAGTTACTTCAGCGGTCTGCTCGATGCGGCTGCAAGGCAAGCGCCAGGTTGGAAGGTGAGGCAGCATGGCTCGAAACAAAACGGATCTGCTATATGAAGTTATAATAAAGAAGATTGCCGCCGGTGAATATGAGCCTGATTCTTTTTTGCGCGAGGAAGAGTTGGCTAAAACCGGCGGGGTTAGCCGTACGGTAGTACGTCAGGCTCTGCAACGGCTGCACGGAGCCGGTCTGGTTCGGCTGATACCTAATACCGGAGCGGTAGTGATGCGGGCCACTCTGGAAGATGCCATCAATTATATAGAAGCTCGTATTGCGATCGAAGGAATGGCTGCCGGGTTGTTTGCCGGGAGAGCGAGTGAAGAGGATCTGCGACAGTTGGAGCAGATAGTCTGCGATCTTGAGAAGGTCGTCGGCAAGGCTCTCGATACGGTGCAGCAACTCGATGCCGCCTTTCATGATTATATTATGGATAGATGCGGCAATGCCGTTCTCAAACGTATCATGGATAGCACCCGGCTGCAGTTCATGGAATGGTCTGTTGCCAGACAATGGGGTTATCACGCTACAGCCGGCACTGCGGACACACACAGAGAGATCCTGACAGCCTTGCAAAGTCGTGACGCTGAGACGGCCAGAAAGGCTATGGAGGGACATATCAACAGGTCCAGAGAAGCTATTATAAAAAGGTTCGGCTGGTAGGGATGAAAATGAACAGCAACTGATAACCGTGCCTGCAGGCGCATTCAGGGAAGGAGAGCGACATTATGTCCATTTTGGAGGAATTCTTACTGGGAGGCAGGACTGCTCTGGTGACCGGGGGAGCAGGCCTTTACGGGCGGCAGATAGTAGCGGCGCTGGCCGAGGCCGGGGCCGAGGTTTATATGGCAGCGCGTAACCTGGAAGCGCTGGAGCAGGTGGCTAGTCTTCATCAGGAAGCAGGGCGTAAAGTGACGGCACTGCAAATGGACCAGGGGGAGGAAGATTCCATCCTGGCGGCCCGGGAGGCCATCTTGAGCCGCAGCGGCAGGATAGATATCCTGGTAAACAACGCCGTTCTTCGGCCGATGAAGAGCTATCACGACCATGCTGCTGCCTTTGCCCGCAGCATGGAGGTCAATGCTACCGGCCTGTTTATGATCACCCGAGCTGTGGGCGAAGTCATGCAGGCAGGAGGCTCGATCATCAACGTCGGTTCTATTCAGGGTATGGTAGGACCGGACCCCACCAATTACCGCGGCACCGACATGAATGGCTTCATTCCCGATTATTTCTTCCATAAGGGCGGGATGATAAACTTTACTCGTTTTATAGCCGGTTATTATGGCAACAGAGGGATAACCTGCAATTGTATCAGCCCGGGCGGTTTTCGGACGGAGAGCCAGCCCGAAGCCTTCGTAAAGCAGTACAGCGACAGAACCATGCTGGGAAGACTGGCTGGAGATGAGGACTTGAAAGGCATTATCGTCTTTCTGGCTTCCTCCGCTTCATCGTATATAACCGGGGCCAACATCCCTGTGGACGGCGGCTATACGGCCAAATAAAGGAAGATGAGGGCAGAAGAAGATATGCTGTATAAGCAATTTCACGATCTGCAGCTTTCACAACTGATGCTGGGCACTGTGCAACTGGGCATGAATTATGGTATAGCCAACAAGAGCGGGTGCCCGTCATATAAAGAGGCAAGAGATATCATTGCCTGCGCTTACGAAGGTGGAGTGAATTGCTTTGATACGGCGGCGTCCTATGGTGACAGCGAGGAGATCATCGGCCGGGCTCTGGCAGAACTGGGGCTGGCGGACAAGATGATTATCATTACCAAGGTGGCCCCGGTGTCACGGGCGGTAATAGACGCCGGCAAGGCTGGAGAGTTCATCGAGAAATCGGTCATAACTTCTCTTAAGAGATTGCGGTTGGATGCATTGTCTATTTGTCTCTTCCATCGTGAAGAGAATGCAGAGTGTATGGCCGCGCTGCTGCGACTGAAAGAGAGAGGGCTGTTTCGTTATGCCGGTGTTTCCGTCATGACGACGGAAGCGGCCGGGGATATCATTGCCTCTGATAAAGCCGAAGCATTACAGATTCCTATCAATCTCCTGGATCATCGTTTTTTGAACCAGGGTATTTGCGATCTTGCCGCTCGCAAAGGTATGGCTGTCTTTGTTCGCAGCATCTATCTGCAGGGGCTACTGACCATGAAGGAAGAGGATATTCCCGTTAGTGTGAAAGAGGATGTGCTGCCGGTTATACGGAGATTGCGCCATCTGGCCGGGCAGACTGGACTCAGCCTTCCTGAGATGGCGCTGCGTTATGTTCTGGGATTGCCGGGAGTCACAGCCCTGCTGGCTGGAGCAGAGAAAGCCGAGCAGGTGAGGCGGAATATAGGTATGGTAACCAAGGGAGCGCTGCCGACGGACTTGATGGAAGCTATAAGCAATGTAGTGCCGAATTTACCCGACAGGGTAATAGTGCCTGCTATGTGGCAGTAACCCTTATAACATAACGTTCTCTATTGCCGGATGCTGGAACTGCCGGGGTATGAATATCTCTTCGATGGTTTTGGGAGCGATATGACGCGGTGCTACATAATCATCAGAAGAACGATGAAGGTATTATAGATTTGGAAAATACAGTTGTTTTATTTATGCCGCATAAGGAGAACAATCCTCGCAATTCCGAGGGGGCCTTTGTTACTTTAAAAGATGGCAGAATTATGTTTGCCTATACTCGCTATAACAGCGGAGATAATTGGAACGATGAGGCGCCGGCAAATATCTGTGCTCTTTACTCTTTAGATGGTGGGCGTAGCTGGGTTGATGAAAGTGTGCTGGTGGATAATGAGGATGATTGTAATAGCAGGAGTGTTTCGTTGTTGCGCTTGCATGATGGAGATATAGGTCTTTGGTATCTACGTAAGAACAGTGTAAATGATTGCCGTCTGGAGATGCGTGTTTCCAGCGACGAAGGCTCTTCATGGATCTAGTCACGGCTATGTATTCCCGCACCGGGGTACTTTATTGTCAATAATGACCGTGTCGTTCAGTTATCAAATGGGCGGCTGATAATTCCAGCCGCTTATCATCGTTCTCGTTTGCCGGCAGCCCAGTAAACAAGCGGGTTACGGGCTGTTTTGCTTTTTCATAAAATTGTCGGGAAAGAGCTACTTATTTGTAGCCGTCAATAAGCTTCTTATCTCACCCCAGGGAAGTATTCGCCTTGAGAAATCTATACCCAGAGTATTGCCGATGTGCTCTACCGCCTCGTCATAGTAATCAGACATGTAATAGTTCTGCTGAAGATGCACACCGGATACAGCGTTTAGGCTTTCGATCATACGAGCCGGAGAGTATTTATGCTCGGTTTTTCGCTCCAGTATCCTAAGCAGAAGCAGGGCTATGAAGCAAGTCAGGAAATGCGCCTGAATATGATCTTTCCTAGAGACGTAGACGGGCCTGTTTTCCAGATCACTCTTGGTAATACGGAAGGACTCTTCAATCCTCCATAAACCCTGGTAAGTGTCGACAATCTGTTCATCTGGAAGGTCGCATTCGCTGATAACAATGGCATAGTAGCCATCGAACGGGCAGGCCCTGGAGTATACATCAGCCAGGGAGAAATCATACTTGCCAAAGTAGTGGTCCTTTCTCTCAAAGTTCTTCAGCTTGGAGGCAGGCTCCAGGATACGCTGAAAGGCCAGCATCTTCAGCACTTCGTTGAGTTGGTAGTTGATCTTCAGATTACGCTGACGGTTAATCATAAACTGATGGATGCCCATCTCATGGTAGATTTTACTAAAGGGAGCATGGCCCAGTTTTTTTCGTTGGACAGAGTTCCGATCAATGGTATCACCGGCTTGGAATTCAAAGACCAGAGGAACTTTGGAAGCCTTATGGTTTTCATTCATTTCCTTAGCTACTTGGGTGTAATAGGCGATGGGATCATCGACCTGACAAAAAATAACTCGAAAAGCCTCTGCTTATAGACCTTCCAGGCGTTCTGGTGCCAAGTGGCTACTGTAAAAGCAAGGGGTTACAGGTTTATCAATCTGGGAGCTGATGTACTGGGCATTTATAGTTATTTCAGTGGTCTGCTCGATGCGGCTGCAAGGCAAGCGCCAGGTTGGAAGGTGAGGCAGCATGGCTCGAAATAAAACGGATCTGCTATATGAAGTCATAATAAAGAAGATCGCCGCCGGCGAATACGAGCCTGATTCTTTTTTGCGCGAGGAAGAGTTGGCTAAAACCGGGCCTCATATGACTATTGACATTCATGCCATACTGTCATAGTATACTAATGATAGTATGTTACAGGGCTGAGCGTTACTTTAATAGCCTGGAGATGGATAATACTTTGAACTTACCGAAAGAAAAACCTTTATACCGCCGGCTTGCCGATAACCTTAGGCAAGAGATTAGCAACGGCGAATATATGACAAACCAGAGATTTCATACTATAAAGGAAATAGCCGATAGGTTTAAGGTTAGCCGCATGACGGCACATCAGGCAGTTATACAATTGCAAAAAGAAGGCGTTCTCTATTCAAAACCGCAGAGGGGCATTTTCATAAATAACCCGCAAGCTCTCAGAGAGACGCACTTTACTATAGAGGCTGCCTTTCTGGATGTTTATAGCAGCAGTATGCCTTATCTTTCCGAAGTTTTCAAAGGGCTGACCGGAACCGCTGCTGAACTGGGTTTGACGTTGCAGGTTACAGCTATGCAATCTGAACAGGATATTCTGGCCGGCAATATGGAAGCCGTGACCAGACCCAACGGCCTTATCCTTGCCTCCTGGGTATCGGTTAACACTATTACCTATTTAATGAAAAGAGAGATTCCCTTTGTCTGGCTTGATAATGACATCCGATTTCAGGATATTGCCTGCGTTCTGGTTGATAGGGTATACGGTATGCTTCTGGCTGTCAATCATCTCATCTCAAAGGATAGGCGGAGGATGGGTATCATAGATCTCTGGGGAGATTGTGAGCGGCTGGCCGGATACAGAACGGTGTTTGATGCCAGGGGGGTGAATATTCCTCCCGACCGGGTTATAGTGAAAAAGGTTATGACTTTTGCGGAGGAGGCTGAGCTGGCATACCAAACTGCGCAGAAGCTTTTTCAATCCCCTTCAAAGCCCGACAGTGTAATCGTTACCGGTGAAGCGTCTACTCAGATGGTTATAAAGGCGGCTATGGAGACGGGGATGAAGATTCCACAAGACCTTTCCATCATTTCTTATTCTTCCGTCGCCACAGAGGACTTTTTTTCGGTACCGGTGGATATTATCAGGGTGCCGGTGAGCGAGATGGCTGAGCAAGCCGTCAGACTTCTATACAGCATGCTCAGGGAAGAAACGGTGGAAGAGCATAAAATCATGGTTAAACCATATTTGCAGAAGTCGTTATGAGCGAACGGTCTTTCCATGAAAAAGATAAGATATGGATATTTGAGACCCGGATCTATCGTTCTCCACTGGCTCAGTATTATGAGGATGAATTTCTGGTAGAGCCGGATCCCTATCCGGAAGCTATATTGCAGGGCTTGAGCCGGCAGGGGTTCAACGGCATTTGGATGCGGGGGCGTTTACGCGATCTGGCAGTTAACACGGCCTTTCCGGAATTCGGTAAAAGAGCAGAGCAACGTCTGGAGCGCTTGAACGCTCTGATATGCCGAGCCGCTGAATATAACATCAGGGTATATATCTACTTGACCGAACCCCTGGGGCTTAATGAGAACGATTCTTTCTTCGAGCGGCATCCCAATGTGCGCGGCATGAGATACTCTATATCCGAGCAGTGGGGCGGCAGCAATCTTTGGGGTGGCGCCAGAAGCGCCCTTTGCTCCAGCACACTCGAAGTTCAGCAGTATTTGAGCCAGAGTACTGCCAATCTCTTTCAAAGCGCTCCCGGCCTGGGAGGGCTCATCCTCATCACTGCCTCCGAACACCATCATCATTGCTATTCTCATGTAGATCTTACCGGTATGCAGCAAGGCGATCCTCAATTTTCTCGGATACAGGAGTGCCCGCGTTGTGCCGAACGGGCGGCGGCCGAAGTTGTATCGGAGATAATCAATACTATCTACAGAAGCGCCGTCAGGGTAAGCTCGTCAGCTGAAATTATAGCCTGGAACTGGGCATGGAGCCAGTATGAGATAGAGCCGCAGACAAACCTCATCTTCAGTCTCGATCCCGGGGTGATCTGGATGGGCGGGTTTGAAGCCGGCGCACGGCTCTCTATTGAAGGGAAAGAGACTGTCAATGAAGAGTATTCTCTTAGCTATGTGGGGCCGTCGGAACGCTTCAGAGATGCCGCTCGTGCAGCCAGAGAGAGCGGCCACAGGGTCTTTGCCAGAATACAGGCAGGGACTACTCACGAGGATGCCTGTATCCCTTACTTACCTGTAATGAATAAAGTAATAGATAAGATGAAGGCGATGGCTGCAACAGGAGTCGATGGTTATATGGGATGCTGGAATTTCGGTAATTTTCTTTCACCGGTAACGGAATTGATATATCGCATGTCCCGGTATCCGCAGCCGGACGGAGAAGCGCTATTGCGTGAGATGGCTAAACGGGATTACGGCACAGAGGCTGCTCCATATATCCTGCAAGCCTGGAAAGATTTCAGCCGGGCTACAGACCATTATCCTCTTTGCATGTTCCTGCTGGGACAAGGTATACATACTCGCGGGCCTGCCTATCCTTTTCATTTTCAACCCGTATCCAAACCTACTCCCATCAACTGGCGGGAAGTGCCGTATGAAGATTGGGGCGACGATCATAGCACCTGGACCTCCAAGCTGGGCCTGGATGTTATACGGAAAGCATATGCCGGGCTCCTTGATGGATGGGCGCAGGGATTGGAGCAACTTCAGGGAGCATCTTTTCATACTACCGGTGAATGCCGGGAGCGGTTGCAGAAGCATGTCGGAGTGGCTCATTTCTTTTATCATCAGATCAAAAGCAGCTTGAATTTCCTGAACTTTATCGAGGCCAGGGATGCCATGTACGCTGAGCCGAATAGGGATAAAGCGCTGATATATCTATCGAAGATAGAGGGGATAGCTCGTGATGAATTGGAGCATTGTTCTCAGGTAAAACCCTTACTGGAGAAGGATTCCACTCTTGGCTGGCATGGAGAGGCATATGCTTATCTGATTGACGTTGCCGGGATAGACCGCAAGCTTGAACAGCTCAAGAAGATGCTCGATGAGGATATTCCTGCATATAGAGAAAGTCATTAAAATAGATGAAAAAGCAATATATTAAATGGCTTTACAAGATTTAAAGGCATAAAATACTTTAAGAACAGGAGAAAAGAATATGCTTAAACTGATGATTCCCGGACCTACTGAAGTAAGCAGCGCTGTCAGTGAAGAGATGGGCCGGCCTATGCAGCCTCATTACGGATCGGAGTGGTGCGAGCTTTACGCTCAGGTGACAGATAAGCTCAAACAGGTCTTTCAGACTCGGAACGATCTCTATGTTCTGGCCGCCACCTCATCCTCCGCTATGGAATTGGCCGTCAGCCATGCCGTAGAGCCTGGAGAGTCCATACTCATCTGCAACAACGGCGTCTTTGGCGATAGATTCACTGAGATGGCTGAGTTGCACGGAGCCGCAGTAGTAACCACCCGAAGCGAATACGGTTGTCCCATCACCGGAGAACAGGTATATAGAGCTTTGCAAGAGCATCCCGAAGTAAGAGCGCTGGCCGTAGTTCATAACGAATCTTCTACAGCCGTGGAATCGAATCTGACGAAGATTATGCAGGCTGCCGCCGTCCGGCCTGATGTGCTGACCATTGTGGATTGCGTCTCTAGCATGGGAGGGGTGGATATCCCCACCGACGAACTTGGCATAGATTATTGTCTCAGCGGCAGCCAGAAAAGCTTCGGTGCTCCTGCCGGACTGGCCTTTGTCAGCATCAGTCCCAAAGCCTGGGAGAGAATTGGCGCTAGAAGAGAACCCGTTCGAGGGTGGTATCTTAATCTGAATATTCTGCGCAATTATAGAGAGAAGTGGATCAATTGGCATCCGCAGGGACCCAACACTGCTCCGGTTTCCCTCTATAGAGCTCTGAATCGGGCCCTGGATGAAATTCTTGATGAAGGGCTGAAGAACCGGTTTGCCAGGCATACCCGTGCCAGAGATGCTTTTCGCGCCGCCATGAGAGCCATGGGGCTTGATCTTTACGTTCCCGATCAGTGGTCCAGCCGGACCCTGACTGCCGTTCGTCTGCCACAGGGCATAGATGGCGGCAAGTTGAGAGAGAATATAGAGAAGCACCATCATATCCTTCTGGCCGGAGGCTTGGGTGCTACTGCCGATACCGTCATCAGAACAGGCCACCTGGCCCTGACAGCTACATCCGAATATCTTCAGCCTACCATCTCCGCTCTGGAAGAGGAATTGTCGGCTCTCGGTACCGATATCAATTCCGGGCAGGCCGCCGTTGCTTTCAAGGAGGTATTCAGCCGGTGAGAGAGCTGAGAGTAGGCATAGCCGGATTGGGAGAATTTGGGGAACTCTATTGCACCATACTCAGCCGAATACCCTATGTCAGAATTACCAGAGTCTGTTCCAGAACAGCCGATCGGGCGCAAGAGATAGCTGCTGGATATCGGGTGCCGAAAATAAGTACGGATTATGCTGAATTCGCTCAGGCTGAAGATACTGATATCATCTGTGTCGTCACTTTGGGCCGGAATCATCGCGACGTAGTCATCCCCGCTCTTGAAGCGGGCAAGCATGTCCTGGTGGAAAAACCTATCGCTGATACTGTGGAAGATGCTCAAGCTATGGTGGATACCGCTGCTAAATCTCCCGGTAAATTTATGGTAGCTCATATCTGTCGCTTTATGCCCCCTTATCTGCAGGCCGGAGAGCAGATAAGGGCAGGCAGAATCGGGCGCATTTCCGCCATTCATGCCTGCCGTAACAACCACTACAGTACCCTGGCGCCCGGTAGAAAGAAGAATCCTATGCGGGAAACCGCCATTCACGATATAGACCTGGCCCTTTGGTATACCGGCAGCGAGGTGGCGGAAGCCCACGGCTACAAGAGGTATAACCGATCACAAGCAGAAGCGGATAGCTGCTCGGCTGTAGTCAAGCTGATAAATGGAACCATTTGTACCTTTAGCTCATCCTGGCTGATGCGGGATGCTGCCTCTGCCGGGTTGGACGCCTCCATGAAGGTCATCGGCACCGCTGGAGAGGTGGAGATTAAAATGCCTCCAGCCAATTATCGTTTTATCGATGATCATTGTCAGTCTGCTTTCAACCTTGAAACCTCTCTGATACCGATAATATTGAAGCAATCGGCTCTGGCCCGGGAGATAGAGTATTTTCTGGAATGCGTGCTTGAAGATCGTATGCCGCAGATCATCACTCCGGAAGAGGCCGTCAAGGCTTTACGGGCGGCCGTAAATATTGATGAAAGATGCACCGAAGTGAAATGACGATTATCGATACTCATATCCATCTCTTCGAGAAGCCCTACGGTGATCTCTATGACAATAGCCACATCAGAAAGGGAGCAGGTGGAGAACTGCATCTCTATGAAGATTACCGTCGTAAGTTCGATATTGAAGCGGCTTTTGTCGTTTGCTATCAGGGCGGGCATTGCTCGCAGAACAACGGCTTTGTCGAAAGGGTTAAGGAAGAGCGTCTCTGGATATATCCTTTCGGATATTTGCAGTTCGATTCCGACAGCTTGCTCGATCAAGCCGTCAAACTGAACGAGCGCGGGCACTTCGGTCTGAGCTGTTATCTGGATGAAACCGATACAGGCGATTGGACGGCCTCAAAGCAGATGGATGCTTTCTGGGGATATATTGCTTCTCATAGAATGCCGCTCAGTTTGAACATACGGGCAGCACATTGCCGGCCACTGGCGGGTGTCCTGGAGAGACATCCCGGCCTCATCATTCTTATCAGCCACATGGCCCGTCCCAGGATAATCGGAGGCAAACTGGACGAAGAAGATTATGCATGGCTTCTAAACCTGGCCGGATACTTTGGTGTATATGTCAAGCTTTCCGGTTTCTACGCCTTCGCGGAAGAGGGATGGCGCTATCCGCAGAGGATACTCTTTCAGGTAGTCGATCGACTTAAGGCAGCCTTTGGTGTCCAAAGACTGATATTTGCCTCTGATTTCCCTCCGGTATTGGAATATAACACCTTTCGACAGGCAATTGAACTGTTGCGGAAGGAGTATCAAGGCTTTACGCCTCGGGATCTGGAAGCCGTGTATAGAGATAATGCTCGGGGCATAATTGAAAGGAGAAGAGAAAAATGGTTGTAGTGGAAAAACTGGGGCACTATCGCGTGGTGGATCTTAGCAAAGCTATTTATCCTGACAAAGAGGTCAGGCGGTGTGAAATAATCCGCTACTACCAGGAATGGACCAAAGATTATCATTCCGACCTAAATATAGAGTCCCATCTGGGAACACATGTAGAAACCCCTTATCATTATAACGATGCCTGGCCGGATATTCTGGGCTTACCGCTTACCTCCTTTATTGGACGAGCGGTAGTGCTTGATCTGGATATAGCGCCTAAAGCTCCTGTTACCGCCAGGGAGTTGGAAGCGGCTGACATAGGCAGGATAAGGCCGGATGATGTGGTTATCCTTACCAGCTCGCACCACTGCGAACCTTTCAGCAATGATCCTGATGATCAACGTCCTTATCTTTGTCGTGAATCGGGAGAGTGGTTAGCCGCCAAAAGAGTCAAAAGCATCGGTTTTGGTGATTCGGTAGCTATAGAGCATAGTGTAGAAGATGCCTGTGCCGTTCATGAAGCCGTCATGCCTTACGGTATCACCTTTTTGGAGGTGATGCAAAATTTAGATCAATTGCAAACCGATATTTTCCTGCTGATCTTTATGCCTATGCCTATAGAAGGGCTGGATTCCTGCTGTGTCAGAGCTGTAGCCGTAGAGGGAGTGCCGGGGTTCACCGCATGAGAAAAGATGTCAAAACCATCCTCAGGGAGCTGATTGCTTTGCCCAGTATCAATCCTATGGGGCGGGAGGATCTTCCTGCCTGTTTGACCGGTGAGGCCCGGGTGGCGGAGTATGTGGAGGAGTTCATTAAATCACTGAGGTTGGAACCGATAATTCAGAAAACAGAATTACCTGAAAGATATAACATGGGTGCTATGCTTTTCAAGGGCGATAAGCGCAAGACGGTGCTGTTACAGGCTCATATGGATACGGTGGGCTGTGAAGAAGAGGAACTAAAGCCGTCAGAGAGAGCCGGCAGAGTATATGGGCGGGGTGCCTGCGATGATAAAGGCAGCCTGGCAGCCATGTTATACGCTCTGGGAGAGGCTGCACGCCATCCGTCTCGGATTAATAACAATATTATCGTTATGGGCGTAGCCGATGAGGAATATACTTTCAAAGGCAGCCTGGCACTGATAGCACAATCGCCTACAAGGGAGGCAAGCTTCAGTATTGTAGGAGAGCCTACCGGGTGCGGTATCGTCAATGGCTACAAGGGGATAGCTCGTTGGAAGATAGAAACAACAGGCAAGAGTTGTCACAGCTCTGATCCCTGTCAGGGTATCAATGCTATTTATGCGATGGGAAGGATATTATGTTGTCTGGAGGAATACCGGACAGAGCTGGCGGCGATAAAGGATGATGAGCTTGGAACAGAGAGTATATCCGTAGGCACTATCTGCGGTGGAAGGGCGGTTAATATAGTACCTGATAAATGCGTCATAGAAATAGATCGCCGTTTGACCAGAAGATTCTCTCCGCGGCAGGCCGTGAAGGATGTAAACCGATACCTTGAGAGTAAAGGCATTGAATGTGAATATTTCATCTCTCCCTTATCCGATGCTCAAGCAGCCAATTATATCAGTGAGGATCACCCGGGTGTCAAAGCATTACAGAATATTTGCCTTAAGCTGGGATTAAATCCTACTCCTTATTGTGTCAGTTACGGCTCTGATGCCTACAGAATGAATGAGGCGGGCATAATCTCTGTTATCTGGGGGCCAGGCAGCATTCAAACGGCTCATACAGCCGGTGAAAATATATCGCTTCAGGAACTGGAGCAGGCGGTATCTTTTTATCTGAACGTTATGCAGATGCCTGCGCTGTGATCTGCCAAAGGCAATACGACGCATTGACATAACACCGCTTCTAAAAGTATACTTTAGCTTGTTGGAATGATCATAGTTTTACTTGCGGGGAAATAAGCAGCGAGGTAATTCGGTTATGCGTTTGGTTATCGGCAGCGACCACGGTGGTTATGAGTTAAAGGAGAGCCTGAAAGAGAACCTTGAAAAAGCCGGTTATAAATTTGATGATATCGGCACTTTTGGGCAGGAAGCCGTGGATTATCCGCAGGTCGGCTGGGAGCTGGCCCAGGCTGTCGCTGATGGACGTTATGATCGCGGCATTATATTGTGCGGTACCGGTATAGGCGTTTCCATTGTAGCTAATAAAGTTTCGGGTGTGAGAGCCTCTCTCTGCCATGATACCTTCTCCGCCAGGGCGGCAAGGGAGCATAATGACGCCAACGTTCTGGCTATGGGCGGAAGGGTGATCGGACCAGGCCTGGCAGCCGATATCGCTCTTGTCTGGCTGCAGACGGAGTTTTCCGGCGATGAGCGACATATGCGCCGTATAAGCATGATAGAGCCGGGTTCGCATATTGCCTGAAGGTTCTTTTTTCTGAGGAAGGAGAGAGTGTTTTGGAAAGACTTAGAGAGGTAGACCCTGAGGTTTATCATGCTATTGAGCATGAGCGTGAGCGCCAGGGAGCAAAGATAGAACTAATAGCTTCGGAGAACTTTGTGGATCGGGCTATTTTGGCAGCTCAAGGGTCAGTGCTGACCAATAAGTATGCTGAGGGATATCCCGGTAAGAGATATTACGGCGGCTGTGAGTTTGTAGATGTAGTGGAGAGGCTGGCCATAGAGAGAGCCAAAAAGCTTTTTGGCGCTGAGCATGTAAATGTACAGCCGCATTCCGGCTCTCAGGCCAATATGGCGGCATACTTTGCTGTTTTGAAGCCTGGGGATACCGTTCTGGCTATGGATTTGGCCCATGGCGGCCATCTTACACATGGGCATAGATTGAATTTTTCCGGCATGCTCTATAATATCTGCTCTTACGGGGTTGGTCCTGAAGATCATCGCCTGGATTATGATGCATTGCTGGCTCAGGCTAAAGAGTGTAAACCTAAAATGATAGTAGCCGGTGCCAGTGCCTATCCACGCAAACTGGATTTCGAGCGTTTTCGAGCCATTTGTGATGAGGTGGGCGCTTACCTGATGGTGGATATGGCTCATATTGCCGGCTTGGTAGCAGCCGGGTTGCATCAAAGCCCCGTGCCTTACGCTGATTTTGTTACCACTACCACGCATAAGACTCTTCGGGGGCCTCGGGCGGGTATGGTTATCTGCAAGGCGGAGCATGCCAGGGCACTGGATTCGGCACTTTTTCCCGGCTTGCAGGGCGGACCGCTCATGCATGTAATTGCCGCCAAGGCTGTGGCGCTGAAGGAGGCCATGACACCGGAGTTCAGGCAGTATCAGAGCAATATTCTCAGCAATGCCGCAACGCTGGCAAAGGAGCTTATAAAGCGTGGCTTTGAACTGAGCTCAGGCGGTACGGATAACCACCTGATGCTGGTAGATGTTACAACCAAGGATATGACCGGTCTCGATGCCCAGTTGCTCTTGGATGAGATCGGCATAACCGTCAACAAGAATATGATACCGTTCGACAAGCAGAAACCTATGGTGACCAGCGGCATAAGAATAGGGACTCCGGCTGTAACTACCCGGGGTATGGGCACTGAAGAAATGAAGGAGATCGCTCATATTATCGACGAGGCGCTCTCTGATGCCGATAACCGTCTGACTCTGGAGCGGTCAAAATACCGGGTCAAGGACCTTTGCGGCAAGTTTCCGCTTTATCGGGATCTGGATAACACTTGCTGTTAGTCCTGAATGAATCAAAAATCGAGCTGCTTGAAGAGCGTACCTTGGGGATGTCTGAATGAATAAAGAGATTATTGCCTCCGATTCGTCATCCATAGTCGATCGTCCGGACTGGGATAGATATTTTATGGAGATAGCAGGGGTGGTAGCCAGGCGAGCCACCTGTATGCGGCGCCGTGTGGGAGCCATTTTAGTTAAGGATAGGCGTATTCTGACCACGGGGTATAATGGTGCGCCGTCCGGGTTACGGCATTGCAGAGAAGCAGGCTGCCTAAGAGAGCGTCTGGGGGTTCCTTCCGGTGAACGGGCGGAGCTCTGTCGCGGGCTGCATGCTGAGCAGAATGCCATTATTCAGGCTGCCTTACATGGTGTCCCTATAGAAGGCTCCGTCTTGTATTGTACCAATCAGCCTTGCACCATGTGTGCTAAAATGCTGGTGAATGCCGGTGTCAGGCGTATCGTCTTTACCGGCTCTTATCCTGATGAATTGGCTATGGATATCCTTGGCGAAGCCGGGGTAGAGATAATGATATTTAGGGGTTAATATGGATTCCTCCATTTACTATGCTATATCCTTTATGGTGGCATTGATTGCATCTTTATTTCTTACACCGCTGATACGCTTTATGGCTGCCCGGTTTGGTATAGTTGATCATCCTCAATCACGCAAGGTACATAAGGAGCCGGTGCCCCTCTGGGGAGGATTGGCTATTTATGCCGCTTTGGTTGTTGCAGTGACGGGTATCTCCATTTTGAGCGCTACGACAATGACCATGCTGATCGAAGGAATAATCGTCGGCGGGGCTTTTATCGTGGTTGTCGGTATGGTGGACGATGCTATCGGCATGCCGGCACGTTTGAAACTTGCCTTTCAGATAGTGGGCGCACTGATACTGATAGGCTTCGGCATAAGGATAGAGCTGCTATCCAATCCCTTCAGCGGCGGATATATTTATCTGGGTTACTGGGGAATATTGATAACCATTTTCTGGGTAGTGGCTGTTACCAACGCCATAAACCTTATCGATGGCCTGGATGGATTAGCTTCGGGGTTATCATGCATAGCTGCAATAGCCTTTTTTATTCTCTCTCTTAAATTTGGTCATCTTTCAATCTCGATTATCTCCATGGCTCTTGCCGGGGCCTGCCTGGGCTTTCTCAGATACAACTTTAATCCGGCCAGTATATTCATGGGAGATACCGGCTCAATGCTGCTTGGTTATGTGTTGGCTGCTATCTCGGTAGCCGGAGCTTTTAAAGGTGCCGCCGCTGTCATGCTGACTTTACCGGTTATAGTATTGGGATTGCCTATCTTTGATGTCTCTTTTGCTATCTTGCGTCGTTTGCTTAAAGGTAATCCTATATTCCAGGCGGATAAGGGGCATCTGCATCACCGGCTGCTGAATAGAGGCCTGTCCCAACGCCGGGCCGTCATGGTATTATATATTATAGGTATAGCCTGCAGTTTGTTGGCTGTATATCTGTCTACTCTCCATTGACTATGAAAAGGGCAAGGGAGAGGGGCAAAGTTCTGAGCTGAGAACTCCGAACTACATTACTGTATTCTAAGGATAAGGAGAGAGATCATATGGAAAGTCCGAGACCAGCAACCGTATTTACAGGACACCGGTCCCGGCCTAAAATAGCTGTAATCTTCGGAACCAGACCGGAGGCCGTCAAGATGGCTCCGGTGGTAAAAAGCTTTCAGGCGGAGGATCGCCTGGAGACCATCGTCATTGTCACTGCTCAGCACAGAGAGATGTTGGATCAGGTCATGGCCACCTTTAATATCAGTGCCGACTATGATCTCGATATTATGTCTCCGGGGCAAAGCCTGGCGACTCTTACCAATCGTGTGCTAACCGGTATTGATGGCTTACTGCAGAAAATCTGTCCGGATATGATATTGGTCCAGGGAGATACTACCACCGTCTTTGCCTCCTCACTGGCAGCCTTTTACAACAAAGTGGCTATTGGTCATGTGGAGGCCGGGCTACGTACGGATGATAAATATAACCCCTTCCCCGAAGAGATAAATCGTCGTCTTACCGGAACTATGGCAGATATACATTTTGCTCCTACTACTGTTTCACGGGACAATCTTCTGAATGAGGGAGTTCCTGCTGAGCGGATAATGGTTACGGGCAATACCGTTATCGATTCATTGATGATGGTGGCAAGCAGATCTTATTCCTTTGCCGGAGGAGAACTGTCCCGGCTGGAGAAGCATCCCGGCAGAGTGGTCCTGATAACGGCTCACCGCCGTGAAAATTGGGGTGCCCCCATGCAGCGCATAGTTCGCGTACTGGCTCGGCTGGCATATCGTTATTCCGATACCCTTTTCGTTTTTCCTATGCATCGCAACCCGGAGGTGCGCAGGGTCATAACCGGTGAATTGGCTAACCTGAGTAACGTTATGCTGGTAGAGCCGCAGGATTATGAACCTTTTATTCACCTCATGAAACGCAGCCATCTTATTATTACCGATTCCGGCGGCGTTCAGGAAGAGGCCCCATCGCTGGGGATTCCTGTGCTTGTATTGCGCGAGCGCACCGAACGTCCGGAGGCAGTGGAAGTGGGCACTGTTCGTCTGGTAGGCACCGATGAGGAAAGTATCTTCATACAGTCGGTTGAGCTGATGGATAGCGATGAAGCCCACCGAAAGATGTCAGGAACAGCCAACCCCTATGGCGACGGCAAATCAGCAGAGCGCATCTTGGCCGGAGTTATACAATATTTCGGCCTGGAAGTTGCCGGCAAAGAGAATTAACGGCTTTTCGAAACGGTAACAGCAGCATAATCATTTTTATCACAGGTTTTTTGGCAGATATGTTGAATAATTGAAGTAAGGCCTGGCGGCCGGAGAGCTCTCTCCGGCCGGGCTGCTTTTGTAATGGCGGAGGTGGTTATATGAAGTATAAATCAATTCTCGTTCCGATCAATGGTGCCGATTATGCGGAAGAAATGATTGACTTGGCTTGTAAGCTGGCAGATCGGGATGAGGCTGAGCTTCATGCTTTATATGTTTTTGTCGTTCCGCGAACACTGCCCATCGATGCTTCGGTTCCTGCAGAAGAGAATAAAGGCGCAGAGATACTGGCCCGTGCAGAAGCTGCCGCCGCCTCTGCCGGCGTAAGCATCAGGACGCATTTCTATCAATCCCGTTCTGCCGGAGTATCCGTTTTGGATGCCATTGAACGTTTACAGGCAGATCTTGTTATTCTGGGCGTAAGCGGTGAACCTCGGGTGGGTGGTATATTCTTTGGCACCACAACCGATCTTGTTTTAAAAAATGCGCCCTGCCGGGTATTGATCGGCAGAGCCGGCATGGAGGATTGAAATGAAGATAGTGATTATGGGCTGCGGGCGTGTGGGCGTATTGCTTGCCAGAATACTGGACAGCGAAGGGCATAAGGTAGCGGTGATAGACAGAGATAGCCAGGCGTTTGGCGGCCTTTGTGAAGAGTTTCAAGGGCGTATGATAGCCGGTAACGGCATTGATGCCGATGTGCAGCGTGAGGCGGGTATGGCAGAAGCCGATGCCTTTGTAGCCGCCACCAGGGATGACAATACCAACATCATGGCGGCCCAGGTGGCCAAAGAGATATTCGGTGTTTTCAAGGTAATAGCCAGGATATATGATTCGGAGAGAGAGCATATCTTTCATGAGCTCGGTCTGAAGACCATATGCCCCGTTACGGTGGGGGCCTTTCAGATAAGGAATGCTATTCTTGCCGATACACTAAGACGTATACCTTTGGAAGCAGCCAATAATCTAGAGCTTATCGAAACTGCGCTTCCGGAAGGTCTTGACGGCAAGAAAGTGCGCGATATCCAGAGTCCCGGAGAGATCAGAGTTGTCGCTCTGGAAAGAGAGGGTTTATCTATCATACCCGGCGGGGATACCTTATTGAAGAGTGGCGATACCATAACTATCGTTATTTCCAGGGATGTAATGCCCAGGCTACAGGCTCTTATAGGTATAAAGGCATAATCATAATATCAGGCTTTAGGCTGAAACAGTTAAGGCATGATTATTGAAGGGAGAGAATCCTATGTATGTGATATTGGTGGGAGGTGGCAAAGTAGGTTATTATCTTACCAAAACCTTGTTGTCCGAAGGATTTGAAGTTACGCTGATTGAAAAGGAGAGGACGATATTCGAAAAGCTTTTTCAGGAATTCAAGGATTCCGTGGTTCTGGGAGATGGTACGGATATTAGATTGCTGCATAACTCAGGCGCCGGCCGGGCTGATTTGCTGGTTTCAATTACCGGACATGATCAGGATAATCTGGTAGCTTGCCAATTGGCTAAAAGAAAGTTTGGAGTGGCTCATACCATCGCCAGGGTTAATAATCCCAAGAATGAGGATATTCTGCGCCGTCTGGGTGTCGATACCACACTCAGTAGCACTAGAATTATTTTTAATCTGATTGAGCAAGAAGTAGCTGCTCAGGTAGGTAGGCTACAGGAAGCGGCGGCCAGGAGCCGGGAATAAATGGCTGAGAATATACTTTCCAGAATAAGACGGGCGGAGGAAGAGGCCGCATTAACGATCTCAGCTGCCAGAGAGAGCGCTGCAGATATAATACGGCGTGCCTCTGCGGATGCCGAGGCCTTGCTGGCGGAAAAACGGCGGCAGGGAGAGGCTCAGGCAGCAGCTTTAATTGCCGAAGCAGAGGCTCTATCAAAGGCCGAAACAGAGGAGCTTAAGCGCTTGTCGAATCAACAAAAAGAACGCCTGATCGATATGGCTGAAAAGGGCTGTGAAGAGGCGACAGGCTACGTTCTGAAGGAGGCTCTTGGTCGTTATGGCCGTAGCTGAGATGCTCAAAGTCAGGCTGATGATACATAAGAGTGCTATGAACGAGGTTATCAGCACTCTTCAAAGCAGCGGCTTGATGGAGGTTGAACGTCTTGCCGGTGATAATATTGAGAGTGAAACGCACGAGCATCTTGATATGCTGCCATTGCCGGATAATATCAATATCCTTACCCGCTTGGTTTCCGAAATGAATTACATAGTGAATTTTCTCTCCCCTTATGCCGTACACAGAGAGAGCTTATTGGATAGACTTTCACCTTCCCGGGTACCGTTTAGCCAGGAGCAATTTAAAGCCGTTGCTCGTGATTACAGGCATTATGAGCATACATATGATGAGCTTTTCGCCATAGAAAAACGTATGACCGAGATACGTAATGAAAGTGCCCGGCTGGAGCATGATATAGAAGAGCTGGAGCCCTGGAGAGAGCTCGGTATTCCATTGGGCGATGTGGCATCTACAGGCAGAGCAATGTTGCTCATGGTCTCTGTGAATGAAAAACGATTGCCCGATTTGATTGCCGAGTTAGAAAGACATAGAGAGCCCTTTCATATTGAAAGAATATCCGTCTTTGCCGGACGGGTTTATTTTCTCTTTATCGCCATATCCGCCGATAAGGAGGCTTTGGCCATTATCCACAAACATGACCCTGTTTTATGGAGCTTTTCGCCTGGAACACCGCCGGCATTCGTTAAGCTGAATCAACTTCGGGAGGAATTGAATCATCTGAAGCGGGAGATGTCGGAAATGGAGAAGCAGGCCGTTGCTATAGCCGCGGATATCGATACTTATAAAGCTGCCTGCGATTATCTGCGCCTGGAACTGGAGCGTTATACCGTACTGGAAAAAGTGGCAGGAACAGAGAGTGTGACGGTTATCGATGGCTGGGTCAGATCTAAGGATGCGGATGAGCTTAACCGAAGAGTCCATGTCGTTACTCCTTTAGCCGAAGTAACTTTTCGTAATCCGTTACCCGGCGAGGATGTGCCCGTATCTCTAGTGAATTCCCGCCTGGCCAGGCCCTTTGAAGTAATAACCAGGCTTTATAGCCTGCCATCGTTCAGAGAACTGGATCCCACCTCCTCTCTGGCGATCTTCTTTTTTATCTTTTTTGGTATGGCTTTAGGTGATGCCGGTTACGGAACGGTCATGGCCTTGCTCTCTTTAGCCGGCCTGCGTTTTCTGCGCCTTAGCGACAGCGGACGCAATTTTTTGCAGCTACTTCTGATCTGCGCCATTTCGACCATTATCTATGGAGCTTACTCCAAAGCCTGGTTTGGGGATCTGATCTTTCCCGATTATGACTTTGTGGGAGGGTTCATAACCATTATGATAGTTTCCCTGGCGCTTGGAGCGGTCCATCTTCTTTATGCTATCATGGTTGAACTTTACGATAACGTCAGGCACGGCGATAGAGCCGCGGCTATTCTGGATCAGGGGAGCTGGCTGCTTTTTATTGCCGGCACGCTGCTCTTCTCTCTATCGCGTGTTCTCAGTCTGCCGACAGCTGCCGCGGTGGCGGGCAATTATCTCTTTGTTTTCGGTGCTTTGGCCTCTATTTATAGCATGGGGCGGATGCAAAAGAATATTCCTGCCCGGCTGGCTGTAGGTCTGGGCACGTTCTATATGAGTGTTACCGGTTTTTTTGGCGACCTTCTCTCGTATCTCAGGCTTCTGGCACTGGGGCTGGCAACCGGCGGCATAGCCGTGGTGGTCAACCAAATCGCTCGGCTCTTTCGCGATATTCCGTATGTGGGTCTCTTGCTTACGGTACTGGTTATGGTGGCCGGGCATATCATGAATATGACCATAAACATCTTTGGCGCCTTTATTCACTCCACCCGTTTACAATTTGTGGAGTTTTTCGGTAAGTTTTATGAAGGCGGCGGGCGGGAATTTCGGCCCTTTTCCGCCGAAACCAAGTATATAGAGATTATAGATAAAGAGGGCGCAGGTTAGCTGTTATAAGGAGGTAAATATGGATATCTTGGGAATAGTCCTTGCCTTTGCCGGAGCGGCATTGGCAGCCGGCTTAGCCGGCATAGGCTCATCTATCGGCGTCAGCATTGTAGGGCAGGTTGCGGCCGGTCTGATAACTGAAGAACCGGGGAAATTCGGCCAAACGCTCATTCTACAGGCTCTGCCGGGCACCCAGGGAATCTACGGCTTGCTGGTAGCCTTTCTGGTAATTTTTAAGATCGGCGCCATAGGCACGCTCAAGGCAGTTACGCCCGGACAGGGGATGGCCATCCTGCTGGCCTGCCTGCCGATAGCTCTGGTAGGACTCTTTTCGGCCATTGCTCAGGGGCAGGCAGCAGCGGCCAGCATAGGCCTCATTGCCCGGCGCCCGGAGGAGCTGGGCAAAGGCATCATATATCCGGCGTTTGTAGAGACCTATGCGGTGCTGGCGCTTATTGCCAGCATACTGCTGCTGCAAGGGGTGGCCCTCTGATATGTCGCTGGAAGCCATTGAAATGAGAATTTTGGCCGATGCCCGGGCTGAAGCAGAGCGTATAATCGATGAGGCTCAGGCACGTGCAGCCGATATAGCATCGCATGCCGCCGATAATGGGCAGCGAATTACAGAAGAAATACTGGCCGAAGCAGAGAGCAAGGCCGAAGAGCAACGTCGGCGAGCATTGGGGATGGCCGGTTTGGAAAGGCGAAAAGAGCTGTTGCAGGAGAAGAGATATCTGCTGGATACGCTCTTTGAATCTGCTATACGGCGTTTGAATGATCTACCGGCGGATGATTATTTCTCTCTTATTTCCGCCATGATAACTCAAGAAGCGCCGCATGGCGATAAAGAGCTGCTTTTAAGCGAAACGGATCTTGCACGCCTTCCGACAAGCTTTATGGAAGATCTTAATAAAAAACTGGCTGAGGCCGGCATTGATGGGGAACTAAGGCTCTCCCCCGAGCGACGCACTATAAGAGGAGGTTTTATGCTAAAATGCGGCGGATTGGAATTCAATGGCACCTTTGAGCGCTTGATAACAGGCATGAGATCCAAGCTTGAACCGGGAGTCATCGAGCGCCTGGGATTCGATAAAGCGAATGTATAACGATATCCGCTATGCTTATGCTACAGGCCGTATAAGGTCTCTTCAAAAGGACCTGGTTGATGAAACAACGGTTCGCAGAATGCTGGAGACGCCTGATGAAGAAGCCGCCTTTGCCGTTATGATGGAAACCTCCTATGCGGCATATGCAACCGGGGCAGGAGTAAGCGATTACGAAAGGATGCTGGAAGCCGGGCTGATAGAGGCCTACAGGCTGGTGCGCTCCATATCCCCGGACGGCACTCTCACGGATATTCTGCTGCGTCGCTATGACCTGCATAACGTCAGGATAATTATCAAGGCGGAACATATTGGTGCGGATTATAAGCATCTGATAGTGCCTATGGGAAGAGTCGATCCCGATACTATCGCCGCCGCCTGGCATTTGAGACGTGAGGGATGGGAAGAGGGCAGTGAAAGTTCACATATCTTACCTCCGGCATCTCAAATCTCGCTTCCCCGATGGCTGGAACGCCTTCTCTATCGGGCGGCTTTGATGATTGATAACAGCGGCGATCTCTATCTGGTGGATCTGATGCTGGATAAAGCCTGGTTTCGTGGCCTGAAAGCATGGTCGAAAGAAAACTCACATTATCTGTATGCCTGGCTGGTAGTCAGGATAGATGCCGTAAATATTATGGGAATGTTGAGATTAAGAGCTGGCGGCTGGTCCAGGGAACGGTGGCGTGAAATTTTTATCGAAGGCGGCAGGGTAAGCCGTAGTAAGCTGGAAAGCCTCTACGATCTTACGCCTGAGCAGGCCGCAGCCGGATTGATAGATACGGTTTACCGGCGTGAAATAGAGGGAGGATTGGAGGATTATCGAAAGTGCGGCGAACTGTCATATATGGAGGCGCTCTTTGAAGCTCGCCTTTTGGAGGTTTTGCGAGCCGAACGATACATAACCTTCGGCTCGCAGCCGTTGCTGGCTTATCTTCTTCGCAAAGAGGCTGAGGTTAGGGCACTACGGATGGTGATGATTGGGAAACTGAACGGATTGCCTCATGATATCATACATAAGCGCTTGAGAGCTTTTCTCTACAGGTGATCCGGCAAAGGAGCAGATATGGCGGCTGAAAATACCAGAATGGTATTGATAACGGATGACGATGCCCTGTGGGCCTTTGCAGCCTTTGGCATGAAAATGTACCGAGTCTATAACAGGGAGGAATTAGCCGGTGCCTGGCGTGAAGCCGTTGGCGGAGCTTATAGCCTGATCTTTATTACGGAGACGCTGGCCGCAGAGAATCCGGAGATGATCGTTGAAAATGAAGCTCCCTTTCCAATAATTGTTCTCTTGCCGGGTGCCCGCGGCAGCCGAGGAACAGCTGCCGAATATATCCGACAGGCGGTGGTGAAGGCATTAGGGGCAGATATAACCAAGACAGGTTAAAGCATTGAGGATAGAGCTCTGTTATTCTGGATGAGGATTCGTTTGTTTGAGAGGCGGGAAGTTTCAGCTCAGAAAAGAGAAACGAGAGACTGGAAAAGAGCTTCGAGGAGGACTTGCATGGGAAGCGTGGAACCAACAATCAACAAGCAACAACCGGCGGCGCACATGCAGAGCGCATCTTCGGCACAGGGAGTTATAACCAGGGTATCCGGCCCATTGGTAGTGGCTGACGATATGAAAGACGCTCGCATGTATGATGTGGTCAGGGTTGGAGAAGAGAAGCTGATAGGCGAGATAATAGAGATCAGAGGCAATGCCGCCTCTATACAGGTGTATGAAGAAACATCCGGGCTGGGTCCCGGCGATCCTGTATATGCCACCGGTGCTCCGCTCAGTGTCGAATTGGGTCCCGGTCTGCTGGAGTCCATCTATGACGGTATTCAGCGCCCGCTCGACGTGTTGTCCTTGAAGTCCGGAGACATGCTGAAACGCGGTGTCGAGGCTCCCGGCCTTGATCCGGAGCGGCTCTGGGATTTTAGCCCCGTAGTGGAAACCGGTGCCATGGTCGGGCAGGGCGATGTTATCGGCATAGTGGAAGAGACGGAAGTGGTGGCACACCGCATCATGCTCCCACCCGGATTAACCGGGCGTATAATCGATATCCGGAGTGGTGCTTTTCATATAACGGATACCATTGCTCGTTTGCAGATGGAGGACGGAACTGTTAGGGAGATAGCTATGCTGCAGCGTTGGCCGGTACGTATGGGCCGTCCCTACAGATCGAAGCATCCGCCGCAGGAGCCGTTGATTACCGGGCAGAGGGTTATCGATACATTCTTTCCCATTGTCAAGGGCGGCACAGCCGCCATACCCGGCCCCTTCGGCTCAGGCAAAACGGTTACTCAGCACCAGTTGGCCAAGTGGGCTGATGCTGATATTGTCGTCTATGTAGGCTGCGGTGAGCGTGGCAATGAGATGACCGATGTTCTGATGGAATTTCCTCATCTCAGCGACCCGCGTACCGGCAAGCCTCTGATGAAGAGGACGGTGCTGATAGCCAATACGTCGAATATGCCTGTGGCCGCCCGAGAGGCCTCCGTTTATACCGGTATCACTATTGCCGAGTATTATCGAGATATGGGCTATAACGTAGCTCTCATGGCTGATTCTACCTCACGCTGGGCGGAAGCACTGCGGGAGATGTCCAGCCGTCTGGAGGAGATGCCGGGCGAGGAGGGCTATCCTGCATATTTGAGCTCCAGACTGGCCGGCTTCTATGAACGTGCCGGTAGCGTAACCTGTCTGGGCGGTGCAGATATTAAGGGATCTATCAGTGTTATCGGGGCAGTTTCTCCCCCCGGAGGCGATCTCTCCGATCCGGTAGTCCAGGCCACGCTTCGCGTAGTCAAGGTCTTTTGGGGATTGGATGCACAGCTGGCTTACAGACGGCACTTTCCGGCCATCAATTGGTTGTTGAGCTATTCTCTTTATGTGGATGTCATACGGCAATCCCTGCCGGCGGACCAGAAAGATCTTGTCATACTGAGAAACGAGGCTATGCAGATACTGCAGCAGGAGGCTGAGCTTCAGGAGATAGTACGCTTAGTCGGGGTGGATGCTTTATCGGTTGATGAGCGCCTGATACTGGAAACGGCCAGGTCGCTGCGGGAGGATTTTCTCTATCAGGAAGCTTTCAATGCCGTTGACACCTATGTTTCACTGGCCAAGCAGCATCTCATGCTCAGAAATATTTTGCGCTTCCATAATCTGGCCGGCCGGGCGCTGGCTGACGGCGTACCGCTTGATAAGATAACGGCATTGCCGGTAAGGGAGAGCATTGCGCGTATGCGTTACAATCCGGAGGACAGGATAAAGCGCCTGTCAGAGATAGGTGCAGAGATAGAGGCCTCGCTGAAAAAGCTCATAGATGAAGCGACGGCTCTTGCGGAGGGATTATAATGCAGAAGGAATATCTCACCGTGGCGGAGGTAGTAGGGCCGCTGATGCTGGTGCGGGCTGTCGAAGGCGTAAAATTTGCTGAGCTGGCTGAGATAGAGTTGCCTGACGGGGAGACGAGGCACGGCCGTGTGCTTGAGATCAGCGGTGATACGGCTTTGATTCAGCTCTTTGAAGGTACGACAGGGATGAATATTTACAGCAGCAGAGTGCGCTTTCTGGGGCGTAGCCTTGAGTTCGGAGTTTCAGAGGATATCCTGGGCAGGATTTTCGACGGTCTTGGACGCCCCATAGATGACGGCCCGGAAATTATCCCGGAAAAGAGACTGGACATAAACGGAGAGCCAATCAACCCTTATGCACGTGATTATCCCTCTGAATTTATTCAGACAGGCATCTCTGCCATAGATGGTTTGAATACTTTAGTGCGCGGGCAGAAGCTGCCTATATTCTCTCTTTCCGGATTGCCGCATTCCAGAATAGCCGCTCAAATAACCAGGCAGTCCAGGGTTCTCGGCACTGCAGAGAAATTTGCCGTAGTCTTTGGAGCTATGGGCATAACTTATGAGGAGGCGGAATATTTTATCAGCGATTTTCGTCGTACAGGTGCCGTAGACAGATCGGTTATCTTCATCAATTTAGCTAATGATCCGGCAGTAGAACGGATTGCCACTCCTCGGATGGCTTTAACGTCTGCCGAATATCTGGCCTTTGACAAGGGCATGCATGTGCTGGTTATTCTGACCGACATGACCAATTATGCTGAAGCCTTGCGGGAGATATCCGCTGCCAGAAAAGAGGTGCCGGGACGTCGCGGCTATCCCGGCTATCTTTACACGGATTTGGCAACTATTTATGAACGGGCCGGGCGTATCAGAGGACGCGGAGGTTCAATTACCCAGATACCCATCCTCACTATGCCGGAGGACGATAAGACGCATCCTATTCCTGATCTCACCGGTTATATTACGGAGGGGCAGATTATTCTCAGCCGTGAGCTGCATCGTCGCGGTATCTATCCTCCTATTGATGTGTTACCGTCACTCTCCCGTCTGAAAGAGAAAGGTATAGGCAAGGGCAAAACACGTGAGGACCACTCCAGCCTTTCCAGCCAGCTCTTTGCCGCCTATGCCAGGGGCAAGGAGGCCAAGGAACTGGCCGTAGTTCTGGGTGAAGCCGCCCTGTCTCCGGAGGACAAGATGTTTGCCGATATGGCGGACGCCTTTGAGGAACGCTTTGTCAAACAGGGTGAGAATGAGGATCGCAGTGTCGAGCAGACCCTCGATACCGGCTGGCGGTTGCTGGCGCTGCTGCCGCACGGTGAATTGAAGCGCGTCAGCGAAGAATATATCGAAAAATATATGGAGTAGAGAGATGCGTATAGCCGTTAATCCCACCAGAATGGAGTTGCTGCAGCTCAGGCGCAGGCTGGCTATAGCCGTCAAGGGGCATAAGCTGCTAAAGGATAAGCAGGATGAGATGATTCGACGCTTTCTTCTGATGACGGAAGAGGTGCGGGATTTGCGCCGGGAGACGGAACGGCTGCTGGGAAAAGTTTATAACCGTACTCTCATGGCGCGCGCGCAGCTTTCCGAAGCCGAACTGCGGGGAAATTTGCTTGTATCGACCGCTCCGCTCCAAATTGCCTGCGAGCGAGATGTCATCATGAATGTTCAGGTGCCGGCTTGCAGTATAGCTGAGGCTGGAGATCCCTTCTCCTATAGTCCTCTTTCCATGCCAGGCGAACTGGATGAAGCCGTAGCATCGCTGCGCAAAGCTATGCCTCTTTTGATCAAACTGGCTCAGATGGAGAAAACCGTTCATCTTCTGGCTATAGAGATAGAGCGTATCCGGCGCCGGGTCAATGCCCTGGAGTATGTGCTTATTCCCAATTTACAGGAGACCATCAGATATATAAGCATGAAGCTGGACGAGCTGGAACGCGAGGGTATAGTAAGGTTGATGAAGATCAAGGAGATAGTGCGGGGGTGAAGCGGCAGGGTTGCAATATTTGCTTGACGTCGTTTTTGAATATATTGGCGTCCGAGATACCAGTTCGAGCGCTTTTTTAAACACGACAAATTGGCCGTCAGCGATTTCCAGATATCGGTGGTCGCAGAGAAATAAAGCATACTATAAATTCCTGTAAACAATTTATATCCGGGAGAAGGAGATTCTAAAATAGTGGCGAATATATAACATATATTAAAGTCTTATAAGTGACTATAAGAGGCAGACATGACACGACGTATAAACAGAGAACAGGGCATTCCCATTTACCGCCAGTTGAAAGAGATACTGCGCCGGGCTATTTTTGATGAATTCAATCCCGGCGATAAATTCTACTCCGAGGGACAGATCGCGCGGAAGTATGATGTTTCCAGCATGACTGTAAACAAGGTTATCTGCGAACTGGCGCTGGAAGGCCTGCTTTACAGGGTGCAGGGAAAAGGCACTTTTATAAGCAATAGAGAAGTTGGGCAGAAAAAAAATATAGTAGTTCTCTTGCCTCTGGAAACACCGGAGATATTCAGCGATGAGTTCTTCAGTATTATCTGGAAAGGCATGGAGAAAGAGGCTGGCATTCTGGGCCTGAATCTTATCACGGTCGGCTACTCCGAGCATAAGCGCAAGATGGAAGAGTATATAAATGTTTTGGATCATAACGGAATCAAAGGCGCCGTTTTACTGGATATCGGAGCCAATGAATTGCTCTATCTGCGGGATGCCGGCATTCCTGTGGTTCTGCTCGATTATATCCGTTCCACAGGCGATGGCATTGTCAGCATATCCACCGATAATGTCGACGGTGCGATAGAGATCGTCGAATATCTGATCGGCCTGGGGCATAAAAGGATTGCCTGTATAGGTGCTCTGACGGAAAGCCCCAGTTTCTCCGAGAGGATCAAAGGCTACAGGACAGCTTTGACGAGACGAGGGCTGAAGGCCGATGAAGAGCTGATACGCATCAGCGACCGGAGCTTGCTGAAAGACAGAGGCAAAGCGGCCATGTTTAATTGCGGCTATCGGACCATGAAGGAGTTGCTGAAGAGCAAAAAGCATTTCACGGCTGTTTTTGCCGTCAATGATACCATAGCGTTAGGCGCCGTCAAGGCTATAAAGGAGGAGGGGCTATCCATTCCTCAGGATATCAGTATCGCCGGCTTTGACGGGACTGTCTCGGCTGGAAAGTCCGACCCGCCCTTGACCACTATGAACATCTTTACCGAAAAGATGGGGCGATTGGCGGTGCGGATGCTGAACGATATTACGGTTGCCGATGAACCCAGGGAGATAATGATATCTTCGCAGTTGATTGTCAGGGAATCCTGCCGGCGCCTGGACGGATAGACCAGCAAGGGGATAAAAACATATCTTTAAAAGGGGTTTTGAAAGGAGGGAGCCGATAGTGCCGATGACAGCACATTTTATTTATCGAAAAAAGAAGGGCTTTACTTTAATCGAACTTTTAGTCGTTATTGCTATAATAGCATTGCTGGCAGCCATATTATTTCCTGTCTTTTCACGGGTCAGAGAGAAGGCCAGGCAGACGACCTGTGCCAATAATCTCAAGCAGATTTACCTGGCGATATCGATGTATGCCAGCGATAACGATGGCTATTTCCCGTCCGGTTGGCAATATTATCCTTATCATGGAGGTTATCCTTACGTTGGAGCCTGGGCATGGATGACAGGGCTTTATCCGTCATATGCGCCCTCCAAGGAAATATTCTTTTGTCCGGGCACCAGCAGCGCCTTCAAGGGACGAGAGCACTTTATAAAAACTTGGGGGGGCTACCAAACCGGGTATTTTTACTGGCCTGATTGCGACGGACGGTGGGCCGGCGGGGTGGCATATGGGTATTATCGTAGCTATATGGGGCGCTCGGCCGGTTACGTGGCGCCTTTGGGGCCTGTCGCGGAGGATGACGATCACGGGAAGCCCATCGTGCAGGACGCGTGGGTGGGAAGAGGGGCTGCTAACAGCAATCATGCGGCACCGGGAGGCCAGCCCTACGGCTTGAACTGTCTCTTTTTTGAAGGCAATGTTATTCATTATCCGTCAGAGAAATTATCATTGTACGGCAGTGGTACTTTGATATGCCGACCGTAAGGCGGTTTTTAAAATTAATTGTAAGGAGATGGTCGATAATGAAGATGATAAAAGTTTTGTCTGGTACGGCAATTTATTTGCTTTTGAGCTTGCTGTTCGCAAGCATCGTTTGTGCGGATACGGGGCAGGGTGAAGAGAAGAGAATATACTTTCCGGTAACCGCTCTGGGAAATCCCGGCTTCGAGATAGGCGCCCTGGCGGAAAAAATTAGCTCACCGATGTGGGGCCTGGCACAGGTTACCCGGGTTGGCAGCTACGGTTTGGATACCAATGATGCTTGCAGCGGAACGGCCTCTTATAAGATCAGTTCCGAAAGTGCGGAAGGATGGGGCTATCTGACTGGAAATAGCATAGGAGCCTGGCGGATAGTTCCAGGGGCCAAGTACCGCCTGAAGGTCTGGATGAAGGGAGAGGGGATCTCGTCCGGTGCCGCATGGGCGAATTTAGTCTGGTACAAGGAAGATGGAAGTATTATTAGAGGCGGCGGTGTTTCAGTGCGTGCTGCAGAGCAATCTTTTGTCTGGAAGGAGTTTGTTTCTCAATCGGTTGAGATTCCGGTTGATGCCAGTCATTATTGCATTCAAATCGGTGTCGGTCCTAAGTTTGCAGGCACCGTTCGCTTTGATGACATAGCGCTCGAAGTCGATCGTCCGCTGGAAGTGCCTACGGCGAAGAAGGGCTTGGTGGCCTACTGGAATTTCGATGAAGGCCAGGGGGAGATACTACACGACAGCTCCGAATATGGAAACAACGGCCAGATTACCAATCCCGTTTGGCAGGAGGGTATAGCCGGAAAAGCGCTTCTTTTAAGCAAGGATACTCGCGTAATGGTGCCGCACCATCCGTCATACATCTTTCGTGATGGTGAATTCAGTCTGGAAGCGTGGGTCAAGCCGCTGAAAAAAAGCGGTCACAATGTTATTCTTTTCAAGGGTGTGAACATCAATCTTCCGTGTGAATACTACTTCGGCACGCTGAACAATGATATCCGCCTGCTTGGCGGCGACATACAGGAAAGCTATATTCGTACAGCGCTTGCTGAAAATGAATGGAATCACCTGGTTGTCAGCGGAGATGGTAAAGTAGCTAGAGTTTATCACAACGGCAGATTTTACGGCGTTTGTAACTATTCATACCTCTATTTCACGACTCGCCCTTTATGGATTGGTTTTGAGCCGGGGTATGGGACATCTTTCAATGGTCTTGTTGATGAACTGAAGATCTATAACAGAGCGCTTTCCCGAGAGGAAATCAATGACCATTATGAGCAGTTTGCCGTGCCCGTCGCAGAACAACAAAAGAAGTGAGGAAGCGAATGATGTCCGGAATAACAAAAGTACGGCTGCTGGGGGTTCTTCTTTTCATTGCCTGCTCCTGCTTCACGCAACTGCGGGTTGCTGCAGGCGATAAACTGACGCAATATATAGTCGGAGCTGTTTGCCGTCCTGATCGGTTGCAGGATGCCGCCGGCAGATCGGTAATATATCGGGAGAATCTCCATATATATATATCCAATCCTGGAAAGGAATCTTTGAAGATTGAGAGTGTAAGGATAAACGGCAAAGATTTGCAGGCAGAAATAACCGCCGATAATATCCTGTGGTATACCATCAATCCTTTGGAAGTATCGCCATTGGCATATGGAGAGTTGATCGTTCGATATATGGAGACAGGCATGGCGCCGACTGCTGTCAAAGTGGAATTGCTTGATGCTCAAAAAAGGGTTTTAGGCAGTGGCACAGTACCGGTGATTTTACAGGAACCGGTCATCTGCCAAGCCATAGGTTTTGAGGAAGACTACAAAACAATCTATCTTTATATTTCACCGGCGAATATAGAGAATGTCACCATAAAAGAAGTTTATTGCAATGGTAAAAAAGTTGCATTTGGGGGGGAAGGCATATTAAAAAAGGGTTGTATAAGCCCTATGGTTATCGGTCTTTCTCAGCCGGTCGGCAAGCATGAATTTGTCATGCTTGAACTGATAACCGATAAAGGAACCAGTCGCCTTTTTTCCAGGGTCATTGAGCCTTTTTTCTCTATCGGCATGTACCGTTGTCACAGGTACGGCGGTAATTTTCAACCGGCGCAGCGCAACAGATATGAACGTAATTTTGGTAAATGGGCGCAACCATATCTGGAATATCTTACGGGGCCGGACCGGGCCGGTTATGCTGTGCCGGAGTGGCTTGACGATTGCCGAAAGCATCTTATCAATACGATAGCGCCCGATTTTACTACTTGGATCAGCCCTTTGAAAGCGGTTGATTTACTGAAAGAAAGAGATCTAAGATTGGTCAGTACAAAATACGGTCAGGAAATAATCTCTTACCCCGGCTTACACTCCCTTTATCTGGCCGACGAGCCGGCCGGCATTGATGCGGCGCGCTCATTGACCGAACGCTTGCAGAAGTTGCGTAAATCTTGTAATTCCGGTATCCCTTGCAAAATCGTCTTTTGCAATCTGGGCTGCTCACCCTGCGATTTCACTTATATTGATGCCGCTGATTTTGACACTTATCCCATAGGCGCCTCGGCTCAGGGAAGACCATTTGGCATCGGCGGCGGCGTAAGAGCCTTGCGAGAAATAATGGCGCCGCGGCCGATAGGTTTTGTACCGCAGGCTTTTCGCAGTCATCCTGATAAGAAGACGGGAGGGGGTTGGAGACGCTTCCCTACACCTGATGAAGAGCGATGGATGGTATACAGCGCCGTTGCCAACGGTGCCAAAAGCATCACCTACTTTGCCTACTCTCTGGAAACATATGAACCCGTCGAGGGTGTGGGAACGGCAGCTCTTGTCGGTATCCCCGAGGCTGTAAACCTTTGGCGGGAGATCGGACGTCTCAATCTGGAATTAACCGTCATGGGGCCCTGGCTGATGAGAAGTTGCGTGCTGAAACAATACCGGACAAACGGTATAGAGATATCGGTTATAGGTGTCGGGGAAACTACATTGATTGTTATACCTGTAAATCACAACTATTCTCTGTCGAAGGGCGAGCTTTACGAAGAATTTGTTCCAAAAGCCATGAAGAATATTCTTTTGCCTGTAAGCCTGCCCTCTTATATGAGTACAATTAAGAGTGCCTTTGAAGTTACTTATAAAGGCATGGAAGATCTGAATTTCACCATTACCGGAAGAGAGGCGGCAATCAACTTGCCTGCTTTGGAAACCGGTAAAATGATTGTTCTGACCTCGGCCTCAGACTTAAAAAACGAAGTAGAGGCCAGGCGACTATCCTTTGCCGGCATAGAGTAGAGTGCTTTGGGCACTGCTCCCGATTTATCAATACTTGTGTGAGAGGTTGTTGTTATGGCCTGGATGAAAAAAGCCGTGAAAGTATCTTTGTCGTTGTTTATTGCCGTTTTGTTCTTCGGCGGTGCCAAGGGTGACCGTGCCTGGTCGGAAGAAGTGGTTTTCGATAAGCATTTTGCCAATACGACGTGCATACCCGGCTATTTTGGCGGGCAAGCTTGGGAGTTTGACGGCCAAAAGAGCCATGCAATCTTTAAAACGCCTTTAAGGGAACTCGATAAATTCTCGGTCTCTTGTCGAGTAAAGCCTTACAGCTTTCAAAGCGGTACGATCATGGAGATACCGGGAAAACTAGGTTTATATCTCGATATTTTCAATACACACTGGGTGCGTTTCAAAACAAGTTTTAATAATCATATTCTTTTCACACCCGGTAACATCGTCATTGGGCATGATGTTTGGACTCATGTTGCCGTCACTTACGATGGTCGGCAACTGAAACTGCTTGTCAACGGGGTGCCGCTGGCCGAAAAAACAATAGCAGGTCAAACCCTGACTATCGACAAGGTTTATTGGGGTGCGGGAGATAAAGGTCAAGCATCTTTTCAAGGCGGAATTGATGAGCCGACTGTAACTGCCGGCTTCTCCGATTTCACAGGCCTCCTTGAGAAAGATTTTATGCAAAAAATGAATTTGTCGAAAAAGAATGGATCGATGGCAATAACCGATGTTTCATATAGGAATGGCTATTGCGTTGTCTGGGTAACGGGACCAACGGAGATGATAGCCAGAGATGCGGAGCCTGCTTTATCGAAGAAGGATGCCAAGGTGGAAATGGCGCAAAATGAAGTGGAAAGCCTACAGATCGTTATTCGTCCCTTGCAGGATCTGGATAATGTCGAAATAAAGGTCTCCGATCTCAAAAATGAGCGGGGGGATATGTTCCCTGCATCCGGGATCACCCTTCACAAAATAAAGTATATCTATAACCCGCCGGAGCTTTTCGGCACTGGATGTCGTCGGAAAAAGGATGGCTTCTATCCGGATGCGTTGCCAATAGTGAATGATCCTTGCAAGCTTCAATCATCAACAGGCAATCAGCCCTTTCTGCTTAGCTTTTCCACTTTTGACGGGGTGGCATCCGGAAAGTACAGCGGTCGCCTGGTGATTGAATCTGTAAACGCCCCGGCGATGACTATTCCGCTGGATGTTACTGTTTGGGACTTTGCTTTGACTCGGGAGTCCCATCTGCGTGGCGAGTTCAACATTCTTTATGGTCGGGGATGGAGGTTCCTCGAGAAGCATTATGGCCTTAAATGGGGGAGCAAGGAATTAACGACGATGTATAAAAAATACTATCAGATGCTGCTGAATCATCGTTTAAATCCGAAGGAGATACCGGTGGATCTCTTTTCCAGGGAAGCAGACGATTACTTGCGCGATTCGCGGTTGAACAGTCATCCTGTTTTTGAATATAGCGGCGGCTTGCGTTGGATAAAACGCAAAGGCGCATTTCCGGCAGAGGAATCAATAGATTATGTCGATAAAAGCAAATTGGAAAGAGCGGTTTCCCTATTGAAGCAGAAGGGGCATTGGCACAAGAGTTATTTTTGCCCTCAAAATATTATTGATGAAGCAGGTCCAGCAGAGGCTCATTATGTTCATAGAGTAAAGAAGCTTTTCACGGAGATTGCTGCGGATGCCAAGTTGGCATTGGCATGCAACTATCACTCTGAACTGGAGGGAGCGGTAGATATTTGGATGCTGCATTGCCTGAAGTTCAACCCCTTTCTGGCTAAAATGCTTCAGGCGAAGGGCAACGAAGTATATCTTTATTTGGCCGACAGCATGGGAGGACGATATCCGAATTATTACCTCAGTTTTCCCCGTTCTGAAACCAGAGCAATGGGTTGGTTATATTGGCTTTATGATCTTCAGGGATATGAATATTATTCCGTTAATTTATGGTACAAGAACCCTTGGCAAAAAGCCATGCCCAGTAACAACGAGGATGAGAATTTCCAGGGTGTGCTCATCTATCCTGGTCCGGACGGCCCAGTCAGTTCTTTGCGATTGGAGGCCATCAGGGATGGTATGGAAGATTATGAATATTTATGGCAGCTAAAAAAAAGGCTCCGTTCGGTCTCTGAAAAGCTAAACCTGTCCGATGAGGGTATAGATAAAATGGTAAAGCGATGCTGCGAATTTGTTGCACCGGCATTAAACAGAGTGCCGAACAAGCCGAGCGTAATCTATAAAATGAGAAAAAGACTCGCTGAGAAAATACTTCTTTTGGATAGAGATATCTGGCTTGATGTTCCGTTCGATAAAATATTCATCGGCCATGACGAAAAAAATATCATGATAAAGGGCAAAGTTCTCTCTGGAACATTTTTGCAAATTAATGATCAAAAAATCAAAGTCGCCGAGGACGGAACCTTTAGTTTTGAATGGCGTATACCGCATGGCAATGAAGTCTGCATAACGATAAACAATGGTACCCTTACCTTTTATCGTGAAAAGAAGAGAATGAACGATAAATATGGTTGGGCGGAAACAATCGATGTCGCTGACGGCAGCCCTGCCGGGCGATATGATTTCAACCTGGATATTGTCAGGGTGGCAAAGAAGAATCCTGCTTTGGATCTAGTGAACTATGTTATGCCGAATATTCCCATGGTGGGACTGATGGAAAAGGGAAAAGCCTTTGTTGATTTTCAGATTGCCATCCCACAGAGCATCAGGACTTGTCAGCTCTCTTTTGCCTCGCTTCAAGGAGCGAACAGCGGGAATTATGTAAATGTATATGTCGGAAGCGCCGGCAGTTGGAAGAGGGTCTATGAAGGGAAAAACGGCTACAGTGATTGCCGGCTTTACGATGTGACTATTTCTGCTGATGACCTGCTTCCGCATTGTAGCGCCAAAGAATCTTTATTGCTTCGTCTGGAGTTTGTGAATATCTCCGGCAGAGGCTTTGCAGGTATCTCTTCGCATTCATGTAAGCCGTTTTTTACGGCTCTTTGCAATGGTATCGATATGTAGCAAAAAGGTTGGGATAGAAGCTTGTCCGGTAATCTCTGTTTCTAAAAAAGCGATGTCGGAGGGATAAGATAATGCGGATGAAAATTGCTTTGGTGGTTTTACTCTTTTTAGCCATACCCGTGAAGAATATTTCCGCGCTGGTGTATGACCTGGATTGCTCTGCTCCGGCAGTAAACGGCATGGTAGTTAATGAAAAAGGAGTTCCTATCTTTAATGCTGTCAGCATGATGGTCTCCGTTGATCCGGGTGCAACATTCAAATACTATATGGTGAGTGATTTCAACGGCTGGCTTTTTTATGATCATTTTGATGCTCTGGAAGTGGGCTACAGAGGCGGATTTGCGGTAACGGCTTATCATCATGGTCATGAAACGGCTACCGCTTACGGCGTTGTTGCCGGAGATATGCTGTATGGGAAAAAGTCTTTGAAATTGAAGAAGGGAAAACGGAGCAGCAAAACAGAATTTGTAGGAGGGACCGTTACTGCCGCACCACCGGGTGTTTATCTGGCTTTTTGGAAAAACGAGATATTGAAACGCTACGATGCGGTCGTTTTTTGTTCGCTTCCCTGGCGGAATATTAGCCTGCGCGTGGCCAGTGGCAGTAAAAGCGAAAATCGGGCTAAGCAATACAATAATAGCTACTTTTTTCACTATTCACCGGCTGCATCCGAGCGATTCGCTGTGTTTAAATTGCAAGGATACGACAACCGCGGCAAAAGATGTGAACGGTTATTCAAGATGAACTTTGATGCCGATTATCAAAACACCGGTTTTCTTTCTCGTAACGGAGGCGTTATTCCCATTGGCAAGGATGATCGAAGCCGGCTGGAGGTATTGCCGGGAACTTATTCGGGCAGGCACAATGTAGCCATAACCATCAGGCGTTACTCTTCAAAGGAGCCTTCTCAACCGGGATATATTTATGAACTTGCGCCTGAATTGAGTTTTCGCCGGGATGCGGATCTGGTTCTGGCTCTACCCGAATGGGGTGCGCCTGCGGCCTGGAAGGTGGCTCGCTATGATGAAGAAACGAAAAAGTGGCTGAAGTGCCGATATGATACGGATGCCGCTGCCGGAGTTGTACGCATCAAAACGAGACGGACGGGCAAGTTTCGTCTCAGCCTGGAGGAGAAAATGTTAGGGGAGGACAAAGGAGATGAGTAATACCGCGAAAATAAACAACCATGATCAATCCGGAATAATCAGTGTCTGGCTGGCAAACTCGTTACGCCGTTTCTACTTGGCATCACCAGCGGAAGAGTATAAGCCACTGTTGCTTGAGGCTGCCCGGGGAGAACGTTGTTCTTTTCAGGTTGTTATCCGTACCGGAGAACGCCCGCTAACAGTTTGCGCCGAGGCGCATGCTATCGGCGATTTGCCTGTAGAGGTGCGTCTGGCAGGTTATGTACCCATTCGGCATCTGACTATGGAAACACCGCTTGATGATATTGAGGGAGCCGGTTTCCTTCCCGGATATGCGCCGGACCCTCTTCTGCCAGTGAGTTTAGTGCAGGCAGGAGCGCATGAAACACATTCCTTCTGGATTACCGTTCAGGTGGGAACGGAGGTCACACCAGGGCGCCATACGATTATGGTTATAATCCGGTCAGGGAAGTTAACGCCGCTATCCTGCGAGGTTACAGTGCTGGTGCACCGAGCCATATTACCGCCACGACGCAATTTCCCGGTAACACAGTGGTTCTATGCTGATGCACTTTGCGATTGGTACAAAGTGGAGCTCTTTGAAGAGCCTTTCTGGAAAATCTTGAAAAGGTATTTATCCGATCTAAGCTTGCATGGGCAGGATACCGTCTATGTGCCGGCCTTCACGCCTTCCCTTGACGGAGTTAAGCGCCCGACACAACTCTTGGATGTGCAAATCGAACAGGGTGAATACCGTTTTGACTGGTCCATGGTGGCTGCCTGGGTAAAAATGGCCAGAGAATGCGGCTTGTCCCGGTTTGAATGGCCGCATCTCTTTACTCAGTGGGGGGCAGACCGGGCAATCCGCATTTACGAGGGCCGGGCGGAAAACGGTAATCTTCTATGGCCGCCGGAAACCGGAGCGCTTTCCGAAACCTATCGCCGTTTCCTAGCTCGGTATCTTAGCGAACTGGAGCGCTTTCTGCATCTGGAAAAACTGACTGATTGCAGCTTTTTTCATCTCTCTGACGAACCTCATGAGGACAGTCATTTTATCAACTATCGTGCAGCCAGAGGCATGTTAAGAGAACTGGCTCCGTGGATGAAGATCACGGATGCCTTGAGTGAACTTAAGTTTGCTTACGAGGGCTTGGTAGATATACCTGTGCCCGGTGTGCAACATGCTCCTGATTTTGTGGAGAAGGACTTCTTTGCCTGGGCTTATTTTTGTTGCGGCCCGCGCGGTCGCTATCTGAATCGTTTTCTGGATACACCTCTACTCAAATTAAGAATGGCCGGGTGGCTCTTTTTTAAACTGCAGGCCAGGGGATTTCTACATTGGGGGTATAACTACTGGTATAGATTTCAGACGACAGAGCTTATCGATCCGTATGCTGTTACCGACGGCCTTGCTTGGCCTAAAATCCCGCCCGGCGATACCTTTGTCGTCTATCCGGGAACGGACGGTCCGGTAGATTCCCTGCGCTGGGAAGTCTTTGCCGAGAGCCTTCAGGATTATACTTTGCTGCAGGCTGCCGCATCTGATCCAAACGCCCCAATGCTTGCCGGCATTCATGACTATGCCGATTTCCCACGTGATGTCGGCTGGATTGCTGCCCGTCGCAGCAAACTTCTGGCTGAGTTGGATAAGATAAATATGAAATAATCTAAGGGGCGATTTACCGATGAAGATACAAAGGCATGCCGGCAACCCTATACTTAAACCCGAACCCCTTAATCCCTGGGAGAGTATGGCAGTTTGCAATCCTACCGTTTGGTATGAGAACGGTCTCTTCCGCATGCTCTACCGGGCTGCCGGTGATGATGAGGCACACCGTATTTATCTGGGCCTGGCGGAGAGCCGGGACGGCATCAACTTTAAACGCGTATCTAACGATCCCGTGCTGGCCCCAAGTGCGGACGGCCCTGATGCCGGCTGCATTGAAGATCCTCGGGTGGTGAGGTTCGAAGGAGTCTTTTACATTACCTATGCCTATCGCCCCTTCCCTCCCGGGCGCTACTGGCTGCATCCGGAAGGCATGGCTTACGCTCCCGGCAGCCCTGAAGGAGCGCCGCGGCTGATAAGAGAAAACCTGACCAATACCGGCCTGGCCATGTCTACCGATCTGCAAACTTTTATCCGGCTGGGACGCTTGACCGAAGCTAATTCAGATAACCGTGACGTGATGTTTTTTCCCGAGCGCATAAAAGGCAAATATGTCCTTTTGCATCGAAAAAAGGAGTTGCCGGATACACCTTTCCCATCCATAAGGATCTCCTTTATGGAAGATCTGTTCGATTATAACGATGGTTTTCTGTTGGCCAGAAACCGGTACTGGTGGGAAACTAAAATGGGCGCCGGTTGCCCGCCGCTACGGACGGACGACGGCTGGCTGCTAATATACCATGCGGTCTGCCGCAAGGGAATATATCGTGCCGGGGCCATGCTTCTTGATCTGGAGAATCCTCGGGAAGTGATTGCACGCACGGCGGAACCTATACTTGAGCCGAAGTGTAATTACGAGTGTTCCGGGCTTTACAGCGATTGCGTTTTTCCTACCGGTGCCGTCGTCGTTGGTGATATCCTCTATATTTACTATGGGGCGGCTGACAAGTGCATCTGCTTGGCTACATGCAAGTTAAGCCGGCTTATAGATCACCTGTTGAAGAGAAGAAGGTTGATGCTCTTTGGAGCAAGCCTCTGAAGAATTCTTGAGAGGGTTATTAGTTAAGCCTTATTCTCAAAGGGTATGCCAATTATCTGCTGGCTCATAAGATTCTTCCTCTTCGATGTAACGGATGCCGTGCCGCCGGCATAGTGCTTCTAGTTTAAGAGAGAAGCGTAAGAGAAAGAATGCCATGTATGTCGCCAACAGAGATTACGGGTATAGCCGCGAGAGATAAGCGATTGTCCGAGACCGCATCACTCAATCGCCGGCAAGATTATCTTAAGCTTGAAAAGCAATCAATTGAAAAAGTGATCACATAAGCCGGTAATAAATTGTTGCCCTTATCTTCATAAGTTATTTGCTATGGGAGGCCAACCGTTTGAAGATAAACGCTCGTCTTCTCTATAGTACCATAGAGATTACAGCTATTGCTGTTATTTGCCGGCAAGCGTATTTGCCTTCGCTCTTCAAGTAAACTCCAATGCCGGATTCACAGTTGATAATTCCCCCCGCTTTTGCTACTATCCAATAGTAAGACAAAACTTTAAAGGAATTACGCAGTTGCCTGCCAAACGGATAAAGCTGTTGCCCTGCTTGCTTTGAACGACCATGCACACCAGCCAAGCTGTAATTCGTACCATGAACCGGCCATCCAAAAAACCACAGACGAAAGGTTACTGTTTTGCAACGCAAAGAAATCGAAAAGAAGCTTGAAAAAATGATTGGCCGTGAGCGGCTGCTGCATTCCATTGGCGTGGCTGATGTTGCTGCTGATCTGGCCGTGATACATGGATGTGACAGAGAGAAGGCTCAGACAGCCGGCTTGCTGCATGATTGTGCCAAGGCTCTTACGCCTGAAGATATGATGAAGCTGATCTCTTCCGAAGGATTGGCAATCGATGAAGAGGAGAGATTGGAGCCCGGTTTACTCCATGCCCCGGTAGGTGCTATAATTGCCAGTAAGAGTTTCGGTGTGGAAGACAGGGATATCCTGAGAGCGATAGCAAGACATACGACCGGAGACAGTGATATGACCTGTCTGGATAAGATAATATATTTGGCGGACGCCATCGAGCCGGGACGAACGTTTCCCGGGGCGGATGAGCTTAGAAAGCTGAGCCGCCGTGACCTCGACGAAGCCGTTCTTATGCTTCAGGAGAGGACGATAAATCGCTTGCTTCACAGGAGAACCATTATCCACAGCCGGACTATTGCTGCCAGAAACGATCTGCTGAAAAGGCATATGCACCGGAGAGGTTAATGGTTGATCAGAATAGCGATAGTAAATCATTAGAGCATAAGAATAAGCGGGATATCATAGATAATCTCATTTTAATTGCCGTTGTTGCTATTCTGGTAGTGTTGCTGGTTCAGGCATATTCTCTTTGGAAGGGTATCAAAGGTCCTATCGATATATTCAATCCGCCCTTTCAGGGCAGGGAAGAGCTTACCATTCTCCTTGTAGGTGTGGATGGGGTTGGGGAACATCAGCGAACGGACACTATAATGCTGGCCCGCATGAATTTAAAGAATAAGTATATGGGCATTCTCTCCATACCTCGTGATTCCAGAGTAGATATACCGGGATACGGCATAGAAAAGGTGAATGCAGCTTTTGCTCGCGGCGGCATAGAGCTGACCAAAGATACTCTTCAAAGCGTAATAGGCTTGCCTATGGATTATTACGTCATCGTTGATTTTGACGGGTTTAAATCTTTTATCGATGCTCTGGGCGGGGTAGATATAGTTGTGGATAAGAGAATGCGTTATCGCGACCGATCCCAAAAATTGAATATAGATTTGCATCCCGGCCTGCAGCATCTTAACGGCGAGCAGGCTATGGGCTTTGTTCGTTTTCGCCATGATGTTATGGGGGATATTACTCGTATAGGACGCCAGCAGCAGTTTGTTCAGGCAGTCAGCAAGCGTTTTATGTGTGCTTACAATATAGCCAAATTGCCATCATTGGTGGAGCAGCTTCGGGATAATATCAAAACCGATATGTCGACAAAAGACCTTATTACCCTGGCCAAGATAATGAAAAAAGAGGATCAGCTTGCAATTAAGGCAGCTACTCTTCCGGGAACCCCGACCAATATCGGAGGTATAAGCTTTTGGCAGATAGACTCTGAGGCTGCCTATAGAGAGATCAACAGCATCTTCTTTCCGCCATTTGAGGAGGAAAAGAGGAGCGGCAATAAAGAGATGGGTGTAGAAGTTTTAAACGGGTGCGGCATAGCCGGCATAGCCGACCAGGTGGCGAAAGCTCTCTCGGATAAGGGATACGGCATCCATAAGACCGGCAATGCCGATCACTTCGATTATCGTTCTTCCAAAGTAATAGTCAGCCGATCTGCTACCAGAGAGGGGCGCCGTATTTGCGATCTCCTTAGCATAAAGAATATGCAGGTTGATAAAAAGAAGGATTGCATAACCGTTATTATAGGATTCGATTATTGCCCTTAGTCAGCTATGTAACAGCCTAAATACCGGGTTGCGGGGTCTGACTATGACAGGATTTCGATTCGAGTATATTCTTTTGCTTATCGTAGCCGCTCTTATATCGGCTGCGGTTATAGCTTTGTACCGCCGGCGTTTGACCAAGGCTCTTATTGTTGTTCCGGGTGCTGAAGAGAATCCATTTGAAGCTGAGACAGCCTTGCTTCAGCTGCTATCAGGCCCGGCCCTTTCGCCGGACAAGATAGAACTACAACTACAGAAGCGCATCGGAGAGCTATCGCTCCTTTTCAGCCTGGGGCAATCTCTTGCGCATACAGCAGACTCGGAGCATGCCGTACAGACTATTATTTCTTATACTATGCATATATTGCAGGTTAAAAGATGTATCTGCCTAAAATATAATGAAGTTCGCGATATAATTGATATCGATGGATATCATGGTTTGAGCCGCTTATTCTTATCCGCTTACCGCTCTTGCCCGCCTGATGAAATTGTGAGCATGGCTATTCATGAGGGGCGCACCATCAAGGTGGCTTTAGAAGATGATCTCATGGCCGGCAAGCACAAGCTGTACAAAGCTGAAGGCGTTGGCGGGCTTCTTGCCGCACCGCTTATTTATGGCGGCAGGCCCGCGGGCGCATTGTTGGTTTTTTCCGATCAAGATGAGAATTTCAAGCCCGAGGCCGGAAGGCTGCTGACCAGCGTGGCGCATCAGGCGGCTGCTGCGGTTCGAAATACGGCGTTATGCTCGAAGTTGGAGATGCGTAACCAGCAGATTGCTGCTCTGAGTGATGTTTCCGGGGCTATAAATTCTCTGATGGTGCTTGAAGCCGTGATGCAAAAGATATTATGGTCGATAACATCCATCTTTGAGGCTCGCGCCTGCCTGCTCTTTCTCTTTGATGAGAGAGAGGAACTGCGACTGGATTCATATTGCGGTTATACAGTGAAAGACCTGCCCGATGAGCCGATCAAAAGAGGACAGGCTGTAACGACGGTTTTGGCTACAGGCAATCCGCAGTCTGCCGGTTACGAGGAGGCTCCGGAAATATTTGAACTTATCAGTTATCCCGACAATTGCCTGGCAGTATTGCTGCCTCTGGCTATCAAAAACAGGCCTGCGGGTATTATGGCTGTAGTCTTGCCCTTTGATCATCCTCTGACGATGGATGACCGAGCTCTTATGATGACCTTTGCTACTCAGGTGGCCATTGCGATAGAGAACAATCAACTTTATGACAGCATGGAGCACCGTATAAATGAATTGACAACACTGGTGCGCGTGGTAGCATCGATAGCATCTACACTGGATTTAAAGTTTGTTCTGGATACGATAGTGCAATTGGCGGCACATGTTATGAATGGTGCTCTCTGCTCTATTCGTCTCATAGATGAAGAGAGCGGCACATTGAAGATATTTTCCAGTCTGGGAATGAGTGAGAATCTCTCCGGTGAGTATGGCGACCGAAGTAAGGGTGAGGCGTTGAGTATCAGTGTGATTGAGGACGGCAGGCCGGTTATAATACCGGATGTTGCTATTGATTTCCGTTTAACTGCACATGGGAAAGCTGATAATCACGGCTTGCACTCTTACCTGGGAGTGCCTCTTATATGTCAGGGTGAAACTATAGGTGTTCTGGAGATCTATTGTCGTTACAGGAAACAGTTCAATGAGGCGGAAGTCAGGCTTTTCTGGGCTTTTGCCGACCAGGCGGCTATCGCCGTGCATAACGCACGGCTCTTTGATCAGGTTCAAAATTACTCTCGTCAATTGAGCGTAATTATGCAGGAGGTCCACCATCGCGTCAAAAACAATCTTCAGGCAGTAGCGGATTTGCTTTCGCTGGAGATGCTTCAAACTGCCGGCAGGTCCTCCCATGAGATTTTGCACAATAGTATCAACAGAATAAAGAGCATTGCAGCCGTTCATGATTTGCTATCGCATGAAGATGTTGAACTGACCGATATGAAGCACATTTCCCAGAGGATTATGGATATTGTCGAGGATATGGTCGACTCAGGAAAAAAGGTATGCTTCAGCATTACAGGCAGCAGGATATTCCTGCGTTCAAAGCAGGCTACCTATCTGGCGCTGGTATTAAACGAGCTATTGGTAAATACTATCAAGCATGCCTTTGAAGGTAAAGAAAAAGGCCGGGTCAGCGTTGAAATGAGCGAAGAAGAGCGCTTTGTTTCTCTGGTGGTCAGGGATGACGGAAAGGGTATACCTGAAGGCTTTGACATCGATTCTCACAGTCATCTGGGATTGCAGATAGTTCGCAATCTGGTAGAGCGTGACCTGCACGGCACCCTAGCATATCATAATGATCAGGGTGCCGTATGGAATATAAGATTTGCTAAGGATATGAAGGAGGATAAATTCGCTGTCTATGGGAATGAAGGTAGTAATCGCTGATGATGAAGCAATAAGATTGATGACGCTTAAAGCTCAATTGACCAACCTGGGGCATCAGGTAGTGGGTGATGCTTGCACCGGTGAGGAAGCTATCGAGATGATAGTTAAGACCGCACCCGATCTGGCTATTATGGATATTCGCATGCCCGGTTTGGATGGTATTACGGCGGCTCGTAAAATAATGGAGATTCACCCTATCCCCATAATTATACTTACGGCCTACAGCGAACGAGAGCTGGTCAAATCAGCTACGGATGCGGGAGCCTTTGCTTATCTCATAAAGCCTGTATCAGAGCAGGACTTGATGCCGGCTATAGATATGGCTATTTCTCGTTTCAAGGAACTGGATTTTCTCAGGCGCGAAGTCGGTAACCTCAATCGGGCTCTTGATGTACGGTCTGATGTTGAAAAGGCTAAAGGTATCCTTATGGAGCGTTGCCGTGTGGATGAAGAGAAAGCTTTCAATATGTTGCGACAAAGGAGTAGCCAGGAGGGAATGAAGGTAGTCGATATCGCGCGTGCTATTATTATGGCGCACAAACTCTTTTAGACCTGTTTCAGTAATTAAAAGAGCTTGCTCTGAAGGCTGAAGCAGAACGCTCAAGCATAATTAGGCTGAAGGCTCCTGCAACAGCCTGCCAGAGCCCGGGCAGGCTGTTGCGGCAAAAGCGCTCCAATTGTATAATTATAAGCAGAAAACTTATACATTTTAAAGGGTTATTCATATTTACTGTAGCCCTTAAAGGAGCAAGATGAACCGGGTGGAGAATATTATAAACATTATGAATATGGAGAGAGCTTTTTCGGAAGAGGAGCTGATCAGACCCTTTGACCGTAAGGATATCAAATCTCGTGAGGGTGCTTATGGAAAAAGGCTGGATTACATCGAAGGGCATAAGGTTATAGAGCGCTTGAATAGAGCTACCGGTAACAGATGGAGCTCCGAAGTCATATCCGTACAAAAGCATCAGGCTGAGCAGCGCACTGATAAGCGTACCGGAGAGAGCATTTCTTATCCATCTTACTGGTCGGCTTTGGTCTCCCTGACCATACCCTCTATGGGTAGTCGTATGCAAGTTGGAACAAAGGCTATAAACGGCAATGAAGAGGATGATATCAAAGGAGCCATAACGGATGGCTTAAAGAAAGCGGCTACACTCTTCGGCGTTGGTCTGGAGCTGTATGAAACCGCTGATGAAGAGGCTGATATACGCTATTCGGCAGAACCGGAGCGACGAAGAGAGCCCGATAAAATAACCGAAGGACAGCGTAAACTTCTTTTCACTATCTGTGAGGAAATAGGTATCCCCGTTGAAAAACAGCGTGAGCATATAGAAGCTAAGCTGGGGGCCATCATCGAGGGTGCTACGCGAGGCATGGCTACCATAGCTATTCAGGAGCTCAAAGCTGAGAAACGCCTCTTACGTGCCGGCTAATCCTCTTTATTAAGAGTACTTCCGCTGTCTTGCTTGCCGTGTGAATGGGCGGCTGATAACCAGGATTAAAGAAAAGCTTTAAAGGTCTCCTTTGTCAGCTCTTTTGGCTTTAAAATTGCAGATATTGCAACAGGCAGGCTTTCAGGTGCTTTCTCAATCTGCATATATACAAGGAGCAGACCAGGTGTGCGGCATAATCCCCGGCAGGGAAGGCTGTTAGGAGGTAAGGAATGGATAAGAGGATAGACAGGCAGATGGATCTTAAGGTTGAAGTTGTCTATGAAGAGGGCAATCCATATGTCAATCTTTCGGGTGAAATGGATGTCTACACTTCGCCCAGAGTCAAGCAGGCGGCACTGAATCTTATTGCCGAGGGCAAGCATCATTTGATCTTCGATCTTACCAGAGTGGATTATATAGATACCGCCGGCCTGGGAGTGCTGGTGGGCATCCTCAAAAGAGCCAGGGAAGTTGGCGGGAATGTTGAACTCTGTTATTCCGATCAGGTAAAGAAAGTTTTTGAAATAACCGGATTGAATAAGATATTCTCTATCAGAGAATAAATTTATTTTGCACTGTGCAGGAAATCAAAATTTTACGTCGAATAATTAATTTAGCCGATTAAATTGAATATGGGTGCCTATGACGCGGGTGCCGGCTTGTGAAGGCCTTAATGATCGCCTTCTCCATTTTGGGGGCGGTCTTTTTTTATCCGCTCCAGTAAAAACGGAGGTAATATCATGAAGTCTTTCTTTCCCCTGAGCATATCCGTTTCCGGAGAAGCCGTATCACGTGTTAAGCTTAAAGGTGAACTGGATGTCTATACCTCTCCAAAGCTCAGCGCAGTCCTGGGCGACCTTCTGGAACAGGGATGCATCCATATTATTCTGGACTTAGGTCGGCTGCAATTTATAGACAGCGCCGGCCTTGTTACTCTTGTAAGGCATAATGAAGAAGCCGCCAGAGCAGGCGGCAGCCTGATATTGCTGGACCCCGGCGCCCAGCTGAGAAAAGTGCTCAGGCTAACAGCTTTGGACCGTCATCTGCGGATAGAATTCAGCGCTGTGCGGAACAAGGAGACGGCTCCCCAAATGAAGGGGGCGGGTTATGCTTGAGACGACAATATCTCTGCCTGGAATGGATAAAGAGGCCATGCTTCTATGCGATAAAGGCATGAACTCCTTTCTGAAACTGGATATAATTCTTTTTTATCACAACAAGCGGTTATCCGATGCTGATATAAATGAGCTTGCTCGCTATACGGGCAGATCACCGGTAGAGGTTGGAGATGCCGTATCGGCTTTGATCGAAGATGGCTTGCTGGAGTTATCTTCCAATCGCAATGAAAGATACAGGCTTAGCGGTTTTCCCGATATCCCCAGGCTCTTGAACAAGTTCCTGGAAGCGTATAATCGATTGCCTCAGCGGCTTGCCATCCTGTCCAAGTTCTTGCGTGAGAATAGGTATTAGCTGCGGGAATAGGGCGGGTGAAGAATTGAACGAAGATCTTCTCAGCGCATTGCGGAAATACTTTGAGCTCATGGCTGCTGCAGCACATCCGGGAAATATGAAGCAGGCATTTGCCGATATATTGGATAATACGATATCGGTTTTATCGGCAAACGGCGCGGCACTTTATGCGAATACAGGCTCTGAAACTATGGGTGAGATCTTCATATGCAGAGAATTGCCGGATAATCTGTGTGATGAGCTGCAACGGCTCGGAGGTGCTGACAGCCTCAATGCGGATGCCAGGGAGGAGAACGTGAAAAGGGTCGACGGCGGCTTTTTGTATTCAGTGCTTATACGTCAAAAGCCGGTAATATGTCATCTCTTTGTATTGTATGAAAAGTGGCTTCCGGGTGAAGCCGAAAAGAAGGTGGCCTGCTCTCTGGCCGAGCTCTTTCTGGCATTGATATGCGAGCAAAGCCATTATCGGGAATTGGAGCAGCGTATGTATGAGAGCGTTGCTTTAGCCAGTATCGGGCGTACTATCGTTTCCACACTCGATATGGAAAGGGTCCTCAATCAAGTTGTCAAAATGGTTGCCTATGTAATGAACGCCGCCGTCTGCCTGATTGTTCTTTATGACGAAGAGGAAGGAGAACCGGCAGTGGGAGCTGCTTTCGGTATGGAACGATTGGAAGAGAGTTCCGGCATTGTACGCCACGCGATAAATATATACAAGAGGGTGGAAGCGTTGCATAACGGTATTGATTGCAATACTGCAGAGAAATACCTGGGCAGATTATGCTATATGGCGGTTCCACTCTTCTCCGGTGAGAGGATCAACGGAGTCGTAATTGTATACAGGGAAGAGGCTTTTTTTGAACATGAAAGGTCACTGATGCAGGCAACCGCTGCTCAGGCCTCGATTGCCCTGGAAAACGCACGCTTGCACAGCAGCCTGGCATCATTTACAGAACGTGAACTGCGTTTGGCTGCCGGAATACAGCAAGGCTTGCTTCCCAGGTCTCTGCCCCATACTGCTCAATACGATTTCGGTAGCAAGATACATTTTATGCGTGAAGTCGGCGGAGATTATTATGACATAATATCCCTCGGCAACGGGCGGCAAGGCATAAGTATCGGTGATGTATCCGGCAAGAGCGTTCCTGCTGCCATTCTGGTGGCTATGGCAAAGTACGTTTTGCGTGCTTCAGCAGTGACGGAGAATGACCCTGCGAGATCTCTGGAAGCCGTCAATCGCAATATTATCAATGATCTCTCTCCGGAGATGTTTATAAGCATGTTCTATGGAATTCTGAATCTTGCCGATAACAAGCTTGTTTATGCCAATGCCGGTCATGAGCCGCCGCTGCTTTTCAGAGAACGTAGCCATAGCTGCCGTTTTTTGCAGGCGACAGGCGTAGTGCTGGGCGTAATGAGTAATAGTTCTTATCAGCACGCTACTGTGAAGCTTGAACAGGGTGATTGGCTGGTTCTATATACTGATGGCGTTACTGAGGCCAGGAAGAGCGACGGTGAACTTTTCGGCAGCCGTCGCGTTTGTGAAGCTCTTGAGCGCAATCATCATATGCCTGCTCAGATTATGGCGGAGTATCTCTTCAAGGAGGTTTATGATTACTCCACCGGTAAGATAAGCGATGATGTAGCAATTCTGGCGATTAATAGAATTGAATAAGAGAAAGAGGGGAAAGGGGTCTCAAGGCCAGACCCTCGAAGGAGACACCATTCTTGGAATGCTAAATGGCAACACCAGAGCTTCGAAGGAAGGCTAGTGTTGGCGATAGCCGTAAATAGTGTTAAAATCTGATATGGGTTAAAAGAGGAAAGGGGTCCCAACATCAGGACCCCGAAGCATAAAGGGGGCAGAAGAACTTTCATGTCGGGAGGCGTTATGCAGACTAAAAAAGAGGTAACTGATAATCTCGACCAGCTGTTGCAGGTGCTTCCGCCTTCGATCAGGAAGAATCTGGAAGCGCAACGGAATTTGAGTGATCTCATAGAGGTTGTTCTGGATTTGGGACGAGAGCCGGAAGCTCGCTTTCCGGATAAGTTCGTTTATCTTGAAAACAAGTATGTTTTCGAAAGTGATCTGGAGTATGTAACCGCCCGGGTGAGCGATTTCGGTAAAGATAATCGTGCCGGAATAGAGCGTACGCTGCATCGCATTTCGGCCGTACGTAACCGCCAGGGTAAGATAATAGGACTCACCTGCCGCGTAGGACGTGCTATATACGGCACAATCGATATTATCAGAGATATAGTTGAGCAGGGCAAGAGTATCCTCCTGTTAGGCCGTCCTGGTGTAGGCAAAACCACCAAACTGAGAGAGGTGGCACGCGTTCTCAGCGATGAGCTCTTGCAGCGCGTTATAATAGTTGATACTTCCAATGAGATCGCCGGCGACGGCGATGTGCCTCATCCCGCTATCGGCCATGCCCGGCGTATGCAGGTGGCTTCTCCCGAACTTCAACATGACGTCATGATAGAGGCAGTGGAGAACCATATGCCCCAGGTGGTTATCGTGGATGAGATCGGCACGGCGCTGGAAGCCTTTGCCGCCAGAACCATAGCAGAAAGAGGTGTGCAACTGATTGCCACGGCACACGGTAACACTCTGGATAACCTGATAGTCAACCCTACTCTATCCGATCTGGTCGGAGGAATACAGACGGTTACCCTGAGTGATGAGGAGGCCAAACGGCGTGGCAGCCAAAAATCGGTGCTGGAACGTAAAGGACCGCCTGCCTTTGATCTTCTGATCGAGATCATGGATAAAAACAAGATGGCTGTACATCATGATTTGGCACATGTAGTAGACCAATTTCTGAGAGGTGTTCTGCCTCGACCGGAAATAAGAGTGATCACGTCGGATGGTCTGGTAGAGAAGATACGTCCTACAGAATTGGAAAATGCTCTTACCAGGCAGCCGGAACGCTATGAAGCCAGAGAGAATGTGCCGGCGTTGCTCAGGCTCTTCCCTTACGGCATCAGTCGCAACCGTTTGGAGCGGGCTATTCGGGAATTGAGGGTACCGGTTCAAATTACAAAGTTTATGGATGACGCCGATATGATTATTACTACCAAGGCTCAACAGCGGCGTGAGCCCAGAGTGCTGCATCAGGCAGAAGAGACGGGTAAGCCATTGCATATCCTGAAAAGCAACACAGTTTCACAGATAGCTTCCTGCCTGCGGGAGATCTTCAAAATTACTGATACCTCGGAAGAAGAGGAGGCACTGAGTGAGACCGAGGAGGCTATCGAAGAGGTCGTTTCCGGGCAGGTGGAAACGTTGGAGCTCAGGCCCAGGAATGCATATATCAGGCGTTTGCAGCATCAGCTTATAGAGGAGCATGGTATTCAATCGGAAAGTATAGGGAGGGATCCCTATCGCAGAGTAAGAGTGTATAAGGAATGGTAGCGCTTTAATGGAAACCGCGGAACGGCAAATACGAAAAGGGATTTTTATATGTATTGAGGGGCCGGAGGGCGCAGGCAAGAGTACGCATTTGAATCGGCTGAGGGGTGCGCTGGCAACAGAAGGTTACGATGCTATCTTAACCAGAGAGCCAGGGGGAACAGCGATAAGTGATTCTATAAGAACATTATTGTTGGATGCAAGCAACGGTAATATGGCTTCCCTGACGGAGCTTCTCCTTTATGCTGCCGCCCGGGCACAGCATATGCAGGAATTGATAATGCCCTCCTTGCAGGCAGGAAGAGTTGTTCTTTGCGATCGCTTCACCGCTTCTACCATTGCTTATCAGGGCTATGGCAGAGGGCTGGATATTCAATTAATCAAAGAGCTTAATGATCTGGCGACGGGTGGCGTCTATCCTCATTTAACGATAATTCTGGATCTTGATCCGGCTCTGGGACTTGAAAGAGTGAATCGCTTTCGGCACGGTGGCCAGGATAGCAGGGATAGGCTGGAGAGAGAGGATATCTCCTTTCATCAACGTGCTCGTAAAGGCTTTTTACGATTAGCGGCAGAAGAGCCTGCCGGATATCGAATAATAGATGCTTCGCGCTCGGTTGAGGATGTCTTTGCATCACTTTTTGCAACGGTAACGGATTATCTCCGGCATGGCAGGCAAGAATCATGATATTCTCTGATATAATAGGTCATGCTGCTGCCAGGAAATCTCTTTGCGATGCTGTTAAGCGTAATCGTATCAGTAATGCTTATATCTTCTGCGGCCAGCCGGGCATAGGAAGAACTTCTTTGGCGATGGCATACGCTGCCTATCTTAACTGTAATAGCAGAAGATCTGATGATGCCTGTGGTGTTTGCTCCTCCTGCCTGAAAATTGCTTCGGGCGGGCATCCGGATGTGGTAGTTCTAAAGCCGGAGCGCGCGGTTATTAGAATAGATGATGTCAGAGAGATGATCAGGGATTGCGTCTATCCGCCCTTTGAAGGCAATTGGAAGGTCTATATCATTGATGATGCAGATCGCCTGGGCGAAGGAGCAGCCAACGCTATGCTTAAAACGCTGGAGGAGACTCCTGCCAGGGCAGTCTTCATTCTTATTGCCGGAAGTGCCGCAAAGCTCCTGCCGACCATAGTTTCACGTTGCCAAATTGTGAAATTAATCATGCCGTCCAGTGATGAATTGCTCGCTGGATTGCAACGGAACGCTGCCTCAACCGATGTGAGCAGAGTGGATGAAGCATATCGGCTGTCAGGAGGATTGCCATCCAAAGCATTTAAAATCCTTAGGGGAGAGGATCTCCTGATAAAAAAGGATTTATGGGGAGAGCTAATGGAGCATATCCTTTCCAGAAATCCTCTCAGAGCTTTGCGGGCGGTAGAGTGTATACAGATAATGGCGATGGAGTATGGTGATAGGGCGGAAGGAATAATAGGTGTTTTGGATGAAGTGTGCCGTCGAATAATACACAAGGCCATTGAAAATGCAGGATGGTCGCCGGCAGCTATTGCAATATCGCTGGCTGAAGAAGCGAAAGCCGCTCTTCGGCTTAACGCCAATCCGCAATTGACCCTGGAGAGTTTTATTATACAATTACAATTACGGGGCTAAAGGCTGAAAAAATATAAGGGATCAGCTCTTTATCCTTGAAAGAGAATGAAGTGGGGGAAGAAAATAAATGCATACGGTAGTCGGAGTAAGCTTCAAAGAGGCCGGCAAGATATACTATTTTGATCCGCAAAATATCGAGCTTCATGAGGGAGATGTTGTAATCGTCGAGACTGTTTCCGGCCTCGAGAGCGGGCATATCGTTACCGGCAGTAAGCGTATTTCTCCTGAAGAGATCACTACTCCGCTTAAGCGAGTACTGCGCCGTGCCGACGATCAGGATATGAGGCGCCTGGAAGAGAATAAGCAGAAAGAACGTGCTGCTCTCGAAATCTGCCAAAAGAAGGTGGATGAGCTGGATCTGGCTATGAAGCTGGTGGAAGCCGAGTACACATTTGATCGTAGCCGAATAGTCTTCTACTTTACCGCAGATGGCCGTATCGATTTCAGAGAGCTTGTACGTAGATTGGCAGCGGCCTTGAAAACCAGGATTGAGATGCATCAGATAGGAGTCCGTGACGAAGCCAAGATGATAGGCGGCCTGGGCATGTGTGGACGCTCTCTCTGCTGCGCCACCTTTCTGGAGGGTTTTCAGCCCGTATCTATTAAAATGGCCAAAGAACAGAATCTTTCACTCAATCCTACCAAGATATCGGGTATATGCGGACGCTTGATGTGCTGTCTTAATTATGAGAACGATTATTACAAAGAGGTCAGGTCACGGCTTCCTAAAATCGGTACTCAGGTTGAAACAGAGCATGGGCGAGGCACTATTATAGAGGTTAATGTTCCCAAGGAGAGCGTAATTGTGAGGCTTCTGGAGGCTGCCGGCCAGCTGGAACTGCCGGCGGGCAGTGTTAAATGCAATCCATGCAGTGGCCAGTGTAAAAAGAAGCAAGAGAAGATATAAAGGCCGGGCACATACTATGTGCCCGGCAGTCTCTCCAGGCATCAGCTGCTGGGACTTAGGTTCTTGCCATCCGAGTTTCTTCACGTAGCATTGGCGATATAACGGCCATGTATACGGCGGACAATCCTACCAGCACATAGATTATTCTTGATATGACCGTCATGTCACCAAAGATGGCGGCTACCAGATTGAACCCGAATGCCCCGATAAGACCCCAGTTCAGACCACCGATGATCAGCAGCACCAGAGCCGTCCAATCGAGAGTGCCTAACCCTCTCATGATATCCACCTCCTTGATATTTTTTGCCGGCGATGGTCTGCCTTATGGGCGGACATCGTCGCTATTCGTCAATCCAGTGCCGTTATATATATACCCATATATGACGATCTTTTTCAAACATTTTAAATCGGGAAGATTTAAAACTTGATGTAGCTGTTTTCAGTTGAATTTGTAATTACTGATTTATCCGTCCGGGCGCACAGCTGCTGATAGGTTGCCTCTTGCTTTTAAAAGCTGTTTGAACGTGAAGATTGAGGTTCTTATGGTGCCGAAGCGGGGAGTTGAACCCCGACGAGCCATCGCTCACTAGGTCCTGAACCTAGCGCGTCTACCAATTCCGCCACTTCGGCACGCTCGGCTTCTGCAGAAGCCTTATTGCAAAAGATATGATAGCAAAAAATATAAAAGATGTAAACCTGCAAATGCCCGGGCACTATCAATGAAGGGGATCGGCTCTTCCTCTTGATTATTGCCTATAGCCTGGGTTAAGATGATACTCATGATGCTTGTCATTGCCCTGAATATAAATATCGACAGAGCATATGCCGTTCCGGGTTCAAGGCCGGCGCTCTTTCGCTCCGAGAGCGTGCAATCCTGTGGCAGCGGCAAGAGCGTAAATGTGGCCGGAATTATGCTGCTGTTAATACTCTGATACTCGGTTCGGGTTTTTGCCGCCTGTTTGGTATCCGGCATACCGCAGGAATGATTACGACGGAGGAGAAACTATTTTGAATGACGGCATATATAGAGATTTAGCTGATATATATGATGATCTTATGAGCGATGTTCCCTACGGCCGATGGATCGAGTATATCGAAAAAGTTTTCAGGCGCTTCGATGCCGATCCCGCTCTGGTTTTAGATTTGGCTTGCGGTACAGGCACAATATCATTGGGCTTGGCCGAAAGGGGATACAATGTTATCGGCGTAGACCGGGCACAGAGGATGATTGAAAAGGCTGAAGCCAAACGGAAAGCCGGTGTAAATCCACGATTTCTCTGCCAGGATCTTTGCAGTATGGATTTGCCCGGGATTCAGGCTGATGCCGCTGTCTGTCTCTTCGATTCATTGAATTATATCATCGATTATAATGATCTGTGCAACGCTTTTAAATGTACGGCCAGGTATCTTAATCCGGGAGCTTTATTTGTTTTTGATGTCAACACCGAGCTGGCGCTGGCTGAAGAGCTCTTTACGCAGGATAATCTGGCGGATAAGAATACCAATCTGTATTATGTATGGAAAAGCAGATATGATAAGGAAGAGCGACTTAGCCGAGTGAAGATGCTTTTCTTTATACGACAGCCGGATGGCAATTATCAGACATTGGAAGAGGAGCATTGGCAGCGGGCCTATTTGACAGAGGAATTGATTTTCGGCCTGGAAATGGCCGGTTTTTCAGTAGAGGGGCTACATGATGAGGCTACGTTAAGGCCGGCAGGGGCAAAGACTGAACGCATGTATGTCATTGCCAGGCGTAACAAAGCGGGAATAGATATTAACTATTGAAATTTTAGATAATGATCTCTAATTCTATTTGATAGCAAACTGAAGGAGGCAAAATATGGCTCTTGAAACCAGTTTAACCGTAATAGCCGTTTGCATGATTGTTTTGGTGGCTGCTCTGCTGATGGTAGCCGTTGCAGCTTTGATCCTGGTTGCAAAATTAATCAGAGTTATCGGTAAGGCCGGCAAGACTGTGCAGGAAGTCAGGCAGCAGATCATGCCGTTGATCTCTCAGTTTCAATCGACAGGCAGGGAGATAAGTGAAACGGTGCTGTCCGTTACCGGAAGAATTTCCGAGACCGTCAACAGTATCATCCGGATGGTTGAATACTTCACGAGCAATCCATTTAAAACAATTGCTCAGATCGTTGCCCGGTTTCGGCGGCAGCATACATCCAACGGCAGGTGACAATAAAGCGCTGAGACTGCCTCAGTGTTGCAACAGTCTCAGCGCTTCAGTTAACTCGGATAGATGATCCTATCTATAAGATGATACTGGAGCGCCGCTTCAGGGGTCAGATAGTAATCCTTCATAGTATCTATGCTGACCTCCTCGATGCTTTTGCCCGTATGGTGAGCAATTATGCTGTTCAATTGATGCTTCAGTCTGACGATCTCCAAGGCTGATGTTTCTATCTCGCTGGCAGTACCAAAGGCTTTCCCGGAAGGCTGATGAATCAGCATGCGCGAGTTCGGCAGTGCAAAACGTTTCTCGGGGGCACCGCCTGCTAGAACAATGGCTCCCATGGAACAGGCCTGCCCTACGCAGACAGTGATGACGTCGGGTTTGACGGTCTGCATAACATCATATATAGCCAAACCGGCCGTCACCAGTCCTCCAGGAGAATTAACGTATAGAGTTATATCCTCTGTCGGGTTTTCACATTCCAACTGAAGAAGCTTATCAATGATTTCATAACTGCTGGAATCATTAATCTCCCCCTTGAGAAGGACTATACGTCTGTTGAGCAGATCCGAAGATTTATTGTCATGCAAGGTCTTTTCTTCCTTTCAATATAGAAGTTTAATGCAAAAAGTTATACACATTGTAACAATGTGTATATGGAGCGTCAATAAATAGACGCCCATAACACAAGAGCCCGCATGTTTAGCTTCAATTTTGCCAGGGTATATCTAGGCACGGGTAGCTGGCTCTGCATGGTATCCCTTAGGGATCAGCACAGAAATCCGGGTTGAATATTTATGGCGAAATGGAGAACCATTGATGCCGAGTATAGGAATTGCCACGGCATATCCGGAGGCTGATTGGCACAGCAGGCAACTTATAGATGCCGCTTCCAGAAGAGCAAAGACCATGGTGATAGATCCGGGAGATCTATCAGTCAATATCGGTGATTACGGCATATCGGTTAGGACGAGCACCGGCAGCCTCGACGGACTGGACGGGCTGATTCTGCTGCGGGCTATAAACGAAAAGGGCAATCCGGATCATCAGATAGAGATATATAGAGCATTGAGCGGCGCGGGATTGCCGATGATGAATAATATTCAAGCTGCTTTGGCGGCACAGGATAAGTTCAGGAGCAGCTTCGCCTTCCGGCAGGCAGGCCTGCCCTCTCCCAGAGTTGTTACTGTTCAAAACTTCAGGGAGGGCGTCAGCTACTTACGAGAGATGGGGGAGGTAGTGATAAAGCCGATATATGGATCTCTTGGCGAGGGGATAATGCGTCTTTCTGCAGATGATGAGGGAATATTCTTTTTGAAGAGATATCTTGAGCGAGATGGAGTAGCATATCTGCAGAAATACATCGACAAACCGAATCGGGACATTAGAGTTTTTGTTATAGGAGGAAGAGCTGTAGCTGCCGTATACAGGGTGGCGAGTGAAGGAAAATGGTTAACGAATATACACTGTGGTGCTCGGGCTCTTCCTTGCAAGCTCTCTTCTGAAACGGAAGCGCTCAGTATAAAGGCCGCTGCTTCTATAGGTCTGGATTATACAGGGGTTGATATTATTGAAACAGATCGGGGTCCTCAGGTTATTGAAGTAAATGGTTCGCCGCACTGGCAGGGAGTACATCAGGCTACAGGAAAGGATATAGCCGGCTTGATAGTAGAGCATATGCTGAAGAGAATAGAAGACTGATTTCATTGGGAAAGGGGGTGAAAAGCATGGCAGAGAATAAGGGCAAGATAACGGTTGGCGAGGCCGGCCATAAGGGCGGGGAGTTGGGCGGTGAAAAGGGCGGAGAGACTACCCGTGAGCGCTATGGTCATGAATTTTATGAAGAGATCGGCCATAAAGGCGGCCAGAAGGTTAAAAAACTGATTGAAGAGGGTAAAAGAGCATTGGGCGAAAAGTAACTCTATGCAGAAGCATAATGAGTTTAGCATTATGTGTGAGTCCGTATGTGATTGAACGTAATGCCGGGAAAGAAGGGGGTGAAAAGCATGGCAGAAAACAAGGGCAAGATGACGGTCAGCGAGGCCGGCCAAAAGGGTGGAATAACCGTACGGAACAAGTATGGCCATGAATTTTATGAAGAGATCGGCCATAAGGGCGGCCAGAAGGTTAAAAAACTGATTGAAGAGGGCAAGCGTTCAGGCGGCTGACTTACAATTCTCGGATAACAGGTTAAATAAGAAAGAATTACGGAGGGGGTGAAAATCATGGCAGAGAATAAGGGTAAGATGACGGTCAGCGAGGCCGGCCAGAAGGGCGGGCGCACGACCAAGCAGCGCTATGGTCACGGTTTTTACGAAGAGATAGGCAAGAAGGGCGGGATGACCGTGCGCGATAAATATGGCCATCCTTTCTATGAGGAGATTGGCGGTAAAGGCGGCGAAGCAGTACGCGATAAATATGGTACGCCTTTCTATGAAGAGATCGGACACAAAGGCGGTCAGAAGGTTAAAAGGTTGATCGAGGAAGGTAAGAAGAGTATGAAATAACCGTAGTTCGCAAACTCATAGCTCGATCAAAGGCCTGATGGCAGCTTGAATGGTAAATAAGCAATAAATCGAGCATGGAAGGGGGTGAGAGGATGGCAGAGAATAAGGGCAGGATGACGGTCAGCGAGGCCGGCCAGAAGGGCGGACGCATGACCAGGGAGCGTTACGGTCACGGTTTTTATGAGGAAATAGGGCAAAAGGGCGGCGAGATAGGTGGCGAGACCACCAAGGAGCGTTATGGCCATCCCTTCTATGAGGAGATCGGGCACAAAGGCGGTCAGAAGGTTAAAAAGCTGATTGAAGAGGGCAAAAAGAGTGGAGGCTGATTCATAGCGCATGCCGTGCAACTCATAGCTTGCCAATGTTCTAATCGTTGCTTTGGACGGAGCGTAGAGCAACTGTAAAGGAGCGATGAGGTGCGGGTACTGAGCAAGGAGGTGATTGCAAATGCCTGAAGAGAAAAAAGGCAAGATGACGGTTGGTGAAGCTGGACAGAAGGGCGGCGAGAGCACTAGTCGCAAATACGGCAAGCCCTTTTACGAAGAAATCGGCGAGATGGGCGGGGAAACAACTAAAGAACGCTATGGCCATGAGTTCTATGAAGAGATTGGTCAAAAGGGTGGCGAAAAGGGTGGCGAAACCACCAGGGAGCGTTACGGCCATGAGTTTTATGAAGAGATAGGTGAAAAAGGCGGCGAGACCACCAGTCAGAAATATGGCAAACCCTTCTACGAGGAGATTGGGCACAAAGGCGGTCAGAAGGTTAAAAAGCTGATTGAAGAGGGCAAGAAAGCTGAACATGAATAGGCTGTGAATTTAAACAAAGAATCGATAAGGAGGTGTAAAGATGGCAGAAAAAGGCAAGATGACGGTCAGCGAGGCCGGGCAGAAGGGAGGGCGCACTACCAGGGAGCGTTACGGCCATGAGTTCTACGAGGAGATAGGTGAAAAGGGTGGAACCACGGTACGTGAGAAGTACGGCACGCCCTTCTACGAGGAGATCGGCCATAAGGGTGGACAAAAGGTTAAAAAGCTGATTGAAGAGGGCAAGAAGGCCATGGGATAAAGTGAACGTATGGCGAGCGAAGGTTAGCAGATGTAATAAGGCAAGAGGCAGGGTTACTATTTGACCCATGCCTCTTCCTCTTTGAGAGGAGAGCATATGCTGGTAGATATACTAAAAACGAGCCGTTCCATTCTGCTGCAAAAGCTGCCGTCGTTCGTTTATGGTGCGCCTGAATTGTATGGCCCTCCTGTCTTTATTTATCACCGAATTGATCCTGCAAGCTTCGAGAGGGATTTGAAGTATCTTACCGATAACGGCTATCTCTTTCTGAATGATGTATGCCTGCAAGCTATTATACAGGGCGATTATCCTTTTACCGGAAGAGAGGTAGCTCTGACCTTTGATGATGGCTATGACGATCTATTACAGGTAGCAACACCTCTCTTACGCTCCTACGGCGCGGTTGCTACGGCCTTTATTGTCCCGGGTCTTATAGGATATCCCGGATATCTCAACTGGGAAGATCTCTATCGTCTGTCATTATCAGGGGTGATCAGTATAGGTGCACATTCATACCGGCATGCCAAGATATTTGTTTCCGATATATTGGAGCAATTTTATGTGCCTGACGATGCCGTAGAAGAGATTATAGTGCGCTGCAATGGATGTGACACTCTTCTATCGGTTGATGGTCGGTATGGCCGACCGTTATATCGTACCTCCTCCAGGCTGGGCGACCGTCCCAGATATCTGGAAGACGAGCAGCTGACCGCTTTATGCGTAGAGCGCACAGCGGAGATAACCTCCCTGCCGGGTAGCGAAGCATGGATGCGAGAGCTTTATTCTCTGTGCCGCCTTTACAAGAACAGGTATGGCGGCGGCAGGCTGGAAACATCTCAGGAGCAGGAGAGTGCTGTGCACGAGGAGCTGGCGTATGCAAAAGAGGTTCTGGAAACAAAGCTGAAGCATCGTATTATTTCACTATGCCTTCCCTGGAATGAGGGTGGAGAGCTGGTGCGCCGTCTCTGCCGCCCGGCAGGATATGATCTCTGCTTTGCCGGCTATATTGATGGTAATAAATCCAATGCTCCCGGAACAGATCCTTACGCAATATGCCGCCTAAGCGGAGATTTCGTCAGAACTCTTCCGGGTAGAGAGCGTGTCGGTCTGGCCTCTGTCTTAGCCGGCAAAATAGGAAGAAGGCTGAAGAGCTGATGGATGAGCACACATTGCATCGGAATCTTGGCAGCTATATTCATCGCTATGAGGAGATAGCGAGTGTACTGGCTCGATATGGATTATATCGTCTGGCTCTCTCCCTTGGCCTGGGACGCTATGTTCGCTGGCGACCTGAACTTTCTTTTGGAACAGAAGTGCCTCGTGCCGCTGCGATTCGTTTTATACTTGAAGAATTGGGCCCGGCTTTTGTAAAGATGGGACAGTTGCTCAGTACCAGAGCGGATCTGCTTCCGCCGGATTATATTGATGAACTATCCAAGCTACAGGAAAGCGTTCATCCCGAATCTCTGGAGATGGTGCTGCAAACAATCGAGGAGGAGTTTGGCCTAATACCGTTCAGCCGTATATCCGATAAGCCGCTGGCAGCAGCCTCCATGGGCCAGGTGCATGACGTAACTATCCCGGGCGGCAGAGAGGCTGTGGTAAAAGTGCAACGTCGGGGAATAAGAGAGAGCATAGCGGTGGATGCCGACATTATGTTGAGTTTGGCCGGGATTGCCGAACGCCGCTGGGAACGGGCCCGGCTTTATAATCTTAGAGAATTGGTCAAGGAATTTACGGATAATTTGAAAGAGGAGCTCGATTACTGTAATGAAGGCAAGAACGTAGAGCGTATCAGGGAAAACCTCAAAGATGATAGGAATATATATATACATGGAGTGGAATGGGTATTCACCACTGAGCGCGTTCTGACTGTTGAGCATGTGAGAGGAATCAGGATAACGGATACGGTTGCTTTGCGTAATCAAGGGCATAATCTTCAGGAGATAGCGCGCAATCTGGTATCCTCCTTTATGGAACAGGTTTTTATCAACGGGTTCTTTCATGGAGATCCGCATCCTGGAAATATAAAGATTATGGATGACGGCAGAATAGCTTTGCTCGATTTCGGTCTGGTAGGGAGTATAGACCCAGCTATGCAGCGCCGTCTCAGCGATCTCTTTATCGGTTATGTGGAGGGAGATACGCTGCGCTTCAGCGATGCATTGATAGGTATGGGGTACCGGTGCGGCGAGCTGAATAAAGAGGCGTTTCAGCATGATGCCGAACAGCTTTTACAGGCATATTATAATATGCCTGTCGAGAGAGTGAGCTTTGCCGGAACTTTTCAACAGGCCATGCGCCTGGCCGGCGATTATCATTTGCTGTTGCCCACTAACTATGCCATATTGGCTAAAGTTTTTATGCAATTGGAGGGCATCAGCAAGCAATTGGACCGTAATTTCAATCTGCTCGATATCGCCAGGCCCTTTGCTATGCGCATTCTTCGTCGCAGGCTTATCAGTGTCGGCCCCTCCGCAGGTGTAAATATAAGCAGCAGCCTGGTGGATCTTAAAGATTTTATCATAAATTTGCCCTATTATATGAATAATATCTTCAGACAGGCGGCTGATGGTAGCTTTAATGTGAGATTTGAGCATCATCACCTGGAAGGCTTTACAGCGCAGCTAAGCAAAATAGGGAATCGTCTGGCCTTTAGCTTCATTGTGGCGGCGCTTCTATTGAGTACAGCTCTCTTTGCAGAATCCAATTTGGGTCCTTTTATCTTTAACTACCCGTTGTTTGCAGTTATGGGTTTTGTTCTTTCCGCTTTTGCCGGTGTATGGCTGTTGGTTTCTATAATCAGATCCGGGGAACTGGGGTGAGCATATGGAACGAGAGCTTTTGCTGAATGAGGTCAGAAAGAGGCTGGCAGCCGAAGTGGGGGCTCTGGATATATTGGTGGAGATTGTTGATGATTCCGTCAGACTGTCAGGAGAGGTTGATAACCCTTGGCAGAGCGAGGCGGCCGTTCGCTCTTTACGTGATCTGGCCGGGCGAAGGAGAATAATCAACAATCTGGCAGTCCGGCAGATAAAAAGGCCGGATATATACCATGAAATGATAACATCTGAGGAAAGGGAACGCAGATGATCAGAGTCGCCGCCGTGGGTGATATACATTTCAGAGAGAGCTTTCGGGGTGGGGTAAGGGCAGCTTTCCGAACCGTCAGCCGGGAGGCGGATCTCTTGACAATTGCTGGAGATCTTACTGGAATAGGGCGCCCTGAGGAAGCTCTCATTTTATGTCGGGAACTGAGCATTGTCAGCATACCAACGGTAGTAGTTCTGGGCAATCATGATTATCATTCAGATTGTGAGGAAGATATCAAAAGTATATTGAAAGATAGCGGTGTTATCGTCCTGGACGGAGATGCCTATAAACTGGAGATTCGAGGAACCAGCCTAGGGTTGGCCGGAACCAAGGGGTTTTGCGGTGGCTTCGGCATACGTCAGATAACACCTTTTGGAGAAATAGGAATCAAGGATTTTCTTAAGCATGTAGAGATGGAGACGGATAAGCTGGACAGGGCATTGTCCAGCTTGAAAACCGATATGAAGCTGGTCATTCTGCATTACTCACCGGTCGTAGATACATTGGTAGGCGAATCCATGGAGCTCTATCCCTTTCTCGGTTGCTCCATGCTGAGCATACCTATTGATCGCTATGGGACAGATCTGGCGGTGCATGGGCATGCTCATCACGGTATGGAGATAGGGCGAACAGATGGAGGAGTGCCTGTGCGTAATGTGGCTATGCAGGTGCTAAGGCGCTATTATACCATTTATGATCTTGTCGGAGCGGGAGGATAGCCTGAGATGCTGCTACGGCGTATCAGGCACGGTTTTATTATTATCTTGATATCGGTTTGCTCTCTTCTTTTTGGTACCATGGCCGGCATGAGTATAGGTTTCTGGCAGCAAGTGCCTCTTCCGGGAGAACTCCAGGTGGATAATCTATTGCAAACCACACGTATCTACGATGTGCATGGAGGTTACCTGGCCTCCATTTATATAGAAAATCGTGAGATCGTATCCCTTGACAGAGTACCGCGGCATGTTCGTGCAGCTTTTGTAGCTATGGAAGATACACGCTTCTATAAGCATCATGGCTTTGATGTTAAAGGTATTGCAAGAGCTGCCTGGGTGAATCTTCGTCACGGTAGGATAATCCAGGGAGGTAGTACCATAACCCAGCAGGTGGCCCGCAATTTTTATTTGAATGATAAGCGAACATACTCTCGTAAGGTGCGTGAAATAATCCTGGCTGTGAAGCTGGAACGGCATTACACCAAGGATGAAATTCTCGAGGCTTATCTGAACCAGATTTATTTTGGAGCCGGAGCATACGGTATAGCCGTAGCCTCGCATATTTATTTTCATAAAGAACCCTCAAAACTTAATCTGGCTGAGGGGGCGATGCTGGCCGGACTTGTAAAGGCACCCTCCAAATACTCCCCCCGGCATGACCGTCGGCAATGCCTGCTTCGTCAAAGGATTGTTCTGCGACGTATGCGCGAACGAGGATATATCACTTTTCATGAAGCGGATAGAGCCTCCGCTTCCCTGCCGTCCCTGACATCCGGGAATGAGATGCTGCGCAGCAGGCATGCTCCTTACTTTGTCGATTATGTTTTGCAGGAGCTGCTGCGGCATTATTCGTCACAGCAGGTTTACGGCGGCGGCCTTGAGGTGCGGACTACTCTTGAGCCGTACATCCAGCACCATGCGGAAAGAAGCCTGTCCGGAGCACTATCCGGCTACGGACAGGAATTGCAGGGAGCGGTAGTGGTGTTGAGCCCCGATAGCGGGCGTATTCTGGCTATGGTAGGAGGAAGAGATTATACTAAAACAGAGTTTAACAGGGCATGGCAGGCGCATCGTCAGCCGGGATCGGCCTTCAAGGCGTTCACCTATACGGAGGCTATAGCAAACGGGTATTCCCCTCTTACCATGCTCAACGACATGCCGGTATCTTACAGAGTAGGTAATCGCCTATGGAAACCGCGAAATTATTCCGGCACTTTCAGCGGGCAGACGACACTGCGTCAGGCATTGGAACGATCTATCAATGTGGCATCTGTTGATCTTTTCAATCGTTTGAGAGCGGAATCCGTTATTGCCCGTGCCAGGGAAATGGGAATAGAATCTCGGCTTGTTCCCTGCATATCTCTGGCATTGGGATCGGCAGAGGTTACGCCGCTTGAAATGGCCGTTGCCTACTCCACCCTCGACAACGGTGGCTTCAGAATACACCCCACATCCATTATCAGTGTTAAAGGGCCGCATATTGCTCAGGCTTATGCTTCAGCATCCTTGAGCCGAGAAGCCATCCTTGACCCCGGAGTTTGCTATATTATGACCGATATATTGCGAGGTGTCATAACACGAGGCACCGGAAGGCGTGCCTCCATAGGCCGTCCTGCTGCCGGCAAGACCGGCACCAGCAGCGACTACCGTGATGCATGGTTTATTGGCTATACACCCGGATTGCTGGCAGCCGTCTGGATTGGCCGCGATGATAACCGTTCTATGAGAGGATTGACCGGGGGCAGCCTGCCGGCTGATATCTGGCGCAACATCATGAGTTCCGTCCTGAGAGGCAATCGTGTCAGGCAGTTCGAACGCCCTGCCGATGTAATATGGCTGACAATATGCAAGGATAGCGGGCTTAAGGCGCTCTCCTCTTGTCCCGTCAGGAAAGGGGATATCATGCTGACTTATGCCGCTCCATCCGCTTTCTGCGGCATACATATTTCAAATGCGCCCTCTTCCGGCGATTCGATAAAAAGCCCGGTTCCGATAGAAGAAAAGCCGGATCCGGCGCCAGGCAATAATCCTGCAAATAGTACATCGAATCCGGCGCCGGAAGCACCGAATCCTGGCATTGAATCTCCTGCAAACCCGGTGAATGAAAGAGCGCCGGATAATTCTGATAAGGAGAGAATCTCTCTGTTCGTCTGTGAGCTGAGCGGGCGGTTGCCCGCGCCCGGATGCCCGGTGCTGATCAAAAGGCTTTTCAAGACAGGATCAGCACCGAAGGAGATATGTAATTTGCATTAATCTTTTCTCCGTTCCGGCAAGCTCTCTGAAGGCGTCCCAGGGAGCAACTCTTGATGACATGTTTTCCTCTTTTCAAACTTTTTCAAGAGCATGTTTTCATTTTTATTGCTATTGACACCGGAAGGGCTTTCTGATAACATCAAGAATTAATTACAGGCTATCAACAAATGATGTTTCCGCAGCTTTCCTATCTGTTCCGAAAAAGGTGCAGAACATAAAGGCACAGAGGCACAAGGGGTTGAGGCCCGTTCGTAATGCTACCCATAAGGACTTTTAATCTTTCATGGTGGCGCCTACGGCGTCATGGAAGGCGGGCTGAGGGGTGTCAGCTCAGCAACCTTGATTTTTAAGTTTTGAACTGCGCTCGAAGAACGCATTTTCAATCGAATAAGGAAATGGGGGATTCCCGATGCATTTAACTGTTGGACGCGGCCGGACGGCACGCAGGGCGTACGGCTTTGATGAGATAGCTATTGCTCCTTCTACTCTTACTATCGATCCTGAAGACACCGATATTTCCACCTCCATAGGTGATGTAAAGCTCGATGTTCCTATATTGGCTGCAGCCATGGATGGCGTGGTGGATGTTCGCCTGGCGGCAGAGATGGGGCACCTGGGCGGATTGGCAGTGCTCAATCTTGAGGGAGTTCAGGCCAGATATGAAGATCCTGTTGCCGTAATCGACAGGATAACATCTGTTTCACCGGAAGAAGTTGTGCCTCTGATACAGGAGATATACCGTGAGCCTATCAAGGAAGAGCTTATCAGGCGCCGCATAAGAGAGATGAAAGAGAGCGATATTACGGTAGCTGTTTCTTCGTCGCCGTTGAATGCCGAGCGTTTCGGCACCATAGCTGCAGAAGAGGGCGTGGATCTTTTTGTGGTGCAGGTAACCGTTACCAGCGTTAAGTTCGAATCCTCCAGGGCCAGCGCCCTATCTTTGGAAAAGCTATGTGCTATGTTGCCTATGCCTGTTGTGGCCGGCAACTGTGTTACTTATGAAGCAGCTCTGGAACTGATGCAGACAGGCGTCAAGGGTATTCTGGTAGGCGTCGGCCCCGGCGCTGCCTGTACCACGAGGCGCGTTCTGGGCATAGGAGTGCCGCAGGTAACGGCTGTAGCCGATGCTGCTGCCGCTCGCAATGAGTACCTTGCTGCCACAGGTAATTACGTAGCCGTTATAGCCGATGGCGGTATGAGAACCGGCGGTGATATCTGCAAAGCCGTTGCCAGCGGTGCCGATGCTGTTATGATAGGTTCGCCTATTGCCGGAGCTGCGGAAGCGCCCGGGCGCGGATATCACTGGGGCATGGCCACTGCCAGCCCGGGATTGCCGCGTGGAACCCGTATTCGTGTGGGTGAACTGGGAACTCTTAAAGATATCCTCTTCGGGCCGGCTAAAACAGATGATGGAACACTTAACTTTGTGGGTGCTCTTAAGACATGTATGGGAACCTGCGGTAAGCGCAGCATACAAGAGCTGCAACAAGTGGAGATAGTTATAGCCCCTTCGCTTCCCTCGGAAGGGAAAGCGAAGCAGCATGAACAGCACGTCGGTATGGGTAAGTAAGCTGAAAGGAAGAAGTGCGATGTCCACGGCATCCCAGATGGTAATAGTTCTCGATTTCGGTGCGCAGTACAGCCAGTTGATAGCTAGAAGGGTGCGAGAGAGCAAGGTTTACTGCGAGATAATGCCTTACGACACGCAGATAAGCACTCTAAAGAAAAGGGCGCCCAGGGCCATTATACTTTCCGGCGGTCCCAACAGCGTCTATGATGAAGGTGCACCGCGTGTAGATCCTCAGCTTTTTAACATGAACGTACCGATACTGGGTATCTGTTACGGTATGCAATTGCTGGCTCATGTTCTGGGTGGAAGAGTAGCGCCCGGCACAGTCAGAGAATATGGTAAAACCGAGCTGCATGTTCTGGATAACAGCGATTTCTTTATGGATCTCAATAAGGATCTTACCTGTTGGATGAGTCATGGCGATACGGTGGCCGAGATGCCCCCCGGCTTTGACATTCTGGCGACCACAGATAATACGCCTATAGCGGCTATGGCCGACAAAGGCCGCCGGTTCTACGGTATTCAGTTCCATCCCGAAGTAGCTCACACTCCATGGGGTGTTGAGGTCTTTAAAAATTTTCTGCATAAGATTTGCGGTTGCTCTCCGAGCTGGACTATGGGCTCCTTTGTCGAGACACAGATAAAGCAGATCAGGGAACGGGTGGGAAACGCAGGAGTTATCTGTGCTCTCAGCGGTGGCATAGATTCTGCAGTCACTGCAGTGTTGGTACATGAGGCCATCAAGGACCAGCTTACCTGTATTTTTGTAGATCACGGCTTTCTGCGTAAGGATGAGGCGGAAAAGGTCTGCAGGACCTTCCGCGATAACTATAAAATAAACCTTATACATATTGAAGCTCAGGAGCGCTTTCTTAATCAACTTAAGGGTATATCCGATCCAGAGAAGAAGCGTATGGCCATAGGCAAGGAGTTTATAAAGATTTTTGAGGAAGAATCCAAGAAAATGAAGGGGATGGCCTATCTGGCACAGGGAACTCTCTATCCTGATGTTATCGAGAGTGGGACCAAGGGCTCTGCCACCATCAAGACTCATCATAATGTAGGAGCCGTCCTTCAGGAAGAGATGGATCTCAAACTTCTTGAACCGCTCAGATACCTTTTCAAGGATGAAGTGCGCGGTGTGGCCGCTGAGCTGGGACTGCCGTCCGACATGATCTGGCGACAGCCCTTTCCCGGCCCCGGACTGGCTATCAGAATTATCGGCGAGGTTACCAAAGAGCGCCTTGATATATTAAGGGAGGCCGACGCCATAGTTGGAGAAGAGATAAAGAAGGCGGGACTTTATCGAAAGGTCTGGCAGGCATTCGCTGTGTTGCCGACGATCAGGAGCGTAGGCGTGATGAAAGACCAACGGACCTACGCTTATCCGATAGTGTTGCGAGCAGTGACCAGTGAAGATGCTATGACGGCCGACTGGGCTAAGCTGCCTTACGAAGTGCTGGAGAGGATCTCCAGCCGAATTATGAATGAGGTACCGGATATCAATCGTCTGGTATATGATATAAGCTCTAAACCGCCATCAACCATTGAATGGGAGTGAGCATCTGTGAACGATAGAATGTCCGACATGATGAGCGATATTGAGGAAATACTGATCTCCGAGGAAGATCTGCAGGAGCGGATAAAAACCCTGGGCATGCAGATTGCTGCTGATTACGAGGGTAAGGATCTCGTTTTGGTAGGCGTATTGAAGGGCGCAGTGCTCTTCATGGCCGATATAATGAGGTATATCAATATCCCCCTTTCTTTCGACTTCATGGCCATGTCCAGCTATGGCAATGATACAAAGCCCTCCGGCGTTATGCGTATATTGAAGGATTTGGATGAGGATGTAGAGAGCCGGCATGTTCTGATAATAGAAGATATCATTGATACCGGCTTTAGTCTCAGCTATCTGACGGCGAATCTGCGTTCCAGAAACATTGCCAGTCTGAAGATATGTACGCTGCTGGATAAGCCTGAGAGACGCAAAGTCAATGTCAAGGTGGATTACAACGGTTTCAGCATACCGAATCGTTTTGTTGTGGGTTATGGGCTGGATTTTGCCCAGCGTTATCGTAATCTGCCCTTTATCGGAGTACTCAAACCCGAAGTTTACGGAGGTACCGAAGCTTAATTTTTAGACATTTTCTTCTCATTGCTAATATTTTTAGCCTTGCTCCTGTTTTAGCCTGCTTGCGTAAGAGAGGTTAATCTCTACGGCTGGTAATGATGCAACATGCTTTGCCGATAAATAGTCTTAATCAAGGAACAGGAGCTCAGGATATGTCGATCGGCATGCCGATTCTCTGCTTCGACTAATATGATCAATTGCTTTCTTGATTTTTTATATATCGAATTATAGAGCCATCATTGAAAGGGGAATGAACCTTGGATCGTTCCGAACTTATGTCCAAGAAACTGACTGAACTGCATGCTATTGCCGAGGCGCTGCGTATCAAAAACTATCGGCGCCATCGTAAGGGAGAGTTAGTAAACATTATTATGGCCGGAGGAGAGGAAGACTCCCCGGTAAAAAAAGCAGACGAGCAGGTGGAGAGAGATGCTTCGCAGCGCCCCAGGCGCGAACGGCCCTCGCCTTCAACGCCTACTTCCGCCCAGGGGCAACCTGCTCGGCAAACCGCGAGTGAGGTTGCTTCCACACCGGAAGCAGCTGTGGCCAAGCAAAAAGGTGCGGGCAAGTTTCCAGCTGCTACACAAAAAGGCATGCGTAAGGCATCGGCCATGCCGGAAGGAACGATTTCCACTGCTGTGCCGGAATATAATACCGCTCCGATAGCTGCTACTCCGGCACCAACCTCAGTACCAACCGTTCCGCCGGTTCCTGTTTATGAACCCGTCTATCATCATGAACCGGTAAGGGTTCTTTATGGCGAGGGCGTATTGGAAATATTGCCCGATGGATACGGTTTTCTGCGTCGTGAGCGCTATCTTCCCGGTCCGGATGATATATATATATCCGCTACGCAGATCAAACGCTTTAACCTTAGAACCGGTGATACCGTCAACGGCCAGGTGCGTCCTCCTAAAAATACCGAACGATATCACGGTTTATTAAAGATAGAATCCATCAACGGCCATGAACCGGATGCTATGGGGCGCCGCCCACATTTCGATTATCTGACTCCGATATATCCTGACGAGCGCTTGAGATTGGAGATGGAGCCATCCGAAGTTTCCAATCGGTTGATAGATATTGTAGCCCCTATAGGGAAAGGACAGCGCGGCCTTATAGTTTCTCCTCCCAAGGCAGGTAAAACCACCTTGCTGAAGAAGATTGCAAACGGTATTGTTCATAATCATCCCGAAGTAGTCTTATTGGTATTACTAGTGGATGAACGTCCTGAAGAGGTCACGGATATCAAGCGTTCCGTTCGCGGCGAGGTGATCAGTTCTACCTTTGATATGCCGCCGGAAAACCATGCCCAGGTATCGGAATTATTATTGGAAAAAGCCAAACGCCTGGTAGAAGAAGGACGGGATGTGGTGGTTCTTATGGATAGTATCACCAGAATGTCCAGAGCCTATAATGTAACCATACCACCCAGCGGCAGAACACTCTCAGGAGGTCTTGATCCCAGTGCGCTCCATAAACCGAAGCGCTTCTTTGGCGCCGCTCGTAATATTGAAGAAGGCGGTAGCCTGACCGTTATTGCCACCGCTCTGGTGGATACCGGCAGCCGCATGGATGATGTTATCTTTGAAGAGTTCAAGGGCACCGGCAACATGGAACTGGTCTTAGACAGGTCCCTGGCTGAGCGCCGTATCTTCCCGGCTATAGATGTCAAACGTTCCGGAACCCGGCATGAAGAATTGCTCTTTGATCCCGACGAGCAGCGGGTTATTTGGGCACTGCGACGGTTGCTCGGCTCCTGGGGCTCAGCCGAATCCACAGAATTGCTAACCGACAGGCTGAGAAAGACCGCCAGCAACCACGAGTTTTTACGCGTGATTGAGGAGTTCATCAAGGCAGTGGAAAAGGGTAAAAACGGATATAGCGAGTAAAAAGAGGGTCTGGCCTCTTACAAGAGACCAGGGCTTGAAGATAACATTTTCAGGGAAGGGTAATCATGAAGGTTGGCATAATCGGTTTGCCCCTATCGGGTAAATCGACTGTTTTTAATAGCCTGACAGGCGGAAATGCCGCTGTCAGGTCCTGGCAGAGCAAGAGCGAGGAGGCCAACATCGGTACCATAAAGGTGCCTGATGAACGCTTGCAACGCCTGAGTGAGATCTATACACCCAGGAAGACCACCCCGGCGGAGGTGGTATTTGTGGATATGCCCGGATTGGAAAGCGATCCTGCTTCAGCTCGCGGCCTGGATAGTGTCTTTGTGCAGCAAGTTCAGGATGTCAATGCATTTGCTCTGATTCTGCGTGCCTTTGCCGATGCCAATCTGCCCCATCCCCTTGGGCGCATCGATCCATTGGAAGATTTCAAATCCGTCATTATGGACCTTATTCTCTCCGATATGTCGGTGATTGAGCGCCGTCGCGAGCGGTTGACCCGTGATATACAGCGCGGCAAAGAAGAGGCTCGCCGAGAGATGGCCGTCATCGAGCGGTGTGCCGCTTTGCTGGAGGATGAGCAATTGCTTTATCAGCAGGAGTTTAGCGATGAAGAGAGTCGCTGGCTGCGCGGCTATCAATTTATGACTATGAAACCGTTATTGGCGGTTATAAATGTGGATGAAAATCCGGATGATAGCTTGCTGGCGTCCCTGAAGGATTATCTCGCCGGGCGCAAGCTGCAATTTATCCAGCTTTCCGCCAGGATAGAGATGGAGATAGCTCAATTACCGGCTGAAGAGCAGGCTGAATTTTTGGAAGAGCTCGGTATCACCGTCTCTGCCAGGGATCGTTTTATCCGGGCTGCTTATGGTCTTTTGAACCTGTCATCCTTCTTTACCGTCGGCCCCGATGAAGTCAGAGCCTGGACCGTTGAAAAGAACGAGCCGGCGGTTGAGGCCGCCGGAGCCATTCACTCGGATATTTCCCGTGGCTTTATTCGGGCGGAGGTCATTGCCTATGATGATTTCATGCGCGTGGGCGGCGACATGAATGCCGCCAAAGCCCAGGGGCTGCTTCGCCTGGAAGGCAAGACCTATCCTGTTCAGGACGGGGATATCATCAATTTCAGGTTCAACGTCTGATCTGTAAATGGTGGTGATACGGCATGGGCATTCCGGAACTCCCGCGCGGGAGGAGCGCCCTCTTCACCGGCAGGCTGGGCTTTGCCGTCAAGGTGCTGGGAAAGGGCGGTCTGCCTTCACACGATACCCGGCGCTGGCAGAGCGGGCCACATCTGCGCGTCAGCCTGGCTTATCTGGACAGAGTTCTCGATTATCTGGACGAAAATGATATTCGCATGTACCGCATGAGCTCCGATATCGCTCCTTATCTGACCCACCCGGAACTGCTGCAATTCCATCATCAACTGGAGGAATGCGCCGCCGGTCTGGCCGCCTTAGGGGCCAAAGCCCGCCGCCTGGATATCCGGTTGAGTCTACACCCATCCCAGTTTGTGGTGCTCAATTCTACGGATGAGGAGATTGCCGCCAAGGCAGCCCGTGATCTGGAAGCCCAGTCCTCCATCCTGGATGCCATGGGTCTGGACGATGAGGCTGTGGTGGTCACTCACGTCGGCGGGCTCTACGGTGATCGCGAGGCGGCCATTAAGCGCTTCATCGCCCGTTACTCCGGGCTGGATAAGGCGGCCAAACGCCGGGTGGTGCTGGAAAACGACGAGCCTCTCTTCAGCGTAGCCGATATCCTGCGCGTTCATCAGGCCACCGGCGTCAGACTGATATTCGATTATCTGCATCACATGCTCAACAATCCTGAAGGCCTCGCTCTGCGTCCCTCCCTGGAAGCCTGTCTCCATACCTGGCAGGACAGGGGCAGGCCGAAAATCCATTTCAGTTCACCCCGCACCGAGATGAGAGAGGTCGCTCGCAAAGAGAGCGGACGTAAACTCACGGAACTGCTGCCGCCCGATTACACCGGCCATTCCGACTACATCAACCCCTTTGAGTTCACCCTCTTTATCGGAGAAACCACAGGCCTCGAATTCGATATAATGCTGGAAGCCAAGGCCAAGGATCTGGCCTTGCTGAGATTGCGGGAAATTCTGTCCGCTCCGCCGGTTATCTGATGCCCTTTCCGTAGCACTATGAGTGTTACTTTTCGGCAACGGCAATATTCTTGCTGTTGCAGGAAATGGAAGGGCTGTTATAATATATGTTGAATTCAAAATGCCTTTGAAAGATGGAGGAGACATTGATGCCAAAATCCAGAGTGCGTCTGTTTGTTGCCTATATCATTTTGCTCGGTATTATCTTCATCAGCGGAGGTTACTTGCTGGGAGGAAAACTTCCGCTCAAAACCTCTGTGTTTAACCAATCCGCTCCGCCGCTATCGGCTCCCACAGCTGATGAAGTGGCTTCCGGCGAGGCCATATCCCGGGCAGCCGAAGCCGTCCGTCCGGCGGTGGTCAATATAGACACCACCGTTATGGTACAGCGGCCCAGCATCAGCAATCCCTTCAATTTCTTCTTCGGCGATAGTGGGCCGTCGCGCAGAGTTCCGCAAAAAGGCCAGGGGTCAGGTGTAATAGTCCAGACAGATAAGGGCAAGCTGGTTCTGACCAATGAGCATGTCATTCACGGAGCTCAGGATATTAAGATTACGTTGCTTGACGGCAGAAAGTTCACCGGCCGAGTGACCGGCTCCGATCCCACGACCGATATTGCCGTTATCAAGATAGATGGGGATAAGCTTCCCACAGCCAGGCTGGGCAATTCTTCTAAGCTAAGACCGGGCGAATGGGCTATAGCCATCGGCAATCCGCTGGGTTTCCAGCATACCGTTACGGTGGGTGTTATCAGTGCCACCGGGCGTTCTATGGGCGCCGAAGGTAAGCTGTATGATCACTTTATTCAGACAGATGCCTCCATCAATCCCGGCAACTCCGGCGGTCCGCTGGTCAATATCCGCGGCGAAGTAATCGGCATCAATACAGCTATGATCCAAGGAGCTCAAGGAATAGGCTTTGCCATTGCTGTCGATGGGGTCAAGGATATTGTCGACCAGCTTATCGATAAGGGTAAGGTTGTGCGTCCCTGGGTAGGCATCGGTGTTCAGGATCTTAATCGGGATATGGTTGCCAATCTGGGACTGCCTGCCAATACCAAGGGTATAATCACAGCCCAGGTTTATCCCGGCAGTCCGGCTGAGAATGCAGGCCTTAAGCCGTATGATGTTATCACGGAGATGAACCGTAAGAGTGTTGATAATACGGCGGCTTTCATTAAAAAAATACGTAGTATGAAGCCTGGCGATAAGATTACGCTTATGATTATCCGTGATAAGACAAGCAGGCTTATCGCACTCACGGTAGGCGAGATGCCGGTACAATTGGAACAATAACGATAACGATAAGCCCGAATTTAGGCTAAAAATAAGGTAGAGGGATATAAGAAGAATGTTATGTCAGCAATGCAATGCTGCGGAGGCCACCGTTCACTTTACTCAGATTAGTGGCGGAGAGGTCAATGAACTCTGGCTATGCGAAAAATGCGCTCGTGAGAAGGGTATTGTAGGAGAGAGCGGAGATATCGCTTTTAACCCCTTTGGAGGGGGCGAGTTTCCTCTGGAGGAACTATTCTCCATGTTCTTTCCTCGCGCAGGCAAGATGGTTGATCGTTACTCCGACAGAAGCCGGAAATCTCTTGAACAGGCACGAGAGGAAGCCGGACGCCTTAAAAACAATTACCTTGGGACTGAGCATATGTTACTGGGTATAGTCCGCGATTCAGATAATCTGGCGGCCAAGGCTCTGGTATCTATGGGTGTAGATATAAAGCGCCTAAGAAAAGAGATAGAGACGATCGTTAAAGGCTCCGTACGCTCTATAGCTCAGGGCGGATTAACACCCGATGCTAAACATGCGTTGGATATGGCTGTGGATGAGGCCAGGCGTATGGGGCATGGTTATATAGGCCCCGAGCACTTGCTGCTCGGCCTGCTGCGAGAGGGTCAGGGCACTGCGGCCAAGCTTCTGGCTCAGCAAGGGGTGGATCTAAAAAAAGCTCGCCAGCATCTGGCTGGATTGATGGCTCCGGCTGAAACAGCGCAAAAACAGCGGCAAACCACTACGCCGGCGCTTGAGACATACGGCAGAGA
>DHPR01000038.1 GCA_002410925.1 bacterium UBP13_UBA5359
TTATCAGCGCTATTGAAGAATAATGCCTCTGCCGGCTAAGCCGGAAAGGATACCTGAATCAAGGGAGTAAGAGATGGCAAAGCAGAAGATAAGAATACGTCTTAAAGCGTATGATCACAAATTGCTCGATCAGTCGGCCAAAACTATAGTTGATACGGCAAAAAGAACGGGGGCGTCAGTGGCAGGGCCTGTGCCGCTGCCGACAGAGAAGAACGTATACTGCGTTTTACGTTCGCCGCATGTCGATAAGGAATCCCGCGAGCACTTTGAAATGAGGATTCACAAGCGATTGATCGACATCTTGAGCCCGGCAGCTAAAACGGTTGATGCTTTGATGCGGTTGGATTTGCCGGCCGGTGTGGATATAGAGATTAAGCTCTGAGTCATTGCTTGGGCAGAGAGGCGGTAGGGTTCAATGCCCGAAAGTTCAGGGTTCAAAGGTTGCCAGGCATGATGACCGGAGCGTTATCCTGAAAGGGTTAAGCTTTTCATCGACGTAGCTTTTGAACTATGAGCGTTAATTCGGGACGTGGCCGATGTTATCCGCCTTCGGCCTGATATGAGAGGTTAAGATTATGGCAATCGGAATTATAGGGAAAAAATTGGGCATGACCCAGATTTTTAATAGTGACGGCAGGATTGTTCCGGTAACCGTTATTGAAGCGGGGCCATGTAAGGTGGTCCAGGTGAAAAACCGGGATAAGGACGGTTATTCGGCTATACAGCTTGGCTTTGGAGCAGCAAAGGAGCATAAAGTAATAAAGCCTTTGAAGGGGCATTATGCTAAGGTGAATCTGAAGCCTATGCGTTATCTCAAAGAGTTCAGGCTGAAAGATGCATCATCCTATGAGAGTGGACAGGATATTACTCCATCCATTTTTAACGAGGGTGAGAAAGTCAGTGTCACCGGTATCTCCAAAGGTAAAGGATTTGCCGGTAGCATAAAGCGCCATCACTTCAGGAGCGGGCCTACCAGCCATGGCTCCATGCACCATCGTAAGCCGGCCTCGGCTGGTGCTACAGACGCAGCGAGAGTCTTCAAGGGAAAGCGTAGTCCGGGACGTATGGGCGGCGATCAGGTAACGGTTAAAGGGCTGAAAGTAGTAAGAGCCGATGCAGAGCGTAATCTGTTACTGATAAAGGGTGCCGTCCCAGGACCGACGGGCGGATTGGTCGTAATCCGTAAAGCAAGTGAGTAGTTTAGGAGGAAGCCGTTATGCCTCAGGTTTCTGTATATGATATAAAAGGCGAAGTAGTCGGCACCAGAGATCTCAATGATGCGGTGTTTGGAGCGGAAGTGAATCGTAATGCTGTTCATAGCTCCGTTATCCGGCAGCTGGCAGGAAGACGCATCGGTAATGCCGATACCAAAACAAGAGGAGAAGTCAGTGGCGGCGGCAAGAAGCCGTGGCGCCAGAAAGGAACCGGAAGAGCGAGACATGGAAGCACCAGGTCTCCCATATGGACCGGTGGCGGTACTGTTTTTGGGCCACATCCTCGTTCCTATGCCAGGGGATTGCCCAAGAAAGTCCGGCGCTTGGCTTTGGTGTCAGCTCTCTCTGATAAGGCAAGCAAAGACGCTATAAAAATCATGGATGGGCTGGCTGTTGATAAGCCGAAGACAAGTACTATGGCGGCATTGATGGGTAAATTTGATGTAAGCGGCAATATACTGTTGGTGCTTGACGGGCGTGATGTCAATATAGAGAAATCCGTTGCCAATATTCCTTGGGTAAAGTCCATTCTGGTTGATAATCTAAACGTCTTTGATATTCTGAACAGCGAATTATTGCTATTAACCAAAGAGGCCGCCGACAGGCTGGAGGAGGCGTACGTATTATGAGGTCAGCCAGAGATATAATTATCAGGCCTATCGTGTCGGAAAAGAGTATGCGCGAGGCCGAAATTGGAAAATATATATTTGAAGTAGATAAAACGGCCAATAAAATAGAGATCAAGCAGGCCGTTGAAGAGATCTTTAAAGTCAAGGTTAAGAGCGTCAATACTATGACTATACCTGGCAAAATGAAGAGAGTCCGTTTTCAGGCCGGCAAGACGCCGGATTGGAAAAAGGCTGTTGTTACGCTGGTGAAAGGTCATAAGATAGAGCTGTTTGAAGGCGCTTGAAAGGAGTTTAAGCGATGGCCGTTAAGAAGTTCAAACCGACATCTCCCGGCAGAAGGTTCATGGTAGCGCCGGCTTATGATGATATTACGGTGGCCAATCCGGAGAAGTCGTTGACGGCTCCACTGAAGAAAACCGGCGGCAGAAATGCTCAAGGCAGGGTAACTGCAAGGCACCGTGGGGGAGGCAATAAGCGCCTTTATCGTATAATTGATTTTAAGCGTGATAAGCAGGGCATACCTGCCAGGGTCGCTACGATTGAGTATGACCCGAACCGATCGGCTAGAATAGCGCTGCTCAATTATGCCGATGGTGAGAAGAGATATATCGTAGCGCCGCAGGGATTAAAGGTAGGAGCTACGGTTATTTCAGGCACCGGCGTAGACATAAGCCCCGGAAACAGTATGCCGTTGAGATACATACCTTCCGGTAGCTTCATCCATAATATTGAGTTAAAGCCCGGACGCGGCGGGCAGATAGTGCGTTCGGCCGGTGGATCAGCGCAGCTTCTGGCTAAAGAGGGGAATTATGCTCACCTTAGATTGCCGTCCGGTGAAGTACGCTTGGTACATCTTGATTGTATGGCTACCGTAGGCCAGATAGGCAATATGGAGCATAGCCTGATATCGCACGGTAAAGCCGGTAAGAAGCGCTGGCTCGGGTCACGGCCTGCAGTGCGTGGCGTAGTGATGAATCCTAATGATCACCCGCATGGCGGCGGTGAAGGCAAGGCACCTATCGGGCGTAAAAGCCCTGTGTCGCCCTGGGGTAAGCCGACACTGGGTTATAAAACCCGCAAAAGGAAGCCCAGTGACAGTATGATTGTCAGAAAGCGTAAATAAGGAGGCAGGGCTTTGAGTAGATCCTTGAAAAAGGGCCCTTATGTTGAAGAGAGCCTGATGAAAAAGATTGAAGAGATGAATACCAAGAATGAGAAGCGCCTTGTGAAGACCTGGTCGCGCCGTTCGACCGTATTCCCGCAGATGATTGGCCATACCATAGCCATTCATGATGGGCGAAAGCATGTGCCGATCTATATCTCCGATAATATGGTCGGTCATAAGCTGGGTGAATTTGTGCCGACACGCTTCTTCAGAGGTCATGGATCTCATACAGAGCGTTCAACGTCTTTGAAATAACCGGCAGCATCTGCTTGCGAGCGGATGTCTGCTTGTAGCTTGCGGCTTGCGACTCACTCCGGATATGCGATCCGTGCTTAAGAGGGGTGATAAACGCTGACATCAAGTTTGAGTAAATGTGGAGGTAAGCGTTATGGAGGCAAAGGCCAGCGCAAAATATGTGCGGATAGCTCCTAGAAAGGTCCGTTTTGTTATGGAACTTATCAGGGGGAAACGTGTTGATGATGCTATAAATATTTTAAAATTCACGCCTAATATGGCTGCTAAGGCTATTGAAAAGGTAGTGCGATCGGCTGCTGCCAATGCCGAACATAATATGGCTGCTGATCGCGAACGTCTTTCGGTAAGTCGAGCCTTTGTCGATGAAGGTCCGACCATGAAGCGTTTCCTGCCCAGAGCGCACGGCAGAGCCAACAGAATAAGAAAGCGCACTAGCCATATTACGGTGGTAGTGAGCGATAAATAATCGGATAATGGCGGATGCGAATTGCAGCTATAGTATGAACTGAAGGCAAATAATGCAAATGTGGAGCATTAGTGAGAGACAAGCACCCGGGTTCCGCATTTGAAATGGAGGAAACGGATTTGGGACAGAAGGTACACCCTTACGGGTTACGGCTGGGAATTATAAAGGGCTGGAAGAGCAAGTGGTTCGATAAGCGTAACTACACGGAGAATCTGCATGAGGATTTAAATCTGAGGAAATATATCAAGGAACGTCTCTATAATGCTGGTATTGCTGATATATTGATCGAGCGCCCGGGTAATAAGCTTAGGATAACCATAATTGCGGCTAAGCCTGGTATGATAATCGGGCGTGGAGGCAAGGGTGTCGATGATCTCAGGCTGGCGCTTGAGAAGCAGATAGGCAAGCCCGTTTCGCTTAATATTGAAGAGATAAAGAAGGCGGATCTCGATGCTCAATTGGTAGCTGAGAGCATTGCCGCACAGCTGGAAAAACGAACATCCTTCAGACGTGCTATGAAACAGGCTGTTTCAAGGGCCATGAAGATGGGAGCTAAGGGTGTAAAAGTGGGATGTAGTGGTCGTTTGGGTGGTGCGGAAATGTCCCGCAGCGAGAGCTATAAAGAAGGTAAGATACCGCTGCATACTCTGCGCGCCGATATTGATTACGGTAACACAGAGGCAGTTACCACTTATGGTCAGATAGGAGTCAAGGTTTGGATATATAAGGGCGAGGTGCTGCCTGAATTGAAGAAGCCTGCAGGTCAGGTCGTCTCGGAACAGGTTCCGGCGGCTGTTTCTACCGGAAAGGAGTAAGCGGTTATGTTGATGCCCAAAAGAGTAAAGCATCGTAAGGTGCACCGCGGCAATATGAGAGGCGATGCCAGGGGCGGGTTTGAAGTAGCCTTTGGTGATTATGGGATTAAGGCCCTTGAGCCTGGCTGGGTTACAAGCCAACAGATAGAGGCCGCACGTATTGCAATCAACCGATATGTAAGGCGTGGTGGAAAGGTCTGGATAAGGATATTCCCAGATAAATCGGTAACGGCCAAGCCAGCTGAAACCCGTATGGGCAGCGGCAAGGGGGCGCCTGAATATTGGGTAGCCGTAGTAAGGCCCGGGCGCATACTCTTCGAAATATCCGGTGTGGAGCATGATACCGCCAAGGAAGCGATGCGCCTGGCATCGCACAAGCTTCCCATAAAGACGAAGTTTGTAGCCCGAGAAGAGATGGGTGGTGGTGTTAATGAAGCGTAGTCAATTTAAAAATCAGCTAAAGGATATGAATTTGCAGGAGTTGGCTCTTAAATTGGCTGAGGCCAAGGAAGAGCTCTTTAACCTCCGCTTCAAAAGAGCAACCGGTAATCTTGAGAATCCTTCACGTATGCGAATGGTGAAGAAGGAGATTGCCAGAATAATGACCGTAATGGCGGAAAAGTAAGATACCGGTTAGAATTAATGCTTGGAACATACGGCAGTGACGGGTGTTCCGATACGATCAGGGGGATATTGGAATGGAAAAGCGTGCGTTACGCAAAGTAAGAGAAGGTGTGGTAGTGAGTGATAAGATGGATAAGACCATCACAGTAGCTGTTGAAACGCGCGTTCAGCACCCTCTCTACAAAAAATTCATTCGTAAAACTACGAAGTTTAAGGCGCATGATGAAGAGAATCAGGCTCGCAATGGTGATGTTGTTCGCCTAATGGAAACCAGACCGTTAAGTAAGAACAAGAGATGGCGGTTGGTTCAGATTCTCAAGAAAGCAGAGTGACGGAGGCAGGCAATGATACAATCACAGAGCAGGTTAAAGGTTGCAGATAACTCTGGCGCACGAGTATTGATGTGTATACGGGTTCTAAAGGGTTCAGGCGCTCGTTATGCCGGAGTGGGCGATATAATTGTCGGAGTGGTAAAGCAAGCCATACCTAATGCCCCCGTAAAGAAGGGTGAAGTAGTCAAAGCTGTTGTGGTGCGTACCAATAAGGTTACCAAGCGTTCCGATGGTTCCTCCATACGATTTGATGATAATGCCGCGGTTATAATTAATGAGCAGAAGAACCCTCGTGGCACTCGTATCTTTGGGCCGGTAGCCAGAGAGCTCAGAGAAACGGGAGATTTCTCCAAGATTATATCTCTGGCACCTGAAGTTCTTTAAAAGGTGTAAGGGCAGTAGCTGTTTAGGCTGTTAGGAAAATAGTTTCGGTTCGATAATCCGTTAACGCCGCTAAACTGCTAAATGCCTACAGCCCGGAAAGCTGAAAAAAGAGGTGTAGAGATTGGGCACAAATAACAAAGTGCATGTAAAGAAAGGCGACATGGTTGCAATCCTGGCAGGTAAAGATAAGGGTAAGCAGGGTAAAGTTACGCGTGTTCTGCCAAAGACCGGTAGAGTCATTGTCGAAGGTGTTAACCTGGTAAAGAAGCACCTCAAGGCCGGACCTAAAATACGCCAGGCCGGAATAGTTTCTCAGGAGGCGCCGTTGCATAGCAGCAATGTAATGCTGATATGCTCGAAATGCGGTGCTCCGTCAAGAGTCGGCTTTGCTGTAACCGATGACAAAAAAGCAAGAGTTTGCAGAAAGTGCGGCGAGATAGCCGATAAGGTCTGAGCAGGCGGATATGCGGGGAGGAAGATATGTCTAGATTAAAAGATAAGCATTCAAAGGAAATCATACCTGCCATGATGGAACAATTCGGATTTAAAAATGTCATGCAGGTTCCAAAGGTAACAAAGATAGTTGTCAATATGGGTGTTGGTGACGCTATTCTGGATCCCAAGCTTCTCGATGCGGCTGTGAATGATCTGGCGCTTATAACCGGGCAGCGGCCGTTGGTTACCAAAGCCAAGAAATCCATTGCCAGTTTTAAAATTCGTGAGGGCATGTCTATTGGCTGTAAAGTGACGCTGCGCGGCGAAACCATGTATAGCTTTCTTGATAAATTAATAAACGCAGTTTTACCACGCGTGCGCGATTTTAGCGGGGTTTCTCCCAAGTCATTTGACGGCAGAGGGAATTATGCTCTCGGCCTGAAGGAGCAATTGATATTCCCTGAGATAGATTATGACAAGGTAGTCAAAATAAGGGGAATGGATATAATTATCGTTACCAGTAGTGATAATGATGACCAAGCTCGAGCATTGCTTGCAAAGATGGGTATGCCTTTCAAGGAAAGCTGAGGAGGGGATTACAACGGAACGCTTTGATATCGATCATCTGAGAAATATTGCTGTTGTCGGCCATAGTGGATGCGGTAAAACAACTTTGGTGGAAGCGTTGTTATACAGCTTCGGAATGGTCGATAGATTAGGCAAGGTGGACGAGGGCAGTACAGCTTCCGATTATGATCCGGAAGAGGTAAAGCGTCGCATCTCGATTAATACCACGATAGAGCCTGTTATCTGGAATGGCCGGAAGGCCAATATTCTTGATACTCCGGGGTATGCAGATTTTATTGGTGAAGTAAAGAGTGCTCTTCGTGTAGTGGAAGGCGCGTTGGTTACAGTTTGTGCTGTTTCAGGCGTTGAGGTAGGCACTGAAAATGTCTGGTCGCTGTCAGCTGATAGAGGGATGGCCAGAGCCTTCTTCGTTAATAAAATGGATCGTGAAAATGCGAATTTTACCGAAACCCTTTCCCAGCTCAAGGATGGATTTGGCAATAATGTCGTGCCGCTGCAGCTGCCGATTGGATCGGAGCAAGATTTTAAAGGTATTGTAGATCTGCTGCAGATGAAGGCAATTCTGTACACCGATGAAAAGAATTATACTATTACGGATATTCCTTCTGAGCTGATGGAAGAGGCAACAGCCAATAGGGAGAAAGTGATAGAGCTGGCTACGGAAGGTGATGATGACCTTCTGATGAAGTATCTGGAGGGCGAGGCTCTAACCGCTGATGAAGTTATTTACGGGATGAAGCGTGCTATCAGCGCTGGAAATGTATTTCCGGTTTTCTGCGGGTCAGCTGCAACGGGTGTAGGTATTCGGTCACTGATGGAAGCGCTGATTGAGTGGATGCCCGCACCGCTGGCCGCGGTTACAGGGGCTGATCCTAAAACCGGCGATGCAGTTGAAATGAATGCTGATAAGCTGGCGGCGCTGGTATATAAAACTATGGCTGACCCTTATGTCGGTAAGCTCACATATTTTAGAGTCTTTACCGGTATATTGAAATCCGATTCTCATGTTTATAATCCTCTTCATGAACATGCCGATGAGCGCGTAGGCCAGGTGTTTTACACCATCGGCAAGAAGCAAGAGGCTACAGATGGCGTGGGCGCCGGTGATTTCGGAGCGGTAGCAAAGCTGCAGGTAACGGCAACCGGTAATACACTATGTGATAAGGATAAGCAAATCGTAATTCCGGGCATAAGCTTTCCGAGTCCCATAATGTCTGCCGCTGTTTATCCCAAGACAAAAGGCGATGAAGATAAGCTCGGGGCAGCTCTGCAGCGTATGGTAGATGAAGATCCTACGCTACATGTTCGGCGAGATACGGAGACAGGGGAAACGTTGCTCTCCGGCATGGGTGAAACACATATTGATATAGCCGTTGATCGTTTAAAACGTAAGTTCGGCGTTGATGTGGCAGTAGCTGTGCCGAAGATACCGTATCGTGAAACGGTAACTGCACAGGCCAAATCGGAATATAAGCACAAGAAACAATCCGGTGGACGCGGACAATATGGACATTGTGTTATAGAGATCGAGCCTTTGCCGCGTGGCGAAGGGTTTGAGTTTGTTGATAAGATATTTGGCGGTGCTGTACCCAGGCAGTATATTCCTGCAGTGGAGAAGGGTGTGCGTGAGGCTATGCAGGAAGGCATACTGGCTGGATATAATGTTGTGGATGTCAGGGTGACGCTGGTCGACGGATCCTTTCATCCGGTTGATTCATCGGAGATGGCTTTTAAGATTGCCGGTTCTATGGCCTTCAAAAAAGGGTTTGCCGATGCCGGGCCTGTTCTGCTGGAGCCGGTCATGAGTGTTGAAGTAAATGTGCCGGATGCCAATACCGGTGATACGATCAGCGATCTGAATACCAAGCGAGGCCGCATACTCGGTATGGAACCGCAAGGTAGCGGCCGTACTGTAGTAAAGGCTATAGTGCCTCTGGCTGAAATGCAAAGATATGGAATTGACTTGACCTCAATAACACAGGGACGCGGTGCTTTTACCATGAAGGAGTCGCATTTCGAAGAGGTACCGGCGCATACGGCCGAGCGAATCATTGCTGAAGCCGCAAAAGAGAAGAAGGAATAGTTGTTTAGGGGAGGGGCGTTCAGAAGGTTGATCCCCTAACTCCTGACTTCTGATAAGATGGAGGTAAGAAGTGGCTAAGAAGAGTCTGATAAATAAGGCGAATATGCAGCCGAAGTTTTCTGTAAGGCAACACAGCCGCTGCCGCATATGCGGGCGACCGCGTGGTTTTATGCGTAGGTTCGGTATGTGCCGGATCTGTTTCAGAACGCTGTCACATCGCGGCATGATACCCGGTATTACCAAGTCAAGCTGGTAACCGTAAGATTATGTAATAGTGCAAGTGTGAGTGGAGGGTGATAATTGTGACCGATCCTATAGCTGATATGCTGACAAGGATACGTAATGCCAGCAGGGCCAATCATGATGTTGTAGAGGTTCCTGCATCAAAGATAAAGATGGCGCTTGCGGATATATTGAAGGAAGAGGGATTCATTAGTCGTTTTGAGGTCAGCAAGCGTAAGCCTCAAGATGTTATTAGAATTCACCTGAAATACGGACCCAAGCGTGAGGCCGTTATAACCGGTATTACCAGGGTTAGCAAGCCCGGTATAAGGGTATATGCCCGTCATACAGAGATACCTAAAGTTCTTAATGGACTTGGAGTGGCTGTTTTGTCTACCTCCAAGGGTATTCTTACCGACAAAGCTGCCAGAGCAGCCGGTGTCGGCGGCGAAGTTCTTTGTTATGTCTGGTAGAATGGAGGTATGACCGATGTCAAGAATTGGAAGAATGCCTATCCCCATTCCGACAGGAGTCGGGATTAAGGTTGAGAATAGCACAGTGACCATTGAGGGGCCTAAGGGTAAATTGACACAACGTTTGAACCCCGATATGGAGATTGTTGTGGAAGATGGTGCTGCCCGGGTAAAAAGGCCGACTGATAGTAAGCTGCACAGAGCCTTACATGGCTTAAGCAGGTCTTTGATTGCCAATATGGTCGAGGGTGTGACCAATGGTTATACCAAGCGGTTGGTTATTACCGGTGTGGGCTATCGTGTACAAAAGCAGGGTGATGACCTGATATTACAGGTGGGCTTTTCGCATCCTGTTGAGGTCGCGCCGATGGAAGGTATTGAGCTGAATGTAGAAGGAAATAACCGGATAATAATTCAAGGTATTGATAAGCAGCGAGTTGGAGAGATGGCTGCCAATATCAGGGCCATATTGCCGCCTGAGCCGTATAAGGGCAAGGGTATAGCTTACGAGGGCGAGCGTATCCGCAGGAAGGCCGGCAAAGCCGGCAAGATCGGTAAATAGGCTGATTTGAAGGAGTTAGGCGATGGGTAATACAGCAAAAAAAGTGGTAGCCAGGCAAAAAAGGCATTTCCGGGTTAGAAACAAGGTATCCGGTACGCCACAGCGGCCAAGGCTTAATGTTTTTAGAAGTCTATGCCATATATATGCACAGGTTATAGATGATCAGGCGGGTAATACGTTGTGTGCAGCTTCTACGATAGATCCGGAAATCAAGGGCAGCATTACGAACGGCGGAAATATCCAGGCTGCCGCTGCGGTAGGCAATCTTATTGCCAAGCGTTGCCTTGATGCCGGAGTAAGTGAAGTAGTTTTTGATAGAGGCGGCTATATCTATCATGGCCGCGTGAAGGCTCTGGCTGAAGCTGCACGCGAAGCCGGATTGAAGTTCTAGCATGGAGGAGAAGTAATGGCTAAGATAGATCCTAATACACTTGTGCTTACCGAAAAGGTAGTCAAGATCAACAGGGTTGCCAAAGTACTTAAAGGCGGCCGTAAGTTTAGCTTCAGCGCGCTGGTGGTTGTGGGTGACGGTCAGGGGCATGTGGGTGCAGGACTGGGAAAGGCCGGTGAAGTACCGGAGGCGATTCGTAAGGGTATTGAAGATGCCAAAAAGAATCTTATAAAAATCCCGCTTGTGGAAACGACGATTCCTCACGAAATCAGTTGGACGTTAGGAGCCGGCAAGGTTATATTGAAGCCTGCTGCTCCGGGAACAGGCGTTATTGCCGGCGGGCCTGTGCGTGCCGTTCTTGAGGCTGCCGGAGTCAAGGATATCCTGACTAAGTCTCTGGGAACAGCCAATGCTATCAATGTTGTAAGGACTGTTATGGATGCCTTGAAGCATATGCGTTCTGTAGAGGATGTTGCCAGGATACGCGGCAAGAAAGTCGAAGACTTGGCTGATCGGAGGAACGGAGGTAAATTAGAATGGCGAGGCTGAAGGTTACTCTGAAAAAGAGCGCTATTGGAGCGCCTAAAGATCACAAAGCCACTGTAGCAGCGCTCGGCTTGCGTAAGTTGAATGCAGTAAGATACCATAATGATCTTCCACAGGTGATGGGGATGATCAACAAGGTACGCTATATGCTGGAAGTGGAAGAGGAAGGCTGAGAATAGATTTAGCGGTTAATTGTATCTGGATATCGTAAATTATTATGGTAAAATAGAAAGGCTGATAATTGCGATACAGCCTGAGGTTATTTAACGTTCAGTTGAAAGTGGGTGCAAGCATTGGAATTACATGATCTGCGTCCGACAAAGGGCGCGAGACATAGTATAAAGCGTGTCGGGCGTGGCACAGGTTCCGGTCACGGGAAAACATCCTGTCGCGGGCAGAAGGGACAGAAAGCACGCGGCAGTGTGCGTCCGGGTTTTGAAGGTGGGCAGACGCCTCTCTACAGACGTCTTCCTAAATTAAGAGGATTTACTAATATATTTTCGGTCGATTATGCTGAGATAAATGTGGTGGATCTTAACCGCTTTGATAATGGTACGGAGATATCGCCGGAATTACTATTGAGCCTGGGAATGGTTAAAGATATGAAAGACGGGCTTAAAGTTCTGGGCGATGGTGCTTTGGAGCGTAACCTCACCGTAAAGGCAAATCGTTTTACAAAGTCCGCTGTGGCGAAGATTGAGTCTGCCGGCGGCAAGGCAGAGGTGATATAGATGCTGGCCTCTCTTTTGAGTGCCTTCAAGATTCCCGAGCTGCGTAAGCGCATATTATATGTTTTCGGGATGATAGGAATCTTTGTCCTGGGATTACATATAGCAGTTCCAGGAATTGACAGAGTAGCCATGGAGAAGCTCTTCTCCAGCGGTGGTCTTCTGGGTTTAATGGACGTATTTTCCGGCGGTGCCTTGCGCAAGTTTTCGATTTTTGCTATGGGTATAGCGCCGTACATTAACGCCTCAATTATTATGCAGCTTCTTACAATTGCTGTGCCCTCCCTGGAGGAGATGTCCAAAGAGGGCGAATCCGGCCGTAAGAAGATAACGCAATATACCCGCTATCTGGCGGTGGTGTTGGCCTTTTTCCAGGGCGGGGGCATATGCCTGTGGCTCTCTAAATCTAATATCCTTTCTGTTTCGACAGTGACCTTCCCTATGATTGTGATTACTCTGGTAGCAGGAACAGCCTTTCTTATGTGGCTGGGTGAACAGATCACGGAGAAGGGGATTGGTAATGGTATTTCGCTCTTGATCTTCACCGGTATCCTGGCTAGAATGCCTAATGACATCAGTCAGGTTGCCCAAAGTATACGAGCGCATGCCGTGACCTTCTTTGATGTTCTGCTCTTTCTGGCAATTTTTGTTGCCATGGTAGTGGGTATAATATTTATTCAGCAGGGGCAACGCCGCATACCCGTTCAATATGCCAAGCGTGTGGTTGGTCGCAGAATGTACGGCGGCCAGAGCACTTTCATACCATTGAAGGTTAATCAATCGGGGGTTATTCCTATAATCTTTGCGGTCTCGGTGCTTCTCTTCCCTGCTACTGTCGCTCAGTTTGCGCCACAGGTTGGAACATTTGGCAGCGTAATGGCCTGGATCAAGAATATATTTTCACCCGGGTCCTTTTGGTACACCTTCTTTTATGCAGTATTGGTAGTGCTCTTTACTTTCTTTTACACTGCGGTTATCTTTAATCCGGTTGAGGTCGCTGATAACATGAAGAAATACGGCGGCTTTGTTCCCGGTATAAGACCCGGTCGACCGACGGCAGAGTATCTTAATAAAGTAATTACAAGAATTACTATGGCTGGAGCGTTTTTTCTGGCTTTTATAGCCGTTGTGCCTACATATCTTATGAATCTGACGCATATACAGATATACTACATGTATGGGGGCACTTCGCTTCTGATTATGGTTGGTGTGGCATTAGAAACCATGCAGCAGATAGAGGCTCATCTGCTTATGCGTAACTATGAGGGCTTCATAAAATAGATGCGTAATTATATTCGCATTTGGCAGGAGTGCAATGAGAATAATATTGTTAGGCGCACCCGGTTCCGGCAAAGGTACCGTGGCCAGGGTGCTGGTTGAGAGAACCGGCACGCCACACATCTCCACAGGGGATATGCTGCGTGCCGCCCAGGCCGCTAAAACTTCGCTGGGGGCCAGTGCCCGTGAGTATATGGAGAGCGGGCGGCTTGTGCCTGATGATATTGTAATCGGGCTGATACGTAATAGGCTCGGTCAATCCGATTGTCTGTCAAAGGGGTATATACTTGATGGATTTCCAAGAACTCTCTCACAGGCTGCAGAGCTGGGAGTGGTGCTGGCGGACTTGGAATCGGATGTTCAGGCTGTCTTCGACCTGCAAGTCAATCGGCAGCTGCTGATAAAACGGCTTTCCGGGCGGCGTATCTGCAAGAGTTGTGATGCTATATATCATGTGGTTAATATGCCGCCTAAAAAAGAAGGGATCTGCGATATTTGTGGCGGTGAGCTGTATCAGAGGGCTGATGACCAGCCGGCCACTGTCGAAAACAGACTGGATGTTTATGAGGTGCAGACAAAGCCTCTGATTGAATACTACAGAAACATGGGTCTGCTCTATCCCGTTGAAGGAGATAAAGGAGTGCAGGCGGTTTTTGAAATGATAATACATACCCTTGATAATATCCGGAAGCCGGCTCGTGACCAGGCACAATGATTATACGGAAGAAGAAAGCCGAAATCGAAAAGATGCGCCGTGCAGGGCAAATTGTTGCCGCTACACTGCAAAAAATCAGTGCCGCCGTATACCCGGGTGTAATGACTATAGAGCTGGATACACTGGCTGAGTCCAGTCTTAGAGCGGCTGGAGCTATACCGGCATTTAAAGGATATCGCGGGTATCCCGCTACATTATGTACGTCAGTAAACGATGAAGTTGTGCATGGTATACCTGGGAAGAGAGTTCTTTGTGAAGGTGATATCGTCAGCCTTGATCTGGGAGCAAAATTTGACGGATTTTATGCTGATGCAACGGTGACCTGCCCTGTTGGAGTCATATCGGTAGAAGCAGAAAGGCTGATAAGGGTTACTCGTGAAGCCTTATATAAAGGGATTGAAAAGGCAACTCCCGGCAGGCGGTTGGGTGATGTAGGAGCGGCCATACAGCAATATGCAGAGATGAATGGCTATGGAGTGGTAAGAGATCTTGTCGGTCACGGTATAGGGCGTTCTCTGCACGAAGACCCGCAGGTGCCTAATTACGGTATGCCCGGGCATGGAACGTTGCTTAAGGAAGGTATGACGCTGGCTATAGAGCCGATGATTAATGCAGGCGGTTATGGTATACGCCAGCTTGCTGATGGCTGGACTATTGTAACTGCGGATCATAGCCTGTCGGCGCATTATGAACATACTGTTGCGATCATCGATGACGGCGCAACGATATTGACGGAATTGTGAGCTTGAATAGAGTTTGGAGGTAGAGGCTTAATGTCCAAAAAAGAGGGAGTTATCGAGATGGAGGGCAAGATCATAGAAACATTGCCCAATGCCATGTTCCGGGTTATGCTGGATAATGGCCATAATATACTGGCACATGTCTCAGGCAAGATCCGGATGCATTTCATCCGCATACTTCCGGGTGACAGGGTAAAGGTCGAGCTGTCACCGTACGATTTAAACCGCGGCAGGATTGTATATAGATTCAAGTAAGAGTTTGGTCTGCCCATTTTCTATCGATGGTTAGGCCGGGAGGTAACGGTAATGAAAGTTAGACCATCTGTAAAGCCTATATGCGAGAAATGCAAGGTGATACGGCGTCACAGCAAGGTTATGGTAATTTGCGAGAATCCAAAGCATAAACAGAGACAGGGCTGAGAATAGTGTGTCTGCTGTTACTCAAGAACAGACTTTACAAGGCCGTTGGAGCGGCAGATTGCTCCAAGCGAATACAGGGGGTGTAAGAATTTGGCAAGAATAGCGGGCGTTGATCTGCCAAGAGATAAGAGGGTGGATGTTGCTTTAACCTATATTTATGGTGTAGGCAAGACCACAAGTAATGCTATTATTACAAAATCCGGTGTAGAGGCATCTACCCGGGTAAGGGATCTTACTGAAGAAGAGATTGGCCGTTTGCGGGAGATTCTTGATAAGGAGTATACGGTTGAGGGTGATCTCAGGCGCGAAGTTACCATGAATATAAAGCGTCTGATCGATATCGGTTCATATAGAGGATTGCGTCATCGTCGCGGTCTTCCCGTTCACGGGCAGCGAACAAGCACCAATGCCAGGACACGCAAAGGTCCGAGACGTACGGTGGGAATCAGAAGAAAGAAATAATTTTAGTGCACAGCTGGTTTCAACATCGGCTGTAACTTTGCGTGTCGGGGAATAGCTTAAAGCATGAACCCGTGTTAAGATAGGAGGTTTAAAGTTGGCGAGGAGAACAGGAACCCAAAAGGTAAAAAAGAGGGAACGTAAGAATATTCTGGAAGGTATGGCACATATCCATTCCACCTTTAATAACACACTGGTAACGATTACGGATACGCATGGCGCTGTAATTTCATGGGCCAGTGCAGGCGGTATGGGATTCAAAGGATCGCGAAAAGGCACTCCTTTTGCCGCCCAGACTGCTGCTGAATCCGTAGCTAAAAAAGCTATGGAGCACGGCATGCGCCAGGTAGAGGTCTACGTTAAGGGACCTGGTGCAGGGCGCGAAGCGGCTATTAGATCCCTTCAGGCTGCAGGTTTGAACGTCAGCCTTATTAAAGACGTTACGCCGATACCCCATAACGGTTGTCGGCCACCTAAAAGAAGAAGAGTTTGAAAAGCAGGGGGTGAAGAAATATGGCACGTTATTCAGGACCGGTATGTAGATTATGTCGCCGCGAGGGCAATAAGCTCTTTTTGAAGGGCGAGCGGTGTTATATGGCTAAGTGTACCGTCGAGCGTCGTGCAGGCGCTCCGGGAGATAAGAAGAGGGCGGTGCGTTCCAAGTTTACGGAATACGGTATTCAGCTGAGAGAGAAGCAAAAAGTACGCCGCATTTACGGGGTTTTGGAGCGTCAGTTTCGCAATTATTTTGAAGACGCTGAGCGTATGAAGGGAGTTGCAGGTGAGAATCTGCTTTTCCTTCTGGAGCGAAGATTTGACAACATTATCTTCCGAATGGGTTTTGCCTCTTCCAGGCGAGAGGCCAGGCAATTGGTGCGTCATGGTCATTTTGCTGTGAATGGCAGTAAGGTGGATATCCCTTCTTATATTGTAAAGCCCGGCGATACAATTGAAGTCCGTGAAGGCAGCAGGGATATGGAAGAGATCAAGGCATCTGTTGAGTCGGCTGCGCAGAGACAGATTCCCACCTGGCTGGAGCTTAATGCTGAGGAGATGAAGGGCAAGGTTGTCAGAAACCCTGTTCGCGAAGATATTGATGTTCCTATTCAGGAGCAGTTGATTGTTGAGTTCTACTCCAGATAAAGCTCTGACTGGTTTGACAAAGGGGAGGTACATATGGCTGAAATAATGGCCAAGATAGAGTGTCTGATATCTGATGAAAGATATATGAAACTGATAATCGAGCCGCTGGAGCGCGGATTTGGTAACACTATAGGAAATGCCTTGCGTCGTACATTGATGTCTTCGCTTCCCGGAGCAGCAATCACGGCCATAAAAATAGAGGGTGTTTTACATGAGTTCTCAACCTTACCGGGTGTTGCCGAAGATGTAACCGAGATAGTTCTTAATATGAAGGAGCTGGCTGTCAAACTGAGTGGTGATGAGCCTAAATCCATGCGTATTGAGGCTGAAGGGGTAGGCGAAGTTAAAGCTTCCGATATAATTGTGCCGGCGGAAGTCGAGATATGTAATCCCGATTTACATATAGCTGAATTGACGGAGAAGAATGCTCGTCTCTTTATGGATATAATCGTTGAGCGCGGCGCCGGCTATGTTCCGGCTGAGAAACATCGTCGTTTCGGGCATCAGGTAGGCGTAATTCCTATTGACTCCATCTTCACGCCGGTACAAAGGATGAATTACATAGTTGAGGATACCCGTGTAGGCCAGGTAACCGATTACGATAAGCTGATATTGGAAGTCTGGACAAATGGTTGCCTCAAGCCGGAAGAAGCAATGGGTTTTGCCGCCAGACTGTTGCATGATCACCTAAGGCTCTTCTTTGATTTCTCTGGTGTTACACTTGAGAGCACGGAATCGAAGGAGGTCGAAACTGAGAGCAATAAGATTAAGGAGCTTACTCTTGAGGAGCTCGGTCTCTCTGTCAGGCCTTATAATTGCCTTAAGAGAGCAGGCATAAATACTGTAGAAGAATTGCTGACCAAAACTGATAGCGAAATAACCGGCGTTAGAAATTTTGGCAAGAAATCGCTTGAAGAGATAAAAGAGAAGCTGGCCGAACACGGATTGGCGTTAAAGGAATCGGCTGAGTAGGAGGTTGTTAAATGAGACATAGAGTAGCCGGCAGAAAGCTGAACAGGCCGACAGATGAGCGCATTGCGCTATTCAGAAGCCTGGTAACCTCTCTGTTTAAATATGGAAAGATCAATACTACGGAGATGAAAGCCAAGGAGATAAGGCCAATCGCCGAGAAGCTGATAACTCTGGCCGGTAAAGATGATCTTCATGCCCGACGGCAGGTACTTGCTTACCTTTATGATAAAGAGATTGCCGGTAAGCTTTTCAGTGAGATTGGTCCGCGCTATAAGGATAGGCAGGGCGGATATACCCGTATTCTGAAAGTGGGATTCAGGCGCGGTGATGCTTCACCCATGGCGATAATAGAGCTGGTATAGCAGCGCAACGATCTTTGATGAGATTATTATGCCAAAAGCAGGCAGAGGGGACACAGGTTTTTCCGGTGTCCTCTTGTTATTGCTAGGAATAGGATAGGTTTTAAAGCCGATTCAATGATGGAAAACATATGACATTGAAAACTTAGGGGCTTGCATGGAGATCTTAAAACCGATAATGGATAGCAAACAAACGGCAGCCGATTCTGCAGGGCGTAATCTGGCGGTGTTGCTGGAATATGACGGCACAGATTTTTGTGGCTATCAGTATCAGCCGCGAGTGCGAACCATCCAGGGAGAGCTGGAGAAGGCATTGAAATGCTTATTCAGCCATTCTTTACGGGTAAGTGCTTCCGGCAGAACCGATGCCGGAGTACATGCGCTGGGTCAGGTAGCGGGCTTCATATTGGAGCATGATATCCGGTTGGAACGATTACCGTTTGCATTAAACAGCGTTCTTCCTCGAGATATTGTTGTTAAGTGTGCGGCAGAGGCGGAGAGCTCGTTTCATCCTCGTTACTCAGCCATTGGCAAGATTTATCGTTACTGCATAATAAACCGGGCGCAACCTTCGGCCTTGCTACGAAATTATGCAACATTTATTCCCTATAAGCTTGATATCGATGCTATGAAAAGTGCTTGCGGTTATCTTGTCGGTGAGCGTAATTTTGCTTCTATGATGTCTTCCGGCAGCCCGGTCAAGAGTACTGTGCGTAATCTAAGACGCCTGGAGGTGAAACTTCAGAGCGATGGGCTGCTGATATTTACAGCCGAGGCAAATGGCTTTCTTTATCAGATGGTAAGAAATATTATCGGAACCTTGATAGATGTAGGACGAGGAAGGCTACTTCCAGAAGATATAGCGCATATTCTGGAGGCTGAAGACCGTAAGGCGGCGGGCCCGGCCGTACCACCGCAGGGGCTCTATCTGCAGCAGGTCATATATCCTGAAAAGATAATAAGGTGGTGCAAGGATAATGCGTAAAAGATTAATCCTGCTTATCATAGTTAGTTGCTGTATTATGCTATGGATATTTCAGCCTAACATTTGTACCAGGCTACTTCCGGTCAAAGCCGGTGAATTATCCGCTTCAAAGCCGGATGAGGCCATCAGGCTGCCACGGCATCTGCCACGTGGAATTATTCTGATGATTGGTGACGGCATGGGCTTTGAGCATATCAAGGCAACTAGTCTCAGCCTGAAGAAGGATAAGCTGGAAATGGAGAAAATGCCGGTCAGCGGCAGCTTGACAACATGTTCGTATGGCGGCACAGTTACCGATTCAGCTGCTGCTGCCACAGCTCTGGCTACCGGTGTGAAGACTCGTAATGGATATTTGGGAATCTCTTCCAAAGGAATATTACTGGAAAACGTATCTGAAGTAGCTTCTCGAACCGGCAGGCGTGTAGGTCTGATCACTACCGTAACCCTTACTCATGCCACCCCTGCGGCCTTTGCAGTTCATCTCCATGCACGTAAAGATGAGGCTTCCATTGCAACAGCCATGATACTTAAGCGGCTAGATCTGATATGGGGCGGAGGCTACGGCTTTTTTATTCCTGAATCTCTTTCCGGTAGTTTTCGCAAGGATAATACGGATGTAATTAAGCTGGCAAAGAATAATGGATATCAATTGATAAGAAACAGATCTGAAATGGCGCAGATTACGTCTCTGCCCTCGCTGGGGCTCTTCAACAGAGGCGCATTGAATGGCAACAAGAAGGAGCCGGATCTGGCTGAAATGACGGTTAAAGCTGCCGGCTTGCTTGCTAAAGATAACAGAGGCTTTTTTTTGATGGTGGAGGGAGGAAAGATAGATTGGGCTGCACATGCTCATGACTTGCCGGGAGTGATCAAGGAAACAGCATCCTTTGACAAAGCCGTATCTGAAGCAGTGCGCTTTGCAGAGGCACGGGGTGACGTTATGGTATTGGTCGTTGCCGATCATGAGACCGGAGGGTTGGAGCTTCTGGATAAGAATGGTGCAATATCGACTGTTTGGACTACTTTTGGCCACACGGACAGAGATGTTCCTCTTTATGGCTATGGCCCGGGTGCAGAAATGTTTGCTGGAAAGCATGATAACACATATATCGGCCGTATGCTGATTCAGTATTTTACAACTGTCGAGAAGTATACTAAAATTCTACTGAGTGCTTGATGAGTTATGGAGGTAATGATGCGATATCTTGCTTTTGATCTTGGCGCTGAAAGCGGCAGGGCAATAGTTGGAACGGTGGAGAACGGCAGGCTCTTACTGGAAGAGGTATACCGTTTCCAAAACAGGCCATTGCTGGTACAAGGGCATCTTCACTGGGATGTATACCGCCTCTTTGAGGAGTTGAAATTTGGTCTTCAGGCAGCTACGGCAAAATACAAGGATATAGTGAGCCTGGCCATAGATACTTGGGGTGTGGATTTCGGCCTGCTTACGGAGGGCGGCGTTCTGATTGGGTTGCCCATGATGTATCGCGATCCCATAACCGAGGGTATTCCGGAAGAGGTCTACAATCTGATATCTCGTGAAGAGCTCTATCGCATATCGGGTTTACAGACCATGCGTTTTGATACGCTCTTTCAACTATATGCCCTGGAAAAGCGATCTCCCGGGTATCTTAAAATTGCTCGCAGCCTATTATTTATGCCCAATCTTTTGGGTTATCTCTTTACCGGCCGGGGTGCAGCCGATCTTTCCATCGCCTCTACCAGTCATTTTTATAATCCGTCGCTTCATCGATGGGAGACCGATCTTTTGAAACGGTTGGGATTGCCGGCTGATATCCTTCCAGGCCTGGTCTATCCCGGGACTATTATCGGTCCTCTTCTTGAAGAGATTGCCAAGGAGTGCAATGCCTCCGGTATGGAGCTGATATGTGTTTGCTCTCATGATACCGCCAGCGCCGTGGTCTCTGTACCGGCGCAAGATGAGCGCTGGGCATATATCAGCAGCGGCACATGGTCATTAATGGGAGCTGAATTGGAGAGGCCCCTGATAAGTGATGAGGGGATGAAAGAAGACTTTACCAACGAAGTAGGCTATGGAGGAAGTATACGTTATCTTAAGAATATAGTCGGATTGTGGTTGTTGCAAGGTATCAGGCGTTCGCTTGGGAGCAGAGGAATTCAGATATCCTACTCCGAGATGGTGGAAGCGGCTGAAAGGGCGGTTCCCTTACAAGCTCTTATCGATGTCGATGATCCCGATTTCATGAATGTGGGCGATATGATGGATAAGGTAGATGCCTTCTGCCGCAGAACGGGGCAGGCTCTTCCTGAGGGAGCGGGGGGGTATGCCAGATGCGTATTGGAGAGCCTGGCTCTCAGATATCGTGAGGTTATGTCCCTGTTGAAAAAGCTTACCGGAACGGATTATGATACTCTGCATATCGTAGGAGGCGGTTCCAAGAACGTCATGCTTGATTCCTTTACTGCTTCAGCCTGCGACGTACGGGTACTGGCAGGACCGGATGAGGCTACTGCAGCCGGCAATATACTGACCCAGGCAATAACCCGGGGAGAGATAGCTTCTCTGGCAAATGCGCGGGAGGTAGTCGGTAATTCCTTTGATCTGATAGAGTATCTGCCGCAGAATCCGAAAATCTGGGACAGAGCCTATGAGAAATACAGAATATTAAGGGAGAGGATTTAAATTGAAGAGGGAGCAAATAGCAGCGCAGCTGTACACCATTAGGGATTATCTTAAGACACCATCGGATATTGCTGCCAGCCTGAAAAGAGTCAGAGATATCGGATATCAGGCGGTGCAGATATCGGGAATGGGGCCGATAGAGCCGGCGGAATTGAAAAAAATAACCGATGACCTGGGATTAAAGATCTGTAACACCCATATAGGTTACCAGAGAATGGAAGAGGATCTGGCCGGCGTTATTGAAGAGCATCGAATTTACGGGTGTCGTTATATAGGTATCGGCGGTTTGCCGGTTGAATATCGTAATGCAGACGGCTATCACCGCTTTGCCGTAGCCGCTTCAAAGATTGCCGCTGCTTTAGCGGCCGAGGGGTTTATCTTTATTTATCATAACCACAGCTTTGAACTGGAGCGATATGGAGAGAGAACGGGATTGCAGATACTCTATGAAGATAGCGATCCGACCGTCTTTATGGCCGAAATAGATGTTCACTGGATACAACGTGGCGGTGCCGATCCGGCCGCTTGGATTCGATATCTGTCCGGCAGGGTCCCGACCGTTCACCTTAAAGATATGGCGATTCTGGATAACGCCCCGATCATGGCGGAAGTCGGAGAAGGCAACCTCAACTGGGAGGCTATTCTTTCTGCTTGCGAAGATGCAGGGGTGGAATGGTATATCGTGGAGCAGGATGAGGATTTTAAGGAAGATCCCTTTGCAAGCTTAAAAACCAGCTACCAGAATCTTCTGCGTATGAGCTGAAAGATAGAATAGTAAAAGCCATGAAAGGGCTGTCCTCCCTGCCAGGGAGGACAGCCCTTTCCAGTTAAAGGTTATCGAGCAGAGCATTTATCTGATAGCCAGGACATCACACTCACGCATAATGAGGTACTCTTCTTCCTCCACTTTAACTTCAGTGCCGCTGTATTTGGCGTAGATAACGATATCGCCGATCTCTATTTCCATTGGACCCCGCTTCCCGTTCTCCAGTAGCTGACCGCTGCCTACAGCAACAACTTCACCCTCCTGCGGCCTCTCTCTGGCTGTATCGGGCAGGACAATGCCGCTGACGGTCATCGCCTTCGCCTTCGCCGGTTTAACTACGATGTGATCTCCCAAAGGTTGAATCATTGAGCTTACACCTCCCAGGATTCCAAACCTACAAATGCAGCTTAATATTGAATTATCAGCATTAAGCTTGCCAAGTTTAAAAAAACGCTTGCTAGGGAATAAGGCTATAGCATGGCTATGCGTTAACGACATATGGTGGAGCGTTTTGTGGTTTATTTTCTTTTCATATTAGTCATCATCAGTCGCATAGCGACCTTCGGAAGATTACATGGCGTCAGCTCCGATGAGTATTTTTATACTCTTGTAGGAAGAGAGATCCTGGCATCAATTACCGGTGACCAAATAGATCTCAAAATCATCGATGCTCTGCATCCGCCTTTATTTCCATATATACTGGCCTGGATATATAGATTGGCAGGAGAGAATACTATCGAAACAGGAAGAATTCTGGGGATAGCTCTCAGTCTTGGTGCCGTAATATTTTTCTACAAAATAACGCTGCTCCATTTCAAATCTTCCCGGCAGGCATTGTGGGCTACAGCGCTATTTGCTTTCATTCCAGCTCTTTGGCGCGATGCCGACAGGGTATGGGCGGATAATTTGGCGCTCTTTCTGATAACGGTTGCTATCTATGCGGTTTGCTTGAGCTTCCGTTTTAATAAGGGGCGATACTGGTTGTTTGCATGGCTGCTTCTGGCTGCAGCTACACTGACCAAGGAATATCTTGGAATCGTATTGCTGCCGGCATTTCTAGTTGCAATAATCTTATGGGCTTGTAAGAGCAGCAATAGGAGCTACGGCTTTATGCTGGCTGGTGCTATGCTCTTTATGCCGGTAATAGCGGTGGTTTGGCAATTAAAGCTCTCTGGATGGCCTAGAGCAGGCTATCTGGAGCAGATGCTCTCACCTGCACTGCTTGCACAAAGAGGCTCTTATCTTGGCATAGGAGGACCGAATTTACGTAAACTGTATGTTCAGAATCTTAATCAGCGTGATTTTCCCTGGTCATATATTCTTCTAGGAGCCCAGTGCTAAAGGCG
>DHPR01000034.1 GCA_002410925.1 bacterium UBP13_UBA5359
AAGATACCTCTTTATTTATATTGCATAATTTGCTCAATATACCCTCTTTACAGGCATTATTTTTACAAAAATTGCTCTTTCTAGTATAATTACAAGTAACTTTAAACAAGGATGAGATTATGAGTATATTTGATGCGGTAAATATCGGTAATTCCAACTTCACTATCGAGCATCGCAAGGAAGAGTATAGCCCTTCAATCACCGTTAACCGCCATTGTCACAATCGGTATGAGCTATATCTACTTTTGGAAGGCAATGTCAATTATTTCATTAAAGAGAAGATCTATAATCTTAGCAAGGGAGATATTGCCGCTATCGGCATGTATGATTTCCATAGAACTATTTACCCAAATAAAAAAGCCCCTTTTGAGCGTATAGCCATACACTTTGATAAGGATTTCTTAACAGGTATTGATTTTGATCTGGCGGGCATTAATCCCATCGACATCTTTGAAAGAGGTCCGGATGTAATCCGAGTGGATGCTGACATTAGAAAGCGAATCACCCGTATCACGGAACGTATGTTATCTATGAATGAAGGGAACAGCGAGGCCGGCAAATGCCTGCTTAAACTTCTTTTGGCAGAGCTTCTTATAGAAGTTCATCTATTAATGAAAAATTTAGAAAAGAACAATCCCTTTTCAGTGACAGACGAGATAAAAAAGAAGGTTACTCAGATAATGGAGTATATCAACAAAAATTATTCTTCAAAACTATCGCTGGCCGGCATCGCTGACGAATTCTATATAAGCCGTTATTATCTGACTAGAGTTTTCAAGCGGTATTCAGGCCTGACCGTGGTTGAATATATCAACAACGTACGCATAAATGAATCTTTGAAGCTGCTTGAGATCTCAACAGATAGAGTTTCCAAAATCGCTTCAACGGTGGGTTTCAACAGCGCCGCTCATTTTGACAGAGTATTTAGAAGCATCATGCAAACTTCTCCGCTCAAATATCGCAAGCTGATAGAAACAGGAACTTACTCCAGAGCAGAGCTATAGACATAGGCGCAAAGAATGGAACTATTGTTTTCCGGGCGGCCGGCAGCAGAGCAAGGATGCCGGCCGCCCGGAAATGCCGAGGAGATAAGATTAAGTTTGGTGCGTTCTTTACCCGATCATCCCTTTTGATAAAGGACAGGCCAGCACGCAGGCTTCAAAATTGCATGTCCGATGCTTCTGTATAACAGGATGCTGTTTCAAACCATCAGCCAGCTTCCCGGCATCTATCTTGTCAGGAATAGGCACTTTCATGTTCCAGCCCAGAAAATCCACGCCTTCCGCGCCTACCATGGAATAGCGCTTGGCCCAGTTACAGCGATTATAGTCCGGAAGGTAGAAACGCTCTTCATACCCATCCACACTTATGGAAACTTCACCGTTCAGAGCCCTGGTATGACAAGCTGCAGCACAACGGTCACAGGCTGCACATGCAGCCAACAATGATCTATCCGCACATACGGAATCAACCTCCATCTCAACATCTGTGACTATGGCGATAAAGCGGATGTTAGGGCCAAACTCCGGTGTCAGCACGAAGCCGCCCTTGCCGATATGCCCCAATCCGGCGGCTACAGCAGCGAAACGATTGGAGAAGATATCCGGCTGCTCGCCTCGTGGATTATTGATAAACGATCCCGTGCCGCAGAGGTCGAAAGTCATCGTTGCCTTGAAGCCTCGGTCTTCCAGCATACGCATCAGACGATATCCCATCAGGCTGAGTAGCTTGATCGTCTCATATTGAGCGAAGGCATACGGGCCGACCGCTTCAGCCGGAGGCATGGCAGTGCGAGCTACCGTAGCCGCCGGAAGGCGCAGCCCCGCCACTATAACAGACCTGGCTCCCGGCAGATGATCATCCGGCTTCCGGACATGGACGGTTTCGATAGTTATCTCGGGATCATACGGCGTGAATCGCCGCTCTGATTTGTTTCTGGCCTGCAGATAACTCTGTCCCTCAAAGACAGCTTCCAGTTGCGGAAGCAGATCGGACAAACGTTTTACCGGGGATATACCGACGAGGTCCGCACCCAGGCCGGTCAACAAGCCTTTGATATTGCGTTTCCATTCCGCCGAAGATAATACCGGAGGCTGTGGCAACGGAGGAATATTCCAGGATGTGGGGCTTAATCCGGCGCTGGTCAGAATGGTCATGGTCTCCGCTTCCCTGCCAGGCAGAATGCCGCCGATCCTATCTTTAACTGTATCTTCCGGGATCCCTGTCTCGCCAAGGGCACTGTAACCCATCCGTTCGAGTTCACGGACCAGATCATAGGCAGCGCTTCTTAACATATAGCCTTGTGTAAAAGGTGTAACGGCATCATGGCGCGGTTTACTGTGCAAGACCAGCGTAACAGCAGTAACGGCATCGGGAAGCAAAGCCTTGACATCTACCCCACGGGCCTCAAACTCCGCCACCGGCGCTACCATCACATAATCTATACCCTGTCTGTAGGCTATGGCTTGAAGCTTCTCTTCTGCCATGCGCCCGGGGTTGTCACTATCTGCAGAACGACGGCGGCGACGCGGAGCGTTGGTGTAATCCGGATCAAAGTAACGCTTGTCCGCCGGCAGGCAATAACGCAGGCAACTGCCCATCTCTCCGCCCCTCAGGCCGTGCTTCTCTATCAACTCCAGAATAATGGCTTCATCCACCTTGTCAGGCTTGGGCAGATCCAAATCCAGACCAAAATGTTCTCCCCAGGAGCAGCGCCAGAGGTTCTTCTTAGCATAGCGATAGATCTTATCCTCGATCTTCACTTCGTTCCAGCCGTCGATCTCCTTCGACAGAGCACCACTCATGCAGTGCTTACGGCACAGCATGCAGTTATCGCAAACGCTGCCGGGCTCCAGCAACGATGTCGGCTGCAACGATGCCTCGGTAATGATGCTGACATAGCGCTGGCGGGCACCGAATTCAGGTGTTATGGCCAGACCGTTATAACCGAACTCCGCCAGCCCGGCAGCCACTGCCGCATGCATATGACTGATATCCGGAGCGAACTGCTCCTTGAGATTCTTGTACCCGTTATAGCGCCAGATATTGGAGGAGACTATAGGAACAGCCGCATAACCCTCTCGCTCCAGCCAGAGCCCCATGCGGTAAGACATCTCATCCAGCCGGGCGTTCATGGTGCCTTGCACGGAATACGGTCCCATCTTCTGAGGATGCTCTCTGCCGCCCATCTCTATGGCGGCGTCAGGATGATGAACCGCCATTACTATTACCGACCTGGCTGTCGGCAGTATGCCTTGCGGCGACATCATGATCGGCGCATTGGCAAAACGCTCGATATCGGCTATGCCTACCAGGTCTGCACCCAGCACAGACAAGGCATAATCCTTTATTCTCCCGGTCAATGCTCCTTCCGCAGATGTAGCCTCCATGGCTGTTCTGTCTTTTACCTTACATTTAGCAACTGACATTTGATTCCCTCCTTCTCTTATTTCCAGATGCTTTCAATCCGCTCGGCTGCCTTTTTTGTTGCAGCACGGATAATTATCATACGTTCCTCACCAGCCCGGAAAGCCGGCAGATGTATGCCGATAGCTGCCAGAATACGGCCCTCTGCATCCAGTACCGGAACGCACAAAGAAGCGGTACCTCGTTCTGTCAAGCACTCCTCATCCAGCCTCTGCTCACGGATAAGCCCTAATTCCTTTATCAGCGTTTCCCTGTCGCTTATTCCCTTCCAAAGTTTACCGGGCAAACCGTTCACCTCAATGACAACCTCCAGTTCATCGGGAGAAGCAAAAGCAGCCAGCACACGACCTGTCACCACCTCGAACATGGCGTTATGCTTCTCTGCCGAGGGATCTACCCTCAATAATTGATGGCTGGCAGCCCTCAGAACTACCCGGCGCCGACCGTTTACCAAAGTAGCCAAAACCACGGCTTCTCCGGTTTCTTCCGCAAGTAAATGGATTATTCCGGACACCCGGTTCAGCAATGCGCCGGACAGAGCAACACTGCGGACCATATCCCGGCATTTGGAACCGAGCCGGTAGCGATGTTCCCTGTCCTGTTCGATGTAACCGCACACGGACATGGTACGCAGGATATTGTGAGCCGTAGGTGCAGCTATATTAAGATGCCTGGCTATAGTCTGCAACGTCAGCCCTTCTCTTCCGAGTCCTTCCTCTGCCAGCAGGTCCAGCAGATCCAAAGCACGTTTGATAGATTGTATGGGAACCGTTTTACTCATTTCATCACACACTATTGAATGTTATTCAACTATTTGTGGAACTATTATAACCTCTTTCCAGCGGTTGTCAATAGGACGCTAAATTTTAAGGGAGGTCACTTTTATCTCTCACTGATATTAAGGTTTTATTGCAACGCAACCCAATCTTCAATAATCCGGCGGTGATCAAAAGCTATGTCCGGCGGCAGGTTCCTCAGATCCATCCATACGGCCTCGGCAGCATCGTCACCACCTGCCGGCTCTCCATCTGTTGTCGCAGTAAATACTACGCTCATAGTATGCCCTCGCGGGTCGCGGTGCGGATCAGAGTAAACATGAAACTGCCTCAGCTCTTTCAAAACCAGCCCTGTCTCCTCCTTCATCTCCCGCACGGCCGCAGCTTCGGCGCTCTCACCCCAATCTATAAATCCTCCCGGCAGAGCCCACCCTTTGGGAGGATACTTGCGCCGTACCATAATAAGGGCATCGGGGTGAGCTCTGGAGGTGATAATAACATCCACCGTGGGATAGGGGTTTCTCTGTCGTCCCAGCATTCTCACCGGCCTGCCTCCATTTCATGTTTTAAACTGAATTTCAAAATATATATTCAATCGCTATCTTTTAGTTTCCACTGTCGAATGCCGGCGGCGCAGGAAGGGCTTTACCGCCTCCCACCAGCCGCCCGCCAGCATTGATAGAATCAGCACAACAAACAGCAGCCATGGTGATAGCGGCGCCAATTTAAAAATGCGGCCGGCAGCCGGCAGATATATCATGGTTAACAGCATAATCAACGCAGCGGCATTTACCAGTATTCTGGCTAAATTGCTTCTGCCGCGTATATTATGCCAGACCGGATAGACGCTGGATTGGCTTATCAAAACCAGAAATATATTGGATAATACCAGCACAGAGAGGCCGAGACTTCTGGCGGTATTTTCACCAAGGCCATGTGCCTGAGCCCAGGCAAAGATCCCGAAGGAAGCGGTCAGAAGGATTGTTCCCTGGAGCAAAGTTCGCAATAATAGCGCTCTCTCCAGCAGCGGTTCCTCGCGATGGCGAGGCGGCCGCGCCATAATATCCGGTTCTGCTTCATCCGCTTCAAAGACGATGGAGCAAGTAGGATCTATGATCAGTTCCAGAAGCACGACAAGAGTGGGTGTCAACAATAAAGGCATGTTGAGTACCGGCGCCAGTATGGCGGCTCCGGCAATAGGAATGTGTATGGTGATAATATAGGCCATGGCTTTTTTGATATTGTCATAGATACGGCGCCCATCCTTTATACTGCCTACGATAGTAGCGAAGTTATCATCCAGTAAAACCATTTGGGAGGCCTGCCGGGCTACCTCGGTACCTCTCTTGCCCATAGCAATACCTATGTCGGCTGCCTTTAAAGCCGGAGCATCGTTGACTCCATCACCCGTCATGGCCACAATCTCTTTATTGGATTGGAGAGCTCTGATAATCCTCAGCTTATGCCGCGGCACCACCCTGGCAAAGATATTGACAGTGCGCACAGCCTTCGCCAATTCTTTCTGATTAAGAGCATCTATCTCCCTTCCGCTGATAAACCGGTCTGCCTCCGGTATTCCCACTTCGGAGGCGATGGCTTTAGCGGTAACACCGTAATCACCGGTAATTACCGCCACTCTGACACCTGCTTTGAGACAGGTTGCTATAGCTTCCTTCACTCCAGGACGAGGCGGATCCGCCAAAGCCATCATCCCTATGAACTCCAGCTTATTATCGGTTAACTTCTTGGGGAAAGAGGCATTTTCATAACGATGACGGCCGAAAGCTATCAGCCGCAATCCCTCTTCCGCCAATTTTCGCCCCCTGCTTTCTATCTGCAAACGCTCTTCAGCCGGCAGATCAAGCATGGACAGAATACTCTCCGGAGAGCCCTTGGCATAAAGAACCGTGGCGCCGTCCGGCTCTCTGTACACATGCCCCATAGCTTTGATATCGGGCTTGAGAGCATACTCATAAACCAACGTCCGCTCTTGATAAAGGACAGAAGGATCAAAGCCGGCTTGAGCGGCTATGCGATGCATATCCCTTTCCATAGGATCATAAGGAGTATGCTCGCTGGCCAGCACTCCGGCTATGACCAGCTCATTGAATGGAGGATTCAAAAGATCTTTTGAAGAAACTTCCCTTTCACACCCGCCAGCATAAAGTCGGCGAACTGCCATACGGTTCATAGTGATAGTGCCGGTCTTGTCTACGCAGAGAACACTTACAGACCCCAGAGTCTCTACAGCAGGAATACGCCGCATCAGGGCATGGCTTCGCGCCAGCCTCCAGGCGCCTAGAGAGAGAAAAATAGTTAAAACTACAGGAAATTCCTCAGGTATCATGGCCATTGCCAGGGCGATGCTCTCCAGAATACCGTGCAGTAACGGCTCTCCCTGAAGA
>DHPR01000033.1:0-277083 GCA_002410925.1 bacterium UBP13_UBA5359
CAGCGACTGCTCGGAAGGCCGCTGCACCGGCGAACGTAACGGGCAGTGCGGCTAAGGAAGCGCCTGAGGCGGAGTATGCAGTCAGAGCCGGAGCGGAGTCCGTGGCGCATGAACTGGGAGTCGATCGCCAGGCAATGGCGGTTGCATCCAGACAGGCGGTAGGATCTGTGATACCTCAGATAGGTTCCTCTTTGGCAAATGAGATATCCTTTGCTGATAAATCATTTGCTGATAATGCCGAAAGGACTGGCGCGGCTCCGAAATTGTCTGTTGCCGTGCCGGCAAAAACAGCAGCTGCCGAAGCTACGGCGGACGATGCTTCTTTTGGTAATGTCGAAGCGCCTTTCGGTAATATACCGCAAGTCGAGCCTCTTGGCCCTTCAGCTATTATTGCCGCTAACGTCACTGTAGGTAGTAAGAAACAGGTTGCTTCCGGATATAGCATGACACCTGAGGCTGAGTCTGTAACTATTCAGGCTTCAAGCGGAGCGTTAAGCGCGCCGGTAGCACGGCAGGCATCCTTAGCAAAGGCCATGCCGCCAAAGGAAGGCACTATAAGCAGGCATGTGGCCGAAGTGGTTGCTGCCGCTAAAACGGTTGCTTCAAATGTTCTGAGCATAAGGGGTAAAGTCATTCAACAGAGAGTTGCGCCTTATGTGGATGACGGCTACACGATGGCTGCGGCAAGAGAGCCTATGAATACCCTGGGTGCGGTTTTTACCTGGGACAAGAAGAACAAGAGCGTGTTGTGCGATTTCGGCATGAAGATACGTTTCACCATCGGAAGTAATATCGTTGATGTCGATGGACGAAGGCTGGTAATGCCGAAAGCTGCAAAAATCGTTAATGGCAGACTGGTTGTTCCAATAAGATTCCTCAGCGAACTAACCGGAGTTAATATCAACTGCAAGTAACGGATAAAAAGGGAGGGGCGTTGAGCCCCTCCCTTGCTTGATACCGCCTCTATTTATTATCAATATCCTCTGATATAATTAATAAGCCGATAAACTTATAATGGAGATTGAGATGGAGAGAGAGACCAGAGTAAGATTTGCTCCAAGCCCGACAGGATATCTGCATGTCGGTGGAGCTCGAACAGCATTATTTAATTATCTATTTGCCAGGAATACAGGAGGGAAATTTATCCTGCGCATTGAAGATACCGATCTGGAGCGTTCCAGCGAAGAAGCCATGCGGGATATATTGCAAGGTTTGAGATGGCTGGGACTGGAGTGGGATGAAGGACCGCAGGTAGGGGGCGACAGAGGCCCTTATTTTCAAACCGAGCGTATTGACCTGTATACTGCTTACATGAACCAGCTTGAGCGTGAGGGCCTGGCTTATCGCTGTTATTGCACAACCGAAGAACTGAGTGCCGAAAGAGAGCGCGCCGCAGCAGAGGGACGCGAGTATAAATATAATGAGAAATGTCGTCGGCTCGCACCGAATGAACGTGAACAGCGATCTCGTGCCGGCACTCCTTCCGTGCTGCGTTTTGCCATGACGCCCGGAACGACAATAGTTGATGATATGGTTCGAGGCCGGGTAAGCTTTGATAACGCATTGTTGGATGATTTCGTTATCGTAAAGTCGGATGGTATGGCAACCTATAACTTTGCTGTTGTGGTGGATGATGCTCTGATGGGAATAACCCATGTTATCAGAGGAGAGGATCATCTTTCCAATACACCGCGGCAGATACTTTTATACAAGGCTCTGGGCTTCGCTCTTCCCAGGTTTGCCCATATCCCCTTGATAATGGGGGCTGACAGGACCAGGCTGAGCAAGCGCCATGGCGCCACGGCAGTAACGAGTTATAGAGATCAGGGTATATTGCCACAGGCCATGATTAATTTTCTGGCTCTGCTCGGCTGGGGTTATGGTGACAAGCAATTATTCGATATGGCTGAACTATGTGAACTCTTTAGTATTGAGCGGGTCAATAAGAACCCTGCCGTCTTCGATACCGATAAGCTGGAATGGATGAACGGCCAGTATATCAGGGCTATGAATATTGACGACCTGTATCAGGTTGGATTTCCTTATTTGCTGCAGGCCGGTCTGGTATCGGAAGAACCTGATGAAGGGATGATAATGAAGTGTAAAGAGGCACTGCGGCTGGTTCAAGACCGCCTGCGTTACTTAAGCGAGATACCTGATTTGACGGTCTTCTTTTTCGAACGCCCCGACGGCTATGAGCCTGAAGCTGCAGATAAATGGTTCGCACGTTCAGAGACGGCAATCAGATTTGAAAAGATGGTTTCCGGGTTACAGAGCATGGCCCTCTTTAATGTAGAAGCAGTTGAAACGCTGATACGGAATTCAGCTTCTATGGAGGGAATCAAGGCTGGGGAATTGATACATCCGCTAAGATTGGCTCTCACCGGGCGCAAGGCAAGCCCTGGCATATTTGAAACTATGGAATTAATCGGCCGCGATGAATGCGTTATACGCTTACAGAAGGCTGTGGAGTTTATCAGGGAACATCTATAGGCAAAGTTGTTTTGTCATTTCCTTTCGCGGGTAGAACCCTCTCATAATGAACGAAAACGAATTATATCATCAAGTGTATCGCCGATGGTACGGCACTCCCAGATATAGAGCAGGGCTTTACGGACCGGATTATGAAAATGCTGCAGGAATCAGGAATGATAACGATATCAAGAGAGATATCGATGACGGGCTTTCCGGCAGTAATGATACAAAGGGTTTATCTGTTGAGGTTCATGTCGAAGAGGGGGTAGTCATACTTAGAGGAAGTGTTCCCGATATTGAACACAAGCGGTTAGCTGGAGAGATTGCCTGGAAGGTATGCGGCGTTGTCGATGTAGTGAATGAGTTGCTGTCCGGTGCAGCAGAATAGCAGAGCTGTCCCTTGAATAACGGCCGGTGAAGACAGGTATTATAATTATTGACGCTTTATGGAAAATAAGCTAATATTAATGTTCGTGTGATAAAATATTATGGCGTTAATAAAGGCTAGGAGGTGACCGGCTTGGAGCTTGGGGATTATTTGAGGCTTGCACGTGAGAGCCTTCATTTGAATTACAGCAATGTAACGTATCTATCGAGTGGAGAGGTATCGCAGAACTATCTGGCGCAGCTGGAAAATGATAAAATAAAGCAACCGTCAATAAGGAAGCTTCACATGCTATCCTCTATATACGGCATTCCTTATTATCAGATACTGCACGTGGCCGGTTACCTGAGTGATAATAAGAAAAGCGAGAAAGAGATTGTCGGTCATATTGCGCAGGATCAACCGTATCTCAAGGAAGCGCTTGATGATCTGCTGGCATCTATGCCCGAGGAGCTCGATGCTCAGGAGCGGAAGAATGTCCTGATGGGATTCGGGTTTGCATCTAAATATATAAAGATAGCCAGGAATGCGTAAACCCTTTATATCAGCAAAACGACGAGGTCATAGTGCTCTTTGAAAATTATAACGCGGAGGGTGTCCGGGTGGTGAGGAAGCGGTCTTGAAAACCGTCGCCCCGAAAGGGGTTGCAGGTTCGAATCCTGTGCCCTCCGCCAGCGTTTTTATCTTGCCAAAGCAAGATTTCTGTGGTAAAATACAGCAATGTTGTGGCGCATTCGTCTAGTGGCCTAGGATGCCGCCCTCTCACGGCGGTGACAGGGGTTCGAGTCCCCTATGCGCTACCAAAAATAACGGCGCAAGCCGTATTTTTGTTTTGATTGAAAAGCAGGGTTTCGTTTGATTTAATTTCGGTGCACGTGGCGCTGTCGTCTAGCGGTTAGGACATCGCCCTTTCACGGCGAAGATCGCGGGTTCGAATCCCGCCAGCGTCACCAAAAAATGGGCGACTAGCTCAGTGGTTAGAGCGCTTGCTTCACACGCAAGAGGCCACAGGTTCGAATCCCGTGTCGCCCACCATCTTGACAAAAACGGCTTGTACGCTAAAATATAAATGAAAATAGATTTTCGGAGCTGTCGTCTAGCGGTTTAGGACATCGCCCTGTCACGGCGAAGATCGAGGGTTCGAATCCCTTCAGCTCCGCCAACAATATCCATAACCCGCTCCGGAATCGGAGCGGCTTTCTTTTATCCCCATCAGGATACGATCAATATTTATTTCCGTCTGCTTGATTAACTCAATTTCAGGCTTTGGGCATTGATCGTTACGATAAGAGTGCTCAGCGTCATAATGACCGCTCCCATAGCCGGGCTGAAGAGTATGCCCAGATTATAGAGGGCGCCTGCCGCTAAAGGCAAGGCAATGATGTTGTAACCGGTGGCCCAAAGAAGGTTCTGCACCATCTTATTATAGGCGGCTCTGGATAGCTCGATAATTGTAACTGCATCGAGTGGATTACTCTTTACCAGAATCACATCTGCCGCTTCCAGCGCCACATCGGTACCGGCGCCGATAGCTATGCCGACATCGGCCTGTGCCAATGCCGGAGCGTCGTTGATGCCGTCTCCTACCATACCTACTATCAGATTCCTCTTCTGTATCTCTTTTACCCTGGCGGCCTTCTGATCAGGAAGAACTCCGGCAAAATACTCCTTGATGCCGGTATTTTTTGCTACCCAGGCTGCTGTCTGTGGATTATCGCCGGTTAGCATTATCGTTTTAATATCCATCCGGCTTAAGCGTGAGACCGCTTCTGCTGCTTCAGGCTTTATGGTGTCGGTCAGGGCTATGGCGCCGATAATCTCTTCATCCATGATTACAAAGACTACCGTTTTGCCTTGCAAGGCCGGATCCTTTAGGATTTGCTCTTTTAACAGATCCTTGCTCTCTTGAAGATATCCCGGTCCTACAACTTTAATATCATGGCCGTTAATCTCTCCCTGAGCTCCTTTGCCCGGCAGGGCGCGGAAGGATACAACTTCTTCTGTAGAAGAAGTTGCGGCTGCAATAGCCTGAGCAAGGGGATGCTCGGAACGCTTCTCTATCGAGGCGGCCAGGGAGATAACGCTTTTTGGTGATATCTTTTCGGAGAGGGCCAGAATATCGGTTACGCCAAATTTACCTTCGGTCAATGTTCCGGTTTTATCATATATCAGGGCTTTAATATCTTTGGCTCTTTCAAAGGCGAGGCGATTTCTTATCAGTAAGCCTTTACTGGCGGACAATGAGGTCGAGGTGGAGATAACCAGGGGTATGGCCAGACCAAGGGCGTGAGGGCAGGCGATAACCATCACTGTTACCGTGCGTTCCAGTGCAAAGGCCAGTCCTGCTTTCACTACCAGCATCCATACTATCAGAGTTGAAGCGCCGCTCCCGAGTGCCGTCAGCGTCAACCACATGGCGGTACGATCCGCCAGGCTCTGAACTTTGGACTTGCTTGCTTGCGCCTGATGCACTAATTCCACTACCTGGGAGAGATAAGATTCCCGGCCGGTTTTCGTTACTCTGGCAGTTATGGAGCCTTCGCTGTTGACTGATCCGCCGATAAGAGGATCCCCGGGCGTTTTGATTACCGGCTGCACTTCGCCTGTCAGCATGGCCTCATTTACCGATGTTTCACCTTCGATAACTACTCCATCTGCGGGTATTCGTTCTCCGGGCTTGATCATGACCATGTTTCCTGGCAGCAATTTTTCGGTGGGTATCTCCTTTATCGTTCCGTCGTCTTCCAGCAGATGGGCTTCCGCCGGAAGCAGGCGTGCCAGTTCTTCCAGGGCTCGTGATGCTCCTCTGACGGATCGCATCTCCAGCCAGTGCCCCAAGAGCATTATATCGATAAGGGTGGCAAGTTCCCAGAAGAGAGCGGAGCCGGGCAGCCCCAGCACTATGGCGCTGCTGTAAAAATAGGCTGTGGTGATAGCTATAGCCACGAGCGTCTTCATGCCCGGCTGCCTGGCTTGCAATTCGTCGGATATGCCTGCTAGAAAGGGGTAGCCGCCGTAAAAGTATATAAATGAGGCTAAGAGAAAGGAGATATATTCAGCGCCCTTGAAAGCCAGGTATCTGCCGAAAGGCAATAAATCTCCAATGGAAGGCGACAGGAAGAGAAGAGGCAGGGTCAGAACAGCCGATACCAGGAAACGTTTCCAGTAATCGGCTGTCATGGCGGCATCATGATGCTCGGAAGAGGCCGCCGATTCTGTATTATCGGTCGCCGGCGCGGAGTTTTTCATAATCTCTTTATACCCGGTCGATTAACTTTGTAAATTATTCTTCTTTCTTAAAATCTGGCAGGATAATTGATTTTTCCGGCGAATAGGCAATGAAGACAGTTAAGTCCCTGGAAGAATACTTAGAGCAGGGGCAGGCCACAACTGTTTTTGATAGTCTCTCCGAATGGAGAAAGGGGTCTTTTTTCAGCCGTTTTGGGGAATATTTTAGGGAATAATATCCGGAGGTGCCTGCAGGGCAGGTTCGGAAATTTTCAGAGGGTGATGGCATGTCAACATCTCACCATATCCTGGGGTATGTAAAGAGGGCTTGCATGAGGAGCCTGAATTATTTATCATTTTTTGTTTCTCCCTTCTTTTGCTCTTTTTTTATTCTGCTATGCTCTATCGGTAGCGCTTTTGCCGGTGAAAATGCAGAGATTGCCGCAGGGCTACGTCCGTTCGGTTATGATTTCTTTGCTGAGTCTGCATCTGCGCTTCAGAGCGTAAGTCCGATTGTCCCCGCTGATTATCGGCTTGGTCCCGGAGATAAGTTGCTTGTACGTTATTGGACACCTGCGATAAATGAAATAGCGCATGAATCGACGGTGAACCGCAATGGGATACTGACTCTTCCAGATATTGGCGAGATAGAGGTGTCAGGGCTGACTCAGGCTGAATTCAGGCGTCGCTTAGGAGAGAGGCTGAAAGAATATCTTAAAGAGCCCTCTTGCAGCGCTGAACTTATGGAGCCCAGAGTGCTGACCGTATTTGTTTCCGGAGCTGCTGTGCGCCCGGGGCGTTATACAGTAAGCGCTCTCTCTGATATATTTGACGTAATCTGCGCCGCCGGCGGGCCGTCTTATGACGGCAGCATGAGGGAGATTGCTTTGAAACGGAGAGGGAAAAGAATAGCGGTCATGGATATCTACAGGCTATTGCTTGAAGGTGTCTGCGATGCCGATGAAATGCTGCATGACGGCGACATAATCTTTATACCGGTTACCGGCCCTAGAGTGGCTGTGACGGGCCAGGTGCTGCGTTCTGCACTGTATGAAGTGAAAGATGGAACAACAGTGGCGGAAGTGTTGTATATGGCCGGGGGTATAAAAGCAACGGCATATCCTCATATACTGCGCCTGCAACGCATTGAAAACGGCAGAAGGGTTGAGAGAACTCTGGATGCCGGGGCGATGCTGGCAGATTCACGTCATGCCGATAATATCACTGTAAAGAGTGGCGATATTTTGTCAGTGGACAAGGCCTCCGATATCATAGCCGGCCGTGTCGAGATACGGGGAAATGTTGAATTTCCCGGCTATTACTCCATTGCCAGAACGCCGACAGCCAGAGCTCTTGTCGCTGAAGCCAGATTGCGCCCGGGGACATATCAGGCTCGTGCTGATATCGATCGTACTCTTGAAGATGGAACGCCTGTGATCATTCCGTTGCCGTTAAAAGCGGTTATGGATAATGCTGCTGAGGATATTCCATTATGCGATACGGATCAGGTGGTCATTTACCGAAGGGATGAGAAGGTCATAATCCCTCTGGTATCGGTTGAGGGTGCCGTTAAGCACCCTGCTTCATACCGCCTGGCAGAGGGGATGAGAATCAGCGATCTGCTCTTTGCTGCCGGCGGCCTTTTGCCCGAAGCAGCTGCTGATGTTGCTCATCTCTACAGGCGTATCGGTCCCGATACATACAGAATAACGAGGTTGCTTCCGGTTCCTGCTGTTATGGCGGGGGCAGAAGATAATTACATTCTTGAAGAGGGCGACAGACTAGTGATATACCGACAGCAGGATATAGTTTGTGAGCAGGAGAAAATACGCCTGGTCGGGGAGGTACAGCGTCCGGGAGAGTATCGTTTTTACGAAGGGTTAACAATCTACGACCTCCTTTTGCAGGCCGGCGGCCCCACCGCCTTTGCTGCCGGCACAGTGGAGATTGCCGCGGGTTTGCCTGCTGAAAGGACCGGAAATGCTGGAACGGAGGTTAAAGTTCTCTCTGTTGATAATGTAATAAAGGGCGTGGGACGTGATTTGCCGGTAACTCCCGGCATGCTGGTTTCCCTGCCTAAACGAGGCAATAGCTCATTTGAACCTCGCTCGGTGGAACTGAAAGGGTTTTTCCGGTCGCCCGGAACATATGCACTTTTATATGATGGAGAAAAACTGGAATCGCTTGTTGCCAGAGCCGGCGGATTTACGGATGATGCGGATCCTTTCGGCCTTTCTATTATCAGGCGCAAAGAAGAGATGTTATCGGCTGCCGGCAGTGAGCAGTTGAAAGCGGTGCTGGAATCCCTGGATCGCCTGCTGCCGTCAATTGCCGACGGCATGGGCAAGCCTTTGGATGGCGGCACAGCAGTGCTTGACAGGGATGCGCCGTTAACGGCGCTGTCAGGCCTGGCGCTCAGCAAGACAGCGGACAAGGTGCTGCTGATTTCACCACGACGCCTCTCAGACCATCCCTCCGGAAATCGCATCAGCATCGATCTGGAGAGCCGGGAAACTTATCTCAGCCGCCTGGGAGGGGTGCGGTTATCTGATGGCGATATCGTGGAAGTTCCGCGACACAGTGAGGTAGTTCATGTGCTGGGCGCTGTAACCTCTCCAGGCCCGGTGCTGTATCAATCCACCTCTTCTATAGATGATTATATAGCACGCGTCGGCGGCCGGCTTCCTGATGCGGATATGGAGCATGCCGTTATGGTGAAGCTTTCCGGCGCTGTCCAGCCCTTATCCGGAAAGGCTGTCATAGATCCTGGCGATGTCATTGTCGTGGCCTCTAAGTATCAGGTGATACAGCCACCTATCAAGCGTACGCTGAGCAATGTTCTGGCAGATATTCTGGGTGCCGCATTGATAATAAGAGGGCTTAAATAGAGTCATTCTCAATAAGAGCTATGGAGGGAGTTCCTATGCCTGAGCAAAAAAGGCATGAAATACTTAAACGATCTCTTGTTGGCGCGGGCGCCGGAGCATTTTTGCTGGGAGGAGTTATACTTCTGTTGCCCAGGAGTTACTCTTCTTCCGCTTCATTGCTCTTTGCGATGTCGGCTGCTTCTTCCCAATCGGGAGGAAAGGCAACAGCCCAATCTTCAGCTGAAACAGCGGCAACGAGGGCTGCCGCCGGCGAATCCTCATCCATTGATAAGCCGTCAGTACCATTGATGGAGGGATTACTGCCGGTGCCGCAACCGGGAACCAACCCGGCTACGGCGGCGCTTATCTTGACCAGCCGCAAGTCGGCGATGGAGCTTATCAAGCGCTTTGATCTTGATAAAGCATGGCACCTCTCCATGGAGAGATCGATTGAAATATTTTATCGCCGTTTTAAATGCGTTCCGGGAGATAAGGGCGATCTCCGGATTATCTTTACCGATCGTTCTCCTTATCGTTCTCGTGAGGTCGTCGATGCATCTATAGAGCTTCTCAAGCGCTCTGTGGAGGATCTCAGCCTTGACCCGGCTGCCAGAAATTTCAAACTGGTCAAGCAGAGCCTGGCGGATGCAGAGAGGGATTTCCTTAAGATACAAAGGGATATGGTTAAATTCCAGAGCAGAATAGGCGGCCTTCCGCCTGACGCGCAAATAGTATCACTCAGCCAGATATATAGGGAGCTTCAGAGCGATTTGCTGAAAGCAGAGGCTGAAACGGCTGCTGCCAGAGCCGGCGCCAGCGTTGCTGCTAAAATAGGAGAAGAAATGATCCAAGCAGCTCAGGATCCTATCGGTAATCATGAATCTCTTCTATCCAGCCTTTATGGTGAGGTAGTGGAAAAGGAGGCTGCTCTCTCTTTGTTGAGCCTTAAATATACGAACAAACGCCCGGAGGTTATAGAATCGCGCCGGGAAGCAGAGGCCGCAAGATTAAAATTGAACAGGGAGGTCTCACGGCAGCTTGCCGGTATCAAGCGCGGAGCTTCACCCTTTGTCAGCCAATCGGTGCTCCTGTCCGTAACGGCAGAGGCCAGGGCTGCGGGTTTGCGCCAGGCATCCAGCCGGGTGCGCGATCAGCTGCGTAACCTGCCGGAAGCACAGGCCAGATACGGACAGCTTATGATGGATTATGAAGCTGAAAAGAGCAGGCTGTCATTGGTAAGAGCAGAGTATACCAGGGCTGAATTGCTGGCCAAGAGCCGCCGGGGCGAACAATTTGTGGTCTTTGATCCACCTGTGGCACCGCAACGTCCCGATAATAAAAAACTGATTTTTTATATGCTGCTAGGCGCTCTGTCAGGGATATTGATAATGACGGCTAAATCGGTATTCAGCTGGGTAAGGCAGTGGATGAACTATGATTATAAGGGAATGGAAAAATAAAAAGGGAGCGCGCGGACAGTCTTATCCGCCCGCGCGCTCCGAAAATACTTCCGCTTTTCAGCTATTCTGCCTTCTGAGAATAGTAAAGCTTCTTCATAAGGCGTGACTTCTTGCGTGCTGCCGCATTAGGGTGAATTATACCCTTGGATGATAACTTATCCATACGGCTGACGGCACTTAGAACGCAGCTCCCGGCATTAACCGGATCCTCATTCAAAGCCGTACGCGCTGCCTTTATGGCGGTCTTCAGTGAAGATTTGTAAGCGACGTTTCTATCATGCTGTTTCTGCGAAACGCGTACTCTCTTTATGGCTGATTTAATATTGGGCATACAGGTCTCCTCCTCACAGCGGGAAGCTGATTACTCGTCTTCGCCGGAATGCTGTATCCAACAAGGAGATGCCGCAATACCGACGTAGCTCTATTCCACTTAAGAAACAAAGGAGATTATATCATGAGTGCCATAATCTTGGCAACACTGTAGCATACGCAATGCTCTTGTTGTATAATTACTGCGGTCCTATATATCGAAAGTCACAAATCAAAAGCAAGAGACCGGAAGCCAGGAGCAGAGCTTTCCAGCCGCAAAGTTATGAAAATTATATGTAAAGGCTAAGAAATGAATGTAAAGACCAAAGATGAAGAAGTGATAACCGATAGCCGAAGTATCTCTGCAAGGCAGGAACGGAGGCGGGTCGCCGGTGCAGCGGGTATAGTTATGGCGGGGATGCTGCTGAGCCGTATACTGGGATATGTCAGAGAGATGCAGATTGCCCGTTCTTTTGGCGCTGATTACCAAACAGATGCTTTCTGGGCGGCCTTTATGGTTCCTGATTTGCTTTATAACCTTCTGGCAGGTGGAGCCCTTAGCGCTGCCTTTATACCGATATTCAGCGAATATATCAACAACGGTAAGGAGAGGGATGCCTGGAAGCTGGCCAGCGGCGTTATTAACGTTATGCTTTGCGTTCTAAGCCTTGCTGTGCTCTCCATTGTTCTCTTTACACCGGCCATGGTAGGACTGGTGACCCAGTTCGGCGTTGATAATCCAAGCTATCCTTTATGCGTGAAGCTGACAAGGCTGATGTCGCCAATTCTTATACTGCATGCGCTTAACGGCCTGGCTACGGCTATGCTGCAATCGCGAAAGAACTTCTTTATACCGGCCATGATTTGGCTGATTTACAACATTGCTATTATTATAGCGGCCTTTATGGCCAATGGCCGTATTGAGATACTGACATATGGTGTACTGGCAGGCGCCGCTTTGATGGTCTTATCGCAGCTACTCTATCTGCGGCGGCAGGGTATGCAATATAGCTTGCGTGCGGGTATATCCAGTCCCGGTGTCAAGCAGGTGCTGCTTCTTTTTCCTACGGCCATGTTCGGTCTGGCGGTGAATTGGCTCAGTCTGACCTGGTTGCCTCAATTCTTCGGCTCCGGCATTTCCGAGGGAGTGGTTACATATATACGTTATGCCACCAGAGTAATAATATTGCCTGTAGGTATGTTTGCCATAGCCATTTCTACGGCGGTCTTTCCTTATCTTTCCGATATCAATACCGATATTGAAAGATTTAAGCATCTGCTGGCAAGCGGATTGAGAGCTATTCTTATCTTCGCCATACCCTCTACCGTAGGTTTGATAGTGTTGCGTTTGCCGATAACGGATCTTTTATGGGCGGGCGGTAAATTCTCCTCTGCCGATGTAACGGCAACGGCCAGTCTGACAATGTTTTTTGCGTTGGGTCTGATAGGCCAATCAGCGTTACCTCTGGTAGCCAGAGGATTTTATGCGCGTAAGGATACTATTACGCCTGCTCTGGCAGGCGTAGGGGGGCTGGCTGTAAATGCTGCGCTGATGCCGCTGATGAAAGCCTTGGGAATGGGCGCCGACGGCATTGCTGTAGCAGCGTCGGCGGCCGTTACTTTCAATATGCTGGCGCTTATATATCTCCTGCGCCGACAGCTGGGCGCTCTTGAGGGGCGAGAGACATTGCTGACTATTGTCAAGGTGACGCTCTCTTCCGGATTGATGGCTCTGGCGATTACACGCTCTGTTGACTGGCTGTCTGCTCTTTATTCTGCAATTCCGGGGCTTGCGGCACGGGGCATGGAGAGTAAACTGCACACTTTATTCATTACCGGCGGCAGCATGGGAATAGGTGTTCTGATCTTTGGCGTTGCGATCATGCTGGCGCGTATCCCTGAAGCCGATATTTTACGGCGAGCTTTTATTAAAAAGGAGAAGATTGTTCTGTAATATGCAAAAGAATATCAGAAATTTCTGTATAATCGCTCATATAGACCACGGCAAGTCCACTCTGGCTGACAGATTGCTGGAGAGAACCGGGGCTGTAGCCGGGCGCGAGAAGATAGATCAAGTTCTGGATCAGATGGATCTGGAGCGAGAGCGGGGTATAACTATCAAGCTGCAGGCCGTACGCATGGATTACCAAACGGCTGACGGCGGCAAATATCTCTTGAATCTCATCGATACGCCGGGTCATGTGGATTTCTCGTATGAAGTATCACGCAGCCTGGCTGCCTGTGAGGGAGCATTGCTGGTGGTGGATGCCGTGCAAGGAGTTGAGGCGCAGACACTGGCTAATGTCTATCTGGCTCTGGAGCACGATCTGGAGATAATTCCCGTTATCAATAAAATAGATTTGCCCAGTGCCGATCCTGAGCGTGTCAAGCAAGAGATAGAGGAGATCATAGGCATCGATGCAGACAGGGCTATCTTATCCAGCGCTAAGGAGGGGATAGGAGCAGACGATATTCTCAATGCTATTGTTGAGCGTATACCTGCGCCGCAGGGCGATCCCGAGGCTCCGCTCAAGGCCTTGATCTTTGATTCTCATTTTGATCCTTACAGGGGGGTAATCGGTTATATACGTGTTATCGACGGCGCTATGTTTCCTGATATGCAGATAGAGATGATGTCCAATAAGCATCGTTTTGAGATCAGTGAAACAGGAGTTTTCAAGCCTGCTATGACGGTTGTGGATAGGCTTTCCGCCGGTGAGGTGGGTTATTTTTCCTCGGGAATAAAAGATATACGGTATGCTCGCGTCGGAGATACCGTTACCTCGGCTGCAAAACCGGCAATGATACCATACCCCGGATATAAGAAGATAAAGCCGATGGTTTACAGCGGTCTTTATCCTGTTGAAACATCTGAGTATCCGGATCTGAGAGAGGCGCTGGAAAAGCTGCAATTGAATGATGCGGCTCTGCTCTTTGAACCGGAAACCTCGCTGGCATTGGGATTCGGCTTTCGTTGCGGCTTTCTAGGATTGCTGCATATGGAGATAATACAGGAGCGTATTGAAAGAGAATATGGGCTTGCTTTGGTAGCTACAGCTCCCAGCGTAGCATACCGTGTTACCCGGACAAACGGCCGAACGGAAGAGATAGACAACCCTTCCAAAATGCCTGCTCCTCAAGAGATTGAATTGCTGGAAGAGCCATATATCGAAGCCACCGTAATGATACCGGCAGAGTATGTGGGCGCGGTGATGGAATTATGCCAGGAGCGTCGCGGCAATATGGTGAAAATGAATTATCCTACTCCGCAGCGAGTAGTATTGACATATGAATTGCCGCTATCTGAAATATTGATGGATTTTTTTGACGCCCTTAAATCCGGAACGCGAGGCTATGCTTCATTGGATTATGAGATAAAGGGCTATCGCGAAGCAGATTTGGTTAAGCTGGATATGATGATAAACGGAGAACCGGTTGATGCCTTATCATCCATAGTTCATCGGGATAAAGCCTTGAAATACGGGCGCATGCTGACAGAGAGACTGAGAAAGATATTGCCCAGACAGCTCTTTGATGTCCGCATACAGGCTGCCATAGGCAATAAAATAATTGCCAGTGAAACGGTGAAAGCCCTGCGCAAGGATGTTCTGGCCAAGTGCTACGGCGGAGATATCTCCAGGAAGCGCAAGCTCCTGGAAAAGCAGAAGGAAGGCAAGAAGCGGATGAAGCAGGTAGGCAATGTGGAAATACCTCAGGAAGCCTTCCTGGCTGTGCTCAAGATTGGTGATTGAATATGCTGGTAGTGGGTTTGACTGGTGACATAGGATGTGGCAAGAGCACAGTAGCCGCTATGCTGAGGAAACGCGGAGCGGTCATTATCGATGCCGATGAGATAGCACGCCGAACGGTTGCACCCGGGCTCTCTGCCTGGCGTGAACTGGTGGATGAATTCGGACGGGGAATATTGAATGATAATGGAACAATCAACCGGAAAGCACTGGCCGCCAAAGCCTTCAGTGATGATAAGGCGGCAAAGCGCCTGAATGAAATAACTCATCCCTATATACTAAAGGAAATAGAGGCGCAAATTATATCTGCTGCAGAGAGAGGCACGGGCATTCTGGTGCTTGACGCACCCTTGTTGCTGGAAACACCGGCAGCCGATTCTGTTGAGCTGGTAATTGTGGTTGAAGCAGAGAAGGAGAATTGCATGGAACGATTGGTGCGCAGCGGCAGGCTCTCATATCGGGAGGCTGAGGCGCGCAGGCGTTATCAACTCTCTCAGGCGGAGAAGGTCGGTAAGGCCGACTATGTAATTGATAATAACGGGACACTGAAAGAGACAGAGGCGCAGGTAGAGAGAGTATGGACGGAAATCGTAAAGAGAGAATCCTGCCGGCACTAATCTTTATGGCGTTGCTTCTGCTTTCCGTATGGCTGCAGGCTTATCTGGCGCCGTTGCGATATTTGGCAATCTGTGATGCGGCAGGCAGGAAATATGGACTCGATCCATTGCTCATATTGGCAGTGGCAGGAGCTGAGAGTAATTTCAATCCCATGGCTGTTTCACCAAAAGGCGCGATGGGGTTGATGCAGATAATGCCGGAAACCGCCCGCTGGGCCTCTGCGGAGAAGGGAGAGACTCATTTTTATCGCGAGCAGCTCTTCAGTCCATCTTATAATGTGGATCTCGGCGCATGGTATCTTAAAAGGCTGAGCAAACGCTTCAATAGCGATATTACATTGATGCTGGCGGCCTATAACAGCGGTGAGGGAAGGGTTAGCCGGGATATCAACAAAGAGGGGCAATTTCAGGAAAGAAGACTCTGCGCTGAGACCAGAGCTTATATACAGCGTGTCAATTGCCTTTATGGGACTTATAAAGAGCGTTATAAGTTATTGTCCAGTCTTTATCGTCTTAATCTGCGTATAAGCCGTCGTATTTCAAGTTCATAAAATTACTGTAAATTTTTATAAAAAATTATTCTGAATATAAAAGGGAAAAAGAAGGCGTTCAGCGAATATAAATATGATTGGTTGTACCATTTTGTCTTGGGGGTAGCAAAGAATATGAATAATCTTCGTAATGCAGCTTGGAGAATACCCGTCGTATATCTTCTTATCATAACAATGATATTGCCGTATTATCTTGATTTCTTTACGGCCAGAGCTGATGCGGCGTCCAATTACTCCGAAGGACAACAGGTACTGGTTCTCGATTTTATATCAAGTACGGAGAGCGCCCGGCCGTTCGGCAAAAAGGCTGCCGATGCTTTGACTGTAACCATAAATCAGACAGGGCGCTACAAGACGGTTTCAAAGCAGTTCGTGAGCAAAGTAGCCCAGGATTTTAAATATGGCGACCTTAATTCCCGGGAACAGGCTCTTCAGCTTGCCGCCAGATTGAATGTCGATCTGCTGGTGTGCGGAAAGATCCTCGACGCTCAGGTGATAGATGATGGAAAACAGGCTAAGGTCCGGGCATCCGCGGAGATGATAGAGGTCCAGACAGGCCAGGTTCTTTTTACGGATGAAATCACGGCGCTCAGTGCTAAAAGGCTTGCCGGTGGCGGCGACCAGGCTGTATTGCTCGAGGAGGCAGCCTCCAACGCCGGATTTGCGCTGGCGCAGAATATCAAGGCGTTCAATCCTGTAACCGGTGTTGTGCTCAGCGTCAGTAACAGGGAAGTGGTCATAAACTTAGGCCGCAACAATGGTCTGCACAAAGGTTCCGAATTGTCTCTTATAAGAGAAACGCGCGTAGAGAAGAGTGCCGGACGCTTTGGCGGCATAGAAGTGAATATCGATAAGCGTATAATCGGCAAGCTGTCGGTGAAGAGTTTTGATGAATACTCTTCAGTATGTACTGTTTTAAACAGCGTGGTCAACCCGGTTGAGAATGACAAGGTTCGTCTCGATTTTGTCAAAGCCGATACTTATAAAGAGATAGAAAAGAAGGCTGCACAACAGGAAGGGTTGGGCGGTATCAGCAAGTTTCTGTTGGGGCTGGCTGCCCTGGGCGGCCTTGTTGCTCTGGGCGGAAAGGCCGGCAGCGATAGCGAAGGCCCCCTGCCCGGCGAGGAGATAGATGAAAAGAAATCTACCGTTACCTTAACCGGTGCCTCCACCCTGCCTGCCGATGGTCTTACCAGCACCTTTATTACGGTAAGGGTTGTGGATATCGATAACAACCCATTGGCTAACCACAAGATAGTTCTCCATTCCAGCCGCAACAGCAGCAGCGCCGGCTTATCCGCTGAGCCTGCCGCCGCAGTCCTTCCACCGGCAGCAACCGGTGATGATCTCTCCCCGGCACCCGGCAAAATCAGGCCGGGCAGCGCTATTAATAAGAGCAGGCCTCGCTTGAATACGTTTGGTTCGGCGGCATCTTCCATAGGTTCAGCTTCGTTCTCTCGCCGGCAGCGCATACAGCAGCCTGATGCCGATTCTTCCATGGACATCGAGAGGCAGACCTCTCAGGTAACAGAAAAAACAGTTGTGAGGAAGTTCCCGGATAAGGGATTATTCGGCAGGCCAGATAGAGACAGGCAATCGTTGCGGCAAAGATTCCCTCGCAGAGCGAGTGGCAATACAAGCGCACCGCTCAATATGGTGAGCGGCCAGGCCAGCGGGCCGGATATCATAACTCCTGTAATCAGTGATTTGACCGACGCCAGCGGCACAGTCACCTTTGCCGTAAGATCCACTGCGGCCATAGAAAGTCCCGGTGTATCCTTTTACGCTTATGACAGTACTGCACAGCGTACTATAGTTCAGCGTGTCAATAATATCATATTTACTCCGGGTCAACTGGCACAGTATAAATTAACTGTGTCATCATCGCTTGTCAGAAAGGGTGAAACATTCAGCATTTCCGTCGAAGCGCAGGATCAGTATGGGAACTTTATCAAGACGGCAGCCGGAACGGTGGGGTTGTCCGCTGCCGTTGCCGATACCTCCGAGGCCGTGGTGCTTAATCCCAGTCCGGCTACGGTCACTCTTTCCGCCGGCGTTGGTATATTGAGCGGTTTAGTCCTCGGCAGCACAGGCAATATTAAATTGACCGCCTTCGGCGGCGGCGGCGCGCTGGGCATAACCGATATAACCGTCATTGCCGAGCAATTGCCCACGGCTCCTGCCATAGCAAATATAGTGGAGGGGGACAGACAGGTCTCTGTGCAATGGGATCCTGTTGAAGACGCCTCTGTGACAGGCTATAGGGTCTATCAATCCACCTTGCAGAACGGCCAATATACGCAGGTGACCCAGGTGAGCAAGGATGTTACGGCCGCCACTGTTCCCGGGCTTGCCAATAATACCGATTATTGGTTCAAGGTGGCCTCTTATAACACTACCGGTGCAGAGAGTTTCAGCGCAGCGCGAAAAGCTACGCCGCAGGTCTCTTCCATTACCGGCTTCAAGGTGGAAACCACCAATGATGCCGGACAATGGGTACCCGGCGGAACAGCCGTTTCCTGGAAGGCCGGCAAGGCATATTCTGTACGTATATCTCCGGTAGATAATACCGGCGCTCTGATGATTTCCTCTCAGAGTCTTACCGTTAATCTCCGAGCAGGAACAACACGGCATATGGGAACGATGAAGTTCTCCACCGATGGTGAAAATTTTAACGCCGTTCAGGCGACCGTTCCGGCCGGGCAGCAGTTTGTAGTAGTCAAGGCTATGGATACGCTGGCAACTTATGTGGGAACAATAGGCAACAGCGTTACTGTAGCTGTGGAAGAGGGGCAGACGCCTTTCCGCAGCGGTGAGAGCGGAGCTATATCTATCTATCCCGACGACCAGTATAAGCTCGGCTTCAGCACAATGTCGCAGAGCATTGCCGTAGGCAGTGTCTCCGACGTAGTGAATATCCAGGTGCAGGATCAGCATGACAATCTGGTAACCGGCATAAATAAAGGCGGTATGGTCTCCGTTAAGGGAGATGGCTCCACCAGCCTGATGTTCTCCAGAGATGGGGCGGATCCGTGGAATAGTGTAATCGATATAGATATCGTTAACGGGGTGGGAAGTTTTTACTTCAGGGATACGAACGCCGGTACACCCAGCATACGTGTCGAGGATAATACCCGTTCATTGCAACAGACTCAGGCTATTCAATCGGTAAAAATTGTCAGCAAGAGCATCAAGATAACCTCATTGCCCTATACTCTCTTTACCGGTGAAGTTCCGCCGACTCCGGTTACGGTAGAGGCATTGAATGAGGATGGAACGAGAGATACATTCTTTACCAATCAGGATATAACCGTTACTGCTCCGAGCAGCGGCACCGTGCTTTTCTGTGACACGGCAGATGGTACCTATCAGGCTCAACCCTTCATATTGAGAATGTCGGATGGCCTGGGGCAGTTCTATTTTAAATCGACGCTAGCCGGAACCCCGATCATTAAAGTCGACAGCGGCGCATTGGGATATGGCTATGATACCCAACAGCAGGCTATCAATCAGCGTGTGCCTAATTCCATAGAGATCAGCAGCACCAAGGATCAGATGATTGCCGACGGCATACAGACTGCGGAAATTATTTGCGTAGTCAAGGATTCCACAGGAAATCCGGTCAGCGGCGTAAGGGTGAATTTCTCCAAGGAACCATCGGAGATGGGCGGCGTCAGCCCGGCCTTCGGCCTTACGAATTCCGACGGGATTATCACGGCTCACTTCACCGCCGGCACCATATCCGGCATTGCCACTGTAAGGGCGACTGTGGCAGATCATACCTCGGTGAACAAGAGCACCTCTATCGAGCTGGTTGCCGGCAAGCCGGCGATAATACTTCTGAGTGCACCGTCGGGTACGCGTGTTCAGGTGGGCGGTAATAAGCTGCCCGTAAAGGCAACGGTCTACGACCGATTCGGCAATCTGGTAGCCGATAACACCGAAGTTGTTTTTAAAGTCAGCGACAGGGAGAAGGCTACCATTTCCAGCCCTTCTACAACTGTTAACGGCGTGGCCTCCACTTCATTGCAATCAGGCAATAAATCAGGTTCCGTTGACATTGAGGCTTCAATAGTATTGCTGCCGCCCGATAGCAGCACAATCAAGAGCGCCCTGCTGCATCTCTCTGTTGATGCCGGCCCGCCAAGCTTGATTTATGCCTCGCTTGAAGGCCCCAACTCTCTCAGCATAGGTGCTGTAGAGGGTGTTCTGCCTGCAGATAACGTTTCTACTCTACAAGTTAAGGCCACCGTCAAGGATCAGTTTGGTAACCCTGTCAATGACGGCACGCGGGTCTACTTTACTTCGGAGCTCGGTTCCATGATGGCCGGCCAGCCTACCAGCAGCAGCTCCACTACCGGAGGCGTGGCCGTATCCACTCTTACGGCGCCGGACTGGGGAACCATACGCTTTGAAAGCGTTGAATCGGCAAAGCGCGGCATATCCAAGGTAACGGTCACGGCCGGCGACGTCGACGGTGTGCCTATGGCTGTTAACGATATCTGTCGGGTGATCTTTACCGGAACGCCGAAAACCTTTTATATCACGATGAATGAACTGGGGATTCCTGCAACAGCTACAACAATAAGAGCGGGAAATACCATCTCCTTTTACAGCTATGCCAAAGATGAATATGACCATCCATTGGCACCGTCTACAAGGGAGAACCCTTCTTATGCTACCGTTAATTTCCTGCCCGGAGGAGAGCGTTCTTCTTTCAGCCCGACGGCGGTCACCCATAACCCGGCCGGCATAGCTACCGCTCAATTTTCGGCCAGCACACGCACCATTGACAGCCCGGCCGCTGTAACGGCCAGGATGAGGTGCATGGGGTATATATACTATGCGGAGAATACCGTGATAACTACCATCATGCCGGAGAAATTGGACCACTTTTTCTTTGAACAGCATGGCGGCGGCGCGGTAAACGGCCGGCCTATGAATACCACCATCTGGGCGTATGATCAGTATGGCAATCTGAAAACCGATTATGTCGGCGGCACAACAATACGTGCTCAGGGCGGCAAGGGAACGATCAGCAGCGGCGCCACCTGTAGCTTTGCTGTTAATGATAGAGGTAGAGTTGACCATCAGCCCGTATATACCACTAATTTCCTTACCAAGGATAATCCTACTGAAACCATCACCATGACGGTTGTTGATGGGGCGGCCAACGGAACCACCGGCAGCGTAACCATTTACGGCGGTTCCGGTACGGTTCCCGGCACAATTTCATTGATGGCCTCTTCCGGGCCTTACAAGGCGGGATCGAGCGAGACCAGTATTACGGCGACAGTCTACGATAACCTTGGAACACCGGTAGAGGGCAAGCCGATCAGCTTTACCATCGATAACAACGGCTCTGTATCGCCGTCAAGTGCGGTTACGGATAGTAGCGGTCGGGCGACTGCCAATGTTACGGTTGCTAAAAAGGCGGGAGTCATACATACTATCACGGCGGCTACATCCGGTTTGGCGGCTGTTAGCACCAAGATAACGGTTGATGCAAATGAGCCTGCCGGTAATTTAAGCGTTGTGCCGGCCACAGCCAGTGTTGTTGCCGGAACAGCGGACGAGTGCACGGCTACGGTAGTTGATGCATACGGCAACCCGGTAAACGGCATAGTGGTAAACTTCAAGGCCATCGCTCAGGACAATAGCGTTGTCGGCATGAGCTCTGCCATTTCCGGAACCGACGGTAAGGCTAAGAGCACCTTCCAAACTCCTGATGCGGGGGCGTATACCATTAAGGCCTGGATCGGGGATGAGGGTGCGTCGGCAGCAGAGGGAACGACAGCAGTGACCGTGAAGGCCGGCACTGCCGCCCGCATAGAGGCTGTAAGCGGTACTTTCCAAAGCGGAGTAATCAACAGCTCCCTGCCGGAGGAATTCAAGGTAAGGATTGTTGATGCTAACAATAATCCTGTCAACGGCGTAGCCGTAACCTTTGCTCAGACGAAAAAGCCCACCGGCGCCGATGATATGGAGATCGGTAATCCGACAGCCGTAACCAGAACCGATTCCGCGCTGGGGGATGGTATCGCATCTTCAGGAAGGATAGCGGTGGGCAATGAACCCGGAACGTATAAAATGACCGCTACCAGCGGCACACTGGCCGGTTCGCCCGTTACGGCTACCTTCGAGATCGTCAGCGATACGCCGAAGATTACCAATGCCTTTGTAGATGGTGCACCGGCGCAGGATGCCAAGAAGATATATCTCAACGATACTACGGTCACTCTGCGCCTTGAGGGCAGCGGCTTCAAGGAGGGCATGAACGTCTGGCTGATGAAGGGAGCATCCAATACACCCAAGGTTACCGCCGGCGTTATCAGCCCCATGCAGGCAACGGCTGTAATCAGTTCGGCGGACTTCCCGCCGGCACCGGCGGAGGGATGGAGCATATGCGCTCAGAATATAAATGGTTCAGTTGCTGATGAACTGCAGGATGCCTTCAACACTGTGTATCGTCAGCCGATAATAACCGGGGTAACTCTCAACGGCAGCGGTGAGGTAAATTCAACGCTTACCATGACGGTGACGGGAAATTACTTCAGGGCAGGCGCCGAGGCAGCGCTGGTGCTCGGCACCGATATCATTCCAGCCAATGAGACTACCGTTATGGATAACAGCCTCCTGGAATGCCGATTCACCTTGCTGGCAGAGGGCGGCAAGAGCTGGAACCTGAGGGTTACCAACGATGACGGCCAATACGGCAGCCGGACAAATGCCGTGCTGGTAGCCTGGCCGGCGCCGTTCGTTGCCGCCATCGCACCTGATATCGGCCATACCGGCGAAAATACAAAGTCCATTACGGTAACAGGCAGTAACTTCTATGATAATGCCACCGTAAGAATGTCTAAAAATGGAGCGGATTCAACAGCGATACCTGGAACCGTAATATCGATTGCAGGCGGAAATACCATTGCGGCGGAATTCAATCTCTCCGATCCTTACGGCACCGGGCAGTTGCCGGCAGACGGTGTGTGGGATATTCAGGTAATGAATATAGGTTCTGTCTGGAGCACCGTTAACGCCAATGATAGATTTACATTATCTTATCAGGCGCCGACGGTTACCTCCATAACTCCCAATATGGGTGAACGCGGGCAGTCTATCTCTGGTGCCAGCCTTGCCGGCAGCGGATTCCTTAGCGGTGCCGAGGTAAAGCTCGTCAGAGCGGGATCTTCTGATATAAAAGCGACGAACGTTCTTGTGGAGAGCTCTGGCAGGATCGCTTACTCCCTCGATATACCTGTCGACGCTGAAGAGGGTGACTGGGATGTGGTGGTAACCAATCCCGATGCTCAGTCCGGAACCGGGCCGGCTCTCTTCAAAGTAGAGGAGGTAACACCGACGGTGGTCTCCATATCTCCCGCTACGGGTGAGCGTGGGCAGACCCTTGCTGCAACGGAGCTTGTCGGCACCGGCTTCCTGAACGTTACAACCGTTAAATTGACTCGCAGCGGCCAGGCGGATATAACGGCAACAGAGGTATCTGTTGATGGTCCTACACGGATTACCTGTAAGTTTGCTATACCATCCGATGCGGCAACGGGTCCCTGGAACGCCGTTGTGATTAATTCCGGCAGCAAGGCCAGTACCGGCGGAGCAGGAATCTTTAATATCGAATATCAGGCGCCGACGGTGACATCGATCGCCCCGGCTTCAGGCGTAATCGGGCAAGAGATATCTATAACGGAGCTTGCAGGAAGCGGATTTGCCCCCGGTGCGCAGGTTAAACTGACCGGCGGCGGCCTGGCGGCAGATATAGCCGGCTCCTTCATAACGGTAGTCGATTCCGGCAAGATAACCTGTCGGTTCGCTATCCCGTCCGGGACTCAGGCGGGCCGGTGCGATGTGGTAGTGATCAACCCCGGCGACAAGAGCAGTACCGGCGGAGAGGATCTCTTTACTATTATGTCGTCGGCAGCCGTTGTGAGCGATATCAATCCGGCCGGCGCCATGAATACGGGCGTTGTCAATGTGACTACGAGCGGAGCAAATTTTGTCAGCGGCGCTACCGTAAAGCTGGCAAAGGCAGGTCAGATCGATATCAATGGAAGCGTGAGCTCGCTGACAGCCAATTCCATTGCCTGTACCTTCGACCTGAATGACCCATATGGAACGGGTGAGCCGGCGGTTCCGGGAGCCTGGGATGTAGTAGTGACCAATCCGTATGCCGTTGGAGAGGGCATCTTGCCCGGAGGCTTTACCGTTAACAACCCGGCGCCGGAGATAACGTCAATAACACCGGCCGGCGGCGATAATGATCAGAGCGCCGTTTCTGCTACGGTGACCGGCAAGTATTTTATAGATGATCCGGCTACTACGGTATCGCTGGAAGCGGCAGGATTTCCTGCTATAACAGGAACGATGAGCAGCATAACGCCTACGCGGATAACCTGCACCTTCAATCTGGCGGGCGCCGTTGCGGGTAAAAGGAAGCTGCGCGTGGTGAACAGCGATGGCCAGATGAATTCCATGGCCGACGCCTTTACCATCCTGAACCCCGCCCCGATCGTTACCGGAGCTGTCCCTGGCTCCATGAAAAGGGATGAGATCAAGGAGGTTGTCATCAGCGGTTCCGGTTTTATGGCCGGGGCGCAGGTGAAGCTGGTCATAGCCGGCCAGCCGGCCATAGAGGCGGTAGATGAGGTAGTGACCGGTGGAGATAGTATAACCTGCAGCATAACTATACCGGCATCTGCGGTCTACGGCCTCTGGGATATAGTGGTGACCAACCCCGATAAGAGAACGGGTAGCAAGGCAGGCGGTTTCTCTGTTACACCTTTGCCACCGATTATCACCTCCCTTTCGCCGAACAAGGGAACGAATAATGAAGCGGTAGAAATTATTATTAGCGGCAGCGATTTCAACACCGGCAGTGTGAAACTCTCCATGACCGATGAGCCAGACATCGACGGGCAGCTGGTATCGGCCGCGCCGACTGAACTTAAATTCAGATTCGATCTTAACGGCGCTGCTGCCGGTCAATGGATGCTGACGGTCACCAATGCCGATGGAGGGCGCGCAACGGCAGCCTTTACCATTCGTAATCCCGCCCCTACATTAACCGGTATTATGCCGTCCAATGCTTTCAATAATGAGAGTGCAAAGGCGGTAACTATTCAGGGCAGCGGCTTCTCTGCTCCCACAGTGAAACTCAGGCGTGCCGGCCAAGAGATATCCGGCAGCGCCATAACTTCAACTGCCGACAGCCTTAGCTGCACGTTCGATCTTACCGGTGCCGCCAGCGGTGATTGGGATGTAGCGGTCGCTAATTATCTCAGTGATGAGGTTTCATTGGCTGCAGCCTTCCACATTGCCGATCCTGCGCCTGCAATCAGCTCTATCTCGCCATCGGCCGGCGAGCAGGGTCAGAGGGTGAGCGGTGTCGTGATAAACGGAGATTACTTCCAGACGGGTGCAACGGTAATGTTGACCAAGGAAGGGCAGATACCTGTTGAGGCAAGCGTGACCAGCGTAACAGCCAATCGCATTGAATGCAGCTTCAGCCTGCCTTCCTCCGACAGTGCTCTCGGCCTCTGGGATCTGACAGTGGCTAATCCGGATACACAGAGCATAACTGTGCAGTCTGCCTTTGAAGTCCAACACGCCGCACCGGTGGTGACAGGGATCAATCCCTCAGCTGGATCGAATAATGGGTCTGTGCTTATTAGCAACCTGGCCGGAACCGGCTTCAGGGACGGGGCGGCAGTGCAGCTTATAAAGGGCGACGCCACTATAGAAGCAACCAATGTTGCGGTGGTCAGTTCCAACAGGATAACCTGCGAATTCAAGCTGAATGGGGTTGCTGCCGGCCTTTGGTCGGTTAAAGTGATCAACTCTGACGGGAAGAGCGGGATAAAGGATAATATATTCACCGTTAATGATGCCGGAGGATAGGGCCTAAGTCTTTTGGTAAATCATTTACGGGGGTGTGACAGCCGATAAGAAGAGAGGGCCTATTCATTAGTAGGCCCTCTCGGGCGTGGTTGGCAGCAAGGCTGATTCTGTAATTCGAAGATGAAGATAGAAATAGCATTCCTTAAAGGTAAAATCCTCTTTTTGTAGAATAATAACAATAATGGATTCAAGGGGAGGCGATATGAAACCGTGTCCGAAATGCGGTTGCCGGAACCCTGACGGCTACAGATTCTGCTGTGAATGCCACGCTCTGCTGGCGGCAAAGCGCGATGCGGTTGACGGCATGCAAAAAGATTCGGAAACCGGTAATGCGCAAGACAATTTACCTATACTACCCATCGATGCGGCTACGCCTCTTGATGCATCTGCTGAAGAGGTGTATGAGATCGGGCGTTTCAAGGTTATGGCGGCGGCATTGGCAACAGCTCTTGTTCTGTATATCGGCAGCGGTGTTGTTGTCAGGCGAAGCGATAACAAGAGCTCTCCGGCAACCGATAAGGCCTCCGGAGCGGGAGTTAACAGGGCTTTATCTCAGAGCGGAGGGTCCTCTCCGCCGCAGATACGGGATGCTCTTCCCAACCCATCTGATGCATATTCCAAGCAGGATAATGCTGATGAAGCACTTTATGGACCGGCGCAAGCGAGCAAACTTGGCAGTAAGAAGGATGAGGGTGATAGGGATAGAACGGATGGAAAGGGGGAAGAGGGGAGGACGGCGACCAGCGGGAATCCCGGCATGCAGGCGGCGAAAAAACAAGAGGCAATAATATATATCAATAAGCCGGTTGCCGAAAAAAACCGCAAAGCGCCTTCAGCTAACGGCAGAGACTCTTCTTCTTATTATATGAGGGCGCCGATGCTTCCGTCGGTTGCTTATCCGGAAGCCCCGTCTCAACCCCTCGTTATGATTGAATCTACGCTTGAACATTCTCCTGAACCGGAGATACGGAAGGGCAAGCCTTTGCCGTCGGCCGATACCGTTTCCGGCCGTCCCGGTTATTTGACGGCGGCAGTGGTTCCCGGGGTAAAAAGGAGAAATAATAAGCCTGCGCCAGCTTCTGTACATGCAAGTGCAGATAAGCAACAGATAGCTTATCAGGAATCTGTTGCCGATACCTATATCAGGCTGGGGCAGGATAAGGAGGCTGCCGCCATATTGGAGAGGTTACTTAAGAGAGATCTGCCGGCTGATGATAGGGATAGAATAGCAAAGAAACTCAGAGAGTGTGGTGATTGAAGAGTGGTTACCTGCCCGTCATGCGGACATGAAAACCCGGAAAAATTTCGATTTTGCGGTGAATGCCATACAAAATTACCGCGTGTCTACAATCCTGATGCTGTGGATATAGGAGAGGATGCAGCTGCCTATGCAGTGGATATGGCTGAGGATACTCCTTCAACCGAAACACTCAGTGATTTATCTAACCCGGCGCCTGATTCTTCAGTTTTAAACGGTTCTTTAGCCACATACAAATATGCGCTTGAGAGTTCACGTGCGAATGCCTTGCCGGGTTCTCTCTTGTGGCGGACGATGATAGGCATTACCGCCGTTATTATATTTATTCTTCTTACACTGTATGCTTTGAATGCTCCGGGCAGGCATACCGCATCTGTGAAGACCAGCCCTGCTCTTACTGAAAGCGGCAAGCCTTCGGCTGTTGCCGGTGAGGATAAACTTCCTGATGCGGAATCCGAACCGGATGTAAAAAATGATGAGGCTGGGCTGCCGGCGCCGCATAACGCCGATATATCTTCTCCGGCGCCGGTAAGAGAAGGCGGCCACAGGCCATCCGTGGAAAAGCCGGCTTCCATACCGCGGCCGACGCAATCCGGGTCTGCAACTATTTCTCATCCATCCGCTCCTCAGGCGGTTACAAGGAAGCCTGAGCGGCCTTCTTCCGTTGAATCTGTTCGCACACCTGATAAAAGCATGCCACAGCGGGCGACGAATAAAAAAGTGCCTGCCGTTGCTCCGGCAACAAAACATAGTCAGCCGTCACCCGCCGCCAGGCGGCCTGCCGGGATGTCGCCGCCACCGGCTCCACCGGCTCCGCCGGCATCCGATAATGAGCGCAAAATAATTGAAATGGAGAAGCCGCTCGCTTCAAAGACACCTATTGTTATACCGCATGGCGATTGAATATGGAAGGTTATACGATGGTTTTTGTTGAATACTATAATGATTAATTGCGCTTATTGAAAGAAGAGGCTTAATGGATAAAACCGTCGTAAATACTTTTGTGCAGATCTTTCAGGAGGGGTACGGCGGCACAGCAACAAAGGGATTCACTTCTCTTTTTAGGGCTGTCTTTGCCATGTTGGCGAGCAGTTTGGCGGTTCTTTTTTTCTCTCAGGTTGCTCTTGCCGGCCTCGCTGCGCCCGCGGGGTTATCGGTGCGAACGGGTGATAAGCTGGTAACGTTGTCTTGGATACCATTGAACCTTTCAGATATTGCCGGATATAATATATATCGTAGCGATAGGATAGATGGTTTTTATACCAGAATAGGCTTTGAGAGACATCCGAGCCGCACCTTTGTCGATCGCACTGTGGCCAACGATACATTGTATTATTACAAGATAACCTCTTTGGACAGATCCGGTATTGAGGGAGCGGAAACGCTGCCGATATCCGCGCTGCCGCTGGCTGATAGAGGAAAAATATCGCTGTCAGCCGGTTATCTGGCTTGTAGCCTGGATAAGCATATTATAGAAATGTCCGGAAATGCCAGGATGGTTATGGGCAACCAATCTATTGAAGCTGACAATATTCAGTTCAAGGTGGATCAGCAAGAGATAAGAGCCAGGGGCAACATCAGAATACATAGCCTGAAAGAGAAGATGTCAGGAGAGCTTCTCTTTTGGGATAAGCGCAACATGAAGGGTACGCTTGTCAAGGTGGAGCCGGAGATCGAGCATATTCACTTCTCAGGCCAGGCGTTTACGCGCTGTAGCAGCGATACAGCAAATAGAAGCCCCTCTTTTGCTTTTGAAGATATTAGTGAGAGCCGGATATGGATGGTCGCCCGAAGAGCCACTGTTTATCCCTCTGAAAGGATAAATCTGGTGGGCGTCGATATGTACGTCAATGGGGCGAGAATAGTAGGTATGCCATACTATATGTTGACATTACGGGGGTATGCAGGCGATAATCTAAGTTATAATCAGTACAACGGCCTGACGATAAGCATACCTTATTATTATGGCCTTAGCGATCGAACATTCGGTTTGCTTAAAGGCAGTTACAGTACCACCACCAAATTCGGTTTGGGACTGGAGCAGTACCTTGAAATTACGGATAAATCTGATTGCCAATTAAATTTAGAGAGGCTTATCAGCGATAGCTGGTCCGGCCGCTTCAGGCTTTCTCATAAATTTGACAGCAGCACTTATGGCGATATCAATGTGAATTATCCCTCCGGCCATAACATGTACGGCACGTTATCCATTGCCAGGGACATGAATTCTCAGAGGTTAAGTCTCTTCGCCAATGCTGTTCAGAAGGATGGCGACACCAGCCTGAACTCTGTCGAGCTCAGCTGGCGGATGTATTCGGCCAAACTGGGCAGCACCGGTATAAGCTATGGTTTGGCGGCTTCTTGCGGTATGTTTCGCGATTCCTCTACCGATATACTTGATAATGAAGAGGATATTCAACTGACGCTTACTCCACCGGCTTTACCTCTTTTTGACAGAACAATGCTGGTGACGAGCCTCTCTTTGGGGCATAATTGGTCAAGCGATGGGGGCTTGATGGATTATGCGGCGACGATGACGCTGAATCATAGGCTTAAATCCGGAGGAGGTCTTTCTATCGGCTATCACTATAGCGGGCAAAGCGATTCGGCCATTACGGGCTATGGCGGCCGGAGTATCTCCGGATCTCTCTATCTAAGCAGATATAAGAGCTGGCGTTTCAACGCTTATGCCGATTATGATCTGGAGACATCCTTGCTGCGCTCCAGCTTTAATATAGATGTTCCGGTAGGGCAGGATTGGTCCTTTAGCCTGAGGCCCTCTTATTATCCCGGATATAGTGCCGATCCCTGGAATGTTGAGATATTGACGGGGCGGCGCATAGGCTCTCGCGATTTACGGCTGGGATGGTCTTCGCGGACCGGTCGGGTATGGGGTGAATTTGCTATCAGCGCTTTTTAATACAGCTCTGCCGAAGGCGCAAGGTTACATGATACAGGCGAGCATATCGAGAGGAGTTAGTAGGTATGATTGTTACAAGGAAATTATTAATATGTTTGACGGCAACCGCTCTTTTGACGGCGGCCGGAGTGGTGGTGTCCTTTGCGGATTACCTTGCCGTTTCCCCGACGGCTTTCGGTTCTCGCCCCTTGGCTATGGGCGGGGCCTTTGTAGCGGTTGCTGATGATGCCAATGCCGTGTTCTGGAATCCGGCCGGGCAGGCGCAACCTGCCAATGAACAGGCATTGACATTGGGCGCCACTATCAATCAGCGCGATACCACACGTGAAGAATGGTTGGCTTTTGTTTACAATGAGAGCGAAAAAGGGGCGGGAACGGTAGCTTTGGAGCGTAGTGATTATTTTCTCTTCCCTGTTACGTCGCTCAACACCGGTATGCCCGACGAGTTCTGGCGCAAGTCTCAGAATTACATTTATGCAATCGGTATGGTGGGAACAGAGAATCTCTATGCCGGATTAGCGGTCAAGAGCCTTAATGATGAATTGTATAACCGGTTTGATGGAACCAAGATCAGCGGCTCTGGAGTATCCTTTGATTTGGGTCTGATTTATCGTTGGCAAAGAGCTGTTACACTGGGAATAGCGGCCAGGGATGTCGGCAGCACGATAGTGAATATGAATGGCGGGTTCGATTTTTACGATGATCTGGGCAATTTAACAGCTGTGATCGATAGCGTAAAGCATCCGGCTATCATCACGGCCGGCATGGCGATTAGGCCTGCCGATTCTTTGACGCTGGCCTTTGATATTTATGATATCGGACAGAATATCGACAAAGCTGAGATACGTGCCGGCCTGGAGTATCGCCCTGCTAAGGCGCTGGCACTAAGATTAGGCGCTATGGGAGATCATGCCACCTGGGGGGTGGGAGCCTCCGTGGGACCGCTGAATATGGATTTTGCTTCCTTCAGCATAGATGACACCAGCTATAGCTATCTCTCTGCCGGCATGGCTTTCTGATGCTTAGCACTCTCCGTAGCGTATGAATGCCCAGAATCACTTTCTCACTATGGTATAATTGCGTAAGAGAATTCAGAAGCCAGAGTTTTAAGGTCGGACGGGTTGCCGGGCATCGGTATTCCTCTGCTGCTCGGATATTGAAGCAGAGCTTGCTGATTTTCAAAGGGATAACCATGTCTTGCAGGGTGCTATGAGCGGAGTGTGCAGGATAGCTTGAAAGCAATAGATAATAACCGACAATCGAGGCTGCTTCCACAGGGTACATTCTCGGAGCGGAAGTTCGGATTAAAGAGTGACTTCCAACCGGCCGGCGATCAGCCGAAGGCTATAAATCGGCTGGTAGACGGATTGCGGCAGGGTCTGCGATATCAAACTCTGCACGGTGTTACGGGCTCCGGTAAAACATTTACCATGGCTAATATCATTGCCGGGATATGCCGCCCCGCACTGGTCTTGGCGCACAACAAGACCCTTGCGGCTCAGCTTTGCAATGAATTCAGAGGCTTTTTTCCGGATAATGCCGTTGAGTATTTTGTCAGCTATTACGATTATTATCAACCGGAGGCTTACATCTCACAAACAGATACCTATATTGAGAAGGATTCCTCTATCAATGATGAGGTGGATAGGCTTCGGCATGCCGCTACGCAGGCATTGACCACCAGGCGCGATGTTATTATTGTGGCCAGCGTTTCCTCTATTTATGGGTTAGGTATGCCGGAGGATTATGCAGATCTGGTTGTCAACGTTCAGCTCGGTGAAGAGATTGGTCGCCAGAGATTGATCAAGCGCCTGGTCGAAGTTCAATACCAGCGTAATGATGTAGCCTTGGGTAGGGGCAGCTTCAGGGTCAGAGGAGATATTATAGAAATAGTACCGGTAGATAGCGAGCGTGTTATTCGTATAGAGTTCTTCGGCGATGAGGTGGAGCGAATTTTGGAGATAGATGCACTGACCGGCGAGATGTTGGGTGAATTGCGCCTGGCCAGCTTCTTCCCTGCCAGGCATTGGGTGTCCACGCAACCCAAGCTGGAGCGAGCCTTGCGTTCCATCGATAAGGAATTGGAGGAGAGGCTGTGCTATTTGCGTAGTTGTGATAAGCTTCTGGAAGCACAGCGATTGGAACAGCGTACCAGATACGATATGGATATGCTCTGGGAAACAGGCTATTGCCAGGGAGTGGAGAATTATTCCAGGCACTTTGACGGCCGTAAGCCCGGAGAACCCCCATATACTCTGCTGGATTATTTTCCGGATGATTATTTGCTCTTTATAGATGAATCGCACGTTACCTGCCCTCAGGTAAGGGCTATGTATGGAGGCGATAAGTCTAGAAAGGATTCTCTGGTAGATTACGGCTTCAGGCTTCCATCTGCCTATGATAATCGTCCGCTGCGCTTTGAAGAGTTTACGGAGAGGATCAATCAGTGTATCTTTCTTTCAGCTACGCCGGGACCTTTTGAAGCAAGCGTTAGCCAATGCATGGTGGAGCAGATAATACGCCCTACAGGTCTGATAGACCCTGAGGTTATTCTTCGTCCGGCTCAAAATCAGGTGGATGATCTTATTGGAGAGATACGGACGGCCGTATCTAAAGGAGAAAGGGTGCTTGTAACTGCACTTACCAAGCGGATGGCTGAGGATCTGACGGAGTATTTGGCGGATATGGGATTGAAGGTCAACTATCTGCATTCCGATGTAGCTACGCTCGAGAGAGTGGAAGTGCTTAGAGATCTCCGTTCCGGTGTTCACGATGTTATCGTCGGCATCAACCTTTTGCGTGAGGGATTGGACCTGCCGGAAGTAGCTCTGGTAGCCATACTGGATGCTGATAAGGAGGGCTTTCTGCGGTCTGAAACTTCGCTGGTGCAGACTATCGGTCGTGCGGCTCGCAATCTGGCAGGACGGGTCATCCTCTACGCCGACAGGATGACGGATTCTATGGAACGCGCCATCATCGAAACAGAGAGACGACGCCGGCTTCAAGAGGATTATAACCGGCGGCATGATATAACGCCGGAGAGTGTGCATAAAGCGATAACCGATATCGCTGAAGGCATAGAGCAGAAGCGTCTGCAGGAGGCAAAAGCAGTTTATGAGGCCGATATCAGAAAGGTAGATAAGGGTGATCCTACCGATATGGGTGACAGAATCGCTCGTCTTGAAAGAGAGATGAAGCGTGCAGCTCAGGATCTGGATTTTGAATTGGCTGCCTGGCTGCGTGACAGAATAAAGGAATTGAAATGAAGTGGGTTGGTTGTTCGGGATTTAAGTGCGTTTGCAGGTTCAGGAGCCAGGAGCCAGGAGTGCGGACGACCTATTTAGCATTTGAGTGCGTTTGCAGGTTGGGGTTCGTTATTTAACATTTGAGAGAGAAATTATGAGCAAACCAAAGGATAAAATTGTAATCAGGGGCGCACGCGTCCATAATCTCAAAAATATCGATGTCGAAATTCCTCGCAATAAGATGGTGGTCATCACCGGATTGAGCGGATCGGGCAAATCTTCTCTGGCTATGGATACCATTTATGCCGAGGGACAGCGGCGTTATGTGGAATCTCTTTCGCCTTATGCTCGTCAGTTTCTGGGGCAGATGGATAAACCGGATGTGGATTATATAGAGGGTCTTTCACCGGCCATTTCCATAGATCAGAAAGCAACCAGTCGTAATCCGCGCTCTACCGTGGGTACGGTAACGGAGATTTATGATTATCTTAGAGTGCTCTATGCTCGTATAGGAAGGCCTCATTGCCACATCTGCGGGCGTACCATAGCTCGCCAGAGCGTAGAGGAGATAACGGATCGCATTATGGATTTGCCGCATGGAACCAGGCTCAATCTGCTGGGGCCGCTGGTACGCGGCCGTAAGGGGGAATATCGCCAGCTTTTTGACGACGTGAGGCGGCAGGGCTTTGTCCGGGTCAAGGTGGATGGCGCAATCTATGATGTTGGTGAGAAGATAGAGCTGGATAAAGACAAGAAGCACGATATCTCTGTGATTGTTGATCGCCTGGTAGTGAAGCCTGATATCAGAGGTCGCGTCTTTGAATCGGTGGAAACGGCACTGAAGCTGGGCAAGGGGCTGGTCATTGCCGATTTGTTAGAAGGGGAAGCGCTGCTATTCAGTGAAAGCTTCTCCTGTCCAATCTGCGGTGTCAGCCTGGAAGAGCTCTCTCCCCGAATATTCAGCTTCAACAACCCTTATGGTGCTTGCCCTACATGTTCCGGTCTGGGAGTGGTGGCGGAGTTCGATCCTGATCTTATCATGCCGGAGAAGAGTCTCTCTCTGTCAGAGGGTGCCATTCTTCCTTGGCGGCGGGCGGTATCCAACTATTATCCCGCTCTGATAAATGGATTATGCAACGCTTATGATATAGATCCGGATGCGCCGGTATCCACCCTTACCGCAGAGCAAAAAGAGCTTCTTTTTTACGGGGGCGATAAGCCAATCAGGGTTACATACTGCAACTTCAAGGGGCGTCAGCGAGATTACTCCATTTACTTTGAAGGCTTGATCAACCGCTTTAACGTTAAATATCGTGATGCTGAGGGTGATGCAGAGCGTGAAGAATTACAGCGTTATATGACTCTTCGTTCCTGCCAGTCTTGCAACGGAGCCCGGTTGAAGCCGGAGAGCCTGGCTGTAACTGTTGGCGGCCTATCGATAGATGAATATTGCCGCTTATCGGTAGAGCAGGCTATAGAGTTCATCGATGGATTGAAGCTGGGTGAGCGTGAGGCATATATCGCCCGACAGCTCTTAAAAGAGATTCGCAGTCGTCTTCTCTTTCTGGCTGATGTAGGACTTGATTATCTGACTTTGAACAGGGGAGCATCTACTCTGGCAGGAGGAGAGGCCCAGCGGATACGGCTGGCTACAGAGATAGGGTCAGGCCTGATGGGCGTGCTTTATATTCTGGACGAGCCGACGATAGGTTTGCACCCGCGTGATAATGAAAGACTTATCGGCACGCTTAAGGCATTAAGAGATCTTGGCAATACCGTTATCCTTGTGGAGCATGATGAGGATACTATAAGAGCCGCCGATTATGTTCTTGATATAGGTCCGGGTGCAGGCAAGCATGGCGGCCGGGTGATAGCCCAGGGAACGGTGGCGAAAATCTGCCGTGATCCTCAATCAATAACCGGACGTTATCTGACCGGGAAGGATCGCATCGAGATACCGGTAGAAAGGCGCCGGGCAAATGGACGCAGTCTGGTAATCAAGGGGGCACGGCAATACAGTCTCAAGGGAATTGATGTGGAAATACCGCTGGGCATCTTTGTCTGCGTTACCGGCGTTTCCGGCTCCGGCAAGAGCACTTTAGTTCATGATGTGCTCTTCAAACGTCTTTATCAAGATCTCTACGGCAAACATGAGGAGCCGGGTGCGCATGACGAACTTACCGGCCAAGAATATGTGGATAAGGTAATCAATGTTGACCAGTCTCCTATAGGCAGAACTCCGCGTTCCAACCCCGCCACTTATACCGGACTCTTCGATTATGTGCGACAGATTTTCTCCATGACGACGGAGGCCAGGATGCGCGGTTATAAGCCGGGGCGTTTTAGCTTCAATATCAAGGGCGGCCGGTGTGAGGCGTGCAAGGGTGATGGTATAGTCAAGATAGAGATGCATTTCTTGCCTGATGTCTATGTTCCCTGCGAGGTATGCAAAGGACGCCGCTATAACCGGGAAACGCTCGAGGTGCATTACAGGAGCAAGAGCATCGCCGATGTACTGGATATGACGGTGGATGAGGCCATGGAGCACTTTAAAAATATTCCTAGAATAAAGAATAAGCTTACGACTCTGCATGAGGTGGGACTGGGCTATATCAAGCTGGGACAGCCGGCGACCACATTATCCGGTGGCGAAGCTCAGCGTGTCAAGCTGGCAACCGAGTTATCCAGGCGCGGCACCGGCAATACTCTCTATATACTGGATGAGCCGACTACAGGATTACACTTTGCCGATATCAAAAAACTTCTGGCAATTCTTGACAGATTGGTGGAAGCGGGCAATACGGTCCTAGTTATAGAGCATAATCTGGATGTGATAAAGTGCGCCGATTACCTTATAGACCTGGGGCCGGAGGGAGGAGAGCTGGGCGGGCGACTGGTTGCCTGCGGCACGCCCGAGCGTGTAGCGACCTTTCCGAATTCTCATACCGGACGTTTCTTACGGCCGGTGCTGGGGATAGATATGAGGAGGTGAAAGGATGCCGGAACGAATAACTATGTCCGGGGGGCGCAAAGAGAACGTAACTGCTGAAGTCCTTTCAGTGGGCACAGAGCTATTGCTGGGTCAGATAGTGGATACGAATGCTGCTTATATCTCTACCATTTTGCCTGATTGGGGTATCAGCATCTATAGACGCACTACGGTGGGCGATAATCTGGAAAGGATAATCGATGCTCTCAGAGAGGCTTTTTCCAGGGCAGATATCGTCATCACTACAGGAGGGCTTGGTCCTACCATGGATGACCTGACCAGAGAGGCTATTGCCGGGCTCTGGGGGCTGGAGATGAAGGAGGATCCTCGGATAATCCGTCGGCTGGAAGCCTTCTTTAAGGACAGGCGGTATCCTATGGCGAAATCCAACCGTAAGCAGGCTCTCTGTCCCGAGGGCGGCATCCTGATAGATAATGCTGTCGGAACAGCACCTGGCATTTTTATTGAACGTAACGATCGGGTCTTCATTGCTCTGCCCGGTCCGCCCTTTGAAATGAAGCCCATGCTGCCTCGGGTATATGATCTGCTCTGTCAGAGAGGATATGCAGGGTGTCAGGTGATTCGCTCCCGGGTAATTCACACCTGCGGCATAGGGGAATCATCTCTGGAGGAGAAGCTTGATAGCATTATAAGACACCAGAATAATCCTACTATAGCTCCACTGGCGCATCCCGCCGGCGTGGATTTACGCCTGACGGCTAAAGCTGAAACAGCAGAGAAGGCGGAGGCCATGCTGTCGGAGGTTGAATCCCGTTTGCAGGGAGTTATCGGCGAGGCTGTCTATGGCACGGATCAGGAGAGCCTGGAGGGTGCGGTGGTTCGGCTGTTGCAGGAGCGTAAAATGAAGCTGGCTTTGGCAGAGTCCTGTACCGGCGGCCTGGTTGCTCACCTTATTACCAACATTCCGGGCATCTCGGTAAACTTTCCAGGTGGTATTATCTCTTATGCCAACAGCGCTAAAATAGAATTGCTGGGGGTAGATGAGGCGCTAATCCGTAATTATGGTGCGGTAAGTCCGGAATGCGCCGGCGCGATGGCTGCGGGTGTTCGCAAGGCATTTCATGCTGATATAGGATTATCTCTTACCGGAATAGCCGGCCCGAGCGGCGGCACTGCGGAGAAGCCTGTTGGGCTTCTCTACACAGGGCTATCCACGACGGATGGCCAGGTTGTTAAGAAGGCGCGCTTCAAAGGCGGGCGTGAGGAGAATAAGCTCCGATTTGCCAGAACGGCTCTGGATATGCTGCGGCGCTATTTGCTGGCTGAAGAGCTTTGAAGTTGGAGGGCGGACCGGCAAGGCTCTTTATTAATGTCTTGCCGCTATGATCGATATCAAGATAGGCAGACAATTGATTGGCGGCATATCTCTTATGAGCAGCTGTCTGGGAAGGGAAGCTTCGGTGTATACTGAAGTGGCCCGGCCTCCTCTGGTTAATTGAAATGCATCTGACAAGGGCAAATGCTTGAAAGAGAACAGATGTTTGTTGTATAATGACATAGCCGGGGGGTGGAGGCTGGGTCGGGTTGTTCAGTGTTGGGGTAGGTTGTTTGGGATTCGAGTCCGTTTGCTAGGGGTTTAAGTTCATTTGCAGGTTTAGCTGGATATTTTGAATGGGGAGGAAGAATATGCTGGAAAAGGAAAAAGCTCTGGAACTGGCAATAGCCCAGGTGGAGAAGAGCTTTGGCAAAGGATCCATTATGCTCCTTGGCGAAGCCGGAGCCAATATGCAGGTGGAAGTGATCCCTACGGGATCGCTGTCGTTGGATATCTGCCTTGGTATAGGCGGCATACCACGGGGAAGGGTAATCGAGATATACGGCCCGGAGGCCTCCGGCAAGACGACGATGTCTCTGCATATTATAGCTGAGGCTCAGAAAATGGGCGGAACAGTAGCTTTTATAGATGTAGAACATGCTTTGGATCCTGCCTATGCTCGTAATGTAGGGGTCAACATCGATGAATTGATGATCTCGCAGCCGGATACCGGAGAACAGGCTCTGGAAATTGCGGAGATACTGGTTAGAAGCGGCGCTATAGATGCTGTGGTTATCGATTCTGTGGCGGCTCTGGTCCCCAGGGCGGAGATAGAGGGTGAGATGGGCGACTCGCATGTCGGTCTTCAGGCAAGGTTGATGTCGCAGGCGCTACGTAAGCTTACCGGTGCTATCAGTAAATCTAAAACATCAGCCATCTTTATCAATCAGATCAGGGAGAAGATCGGTGTCATGTTCGGTAACCCCGAGACCACCCCGGGAGGCCGAGCTTTGAAGTTTTACTCCTCTGTACGCCTGGAAGTTCGAAAAATGGATACGCTTAAGTCCGGGAATGAGATTATCGGAACCAGGACCAAAGTGAAAGTAGTCAAGAATAAGATGGCTCCGCCCTTTAAGCAGGCCGAATTCGATATTATTTACGGCAAGGGCATATCGCGAGAGGGAGATATCCTGGATATGGGCGTGGCTTACGATATAATCGGTAAGACCGGAGCATGGTTTAATTACGGCGAACACCGATTGGGGCAGGGGCGTGAAAATGCCAAGGGATATCTGTTGGCCAACCCGGAAGTGGCGACTGAAATAGAAGCCGGGATATTGGAAGCGGCAGGCTTGAAAGCTGCTGAGAAAAGCAAAGATGGATGATTCTGCGGCGGCTGCCTATGAAGCCGCTCTGGTGCTGCTGACATATCGTGACCGCAGTCTGTGGGAGATAAGGGATAGACTGAAACGGAAGGGTTATCATAAAGAGCTTATCGAGAGCGTTGTTATCCGGTTGCTTGATGAGGGCTTGCTCGATGAGGAGCGCTTTGTCCGCAGCGCTATCAGAACAGGTATGGGGGCCAGGCCTACTGGTAGGCGAAGGCTCAGATATGAATTAAAGAAGAAGGGGGTGGCTGACGAAATTATAGGCGAAAGCATAAAGGAAATGTACTCTGATGATGATGAAGAGGCATTGGCGCTCTCTCTGGCAGAAGCCAGATGGGAACGTCTATCAGGCTTGTCGGCGGAGAAAAGACTTCTTCGTTTGGCCGGTTATCTATCCCGGCGAGGCTTCTCTTATAAGGCTGTTAGGAGAGCTTTGAGTCATGTTCGACTCAATTTCCTTGACACCTTTGATGAAAATGAAGTACAATAACTTTGCGATTTGATCGCATGTACATTGAAACCACCTCCTGAAAAAGTATTGAGCGTGGTAGTAATAACTTGCAAAAAGCATGACGTCTTTTTCAGCTAGAGGAAGGGAGGTGAATATGATAAGTATGGTTATTCAGTTGCTGATGATAGCTATCGCAGCTCTTTTATCAGGGTTGCTTGTTGGTTATTTGATCAGAAAAGGAATTGCGGAAAGCAAGATTAAGACAGCGGAGGTATTGGCTAAGGATATAATTGCCAATGCTGAGCGGGAAGCGGATGCCAAATCTAAGGAAGCGCTTCTCGAGGTAAAGGATGAGCAGCTAAGGCTGCGCAATGAACTTGAGAAAGAGAATCGCGAGCGGCGAATCGAATTGCAGAGAACGGAGCGGCACCTGACGCAGAAGGAGGAGAACCTCGAGCGCCGCTTGAGCACAATGGAGAAAAAGGAGAGAGTGCTGCAGCAGCGCGATCAGGAGAATGCTTCCATCAGGGATAATCTTGAACGCCTTCAACGCGAAAGCCAGGTTGAGCTCGAAAGAGTTTCAGGGCTTACGAGCGAGGAGGCCAAAGGGCTCCTTTTGCAAAAGGTGGAGGATGAGATCAGGGATGACGCCGCTGACCTGATCAGGCGTATCGAGGCGGAAGCTAAAGAGAAAGCGGAGAATAAAGCCAGAGAGATAATTACGGCTGCAGTTCAAAGGTGTGCTGCTGATCAGGTGGTGGAATCCACTGTTTCGGTTTTGCCGTTGCCCAGTGATGATATGAAAGGCCGGATAATCGGCCGTGAAGGGCGTAATATAAGGGCATTTGAAACCTGTACAGGTGTCGACCTTATCATTGATGATACACCTGAAGCCGTTATTCTATCCGCTTTTGATCCGGTCCGGCGCGAGATTGCGCGTGTGGCTTTGGAAAAGCTCCTTATTGACGGTCGGATTCATCCGGCACGGATAGAGGAATTGGTGAACAAGGCACGGGCTGAGATCGATGCGCAAATAAAGGAGGAGGGTGAAAGAGCCCTTCTGGAAACCGGTATTCAGGGCATACACCCGGAACTGACCAAGCTTTTGGGCAGATTAAGATTCCGCACCAGCTACGGGCAGAATGTGCTTCAGCATTCAAAAGAGGTTTCTTGGCTGGCAGGGTTGATGGCCGATGAAGTCGGGCTGGATGTTTCGCTTGCCAGGAGAGCCGGTCTTCTGCATGATATAGGCAAAGCGGTAGATCATGAAGTGGAAGGGCCGCATGCAACTATAGGTGCTGATCTGGCCAAGCGATACCGGGAATCCGGCAAAGTAATCCAGACCATAGCAGCACACCACGGTGAGGAAGAGTGTGGGCTTATGGAGGCTCTCCTGGTGCAGGCCGGAGATGCTATTTCTTCTGCTCGCCCCGGTGCCAGGCGAGAATCGTTAGAGAATTATATCAAGCGCCTGGAAAAATTGGAAAATGTAGCAGATTCGTTCACAGGCGTGGAAAAATCCTATGCCATACAGGCCGGCAGAGAGGTTCGTATTATGGTTAAGCCTGACGATATCGACGATCTGGCGGCAATTAATCTGGCCAAGGATATAGTTAAGCGTATTGAAGATGAACTGGAGTTCCCCGGACAGATCAAGGTTACTGTAATAAGGGAAACTCGGGCGATAGAATACGCCAAATAAATTATTAGACTATGCCTGGCGGCGCTTTGAGGCGTCGCCAGGCCTTTTTTTGGAGCGATATATGCGTATTCTGATGGTTGGAGATATCGTTGGTAAACCGGGCAGAGTCTGCTTGCGAGAGAACCTTCCCGGTATAAAGGCTGAGTTTCATGTGGATTTTACCGTTGTTAACGGTGAGAATGCGGCAGCCGGATTCGGTATCAATGCTCAGGTGGCGGAGCAGGTAAGGCTGGCCGGCGCCGATGTTGTGACTACCGGCAACCATGTCTGGGATAGACGTGAGATGGCGGCAGAGATAGATAGCTTGGATTATGTGCTTCGTCCGGCAAATTATCCGCCGGGCACGCCCGGGCGCTTTCTGACGGTCATCGATATGCAAGGTTATAAAATAGCCGTCGTTTCGCTTATGGGCAGGGTATTCATGAATACTTTGGATGATCCTTTCAGAGCAATGGATGATATTATCGCTTCCCTGGCTGATGTGACGCCGAATATACTGGTGGATTTCCATGCTGAGGCCACTTCGGAAAAACAGGCTATGGCCTGGTATCTTGACGGCAGGGTTTCAGCCGTAGTCGGGACGCATACACACACGCAGACAGCTGACGAGCGTGTGCTGCCGCAGGGAACAGCCATGATATCGGATATCGGTATGGTAGGTCCTCGTAATTCCATTCTGGGCGTAGAGGTGGCATTGATTCTGCGCAAATTTATTACGCAGATGCCTGTGAAGTTTGAAGTCGCTGATCGGCCTATGATTTTCAATGCTCTTCTCATCGATATCGATGAGAAGAGCGGTAAAGCCAAAGAGATAAAGAGAATCAACAGAGAGCTGTGAGCATGAACTGTGAATAAAAACAGTGCTCGATGTTGGAGGTGCTTGAATGTCGTCACAACGGATAGAGAAAATTCAAGAATTGATAAAGGTGGAGATAAGCGATATAGTCAGAAGAGAGGTCAAGCATCCCGGCATAGGGTTTATAACGATTACTTCTGTGGAAGTAAGTTCTGATCTGCACTATGCCAAGGTATTTGTCAGTATATTCGGCGATGAGAAGGAGAAGGACAGAAGCCTGGCTGCTCTTCAATCGGCTGCAGGCTTTATTCGGGGTGCTTTGGGACGCCGTGTCAGGCTGCGCTATATCCCGGAGCTGACTTTCAAGTTGGATACATCTATCGAATATGGAGATAAAATACAGCGGTTGCTTAAACAGGTAAACGAAGAGAGGCACGAAGATGCGAAAGAGTGAGGCCGTACCTGACGAGATATTGGATATTATCATAAATAATCGTTTCTTCCTTATAACTTCGCATAAAAATCCCGATGGCGATGCTATCGGGTCAATGCTGGCAATGGCCGCTATATTGAAAAAAATGGGTAAGGAAACATACTTATTCCTCGAAGATGGCGTTCCTCCGTTGTATCGTTTTCTCCCCCTGGTGGAAGAAGTAAATACCGTTTTGGCGGGGAAGTTTGATATAACTTTGGTTTTGGATTGCGAGAATGGCGGACGTGTTTCCGATAGAGTGGATTTATTCAGCCATGCCAGAACATTAATCAATATAGATCATCATCCTACCACAGGCACTTTCGGCGATTATAGATATATTAATCCTCGGGCGGCAGCCGTAGGTGAGCAAGTGCATGCTCTGGCCCGTGCTTTAGACGTGGCGATAGACCGCAATATGGCGGAATGTATTTACGTTTCTATTCTTACCGATACCGGCAGCTTCAGATATGCCAATACGACGGCGCATACTCATCGCCTGGCAGCCGGCCTGATAGAGCATGGATTGCAGCCAGCCGAGATTGCTTCACGTATATATGAAAGGCGTTCGCTCAACCAGCTTTCTCTGCAGGCTGCTATAATCGAAGATATGGTTGTAGAGGATACGCTGGCTTGGTCGGTAATCAGCCAGGATAGACTTAAGGATTTGAAACTGTCGGAGTCGGATTTGGACGGGGCCATAGATATTATTCGCTCGGTAGATGGCGTAAGGGTTGCCGTGCTCTTCAGCCAGAGATTTGATGGCAAAATAAAGGCCAGCCTGCGTTCCAAGAATAATTTTAATGTTCTGGAAATAGCCAGAGAGCTGGGCGGTGGCGGTCATAGAGCTGCTGCTGGTTTTCTCTCTTCTGAACCCCTCTCTGTAATAGTGGAAAAGACCGTACAATTATTGCGGGAGCATCTGGGACTGAGATGAACGGTTACCTGAAGTTAATCAAGCCCCCTGGCATGACATCGCATGATCTGGTGTCTGCGGTAAGGCATATTACCGGTGAACGCCGTGTCGGCCACGCGGGCACGCTGGATCCGGCGGCGGCCGGCTTGATGATCCTTGCTTTGGGGCAGGGTACAAGGCTGATGGAGTATGCTGCGGCGGAGAAAAAGAGCTATCGCGTTGAAATGATCCTTGGAATGGAGACCGATACTCAGGACACTACTGGAAGTATTCTATCCAGGCATGACGCTGCGGATATCGAGCTGGCAGACCTGATGAAGGCGATCCAGCGATTTAAAGGGGATTACGACCAGATTCCGCCGATGATGTCTGCTATCAAGATAGGCGGTAGACGGTTATACGAGCTTGCCCGTCAGGGGGAAGTAGTGGAGAGGGCGCCCAGACAGGTACATATCTACGATCTGGAAGTGGTGGATTTTATATCCGGAAAGGCTCCAATCGTAATGATGGATGTAATCTGCTCCGGGGGTACGTATATACGTACTCTGTGTTATGACATCGGTGCTTCCTTGGGATGTGGAGCGGCGATCTCTTTTCTGGTAAGGAGATCATCGGGCAAGCATCGTATAGATGAAGCCTGTACATTGCATGATCTATTTGAAAAGAGCATAGAGGCACAAAAGCGAAAGAGCCTGGAGTCTCCCGGATCGGCGCTTGCCGGTGAAGATTTTATGCCGTTTATGCATAAGATAGACGGGCTGGCCTCTTCTCTCCCGGCAGTCGGCCTGGACAAGGCGCAGACCGAGAGCTTTAAGCATGGCCGGATAGTTCCAGCTGCGGTGACCGCTCCCGGTGATTACAGGGTTTATGAAGAGGAAAAAGTGTTCATTGGAATAGCTGAGATGCGCTCCGACAAAGGGATCGTCTCTCTTAAGCCCAAGAAGGTTTTGGATGATGTATCTTTTTAAGGATTTTCCTTTGCCGCAGCATCACGGCGGCAGAGTAATAACCATAGGCGTTTTTGACGGATTGCATATAGGGCATCAATTGCTTCTCAGCTCTCTTAAAGAGAGAGCTGAGGCTCTGGGAGCATTTGCTACAGTGGTGACATTCAACTCGCATCCTGATGCTCTTCTTTACGGTGCCTCTCCATTATTATTGACCACAGCGGAAGAAAAAAGGGATATTTTGCAGAGCATGGCTATAGATGAATTACTCAGCCTGGATTTTACTGCGGAATTAGCTGCTATTGATGCTGAAGAATTTATTCGGGGAAGGCTCTTGCCGTCGAAAATGTGCGAATTAATAGTAGGACCGGATTTTGCTCTGGGCAAAGGACGCGGCGGGACTCTTGAGGTTCTTGGGCATTTGGCAGCTGATTATGCCTTTGGTTTTCACAGGGTGGATCATGCCCTTTGGCGGGATAAGCCTGTAAGCAGCACTAGAATTAGAAAGGCTTTGGATAGGGGAGATATGCCTGCTGTATCTGCAATGCTGGGACGATTCTATTCGGCCAGTGGCGTGGTGGTAAAGGGCAGAATGGCAGGGCGAGGACTCGGTTTTCCTACAGCTAATCTCTCAGTAGCCTCGGAGAAGCTTCTTCCGGCTAACGGAGTTTACGCCGGATATGCAATTCTTGACGGAGAGCGTCTTCCGGCAGTTGCCAACATCGGTTTTCGGCCGACGTTCGGATCTTCCGAAAGGTCCTTTGAAGTACATATAATCGGTTTTTCCGGCGATATCTACGGCAGGAAGCTCTCTATGTATATAGCTGAACGTCTTCGTGACGAGGAAGCCTTCGCCGATCCCCTTCTTTTGCAGCGAAGGATATCTCTCGATCTGGAAGCGGCCAGGACAAAGCTGGCTGATATAAAGATAAATGAGCAGTAAAAAAATGGAGGATTTTAAGAGCGGTTAAAAATCAAACCTTGGATTTTTATTTACAACAGCCGGCGACTATGCTATTATTACACCCGAACCGTGCTCTAGGGCGCTCGATTCACCGACGACGTACTTGGAATGCGGGGTTTGTAATTGGAGGTGAAAGGGTATGCCGTTATCCAGGGACAAGAAGAACGACATCATGGCTCAATACAGAATTCATGAGAGTGATACCGGGTCGGCGGAAGTCCAGATAGCCATGCTTACTGCTCGTATCGAGCAATTGACGGAGCATCTGAAGGCTAACAAGAAGGATTTCCATTCAAGACGTGGTCTGCTGAAGATGGTTGGGCAGCGTCGCAGGCTTCTCAACTATCTCACTGCTAAGGATGTGGAGAGATACAGAGCTATAGTAACCAAATTAGGGCTGAGAAGATAAAGAAAGCGGGGCAACCCGCTTTTTTTATAAGAAAGAATGAAATGGAAGAATGAAGATGAGGGAAGAGAATGGAAAAGATTGAAGTAAGTTTGGAATTAGGCGGTAGTAATATATCATTTGAAACGGGCAATTTAGCCAGGCAGGCTAACGGAGCAGTGGTTGTTCATTCCGGGGATACTGTTTTGCTGGTGACGGCTACAATGTCTGAGACGGCCAGGGAGGGAATAGACTTCTTTCCGCTGATGGTGGATTTTGAAGAGAAGTTTTATGCGGCCGGCCGTATTCCGGGAGGGTATTTCAAGCGTGAGGGCCGTCCCAGCGAAAGGGCGGTATTGACATCACGGCTGATAGACAGGCCTATCAGACCGTTATTCCCCAAGGGTATGCGTAATGATGTGCAGATCATCGTTCTGCCATTGTCTGCCAGTAATAATTATTTGGCAGATATCCTGGCAATAAACGGTGCTTCACTGGCATTGTCGATATCCGATATACCCTTTAGCGGGCCGGTAGGCGCTGTTAGAATTGCCTGTATCAATGATGAGTATATTGTCAATCCCCCCTATGATCTGCTTCAGGAGAGCCGGATGGATATGGTCGTTGCCGGCGGAGAGGATGCAATTACCACCGTTCAGGTTTATGCCAAGGAAGCTTCTGAGGATGTAGTGCTGAAGGGAATAGAAATTGCGCATGAGCATATTAAAAAGCTGATAGCCGTCCAAAAAGAGATGATAAGGCGCGCCGGCAAAGAGAAGAGAGAGGTGCGACTCTTCTTGCCCGATGAAGATATTCGTGCCGCTGTAGCGGCTCACGCCGCGGAGAAGCTGCGCCAGGCCGTGATGAGTAGCGATAAGCAGAGCCGGGAAGAGGCCATAGGTGCCTTGAAACAGGAGATGATCGACCATTTTACGGTCGCTATGGGCGAGGAGGCTCAAGCTGAGATAATCGGAGCTTTCGATTATGCTCTAAAGAATACCGTTCGGCAAATGATTCTTGATGAGCAGGTGCGACCTGACGGTCGTAAGCCGCAGGAAATCAGGCCGATCTCTTGCGAGGTGGGCCTCTTGCCGATGACGCATGGCTCAGGCCTCTTTACCCGCGGGCAGACTCAGGTGCTCAATACTGTTACCCTGGGCTCTCTGGGCGAGGCGCAGAAGATGGAATCTCTGATAGGTGATGAAGCAAAGCGCTTTATGCATCATTACAATTTTCCTCCTTATAGCGTGGGCGAAGTCAGGCCTTTACGCAGCCCTAGCCGGCGTGATATCGGCCATGGAGCACTGGCTGAAAAGGCTTTGCTTCCGATGTTGCCCTCTGAAGAGGATTTTCCGTATGCCATGCGGCTGGTTTCCGATGTCCTGGAATCCAACGGCTCATCATCCATGGCCAGTACATGTGCGGGTTCGCTTGCTTTGATGGATGCCGGCGTTCCTGTAAAGAAGGCGGTGGCCGGTATTGCTATGGGTCTTGTTACGGATGGGAGCAGGCATGTCGTCCTCTGGGATATACAGGGAATGGAAGATGCGCTGGGAGATATGGATTTCAAGGTAGCGGGAACAATAGATGGTATCAATGCCATTCAGATGGATATCAAGCTTGAAGGCCTGAATATGGATATTCTGCGTGAAGCGCTGGGGCAGGCCAGAGAGGGCAGGCTTTATATTCTCGATATCATGAACAAAACCATCTCTGAGTCCAGATCGAATCTATCACCCAAGGCTCCAAGGATAATAACTCTCCAGATTCATCCCGACAAGATTGGGGAGTTGATCGGACCCGGTGGTAAAACCATCAAAAAGATAATTGAAGCTACTGAGGTCAAGATAGACGTCGAGGATGACGGCAAGGTCTATATATCCTCTACGGATGAGGAATCGGCACTGCGTGCTGTCAAAATGGTCGAGAATCTGACCAAGGAAGTTACGGCAGGGGAGATATATACAGGCCGAGTCACGCGTATAATGACATTCGGCGCCTTTGTCGAGGTGCTTCCTGGTAAGGAGGGGCTGGTTCATATATCCGAACTGGCGCCGCGACGGGTTGAGCGTGTCGAGGATGTAGTCAATGTCGGTGATGAAGTTACCGTCAAGGTAATAGAGATAGACAGACAGGGAAGGATCAATCTGACTATCAGAGGCCTGCTGGAAACAGGTGGCGAAGAGGAGCGTCCCGGAGGCAGACGCGAGAGAGGCGAAAAGCGGCCGGAAGGACGCCGCCCGCGTAGATAATCAGGGAGCTTATATGGAAAGAAAGGAAGCGATAACTTTGGCTGCGGGGCGTTGTTCCGAAAAGAGGATAAGGGTTCTGGTAACAGGAGCTTGCGGCAGAATGGGCCGAGAGGTTCTGGATGCCGTTTCCGGAGAGGACGACCTGGAGCTTGTAGGCGCTGTTGATATTCAGGCCGGGGCAGCTTCTGTTCCGGCCGTTACGGCCTCAGGGAGGGTTATTGATGGGCTATCCGTCTCTGGAGATCTTGAAAGCGCATTGAAAAGATCCAAACCGGATGTTATGGTAGACTTTACCCTTCCTGCTGTTGTAATGGAGAATATTCTTACAGCTCTCAAGGCCGGCGTTCGCCCGGTGGTGGGCACCACGGGGCTGAGCGATAATGACCTGGCTAAGATCGAGGCCATAGCTGCCGATAAGAGGCTGGGTCTCCTTATAGCGCCTAATTTCTCCATAGGCGCCGTATTGATGATGAAATTTGCGGCTGAAACGGCAAAGCACCTTAAACAGGCAGAGATTATTGAATTTCATCATGACAAAAAGTTGGATGCTCCTTCGGGAACAGCCATAAAAACCGCTGAAATGATCTTGGCAGACTCTCAGATGAGCTCGGCGCCGACCAGCGTGACGGTGATTGAGGGTGCCCGTGGCGGAGAGATGAGCGGTATAAATATCCATAGTGTCCGGTTGCCCGGTTTTGTAGCTTCGCAGGAGGTTATCTTCGGGGGCCTGGGGCAGACGCTGACTATAAGGCACGATACTATCGATCGATCTGCTTTTATGCCGGGAGTAATTCTGGCCTGCCGCAAGATTATGTCGCTATCCGGCCTCGTATACGGGTTGGACAGAGTTTTATGAAGCAGGGTTGTTCGTGATAAAGAGCGAAAAACCGGCTGCGGCAGATGGGCTGCGTGAAGGGTCTGAAGCGAACGTTCGGCTGCAAAAAATAGATTGTGAGCAATGAGAATGGCTTGGCATGTAAGCCTTTTCATGCTATATTTTTCTAAAGGCAGGCTGTAGACGCGGTCTTTGTAAATTATGAAAGGGGAAGCATAGATGCCTTGTGGCTATAGAGTTGCCGTTGTAGGCGCCACCGGTGCCGTCGGCAGAAAAATGATTGAAATTCTTATGCAGAGGAACTTTCCGGTAGCGGAACTGGTGCCTTTGGCCACTTCTCGTTCTGCCGGGACGGAAGTGGAATTCAAGGATAAATGCATAAAGGTTGAGGAAACGTCAAAGGGTAGCTTTGACGGCATTGATATTGCTCTCTTTGCCGGCGGCGGTAGTGCAAGCCGAGCGTTTGGCTGGGAAGCCGTTGCCCGAGGCGCTGTTGTTATTGATAATAGCAGCCTTTTCCGTATGGAGGAGAATGTACCGTTGGTCATTCCGGAGGTAAATCCGCAGGATCTGAAAAGACATAAAGGGTTGATTGCCAACCCTAATTGCTCCACCGTTCAGATGGTGATGGTGCTCAAGCCGATATATGATGCAGTCGGCATCAAGCGTGTAGTAGTCAGCACCTATCAGGCAGTTTCCGGAACGGGCAAATTGGCTGTGGATGAACTGGAACGGCAGGTTAAGGATTACGCTGGCGGGTGCACCATCTCGGCAGAGGTCTATCCTTATCAGATAGCTCTGAATGTCCTGCCGCAAATCGATGCTTTCACTCCCAACGGCTATACCAGGGAAGAGATGAAGATGGTCAATGAGACCAGAAAGATACTCGGCGACAACAGCATTGATGTCAGTGCCACTACCATCAGAGTGCCGGTTTTTTATGGTCATTCCGAGGCGATAAACGTACAGACGGAGGGGAAGCTCACAGCTGCCGCTGCCCGCATGCTTCTAGCCGAAGCTCCCGGAGTAAGGGTTGTAGATAACCCTGATGAGTGTATCTATCCTATGCCCATAACGGCGGCAGGCAAGGATGATGTTATGGTGGGAAGAATCAGGGAGGATATATCCCTTCAGAATGGACTCGATCTCTGGGTGGTTGCCGATAACCTGCGTAAGGGAGCGGCTCTTAATGCTGTTCAGATTGCTGAGAAGATGATAGAATTAGGGCTTATATAGCGCTGACGCGATATGAGCAGTCTGATGCCTGAAGGCTGAGGGAGAACGCTCAGGCTCGAAAGGGTAGTTTTAAGAAGACTGAAAAGCAGGCTCGGATAAAAGAATGAGGAATTCTATCCAAGCGTAAATTAGAACTGCTTCAGGTTTCAGACTTTGGATTTCAAACTAAATAGCCATGGAGGAAAAGAATATGGGCACTGCCAGGCTGGGAAGGCTGCTGACTGCCATGGTCACGCCTTTTGATAAGGATATGAAGGTTGATTATGGAGTGGCGGCCGATCTGGCGGAAAGGCTTCATGCCGAAGGCACGGATGGAATTGTGGTGGCGGGTACCACCGGCGAATCTCCAACGCTGTCCAACGAAGAAAAATTGCGCCTCTTCAAAGCTGTAACCGAAAGGGTAGGCGGCAAGGCTCGTGTGATTGCCGGCACGGGCAGTAACTCTACCGATGACACCATTGCCATGTCCAGAGCGGCAGCTGACTTGGGCATTGATGCTGTGATGCTGGTGACCCCCTACTACAATAAGCCCTCGCAAGAGGGGCTTTATCGGCATTTCAGATCTGTGGCCGAAGCTATTGAATTACCGGTTATTCTCTATAATGTGCCGGGCAGGACCGGTGTAAATCTTGAAGCGGATACTGTTATCAGGCTGTCGGCCGCAGAGAACATCAAGGCCGTTAAGGAGGCCAGCAAGAATCTGGAGCAGGTAGCGGAGATAGCTGCGGGTGTGCCGGACGATTTTGATATTTACAGCGGTGACGACGGTATAACATTGCCGGTGATGTCCGTTGGAGGTGTTGGTGTCATTAGCATCGCTTCTCATGTGGCGGGTCCCATGATAAAGGCAATGATTGAGGCATATGCGTCAGGGAATCACGCAGAGGCCCTGCGGTTGCATCTGCATCTTTTGCCTCTTTTCAAGGTGCTCTTTATTGCCACCAATCCCGCTCCTGTGAAGGCTGCCCTACGTAGAAGAGGAGTGGATGTCGGCGCTTTGAGATTACCTTTGGTGGATATCAATGCCTCCCAGGAGGAGAAGATTATCGGCGTGATGAAGGAGCTTGATCGAGTTTGAGCCGGGCTCAGGTTCTTGAGGAAATCAGGCAGGAGATACTTGTCTGTCCTAAGTGCGCCCTATGTAAATCACGGACCACTGCTGTACCGGGTACGGGTTCGCTGAATGCAGACATATTCTTTATCGGCGAGGCTCCGGGGCAGCAGGAGGATCTTAAAGGCGAGCCTTTTGTGGGCTCTGCCGGTAAGCTGCTGGACTCTCTGCTGAAGATGATAGGGATCAAGCGCGAAGAAATCTTTATTACCAATATAGTGAAATGCAGGCCTCCCGGCAACAGAGATCCTCGGCCAGATGAGATATCGAGCTGTAATCCCTATCTTGTCTCGCAAATTGCTTTGATAGAGCCCATCTTTATCTGTACGTTGGGGCGCTTTGCTATGCAGACGATGATAGATCCTGATATGTCCATCACCAGGGATCATGGTGTTCCGGTACGTCGCAGCGGCGTTATCTATTTTCCGATGTATCATCCTGCGGCCGCTCTTTATCGCGGTGAATTGAAAGAGCTGATGAAAGAGGATATGCTTCGGCTCAAGGCACTTATAGATAGTGAAAAGGAGAAATAATGGCTAAACAATTATCAGTAATTCCTCTCGGAGGTGTAACCGAGATTGGCAAGAATATGTTCGTTATACGTTATGGCGACGATATTATTATCATAGATTCCGGGCTTATGTTCCCAGAGGAGGAGATGCTGGGCATAGATATTGTGATTCCGGATATGACCTATCTCTTTGAAAATAAAAAGAGGATCAGGGGCGTTTTTTTAACGCATGGACATGAGGACCATATAGGGTCGCTCTCTTATCTTTTAAGAGAAGTGGATGTTCCTGTCTATGGAACAGGGCTGACGCTGGCCATAGTCTCTTCCAAGCTGGAGGAGAATAAGGTGGAATTCAAATCCGGTTTGCGAGAGGTGATGCCGGGCGATAAGATCAAGGCAGGCGCCGTGCAGGTGGAGTATATAAGGATAAATCACAGCATTCCGGGTGGTGCGGCACTGGCTGTACATACTCCTGCCGGTATAATACTTCATTCGGGTGATTTCAAGTTTGATCAGACGCCTATAGACGGCCGTGTAGCTGATTTTCCGCGATTGGCGGAGCTGGGCGATAAGGGTGTGCTGATGCTGATCTGCGATACCACTAATGCCGATTCGCCCGGCTATACGCCATCGGAGAGAGGTGTTCGTGATACGCTGGAGCAGCTGATCAAGCAGGCTGAACAGCGGGTCCTGGTCACGACCTTTGCCAGCAATGTGCATCGCATACAACAGGTGATCGATATATCGCATCATAATGGTCGTAAAGTGGCTGTAGCCGGGCGCAGCATGATCAATATTATCGATAAAGCGGCGGAACTGGGCTATATCGAAATTCCATCCGAGACCATAATTGACCTTAATCAAATAGATGATTATCCGCGTGATAGAGTAACTATACTGACCACCGGCAGCCAGGGGGAGCCGATGTCGGCTCTGACACGGATAGCTATGCAGGAGCATAAAAAAGTCGATGTGGCACCTGGAGATCTGGTTATTATATCGGCCAGTTGCATTCCCAGAAATGAAACCATGGTCTCCCGGACAATAAATTATCTCTTTAAAAGAGGTGCCGATGTAATCACTGACGAGATGATGGAGGTTCACGTATCCGGACATGCCAGCCAGGAAGAGATAAAGATGATGATCAATCTGGTCAGGCCTCGGTATGTTATGCCCTTTCACGGTGAGTATCGGCATATGGCGGCTTTCACTCGTATAACGACGGATATCGGCATACCGAAGGAGCATGTTTTTATTTGCGAACCGGGCGACGTGGTCAGCTTTAAGGATCGTATCGGTGCTATCACCGGCCAGGTTACCGCCGGCGATGTTCTGGTAGACGGCCTCGGTGTCGGTGATGTCAGTGAGGTGGTCCTGCGAGACCGTATGCATCTGGCCAGCGATGGTGTGGTCATTATCGTTTTGACCGTGGAGCGTGGAACCGGACGTATTCTGGCAGGACCTGACATTGTTTCTCGGGGCTTTATATATGAAAAAGAATCGGAGGAGATTCTGGAGGAAGCTAAAAATAGATTGAGTCAGGCATTGGCTGAATTTGAAAAACAGCAGGTTACCGATTGGTCAGCCGTTAAAACTCGAATGCGGGAGATAATGAACCGCTTTCTCAAGGAGAGAACTCGGCGGCGTCCTATGCTTATGCCGATAGTAATGGAGGTATGAAGCCTTGGCCAGAAGACGAGGGCCGGCTAAACAGGAGATAGACCCCTTGGCCTTCGACATAGCCGGTATAGCTCTTTGCGCGCTGAGCATATTGATCTTTATCGGCCTGATAAGCCCGGAGCAAGTCAATGGTCTGGGTAGCTGGGTAGCCGATGGTTTGCGATATCTCTTTGGGCTGGGCGCCTTTGTCGTGCCGCCGATGCTCATTTTTTTGGGTGTACTCAGCATTGTCAGGAGATCGCAGGCCTGGTCGGGGTACAGATTAGCCGGCGTAATTCTTCTTTTTATCTCTTTTATGACACTAGCCGATCTCTCAGCCTGGGAACAGGCATGGGGATGGGATCGTTATTGCGGGTATGGAGGTCTTGCAGGGGCTATCTTAGCCTGGCTGCTGGTCAAAGTGCTCTCGCGTACAGGTACCTATATAGTTGTTGGTGCTCTGGCATTGATATCCATACTCATGCTTTTTAATCTCTCGCTGGCGGCTTTGATAGGCGGTCTTCATGAGCATTTCACGGCCATGAATAGGAAACGGCGCTCTATGCTTGCTTCTACGGCTTCTGTCGGAAGGAAAGCATCAAAAGAGTGTGCGGGCAAAGAGAAGCCCTTATCGGAAGGTTCACCGCTGACCGTGCCTCAGCCGATAGAGAAGCCTATACAGATAAGGCTTATGGATGATGCCGACGCCCCCAGGTCTTCCTCTTCTGAGGGAACGCAGGCCGTATCTTCTGCCAGGCTTGAACAGAGGCGGGAGCCTGCTTGCCGGTCGGGCTTGCCTGCTGGTGAGCAGATGACCTCCGATCTTGAAAAAAAAGCGATTACTAATTATGAGTTGCCGGCGGTATCTCTTTTGCTAGAAGGAAATGCATCCGCCTCTATATCTGATCGTAGCGAGATAGAACGCAAAGCCTTGCTGCTGGAGAAGACTCTGGAAGATTTCGGCATCTCTGTTAAAGTCGTGGCTGCAGAACAGGGGCCGACCATCACCAGATATGAGCTTCAGCCTGCGCCCGGAGTCAAGGTTAACAGGATTGTCAATCTGAGTAACGATATCGCCCTCTCTCTGGCTGCATCCAATATTCGCATAGAGGCTCCTATTCCCGGAAAATCGGCTGTAGGGGTAGAGGTTCCCAATGAACAGGTAAGTATTGTTCGTCTGCGTGAACTGATCGAAACCGAGCCGTTCCGCAATGCCAAATCCAGGTTAACCTTTGCTTTAGGCAAAGATATAGCCGGAACTCCCGTAGTGGCTGATCTGGCGCGTATGCCGCACCTCCTTATTGCCGGCTCAACCGGAACGGGCAAGAGCGTTTGTATCAATGCGCTGATAATGAGCTTGCTCTATCGTGCTACTCCCAATGAGCTGAAGCTGGTCATGATAGATCCTAAGAGGGTTGAATTGAACGTATATGAGCATTTGCCCCATCTGGCCATGCCTGTTATCAAGGATGTCAAGCAGGCTGCCGCCGCTCTGAAATGGGTGGTCAAGCAGATGGAATCTCGTTACGAGCTCTTTGCCTCGCAGGGAGTTCGCAATATAGATGGTTATAACGGCCGAAACAAGGATGACGGGCTGCCGTATATAGTGGTAATTATCGATGAGCTGGCGGATCTTATGTTGGTTGCACCTATGGATGTGGAAAACTCGATTTGCCGGCTGGCGCAACTGGCTCGCGCCACTGGTATACATTTGGTGGTGGCCACACAGCGTCCCTCGGTGGATATTATCACCGGCACTATAAAAGCCAATATATCATCTCGTATCTCCTTTGCCGTTTCTTCGCAGATAGATTCACGCACCATTCTTGATGCGCCGGGAGCTGAAAAGTTGATGGGGCGGGGCGATATGCTTTATCAGCCGGTAGATCTGCCCAAGCCTATGAGAATGCAGGGTGCATTCGTGATGGAAGAGGAAATTGAACGAGTAACCGACTTTATTAAGCGGCAGGGCAGGACGTCATATATGGATATATTGCCGGCGGTTGATGAGGAGGATGAATGTCCAACCGAGTATGGTGATGCCGATGATGAGCTCTTCATGGAAGCCGTGCGTCAGGTTATCAACAGCGGCCAGGCATCTATTTCCATGCTACAGCGGCGTCTCAAGGTAGGTTATGCCAGGGCTGCCAGGCTGGTGGATATGATGGAGGAGCGCGGTATCGTTGGACCCTTTGAAGGCAGCAAGGCACGTGATGTCCTGGTAGGACCGGAGTATCTGGAGGAAGAGGAGCCGGACTTTGAAGGTTAAGGTCGTTACCGTCGGCTGCCCTAAAAATACGGTCGATTCCGAGCAGGCTCTATATTTGATGCAGACAGCCGGGCTTGCGCAGGTAGACGATCTGAAGCAGGCCGATATCGTACTTATAAATACTTGTGCTTTTATCGAGAGTGCCAGGGAAGAATCCATCGAAGCTATATTAGATGCTGCTGCCGCGGTATCTCAAACCGGCGCCTCTCTCTGGGTAACGGGTTGCATGGTCAGCAGATATAAGGATGAATTGACAAAGGCATTGCCTGAAGTCGATGCCTTTGTCGGCCTGAAGGATTGGAATGGGCTTCGGCAGCTTTTGGCAGAGAAGGGCAAAGAGTTACCTGCCTTCGCTCTGCGAGCTTCGGAGCGACAGGTGCCTTACGGCCGAATACTGCTTACGCCTCCCTGGAGTGCATATCTTCGTATCGCCGACGGCTGTGATAATCGCTGCTCATATTGCGCTATTCCCGTTATACGTGGCGGCTATGCCAGCCGGCCGTTTGAATTGTTATTAGATGAAGCGGAAGGATTGGTGGCCGGCGGAGTCAGAGAGATTATCCTTATAGCGCAGGACAGCACGCGCTACGGCATAGATATTTATGGCAAACGCCGTCTCTCCGAGCTGATATTGGCTCTGGGAAATATCAGGGGCTTGGAATGGATCAGATTGATGTATGCGCATCCGGCTTCGCTTGACGATGAGCTTATCGAGATCGTAGCTGCTGCACCCAGGGTCTGTCGTTATCTTGAGATACCGCTGCAGCATTCTCATCCCGATATTCTGCTTTCCATGCGGCGTCCGTCCGCTTCTCGGCAAACGCTGGATAAATTGCAAAAGCTGCGCCGTCTAAATCCATATGCTACTTTGCGTTCGACTTTTATTGTCGGATATCCCACCGAGCGCAAGGAGCATTATCTGCATTTGCGAAAGTTCCTGCGTGAGGTTGCTTTTGACAGGGCAGGCTTCTTTATATATTCACCGGAAGAGGGTACTCCTGCTTATAATATGCGCCCCAGGGTTCGTATGAGCACGGCATTGCGGCGACAGGAGAGGCTGATGGAGTTGCAAGCGGATATATCTGCCGATATCTCTGCCCGACTGATAGGAAGGGAGATAGATGTTCTAATCGAAGATCGAAAAAGAGAAGGGCTTATCGGTCGCGGACATCGCGATGCGCCGGAGATCGATGGCGCTGTCTACCTAACCGGGCAGGCGCAGATTGGCTCCCTTGCCAGAGCCCGGGTAACTCATGCAGGCCCGCATGACCTGTATGGTATAATTGTCTAAGATGGGCTATGCAGCGTGGAGGCCAATTCGGGTCTCTGAGTAAGTCTCTTTGATATGAGGGGTTAGAGGTGGGAATTTCGGATTGGTTATTCGAGATTTGAGCACGCTTGCGGATCAAGCGGATCAAAAGGTCAAGAGTGCATTACGGAGGAAAAGAGCCGAATTGCCGGATCGTCCCGGGGTTTATTTGATGAAGGACGATGCGGGTGAAGTGATTTATATAGGCAAAGCGCTCTCATTGCGTAAAAGAGTAAGCTCATACTTTCAAAAGGGGCGCCGGCATGATCCCAAAACGATAGCGCTGATTTCAAAAATAGCAGATTTTGATATTATTATAACCGACAACGAGATCGAAGCCTTGATGCTGGAGTGCAATCTCATCAAGAAACATCGTCCTTATTACAACGTTCTGCTTATGGATGATAAACATTATCCCTATTTGAAGATGACGGTCGATGAAAGCTATCCGCGTTTGTTCATAGCCCGGCGGGTAGAACGTGACGGTGCCAGGTATTTCGGACCGTACGCTCATGCCGGTGGAGTCAGAGAGGCACTTAAGCTGGTCAAGCGCCTTTTCGGTCTTCGTAGTTGCCGAAAGGAGATCGCTAGAGAGGCAAATCGTCCCTGTCTCAATTACCAGATCAAGCTCTGTTCAGGCCCCTGCAGCGGAGCGGTAAGCCGTGAGGAGTATCTTGACCTTTGCCACAGAAGCGCGCTCTTTTTGAGTGGTCATGGGCGGGAACTGATAAAAGAGCTCTCTATGAGAATGAAAGCAGAAGCAGGGGCGCTTAATTTTGAACAGGCAGCTCGTTTCCGAGATCAGATAAAGGCCGTGCAGGCAGTGATGGAACGTCAGAAAATCATTGATACATCCCTGGAAGATAGAGATGTTATTGCCTTAGCCAGAGCTGAACAACGGATTGCCGTGCAGATATTCAATGTCCGTGCCGGCAAACTGACGGGACAGCGTCTCTTTACTGCTGACGATGCCGGTGCTTCTGACGGTGAAGTGATGTCTGCCTTTATAGCGCAGTATTATGCAATCAATGATCCGATAAAGAGATTGCTCCTTTCACATACGCCTGATGATGAGGCGCTGCTGGTAAGATGGCTGGAGGAACGTTTAGGCAGTAAGGTGAAGATACATCTGCCGCTACGCGGTTCAAAGCATGAGCTGATGAAGATGGCGGCTATAAATGCTGAATATAAGCTGCGGGCTGAATTATCCGGTATATCGGACAGGAATGCCGAAAAGCGATCTGCCGATAATCTTGAAGCGTTAAGAGAACTCTTTCGCCTGGTCGGATATGGCGATATCGGTGAGAAGTGCAGGATAGAGGCATACGATATTTCCAATCTGGCAGGAAGCGATGCTGTTGGAGCCATGGTGGTTATGGAGAATGGCAGGCTTGCGGGAAGCGAATACCGAAACTTCAGGATAAAGGGTAATTTCAATCGCGAACAGGATGATTACGGCATGATGGCCGAAATGTTGCGGCGTCGCTTCAAGCGGTTGCTTAAGGATGAAAAAATACTGCCACAGGCTATTTTGATCGATGGCGGCCGTGGTCAGCTGAATGTTGCTCTATCTCTTCTCCGGGAAGCCGGCCTGGAAAGGAAGATAAAGGTTCTCTCTCTGGCTGAGGGGCGGGAAGAGGTCTATCTGCCGGAGCAATTGCTCCCTTTACGATTGCCTCGTGATTCTCGGCCACTTCATGTTCTACAGCAGCTGCGCGACGAGGTTCATCGTACGGCTATAGAGCATCATCGGCGGCTTAGAGCAAAGCGGTTGCGTCGCTCCGTATTGGATGAGATCAAAGGACTGGGGCCGGTTCGCAAGCAGGCGATGATCAGCAGTTGTGGCTCGGTAGCGGAGATAGCGCTTATGCCATCGACTGAACTCGCTGCCCGCAGCGGCATCCCTTTGGCGCTGGCTGAACGTGTGAAGGCATATCTGGATAATCGATTAGGTGCAGAAGGCGCTGAATAGAAGTGCGGATCTGCTGCCAAAACACCGAGATGCCGTTGAGCTTTCTGATAACATTGCTAATTTGAACAGGATTTTGCATCAAAGAGCTTGAATAAAGTTATTGAATATAAATGAACGGGAGGCAAAGTTAAATGTCCTATCTGATTTATAAATGGCTGTTGACAACAGCGGCGCTTTATTTGACTTCCTTGATAATACCGGGGATAAGTATTGAGGGAGTTCTTTCGGCATTTCTGGCAGCTGCAATACTTGGTCTGATAAATGCTCTGATAAAGCCGTTGTTGATCTTTTTAACACTGCCGATTACCATTCTGACACTGGGTTTGTCAATACTGGTAATCAATGCATTGCTTCTCTGGCTGGCAGGAAGCATAGGTATAAACGGCTTTGCCGTTGATGGTTTTCTGTCGGCTTTTTTAGGATCTATAGTTATGAGCTTCTTCGGTATGATACTGAACAGGCTGCTGTCAGCCTAAGAAGGGGAGAAATTTTTGAACGATTTTAAGATGATAATAATTACCGGCCAATCCGGTGCAGGCAAAACTCAGGCAGTAAGATGTTTTGAAGATATGGGCTATTTTTGTGTTGATAACCTGCCGCCGGTAATGATGCATAGCTTTGCGGAACTTTGCCGGCAGAGCTTGAGCAAGATAAGGCGTATAGCAGTGGTGGTGGATGTCAGGGGTGGAGAGTTTTTCAGTGAACTCTTTGAAGCCCTGGATGAGTTGGCTCGTGCCGGATATGACCACAGGATACTCTACCTGGATGCTTCCGATCAGGTGCTGGTGACGCGTTTCAAAGAAACCCGGCGCAAGCCACCGCTGGCTGATATTCGGAGAGGTGTGCTGGAGGGCATCAAGGCTGAACGCAAGCGTCTCCAGGGCGTCAGGGACATAGCGGATAATATCATAGATACCTCTGGTCTGACAGCTCGCGAGCTGCAAGCTAAACTGGAATGTCTGTTCAGCGATACGCTCTTGCAGGAGAGACTCTCCATAACAATCATCTCTTTCGGCTATAAATACGGTATTCCTCTGGATGCCGATCTGCTCTTCGATGTTCGTTTCCTTCCCAATCCACAGTATGTCGAGGAAATGAAGGCGCTTACAGGGGAAGATAGAAGTGTTGCCGAATACGTGATGAAATGGCCTGTTACCAAGCGCTTTATCAGCAGACTTTACAGCTTTGTTGATTTTCTCCTGCCACAGTATATAAAAGAGGGCAAAGCGCATCTGACCATCGGTATAGGCTGCACCGGAGGACAGCATCGTGCAGTGGCTATATCTGCCGCCCTTTGTCAACATTTACGGCAGAAGGGTTACCGGGCGGTACTGCAGCACAGGGATATAATGAACAGATTGGAAAGTGCAAACTTTTCGACTGCGTTGTCCGGTAATGAAGAGTGAAAGACCCGGGATGGCAGGCATGAGTATGTGCATGGGAATCTCGAAACCGGCAACCGATAGCCGGCAGCCGGCAGCTGTGCCTGCAAGGCGTGATTTCGGAGCAGGGTTATGAAGAAGAGTATTGAGAAACGAATGCATCTGCTCAAGTGGCTCTATCCCGGTATGCGGGTAAAGCGCTGGTTGGTAATGGTGATATGCGGTGTGGTTTTGATAGGCACCGGTTTGGCGCTGGTGATCAACGGACGTATTCTTGGCGTAGTTGAGGATCTATTAAAGCATCTGAGTCGGATCAGTATCGGCCAAATACTTCCTCCTGTGGCAAACGGGCTCTTTCTTATGGGAATAGGCATAGCCGTATGCATATGGGGGGCAGCCAAAATATTCAGGTCCATATTTGTCGCTTGTCAGCCGATAGGCAATGGCCAATTAGTCGATATTATCTACCGTAAACATCAGTTGGAGCAGGGGCTGAGAATTGTAGCCTTTGGCGGCGGCACAGGCCTGGCATCCCTTCTGCGAGGTCTCAAAGATTATACCAGCAATATTACCGCAGTAGTAACCGTGTCCGATGACGGAGGCAGCTCCGGCATATTGCGCCGGGAAACGGGAATTATTCCTCCTGGTGATATCAGAAACTGCCTGGTCGCCCTGGCAGATGCCGAACCTCTGATGACACGTCTTTTTCAGCATCGCTTCAACGGATTGCCGGGATTGGAGGGACATGCCTTCGGCAACCTCCTTTTATCGGCGCTGACCGATGTGGCGGGCGATTTTGAAGTGGCTGTTAAAGAGGCCAGCCGGGTTTTGGCCGTGAGAGGGCGCGTCTTTCCTTCGACTCTGGAAGATGTGATTCTTTGGGGCGAGATGAATGACGGCTCCTTGATATGTGGAGAGTCCAACATTACGGCGTCTGATCAGAATATACGGCGGGTTTATCTTAAACCTGATAATTGCAAGCCGGCACCGGAAGTGATGGAAGCTATAGAGGAAGCCGATGCCATTGTTATCGGCCCCGGCAGCCTTTATACCAGTGTTATTCCCAATCTCCTCATCAGCGATGTAGCCAATGCCGTCAGGGAGGCCGAGGCTGTTAAAATCTACGTTTGCAACGTCATGACCCAGCCCGGTGAAACTGACCAATATACCGCCGGCGACCATCTCAAAGCTTTGATTGATCATGCCGGATGCGTGGTGGATTATATGCTGATAAATAATGCTCGTCCCTCGGAAGAGGCTTTGAAAAAATATCGGGAAGAGGGAGCTGAACTGGTTAGAGCTCTTCCCGAGGAGATTGTCAGACTGGGAGTACAGCCGATCATGCGCCACCTTATCAACCGAAATGTTCTGGTGCGCCACAGCCCCAGACGGCTGGGCGAAGCTATCTATACAGTAATGGAGGCGGTAATTTAATAGCCATTAAGCCTTAAAAATACTTGCTATCCTGCTTCAAATGCTGTAAAATTAACTCTTTGGAAAGGGCCTTTAGGTCATAAAGCCAAAAAAAGACAGGAGGAGATCACATTGTCCGTAAAAGTTGCTATCAACGGCTTTGGTAGAATCGGAAGAAATTTCTTTCGCGCTGCGCAAGGCCACCCCGAATTGGAGATTGTAGCCCTTAATGACTTGACTGATGCCAAAACATTGGCTCATCTGCTCAAGTATGATTCCACTTACGGCATTTTTAATGCCGAGGTAGTTGCCAAAGATGGCGCAATTTCCGTTAACGGCAAGGATATAACCGTTCTGGCCGAGAGAGATCCCGGGAAATTACCCTGGAAGGATCTGGGAATCGATGTCGTCATAGAATCTACCGGATTCTTCACCGATGCCGTCAAGGCCAATGCCCATCGCGAGGCAGGCGCCAAGAAGGTTATTATCTCTGCCCCGGCTAAGAATGAGGATATAACTATTGTCATGGGCGTGAACGAGGATAAATACGATCCCAGGAGCCATAATATCGTTTCCAACGCATCTTGTACTACCAACTGCCTGGCTCCGGTAGCCAAGATACTTAATGATGAGTTCGGTATCAACAAGGCGCTTATGACTACGATCCATGCCTATACTAATGATCAGGTTATTCTTGATTATCCGCATAAGGATCTGCGTCGTGCCAGAGCTGCCGCTCTGTCAATGATACCGACTACTACCGGCGCCGCTAAAGCGGTAGCGCTGGTTATCCCTGAGCTTAAGGGTAAGTTCGACGGATTCTCTATGCGAGTGCCTACGCCTACCGTATCCGTTGTCGATCTTACGATGGAGCTGGCCAGACCTTCCGATGCTGCTGCTCTGAATGCTGCTTTCGATGAAGCCGCCGCCGGCAAGCTGAAAGGCATACTCGGCATCAGCCATGAGCCGCTGGTATCCATTGATTACAAGGGCAATCCGCTCTCTTCAGTAGTGGATGCTCTCTCCACTGTAGTTATGGGCGGAAACATGGCCAAAATTCTATCCTGGTATGATAATGAATGGGGTTACTCTCATCGGCTGGTAGATTTGGCTCTCTACATGATAAAGAATAGTTGAGCAATTGATCTGAAGGTGGCTTGCATGGCAAGCCACCTTCTTGATTAATCATATGTCGTAAAAAGCTTTAAAGCCGACAACAGAAGGTGGCGCTCGGATGGAACGGCAGCTTTCAACTGAGAGGTATACCGGGCGTAAACTTTTAATGACCTTAGATTTGAAAGCCAAAAAAGGGGGTATGCCTCATGAATAAAAAAACAATCAGAGATATAGATGTTGCCGGAAAACGAGTGCTTGTCAGAGTGGATTTCAATGTGCCTCTGGATGAGAACCGTAAGATTACGGATGACAGACGTATAAAGGCTGCGCTTCCGACTATAAATTACCTCCTTGAGAAGGGCGGCCGGGTCATACTTGTATCGCATCTCGGACGTCCCAGGGGACAGGTTGTTGATAAGCTTCGTCTCGATCCCGTTGCAGAACGGCTTAGCGAGTTGCTTGGACGCAGCGTTCTTAAGCTTGATGACAGCATCGGCCCTGACGTAGAAGGCGCTGTTGCCGGTATGAAAGACGGCGATCTTATTTTACTGGAAAATATTCGCTTTTATTCTGAAGAAGAAAAGAATGCTTCTGATTTTTCATGTAAGTTAGCGGCATTGGCCGATATTTATGTTAATGATGCCTTCGGCACCGCTCACAGAGCCCACGCTTCAACCGAGGGAGTGGCGCATTATATCAAGCCTGCAGTGGCAGGCTTCCTGATGGAGAAAGAGCTTGATTATTTGGGGCGCTCTTTGGAGAACCCGGAGAGGCCATTTGTGGCTGTGCTCGGCGGGGCTAAGGTGTCTGATAAGATACCTGTAATAGAGAACCTTCTTAACAAGGTGGACACGTTGCTCATCGGCGGCGGTATGGCCTATACCTTCCTTTACAGTCTTGGGCATCAGGTTGGACGCTCCCTGCTGGAAGCAGATAAGGTTGAGATGGCTGCAGAACTGCTGCGCAAGGCAAAAGAGAAAAAAGTAGTCCTGCTGTTGCCGGTGGATGTGGTGATCACATCTGAGCTGACAGAGGATGCCGAGACTCATGTGGTGGATATCGATAAGATTCCCGAAGATATGATGGCTGCCGATATCGGACAGGAAACCGTACGGATGTTCGGTGATATGATCCGTACCGCGCGAACCGTGATCTGGAACGGCCCTATGGGTGTTTTTGAAATGAAGCCCTTTGCCGAAGGCACCAGAAAGATCGCCGAGGCTATGGCTGAGTGCAAGGGCACGACAATAATCGGCGGAGGAGATTCCGCGGCGGCTGTGGAGCAGATGGGATATGCCGAGCAGATGAGCCATATATCCACCGGCGGCGGCGCATCGCTGGAATTCCTTGAGGGAAAGGAACTGCCCGGTGTCGCTGTTCTGGATGATAAATGATCCAAATATAGGAACCGGAAGGCATGAGCCTCTTTTGTTCAGGCTTTTATGCAAATTCCGATTTTTTATATTCTAAATGTTAAATCAACGAGGAGTGTAAGAGAATGCGTAAACCTATTATTGCCGGAAACTGGAAATTGAACAAGCTGGTTAACGGTGCTATGGAGCTTATAGATGACCTGAAGCCTCGGATATCCGGGGCAGAGAATGTTGAAGTGGTTGTTTGTCCTCCCTTTACGGCCTTGTATGCCGTTAATATGAGCGTTGGAGACAGCAACATAATGCTGGGGGCACAGGACTGCTATTGGCAGGATAGCGGAGCCTTCACCGGTGAGGTCTCCGTACCTATGCTTCAGGATATCGGGTGCAAATATGTTATAATCGGTCATTCCGAAAGGCGCCAGTACTTTGGCGAAACCGATGAGACGGTCAACAAGAAGATAAAGGCTGTATTGCAAAAGGGCTTGAATCCGATTATGTGTGTTGGGGAGAGCTCTGAACAACGTAAGTCCGGCATCACGGATGATGTTATTGTCAGTCAAGTGAAAAAGGGCATGGAGGGGCTGAATGCTCAGGATGCAGTGGCTGTTGTTATAGCCTATGAACCCATATGGGCTATTGGAACCGGTGAAACATGCGATGCTGGCGAGGCTGACCGTATCTGCGGTTTGATCCGCTCTACCGTGGCTGCTCGCTTCGGTCAGGCCACAGCGGATGCTATACGTATTCAATACGGCGGCAGTGTGACCCCGGATACTGCGGACGATCTCATGTCCAGGAGCAATATTGACGGTGCATTGGTGGGTGGCGCCAGCCTGGTAGCTGAAAAGTTTGCCAGGATCGTCAATTTTAAAAGGTAGGACAGATACACTCACCGCAGCAACATTACTGTGGAGAGTGATATCTCGCTGAAGTCAGATACGAAGAAAGATGAAGTAATATATCAGAGGGCTTGCATGGAACTCCTGAAACCGACAACCGATAACCGGCAACCGGCAATCACGGTAGAAGGCCGCAATTTCAAAAAAGTGGTCCTGATGATTTTGGACGGCTGGGGCATATCTAACAATAAGAATGGCAATGCCATTGCTTTGGCCTCCAAGCCCAATATGGATGCGCTTATGAAGCAGTATCCTGTAGCCAGGCTGCAATGCTCCGGCGAAGCGGTAGGCCTTCCGGAAGGCCAGATGGGTAATTCTGAAGTGGGGCACCTCAATATCGGCGCCGGCAGGGTGGTATACCAGGACTTTGCAAGGATAGACAAGAGTATACGGGATGGAGACTTTTTCGATAATCCGCAACTCTTATCGGCTATCGATCATGCTCTGGCTGCCGATGGTGCTCTGCACCTGGTCGGATTGCTCTCTGATGGTGGTGTGCATAGCCATATCAGGCATATCTATGCTCTATTAAAGATGGCCAAAGAGAAGGGCCTCAATAGGGTTTTTGTGCATGCTTTACTGGACGGGCGTGACGTGCCTCCAGTCAGCGCCATACAATATATAGATCAATTGGAGCAGAAGATGGCTGCGCTGGGCGTGGGACATATTGCCACCGTCATGGGGCGTTACTATGCTATGGATAGGGATAAACGCTGGGAGCGAGTATCAAGGGCATATAACGCCATGGTTAAGGGTGAGGGTTTGACTGCTGACAGCGCACAGAGCGCTGTTGAGAGATCCTATGAACACGGCGAAACGGATGAGTTTGTTCAGCCCACTGTAATCCTTGATAAGGACGGCCGCTTTACAGGCATGATATCCGCTAATGACAGCATGATATTCTTCAATTTTCGGCCGGATAGAGCTCGTGAGATCAGCCATGCCTTTGTAGATAAGGATTTCGCTTGCTTTGACCGGCAATACATCAAGAATATTTGCTATATTTGCATGACCCAATATGATGAAACCATTGCTGCTCCCGTAGCCTTTCCGCCGCAAGACGTGAACAATACTCTGGCAGAGTATCTCAGCCGTAAGGGTTTCAGACAACTGCATATTGCTGAGACGGAGAAGTATGCCCACGTTACCTTCTTTTTTAACGGTGGTATTGAAGAGCCTTATCCGGGTGAAGAGAGGGTTCTTATACCTTCACCTAAAGTTGCCACCTATGATCTCAAGCCGGAAATGAGCGCCTACGAGATCACGGATATGCTGGTAAGCCTTCTGGATGAGCGTAAATATGATTTTGTAGTTCTCAATTTTGCTAATCCTGATATGGTGGGCCATACCGGCATTTTGGAGGCAGCCGTAAAAGCCGTTGAGGCTGTGGATGATTGCATTGGCCGAGTGGTAAAGTCTGCTTTTGGCAATGGCTATATTCCCATCATCACTGCTGACCATGGCAACGCTGAAAAGATGCTGGATAAGGAGAGCAGTCAGCCATTTACGGCTCATACTACGTATGAGGTACCCTTCATAATCATTGATGACGAATGCAAATCTTTGCGTCCGGAAGGGATACTGGCAGATATCGCCCCGACAATTCTTGACCTTATGGGCCTGCCTGTGCCGCCGGAGATGACCGGCAAATCGATGATCGAGTGATCCTTTCCAGCATTGCTTTTTCGCTCATTCCTCGGATCTTATCCAACACGGGGGCAGGCAAAGCAATCGGTGTGTTTTTTGATGCCGATGAAATATATTCTTGTTTGGCTGATATAGCTGAATAAGGAGGGTAAGATGCGCTGGTATGCTACAAAAAAGATAGCTCGTAGGTGGAGAAATATTCCCGTTCTGTCTTGTCACAAAATGATAAATATGGTATTATGTCGCTACGGTTTTGGGAGAGATGGCCGAGCTGGCTGAAGGCGACCGCCTGCTAAGCGGTTATAGCGTCTAATGGGCGCTATCGAGGGTTCAAATCCCTCTCTCTCCGCCAACAATATCTATAACCCGTTTCTTGAAAGTTGCACAGGAAGCGGGTTTTATTTTAGAAGGTTAGCAATACATATATCTTTGAACTACAATAAAAATGGAGAATAGGAGGAGATCTCATGAGCAACAAGCGGTCACTAATCCTGATTCTGGACATGCTGGCGGGGCACTGGGCAGAAGGTTCGGAGAGCCCAGTAACCGGGCTTCCATACCCAAATGTGAAGGGGTATGAAAAAGCCGGTCTGCTTCCCAACTTTGGGGAGTGCATCAAGAACGGCATCTATGCAAACGTGTGGAACATGGGCAATTGCAATACGCCCTACGGCCAGAAATATCTCGCCTCCGGTACATATCAGACGGAATCTGCCCCCGGGATAGACCCATACTGGAGCATGGTCCGCGGCCAGGATAAAGAGACCATCCTGCAGGCGTGCAAGCGCACCTACCCGGGTGGCAAGGTGGCAAGCTTCGGTTCGGACGCATGGATGCAGACCGGCTGGTGGAAGGGCGCCGAATGCACAATGGGCTGGGGATCTTATTACTCAGACTTTTTAACAAGCCAGAATGCCTTCCACTGGATGATGAGCAACCCGGATTGGAGTATGGCGCTTCTCTACTTAGCTCAATACGATATGACCGGCAACTGCCCCGTATACGCAGAAGGCGCCGCATACACAGAAGACAAGCATCACTCCCTGCTGCAGCTGGACAGATTGCTGTGGATGGTAAAGACCTTCCTTAAAGAGCAGGGCTGGTGGGAAGACACATGGCTCTTCATAGGCTCGGACCACGGCTGTCATGCAGGATGCAACATAGCGGTGCAAGAAGGCAGGGAGCGCGGAGTGGCAGAGGCCGACCTTTCCAATTACTGTAGCAACCACCAGGCACCCTATGATTGTCACATCTGGGATTTTGCGAAGAACCGGGCTACGGATAAGCGCAGTGACTGCTGCCGCAGGACCACCTTCATAATAACCGGAGGAGCCCTTTCAAGAGAGCATTACGGCAGAGTTATTGATAAAGCGGAGATAATAGACTTTGCTCCAACAGTGGCAGAGGCCATGAAGATAGATTTTGCAGCGGATGGCAAGAGCATATTAACATCCGGCCCAGAAAAGTTTTAAGGCCTTACACAGTGGACGGAGCTGCTCGGAAGGGTATGGATTGGGATGAAGCAATAGTATTTGGGTATAATATGGTCTATAATGGCTCAGAGCTGAAGCGTAGATATGGAAGGTGCTTGATGGACAGGTTACACGGTTTTAATTTATTAATGGATAAGGAAATATCGGAGATAGAGGCAACGGCCCGCTTGTATCGGCATGCGGCGACCGGGGCTCAGTTGCTATCCATCGAATGCGACGAGGAGAATAAGGTCTTCGGCATAACCTTCAGGACACCGCCGCCTAACTCCGCCGGGGTACCTCATATAATGGAGCACTCCGTGCTTTGCGGGTCAAAAAAATATAGGACAAAGGATCCCTTTGCGGTTCTGCTTAAAGGCTCGCTGCAGACATTTCTTAATGCCTTCACCTTTCCGGATAAGACCTGTTATCCGGTAGCCAGCCAAAATTATGCTGATTTAAGGAATCTTATCGATGTTTATATGGATGCGGTCTTTCATCCATTATTGACGCCGCAAATCTTCCAGCAGGAGGGATGGCACTATGAACTGAATAACATTGAAGATCCCTTGGCGATAAAGGGCGTTGTCTATAATGAGATGAAAGGTTATTATTCGTCGCCGGACAGTATCCTGGGCGATTATTCTCAATTCTCTCTCTTCCCCGAAAATGAATACAGATTTGAGCCTGGGGGCGACCCTGCGGCTATTCCACATCTAACTTATGAGCAGTTTATGAGCTTTCATCGGAGATATTATCACCCTGGAAATTCATTTATCTATTTTTATGGCGACGATGATCCTGAAGAACGCTTGAAGCTGATGAACGATTATTTTAAAGAATATGGACCTTTGGAAAGAACCTTCGAGATAGGCCTGCAGCCGCTGCTGGACAAGCCGGAGAGAATTGAGCGGGTCTATGCGGGAGGGAGTGAAGATTCTCCCGGTCGCGGCAGTATGATGACCATGAACTGGCTCTTGCCGGAAACGGCTGATGCCGCCACGAACATCGCCTTACGAATGCTGGAATATATACTCGTAGGCATGCCGGCTTCGCCTCTCAGGAAGGCATTGATTGATTCGGGATTGGGAGAGGATATAGCAGGAACCGGGCTTGAAGCAGAGATACGGCAGATGTTCTTCTCCACCGGTTTAAAGGGAATGAACCCGGATAACGCGGACGGGGTGGAAGAGCTTATCAAGAATACGCTGGCCTCGCTGGTGGAGAAGGGAATAGAGCCTGCTACCATTGAAGCGGCAGTGAATACCGTTGAGTTTCGCTTCAGAGAGAATAACAGCGGCGTTAGATTTCCTCGCGGCCTGGGCCTGATGCTGCGTTCCCTGACTACCTGGCTTTATGGCGGAGACCCGACGGCATTGCTGGCTTTTGAAGGACCGCTTGCGACCGTCAAAGCTGCAATCGAGAAGGAGAGCCGTTATTTTGAAAGGCTTATAGAACGATATTTTATTAATAACCGTCACCGTACCACATTGCTGCTGCGCCCGGACCCCGGTTTAGCCCGCAGAGAAGAGGAAGCGGAAGCCGCCAGATTGGCACAAATAAAATCCGAGATGACCCATGAAAGGCTGAAGGAGATTATTCGGGCAACTGAGAGCCTTCGGCAGATGCAGGAGGCGCCTGATGATCCGGTGGCTGTTGCGGCCATTCCCCGAGTGCATTTGCATGATGTGGATAGAAAAACAAAAGATATTCCGACAGAAATTATGGAGCTGGCAGGATGCAGGGTTCTTTACCATAATATTCCAACGGCAAATATTGCCTATTTGGATCTTTGTTTTGATTTGCATACATTGCCTGCGCATCTGCTTCCATATGTGCCGCTTTTCGGGCGTGCTTTAACGGAGATGGGAACGGATACGGAAGATTTTGTCTCCTTATCACAACGCATAAACAGTAAAACCGGCGGGATTGCTTCTCACACCTTCACTTCTGCTGTGATGAATGAAAAGAGCGGTGCCGTATGGCTCGTTTTACGCTCCAAGGCTATGTTGGATAATGGAAGGGAACTGATCTCCATTCTCTCAAATATCATCGCCGGACTCTCTCTGGATAACAGGGAACGTTTCAGGCAGATGGTGATGGATGAAAAGGCAAGGAGAGAAGCGTTATTGGTGCCTGCGGGGCATGAAGTGGTGCATCTTCGTCTGGCAGCCGCTTATGATGAGTCTGCCTGGGCGGCAGAGCAGATGTCGGGCATTTCCAGTATCTTCTTCCTGCGCCGGCTTCTGAATGCCGTTGATACTTCCTGGGAAGATGTCCTGGCTGATTTAACAGAGATCAAAGACAGGCTTTTCAGACAGGGGGCGATAATATGCAATGTTACTATGTCCGGACAGGGATGGGATGGATTCGAACCCATCCTTGAAGATTTCCTTGCAGGCATAGCCTCTAAAGGCGTAAGGCACATGGAATGGAAACGACCTGAATTGGGAAATAATGAGGGCTTGATTATCCCTTCTCAGGTAAATTATGTCGGTAAGGCAGCTTCGCTTTACCAGCTGGGCTATGCGCTGGATGGCTCCATCGATGTCATAAGGAAGTATCTCCGCACCGCATGGCTGTGGGACAGGGTGAGATTGCTGGGCGGTGCATATGGGTGCTTTGCCTTTTTCAATATACCTTCGGGGGTTCTTTCTCTGATATCGTATCGTGATCCTAACCTTATGCAAACGCTTCAGGTATATGATGAAACAGCGGCGCATCTGCGCACTATCATGATGAGTAAGGATGATTTGGAGAGAACCATTATCGGAGCTATCGGTGAAAGAGATGCCTATCGCCTGCCTGATGCACGCGGCTATGAGGCCCTGCTCTATTTTCTCACAGGAAGGGATATTCAATTCAGACAGCGATTAAGGGAAGAGACGATGGCGACTACTCTGGATGATTTGCGCTCTTTCGGAAATGTCATGTCTGCTATGAAAGAGAGCGGCAGAATAACCGTTCTTGGATCAGAGGATGCTATCGGTGATGTTATCCGGGAGCATCCCGGAATGCTTGAGCCGATAAAAGTACTTTAGCGTGTGGTATAAGCTCCCATTATAATGCCTATAAGGCCGGGATCATTCACAATGATATCGTTGCATCTGGGGTTAGCGGCTCGGAGTATGATGTCGAGGTTGTAACGATAATATATTCTGACCAATAGATTGTCGTTAACGGAAGCCAGGATGCGTTGTCCATTTTCAGCGCTTTCTGCTTTTTTGACAAGAAGAATATCATTCTCAAAGTATATAGGCTCCATGCAATTGCTGGCTATTCTAAAGGCAAAATCCACATCGATACCCGAGGGAACGGGCATTAAATCTGCTGAGGCAGCTAAGGCCTTCTCCAAATTCTTTGCGGGAACAGCGCTGATTACCGGCACGGATCTGATAGATATCGCCTGCGAGTCCTTTGAGGCCGAACCAGGTGCACCTTTCTGTTCTATCTGCTCAAGAAGTCTTTTCGCCTCTCTGAGCAGGCGGTTCTTTTCATGCTCCAGGAAGGATTTCTCATCATAGGGTTCTTCCGTAAGAAAATAACCGATAGGTCTGGCAAGGATCTTGGAAACCTTTTCCAGGTCTTCAATCGATATCTTGCGTTTGCCTTTTTCATATAGATTAACGGCTGTGGGTGAGTAGCCCAGCTTTTCGGCCAACACGGTTTGCTCCATGCCTCTTGCAAGGCGTGCTTCACGTATCTTTTTGCCGATAAGCCGGTATTTGTTCATCAGTTCCTCCATAACTCTGCTGCCGACAGTTAAACGGAAGCGGTGAGCATTCCTCCCAATATATAGATATTATCATGAAAGAGAACGGCAGAAGCGTAAAAGCATTGACGCTATGTGAACATTATGATAAAATATCGTGGTCACTATGATAACCATGCAGCATAATATGTGCCGTATCTATTGCTCTGCATATGGTAAGAGGAAGCAGTTATAATGTGCACGATTGATAATGATGAATGCAAGCATGCAATAAGAATGTCTTTTTATCGTTTGAGTGCGGCTGGGGATGCACTGACGAGCGAACAGGTATATAATGCTTTGGCAGAGGTAGTATGTATGTTCCATATGAATGCCTGCTGTGCATCGGATTGGCGGAAGATAAGCAGGATGGTTATGAAGTCAGCCAGAGCGGTGCTTGAAGAGAAACATCCATATCTAATGGTTATCAGAAATGCTATGAAAAATGGCATCGGTCCTCACGATGTTTAGCCTCGATTGATCCGGGTAATAAAACATAAATATGTCTTAAAAAGGAGGTGGGAGTATGTACTGGCAGAACTGGCTGAATGCTGTACTGGGAATATGGCTGATCCTGTCGCCCTTCATACTCGGATATGCCGATCTTTCATCTGCCGCCTGGAACGGTATTATCGTCGGTATTGTGCTGGCTGTGGTCGCGGGCTGGGTTGCCTCTGCACGGGTAGCTTCCTCTGCGCCTAAATGGTTCTGCTTTATACTCGGCGTTTGGTTGATTTTTTCGCCATTTATTCTGGGATTCAGCAGTCGTCCCGTTCCTTACTGGAATAACCTGCTTATAGGTATCGCGGTGGCTCTTCTTGCAGCCTGGACGGCATCCATGAGCCCTGCTGAGGCGCCCGTAGCAAGGGGATAAATTCTTATGAGGCGCCGGTAACGTACGAAGGGCGGCCGAGTCATTCTCAGCCGCCCTTCGTAATCACCAAATTCTTTACAAATTAGCAGAAGCTTTTCTTCAACTCTTCTATGATCAGTGATAAGCTGTAATTACGTGATATCAAAGAGTTGATATCATCTATTTCGGATGCGTCCAGGCAGGGCCCGTCCGAAACGCCTTCGTCCCGGCTGATCTGCATCATCTGCCACCAGTCGAGGAGCTTTAACAGGAGATCATTTTTAACAGCGTCGTTTAGGTCTTCCAACATTCCTATCTCTTTTTCAATGTCTTCGGAGAGTTCTATCAGCATAATCTCCTGCATATTTTTCCCCCCAGTAATGACGGCGTCTTTTATGCGTATAATTATACACTATGGGTATTTATTTGCAATAATTACTGTCGCATGTTTGCTCATTCTGCTATATGGGTAATATTAGTTGTAAATTTAAGGAGGAATGCTATGGACGAGAGAGAATACGGTACGGAGATCAAGGACCCGGTTTGCGGGTTATATGTCAATAAGGATGATGCAGAAAATATTTCTGTATATGATGGAATAAAATATTATTTTTGTTCATTGGAATGCATGAATCTCTTCTTTGACGATCCGGACCATTATTCGGTCTGCGAAGCCGGGCGAAAGAGCGGCGAATAGCTTTACAAGAGACGGACAGGTCGTTACGGTCTGCCCGCCGGGGGTAATCTCTAGCGCTTCCTACAGCCTTTACGTGCTAATACTATTATGTTAAACTTTTCTCTAGCGGAGGCTGGAGAGCGACAAATGGATTTATCGATTGTAATAGTTAGCTGGAACTCATTCGCAGAGTTACGGGATTGCATCGGCAGCCTGGTTGGCCAGGCTGATGAAGACTTTTCATACGAGATAATTCTGGTTGATAATGCTTCTTCAGATGACTCCGTTGCGTTGGTTCAAAAATGTTTTCCGGTAGTAAGAATTATTGCTAACTATGAGAACAAGGGTTTTGCTGGAGCAAGTAACCAGGGTATACTGGCCTCAACCGGGCGCTTTGTTCTGTTGCTGAACCCTGATTCTGTTGTGGAGAGCGGTGTTTTAAAAGGTATAATAACTTTTATGGATGCTGCCCCGGATGCTGGTGCTTGTGGTTGCAAGCTGCTTGAAAGCGATAAGAGCTTGCAATATTCGGCTCGCTGTTTTCCGCATTTATCGGATGTTCTCATGAGCTTGCCGGGTATCTCCAGAATAATTCCTAATAACCATTATAAACGCGAATATCTGATGATGAATTGGGATCATCGTCGTATCAGGACGGTAGAATGGATATCCGGCGCCTGTTTGGTTATGCGGCGGGAGGCTATAGCTCAGGTCGGCTTGCTGGATGAGCGTTTTTTTATGTATTGTGAGGATATGGATTGGTGTTTCAGACTTTTCAAGACCTCCTGGAAGATATACTACCTGCCGCATTTGACTATAGTTCATCACAGGGGCGCCAGCAGCAGCCAGACGGCTCCTAGAATGATTCTGGCTCATCATATCAGCATGTGGAAATACGCACAGAAGCATCTTCGGGGCAATTGGCCTCGCTTGCTCTTTGCGCCGCTAACCGGATTCTTCCTGGCTATGCGAGTTGCACTTTTATTGCTCGGTTATCTGCTATGTCAGGGTATATCGGGTAGAACAGAGAGCAGGGAGATATCGGCCGATGCAGCTAATGAAGCTTCAAATAGCTAGCTTGAAGCGCCTTCATATCTTCCCGATAGTACTCTTTTTGCTGCCTTTCTATGCCGGAAAACCGTATTTTCCCGGTGTTACATCGGTTGTTCCTGTCACAATCTTTTCGGTAATCTTCATCGGTATCTATCTTTATTATGCCTGGAAGAGGAAGAGCTTCTCTGCTTATATGGGTGTTCCATCTGTTCTGCTGATAGGGATCTATATTATTTCTGCATCACTATCAGTGAATCTCTTCCAAAGCCGCCAAAGCATCTATCTTTTGCTGGCAGGGTTGGCGGTATTTCAGATTTCCGCCGCTTTATCTGTTGATAAATTCGCTCGGCACCAATTGATGGAAGCTATTGGATATTCGGCCTCTTTTCTATCTATCTATGCTATCCTCTTTTCATTTAACATAGGAATGAGAAGCGGGCTCTATGCTACTTTCTATAATTATAATGCCTTTGCCGGCTATCTCGCTTTATCGGCTTTGGCCTTGCCGGCTCTGGCCTTTTCCACATCAGATTCTCGATCGGATATCGGTCTGTTCTATCCTCTGCTCGGTTTTTTAACCATTTACCTGGTATGGATACGAAGCATAGCTTACGAAGGCCTGATAGTCTGGGCCTTCCTTTCAGGATTGATGGCTCTTTCGGTCTATATTCTGCTACGGAGAGCAAGCCCGCGAATGCGATATATGCTCTTCTTTCTTCCTGTGCCTGTGGCTCTGGCTATGACCGGGTCCAGGGGAGGGCTGCTTTCGTTTATGGCGGCGGTGGCAGTGGCGCTGGTCATCATATATCTGAAGGAACCGACTATTCGCAAAGTGGTCGTCTGGCTTGCTGTGGCTATGGTGGCATTTATAGTCGTGTTGATATCTTCGCAACCAGGGCTGGCAGAGCGCTTTGCTCTTTTTTTTAAACCCTCTAACCGTTCTGATCTTTATCGTTGTCTGGCATGGAAGGGAACATGGAAGGCCTTCATCTCCCGACCATTTCTAGGGCATGGGCCGGGAACCTTTGCTTCAATTTATCCTGTATATAAGGCAGGCGGAGTAGATACGCTTATGGCGCATAATAGCTATCTTCAGCTGCTGGCGGAGACGGGTGCAACCGGGTTGGCGGTGCTGATTGCCTTTATGATTGCTTCGCTAACGGGTTTGTATACCTGCTTAAAGAATTCTGTGCAGCTCAGCGCAATCGCGGCAGTACTATCGGCAGGAATAGTTGCTATGGCAATTCATAATGCGGTCGACTACACCTGGTATATTCCATCTCATCAAATTCTCTTTATGGCTATTCTTGGCTCTCTATCCGCTCTTAGGTTGGATATAACAGATACCAATCCTTTGCAGTTCAAGTCTCTCCCGAACAGGGTATCAGGCGCCGCAATGGCTCTTTTAACGGCCTTGTCGGCCATAGCCGCTCTGGTATGGAGCATGCCGGCGGCAATAAAGTATGATAAGGGAATAGCGGATCTGAATAATGGCTGGCGCTCTTATGCTGAAACAGAGATAGCTCGCGCAGTGGCCGGTGATTCATGGTCGGGGGCATATATCGTTGCTCTGGCCGATATATGCTCATATGATGCTGATAGTAATTATGACGCTGTTAAATTATATCGGCAGGCAATAGCTCTTGAAAGGATAAATCCTTACTATCGCCTTCGCCTAGCGAAGCATTTAATGCATAAAGGCGATTACGACGAAGCGATAACGGAAGCTCGCAAAGCCTTGAAGCTATCACCTGCTTTGCGCGCCGGCTGGCGGCTTATTGGTGACGCCGAAGCGATGAAAAAACAATATGCAGAAGCCATACGGGCCTATAAGCGTGTTCTGCATATAAGTTATATGCCTTATGAGAGCGAAAAATATTTACCTCTCGGGGAGTTACTGCCTCGCACGGAAGAGGGCAAAGCCTTGCTGGGGTTGGGACATATATATATTCAGCAGGGCAAGCAGAGCGAGGCTCGTAATTCTCTGGCAGAGGCTCGCCGCATATTCAGCCGCTATGTAGAGAGTGTGGAGAAAAACCCGATATTGTTTAATAAAAGGCGGGAAGCGGAAGAATATAAGGGTATAATCCTCTCAATTGATGAGCTGTTGAGACGGAAATTATGATATAATGACAATAATAGTATTATTCCCATAATATTATCAGGGTGGTGATCTGAATGATTCCGATGGACCCCCAGGATGCCAGGATAAATTTTCAGGTACGTGCCATTCTCAACAGCCGCTATATTGATACTAGCAAGGTGGATTATTTTACAATTAAAGGAACGGTATATCTGCGAGGACCCATGAAGCAATTAAAGGGCGGACGCACGGTAGTCATATCGGAGATCAATAATATAGTGGAGAGTATTTCCCGCATCACCGGTGTCAAAGATGTAGTTAACGAGATGACACTGGTTGAACTGAAGAAGATCTCTGAAGCAGCTGTAACAGAAGAAGCGGAATAAGAACAAGAGAGGGGAAGGAGAGAGATATCTATATGAGCCGGGTGCTGATATTACACGGGCCGAACCTTAATTTGCTGGGACGAAGGGAACCTGAAAAATACGGTTATATAACTCTTAGCGAGATAAACGATAGATTGCATGCTTTAGCAGCGGAATTGAATCTGGAACTTGAGATTGTACAGTCAAATCATGAGGGAGCTCTTATTGATGCTCTGCATGAAACGAAGGCCGGTGTGGTTGTTGTCAATGCCGGAGCTTTGACTCATTACAGCTATGCGCTGGCTGATGCTCTTCGGGCTACTGAGGCTTATAAGATAGAGGTGCATATGACAAATGTTTTTGCCAGAGAGGCTTTCAGGCAGCATTCTGTCATCTCTCCTGCTGTTAGCGGTGCTATTTGCGGTTTCGGTGTTAACAGCTATCTCCTTGGCCTTCGAATGGCGGCTGAGTTTTTAAAGGGTAATGTGTGAATAGGCTTGCAGCCCTGCGGGCATCTATGACAGAGACCGGCATCGATTTTCTTGTGCTGGCCGGTAAAGAGGATATCTTCTATCTGAGCGGGTTTTACGGCAGCAGAGCGCTTTCTCTTATAACTTTGGACGTTGCGCTTCTCTGTGTCGATTTTAGATATACGGAACAGGCTGCAAAGCAAGCATCCGGATGGGAGATTATCGGCAGTTTCGATGAGCTCTTTTTTCGACTCAGGGATATGATTTTTGCTGCCGGGAACGATAAGCTTTACTTTGATCCTGTCGGTATGGGGTATCTTGATTATGTGAAACTGGCTGAGGCTCTGCCCGGCTGCGATCTTCTGCCCTCTGAACAAATGATGCGTAGGCTGCGTGCGGTGAAAGATTCCGATGAGGTGGAGCTTATTGTTCAGGCGCAATATTTGGCGGAGAGCTCATTTACAGATATCGTCAACCGCGGCTTGTGTGACCGTTCGGAGAAGATGTTGGCTGCGGATATAAATTGCGCCATGATCCAAGACGGGGCTGATAAACCGGCTTTCGATACCATTGTCCTTGCCGGCTCCAGGTCGTCCATGCCCCATGCTGAAGCTGGAGAGAATCGGGTTGGCTGGAACGATAGCGTGCTCATTGATTGGGGCGCAAGACGAAAGTATTATAATTCCGATACTACCAGGATGCTTTTTTGCGGCAGGATGGACGCTCGGTTGAATAAAATCTATGATATTGTCCTGCAAGCGCAAACAATGGCTTTGGAGGCGGCGGTTCCCGGCATGCCCTGTTGTGACCTGGATCGCATAGCTCGTGAATTTATCAGCAATAATGGATATGGGGATAACTTTGGCCATGGGCTGGGACACGGCGTCGGCCTGGAGATACACGAATTGCCGGTGCTCAATCCTTCCAGCCAGGAAGTATTGCAGCCAGGAATGGTAATTACCGTAGAGCCGGGTATTTACCTGCCTGATATAGGGGGCGTAAGGATAGAGGATCTCGTTTTGATAACCGAGAATGGGAACAAAAACCTGACAGGACTTTCTAAAGAGAGAATAATAATGTAAAATAGTTGACAGCCTAGTAGCCTGAGTGTGGGGGAGGAAAAGATGATATCAACTGCTGAATTTAAAAATGGATTGACGATCGAATTGGATGGAGATGCCTATGCCATAATAGAATTTCAACATGTCAAGCCTGGAAAGGGAGGGGCGTTTGTTCGAACCAAGCTCAGAAATGCGAAAACAGGGAATGTTCTGGAGAAGACCTTCCGCGCAGGAGAGAAGATGCCCCGCGCTATCATAGAGCGCAAGAGGATGCAGTTTCTTTACGAGAGCGATAATCAATATTATTTTATGGATGTGAATACTTACGAGCAGGATCACCTTACTGCCGATCAGCTCGGTTCTGCAGTTAAATATCTCAAGGAAGAGATGATGGTGGATATTCTGGTATTTGATGGCAAGCTTATCGGAGTAGAACTGCCGGGTGCGGTTGAGCTCAGGGTAGCTGAAACAGATCCCGGAGTGAGGGGGGACACCGCCTCAGGAGGATCAAAGCCTGCTACGCTGGAAACCGGAGCTGTTATCCAGGTGCCTCTTTTTATTGAAGTTGGGGATATTCTGCGGGTGGATACCAGGACAGATAGCTATGTTGAAAGAGTAGCGCAGTGATGGCAGGACTTTTGGAGGAGCTTGCTTACACTAAGGGCCTGGCTGAAGGGTTGCTGGAAGGCGCAGAAAGTGAAGCTGTGGTGCGTATTATTAAGCGTTTACTGGCTTTGACGGAGCTTATGGCTTCCAGAATCACCGAATTAGAGCTACAGCAGAAGAAACTGGGAGAGTATATAGAAACGGTCGATGGAGATCTGGACAGGCTGGAGCGGACTGCTTACGGTATAAGCGAGGACGCTGTGGCGGAGAGCGAATGCCCTTCCTGTAAGGAGCAGCTTGTTTATGATTCCGATGTATTGAACCATGGCGGCAAAGTGGAGTGTCCGGCCTGCCATCAAAGTGTTCTTCTGGAGGCCGTTGAGCGATAAAGGAGGCTGTCAATGGATATCGAAGAGATTCAAAGGGCCTTAAATATTATGGATGATAACGGTTTAAGCGAGTTATTTCTTCAAATCGGCGATACAGCTCTGATGTTGAAGCGTGATCTGCCGGTTCAGGAGGAATTGACGGCTTGCATATGCGAGGAGCCTGCGGATGTCGAAGCGCAGCCGGCTGAAACTCTTTCCGAAACCTCGATAAATGCCGGTATGGTGGGAGTGCTGCATTTAACCGATAAGCATGGCCTGCCTATTGTAACGGTAGGCGGGAGAGTATCTAAAGGGCAGACCGTCTGTGTCATAGAAGCTATGAAAATACGCCATGATATCAAGAGCGTTCATAACGGCGTGGTATCGGAGATTATTACTCAGGACGGCGTCCCTGTAGAGTACGGGCAGCCGCTGATGATTATCAAACGGGAGGGATAAGCGATGAAACGCTTCTTTGATAAGCGCGGGCAGGCCGGGTTGACCTTTATAGGCATACTTGTAAGTATGGCCATACTCTTATTGCTGTTGCGATATTTTGTTTTTCCGGTCGGCACCACTTCTGCTGTAAAGACCGGTCTGCCGGAAGAGAGTCTGAAACGTGGCGAGGGCATCGTTTGCATGCAAAATTTGCGAAGCGTGCGCCAAAGCATCGAAGCATGGAAGGCTGGCAACGATGGGGAGAACCCATTGTCGCTTGACCAATTGCCGGAGTATGGAAGAACGCCGGAGATATTCAAGTGCGCTGTAGGCAAAGAGACATATCTTTATGATGTGCAGACAGGTGCCGTCAAATGTCCTCACCCGGGACATGGCAGCTATTAGGGGGTAGCGGATGTTTAAAAAGGTTTTGGTAGCTAACAGAGGCGAGATTGCAGTAAGAATCATACGTGCCTGCAGGGAGATGGGCATACGTACCGTGGCCGTTTATTCCGAAGCAGATATAGATGCTCTTCATGTCCAGGTGGCGGATGAAGCCATATGCATAGGAGCTGCGCCCTCTCGTGACAGCTATCTTCACCTGTCCAATATTATAAGTTCCGCTGTGATAACTGGCTGCGAGGCCGTTCATCCCGGTTATGGCTTTCTGGCTGAGAACAAAGGCTTTGCCGAGCTATGCGAATCCTGCCAGATAAAATTTATCGGCCCTCCTCCTGAAGTGATAGAGCGTATGGGTGATAAAGCGGCTGCCAGGGCTGCCATGATCTCGGCCGGCGTTCCGGTTGTGCCTGGCACCATCAGCGGTATTAACGGCCAGCGTGAAATCAGAGAGCTCGTCAAAAAATGCGGACTGCCTCTTATTATCAAGGCTTCGGCAGGTGGTGGCGGGCGCGGCATGCGAATAGTAAGAAGCGAAGCTGAGCTGGAGAACGCATTGCGCATGGCGGGTAATGAGGCTGAAGCTGCCTTCGGTAACGGTGAAGTCTATGCAGAGCATTACATTGAAGAGCCGCGGCATATCGAAATTCAGATAATCGCCGACCAATACGGGCGAATTGTTCATCTGGGCGAGAGGGATTGTTCTATTCAGAGAAGATATCAGAAGATTGTGGAGGAAGCACCCTCTCCCGTATTAAGGCAATCTAAACGCATAGCCATGGGCAAAGCTGCCGTCAAGGCTGCCAGAGCTATCGGCTATGTCAGTGCAGGCACTATAGAATTTCTATTGGATAAAGATGGTAAATTCTATTTTATGGAAATGAACACTAGAATCCAGGTAGAGCATCCCGTGACCGAACAAATTACAGGCATTGACCTTGTAAAGGCTCAGATCGCTGTCGCAGCTGGTGAGAAGCTTCCATTTTGCCAGGATGATATAAGTATACATGGGCATGCAATCGAGTGTCGCATCAACGCTGAAGATCCTGATAATGGTTTTTCTCCATCCACAGGGATTATAGAGAGGTATCATCAGCCTGGGGGGCCGGGAATTCGCGTAGATAGTTGTGTCGGCCAGGGCACGGAAATTCCTCCGTATTACGATTCACTTATCGGCAAGCTGATTGCCTGGGGGCGTGATCGCAATGAAGCTCTTGCCAGAATGGAGAGAGCACTAGCGGAATATGATATAGAGGGCATAAAGACCACCTTGCCGTTCCACAAAAGAGTTATGCGCAGCGAGGCTTTTCGAAGCGGTAATTACCATACCGGCTTTATTGAGAAGCAGATGAACGAGCAAGGGTGAGTCTTATGGGAAAAAGAAGCCGTGCCAGAGAGAGAGCATTTCAAATATTATTTCAGATCGATGTAGGATGCATTGATGCCGGTGAGGCAATCAAAAATACCCTTGGGGAAACACAGCTGTCTGAAGAGGCTCGCAATTTTGCCATCGCTCTCGTACAGGGTACATTGAAGCATATCCATGAACTGGATGAACTGATAGCCAAGCATGCCAGAGGGTGGACCATAGAGCGTATGGTAAACGTGGACAGAACTATTATACGGATGGCTGCCTATGAATTGCTTTATCATACCGAGGTTCCTTATAAAGTCACCATCAATGAAGCGGTTGAGCTGGCTAAAAAGTATGGGACTGAGGATTCCGGTCTTTTTGTCAACGGAATACTGGGTGGAATTATCAAGACTTCCGATAGATTAAAAGAGAAAAACCAGGAAGCGGAATTCAGGCGCCGATAATTCTGATCAGTAATCGGGATATGGAAAAGCGAAATATAGAGAAGTAAGTCGGTTGTTAAGCATTGAGTGCCTTCAAACGAGTAATCAACAAGGAGTGGCGAAATTTCGGAAAGGCTTGCATAGGAAGCCTGAACTCTTTCTTCCTGGCTTGCAAACGGGCAAAAATAATCGCTCTGCTTCTTCTGGTTATACTACCCGGGCTGTTGCTCAGATTATACGGCCTTAAGTGGGGGCTTCCCAACGAGAGGCATCTCTTCTCTTATCATCCGGATGAATTCTATATGGTGGGCGCGGTTCTCAACATGGATCCGCAGCATCTGAATTTTAATCCGGGGTTCTTTAATTACGGCACGCTCTTTATTTATCTGATGGCTATAGTTTCTGCTGTTGTTAAATTATTTGTTTTTCCTGAGACCAACGCCGGCGGCATGGCTCTGTATATCCTTTCCGGTCGTATAGTGTCGGCTTTTCTAGGTAGCCTCAGTGTAGCTTTGGTCTTTTTTGCTGCTCAGCGTTTCGGCGGATTGAAAGCTGCCTTGATATCTGCTCTCTTTCTTACTTTCTGGCCGATGCATCTAATACATTCACATTTTGCCACTGTGGATATCGCAGCTGCTTTTTTTGTTGCTCTGACTCTTTGGCTCTGTTGCCGAATTTATGATGGTGAGGACAAGGCAATACTGTGGGCTGCGCTATCCTCAGGGTTGGCAGCGGCAACGCGTTACAATGCAGCCTTGGTTTTCGCAGCCGTTCCGACGGCTCTTTGCCTTCGTCCCCGGGAGTATGCAAAGCCGGATATACGGCGGCTCCTTCTTCTCTGCCCGGCTGCTTTGCTGGGTTTCTTTATCGGATGTCCGTATGCATTTCTGGCGCCGTCCGAGTTTATCCCGGCTGTCAAACATGCTCAGCAGTTGATTTCTTGCGGATTGGGTGACCTTTTTAAAGATACTCCCCCGGGTTGGATATACCATTTACAGACAAATTTTGTTTACGGTTTGGGATTACCGGCTGCCCTAACGGCGGTGTCGGCTGTTATATATAACCTGCGCAGCAACCGGGGTAAGGTGCTTCTCCTGTGGGCAATGCTCTTCTATCTGCTCATCGGAGCGGCTCAAGTCAAATTTATGAGGTATCTGCTACCATTGACGCCCGCTTTGGCAGTAGCATCGGGTCTTTTTGTAAAGCAGCTTCTTGATCTTTCCTGCGGCAAGCTGCGTATCCTCGTCATGCTTCCGGTGCTCTTTGTCTTGATTTATACAGCCCTTTATGGTCTCTCTTTTTCATTTTTGATGGGCGGGCCTGATGGACGTGACCTTATTGCCGATAAATTCAAGGATATTGAAGCGGGATCTTCAGTAGCTGTAATGAATATTCCTAATTTTTCTACACCCCCATTATTATGGTATAATGGCGGCAAGGTGGCGCCGGAGCTCTATCGGCAGTCTCTCAAGGAGTGCCGGCTAAACCCGGAGGTTGTCTCGTTTAATATCGACGATCTGCAGCGGTTGTCCAGCGATTATCTTGTTCTTTCCGAGTACGATTATCGTGAGGTTGCCAGGCAATATCCTGAAAAATTTGCTGCTTGCATGTCAGCAATAAATAGGCAATATCGATTGACGTTGGCAGTTGCGGCTGTGCCACGCCTGGGGCCATTGCGATTTAACAAAGGCTTTCCGCCGCATGATCTGTTGTACGCCTATCCTGAAACGCGTCTTTACCGTCGAAAGGAGTAAGCATTGAACAAGGATAAGTTTATAGAGCAGTTAAAGAGTATGGGGGCTGAGGTGGACGATCTCCTTGATAAGATCCTGCCGCCTGGGGATGCTCGTCCCGAAGAGTTGCATCGTGCCATGCGCTATAGTGTTTTTGCCGGAGGGAAGAGGCTGAGGCCTTTTCTGGTTTTGCAGGGTGCCTTCGTAGGCGGTCTTCATTATCGGCAGGCTTTGCCGCTTGCTGCCGGGGCGGAGCTTATCCATGTCTCTTCACTGGTGCATGACGATCTGCCTTGCATGGATGATGATGATCTCAGGCGAGGCAAGCCGACCAATCATAAAGTGTTTGGCGAGGCTATGGCTCTTTTATGTGGTGATGCTCTGATAATGCTGGGGTTTGATGCTGCCGCAGCCAATGCGGAAATTGAGGGTGTGAAGGCAATAAGAGCTTTAGCGGCACTACGTGAATTGCATTGCGGAGTAGGTTATGCCGGTATGCTGAGCGGTCAGGCGATTGATATCTCCTTTACCGCTTCAACGGCAACCCCAGAAACCTTGGATTATATTCATCGTCATAAGACAGGCTCTTTTATAACGTATGCGCTCAGAGCGGGAGCAGTTCTGTCCGGTTTGGCAGGTGAGGATCTCGATGCTTTAACCGGTTACGGGAATGATATGGGCCTGGCTTTTCAAATCACGGATGATATTCTGGATATAGTGGGGGATCCGGTGCTTCTGGGAAAGAGTATCGGCAGCGATCAGCGGCAGGACAAGGCGACCTATCCATCTCTTTATGGGCTGGATCAAGCCAAACGCCGTGTAGCTGATCTGGCCGAAAGCGGGCATGCGCATCTGGAAAGATTCGGCACGCAGGCCGATTCCCTGCATGCTCTGCTGGATTATATAGTCGAAAGAGATAGATAATAACAAGATGGAATGCATATTGAAAAAGATTACCGAACCGAGTGATATAAAGAAGCTGAATGCGCAAGAACGTGAAATACTTTGCCGGGAGATAAGAGAGCGCCTTGTTGAAGTCGTTTCCTGCAATGGCGGTCATTTGGCTTCCAATCTGGGAGTCGTGGAGCTCACGGTGGCCCTGCATACCGTTTTTAACACTCCGCAGGACAGCATAATCTGGGATGTCGGGCATCAGAGCTACGTACATAAGCTTCTGACAGGGAGAAACAATGCCTTCCCTACTATACGCCGTGAAGGTGGTTTAAGCGGTTTTCCTAGACGCGATGAGAGTGAGCATGATGCTTTTATCGCCGGACATGGCAGCACATCCATATCGGCTGCGCTGGGCATAGCGGCCTCTCGGAGAATAACGGGAAATACTGATAGGGTAGTGGCTGTTATCGGGGATGGCGCTCTGACCGGCGGCCTGGCTTATGAGGCATTGAATCAGGCCGGTCATCTCGGCTGTGATCTGATCATCGTTCTCAATGATAATGATATGTCCATCTCGGAGAATGTAGGCGCCATGTCGCGTTATCTTAGCCGAATCCGGCTTGATCCGGCGTATCAGCGTATCAAAGATGAGTTTGAACATATTATGAGCTTAACCGCCATGGGATCAGCCGTACTGCGCCTTTCCGAACGCTTCAAGGATCGCCTGAAGCGTTTGATGGTGCCTGGTGTCCTTTTTGAAGAATTGAATATAACATATATCGGCCCTCTGGACGGACATAATCTGGATGAACTGATTCCGGCTATGGAGAGAGCGCGCGCTGCCAAGGGTCCGGTAATGCTGCATACCGTTACGCTTAAAGGTAGAGGATATACTCCCGCTGAAGAGAATGCAACAAAGTTTCACGGCGCAAAGCCCTTTGTCATTGAGACAGGAGAATTTGCGGGCAAGCCGACCAGACCTACTTTTACCTCTGTTTTCGGCAATACGTTAACCGATATAGCGCATGAAAGGAAAGAGCTTATAGCCATAACCGCTGCCATGACCGGCGGTACAGGATTGGAAAGATTTGCCAAAGAGCATGAAAAGCGTTTCTTCGATGTCGGTATGGCTGAGGAGCATGCTGTGACTTTTGCCGCCGGCTGCGCTGCCAGTGGCTTGAAACCGGTGCTGGCTATCTATTCCACATTCCTTCAACGTGCCTACGATCAGATCCTTCATGATATCTGTCTGCAAAAGTTGCCGGTAATATTTGCATTAGATAGGGCAGGGCTGGTGGGTGAAGACGGGCCGACACATCAGGGTATCTTTGATCTCTCTTACCTGCGCCATCTTCCCGGAATGACGGTGATGGCGCCTCGTGATGAAGCGGAGCTTACCGCTATGCTCTATACCGCATTGGCTATCAGCGGTCCGGTGGCCATACGCTATCCTCGGGCTGAAGGCGAAGGGATAAGCTTTGATGCTGATTATCCGGCGGTCGAATTGGGCCGGGCGGAGCCATTGAAGCCTGGTGCCGGTATTCTGCTCTTGGGAGTAGGCCCCTGCGTCTGGGAAGCGATGAGAGCTGCTCACCGGTTGAAGCATGAGGGGATAGATGCGGCAGTAATGGATGCTCGTTTTGTCAAGCCTCTTGACAGTGAGGCCATAATAAATGCTCTGGCTGATTGCCACACGGTGATAACTCTGGAGGAGAATGTTCTTCAGGGGGGCTTCGGCAGTGCCGTAGCGGAGCTGCTGGCAGACAGGAATATTGATAGGCAGCTTATACGCTTGGGGCTGCCTGATACGGTTCCTATGCACGCTTCCCGGTCGCGGCTGTTATCGCTCTTTAATCTCGATGCAGAGGGAATATATACTGCGGTTAAGGAGGCCGTTGCAAGATGTGTTCAGACCTCTCTCGGTTAAGGCTCGATCTGCTCTTGGTTGAGCGCGGTCTTATGCCTTCCTGCGAAATAGCACGCAGTGAAATCATGGCAGGCAATGTTCTGGTGGATGAGATTAAGGTGCAAAAAGCCGGCCATCAGGTTCGAAGGAATGCTGATATACGGTTGCTGTCCAAGCCTCGCCGCTATGTCAGCCGGGGTGGTTACAAGCTGGAGAAGGCTTTGGATTATTTCTCTATCGATGTTACCGGATTGACGGTGTTAGATGCGGGAGCCTCCACCGGAGGTTTCACGGATTGTTTGTTGCAGCGCGGTGCCGCCAGGGTTTATGCCGTAGACGTCGGCTATGGCCAATTAGCCTGGTCGTTGCGTAATGATTCACGAGTAATCGTAAAAGAGAGAACCAATATCAGGCATCTTACTCCTGAGAAATTAGGAGAGCGTGTGGATATGGTGACAGCCGATCTGGCCTTTCTCTCTCTTACCAGGATCGCAGGCATATTGGCTGCTCTCGGCAGACCGGGAGCAGAGTATATATTTCTTGTAAAGCCGCAATTTGAGGTGAAAGCTGCTGATATAGGAAAACATGGCGTAGTACACTCCTTCCAGGCTCATGCCGAAGCCATTAAAGGTGTTGTATCGGCCGCTGCTGATGCGGGATTAGCGGCAACAGGTCTTACTTTTTCACCTATAAAGGGGCCGGAGGGAAATATAGAGTATCTCCTTTATCTTACCGGCACCGGCGCCGGTAAGCTCTCTCAGGCAGAGATAAATCATGCGGTAAATGAAGCTGAACAGACGCTGGCCTGATTCCTTATCTTTTTCGGCACAAAAAATGCGCTGCTCCGGAAACAGAAGTATCAATCGCCTGTTTCTTGGAGGTATAGCCAATGCAACGGACCAAAGCTGTTCTGTCACTGATGCTCTTTCTAATCGGTTTTGCTGTGGGCTTCGACATACGCGATCCTCTTCCTGTAATTTTAACCCCGGAAAGTCCGCTTTATGCTTCTAAACTGGTTGCAGAGGAACGGGAGGTCAACAACGCCGGTATACCTTTAAAAAGGCTAGCCGTGTATGGCAGACTGATAATATTCAGAATCAATGAGATGGATGCGATATTGAAAAAGGGGAGACCTGATTATCTTAACTGCCTTTGCATGTCTTACTATAGAACGCTGCGTAGAAATAACGCTGATCTGCAGGAGATATATGCCGCGGGCAAATTGCCTAAAGAGAGAGCACTGGAGGTTCGCGAAAATCTGATAAATGGCAGGGAAAAGCTTGCTGGCATGGAGAATGGGGCCGCAGGCGAAGCTCGTATGCTATTGAAACGAGCAATAGAGAGAACGGATAAAGCCATAGCAAGCATAGATAGTATGATGAAAGGTGTCGAAGTCGAGAAAATCAAATCAACCGACGGTTGGAATTAAGAGGTGAGAGGGGGAGCGGGGCAGAATTGCAGATTAAGGCATGAGGACACCGATAATTCTCAAAATTAAATATGCGCCCTCTTAAGAAGGAATGTTATATAGCTAAGTGGAATAGTTATAGTGATAGTGATAGTGAAGTGATAGTGTTGATTGTTTTACGGTGATATTGATATGATGGAGCTATCAATAGAGAGTATCAGAGTGGACACAGTCACAAAACAGCCCGTGTTGATTCTCAAGGATACGGCGAGTGATAGATTTTTGCCTATATGGATAGGAATCTATGAGGCTACGGCTATCGCTATGCAGCTGGAGGGAATGAAGAGTTCCAGGCCTATGACTCATGATCTGGCGATGGGAATGCTGGAAAGCCTGAACGCCGATATAGATTCGGTATCTATACTGGATGTTGATGAGGGTGTATATCGCGCTCGTATAAGCCTGAAAGCGGGAGGCAGCGTTATCGATCTGGACGCCAGACCCAGCGATGCTGTCGCGCTGGCTTTGCGAGCCGGCTGCCCCATATATGCCGGAGATAAATTGGCAAAAGAGATGCTGAGCGCTACCGCGGATGAAAAGAAGCCTGGCGATAAGAATACCGAGGCAGAGGAGTTTCGTCGTTTTTTGGAAGATATTAAGCCTGCGGATTTTCAATAGGTGATTAAATGAGTTCATGTGTAAGAAGAGCCTTTCTTCTTTTGGTTATTCTGCAATTGCTATCTGTCAAGGCATTCGCGCTCGATTTTCCAATAAAGGAAAACTGGAGAAGCAAGGCCTATAAAACTATGGATTCAGGCTTGGAGTTTGGCGTATTGCCGATAACCGAGTCGCTGCTGCCGAAAAAAGCACTGGTACAGCCGTTACCTGTAGCTGATGAGATGGAGGAGTTGCGAGCGAGTTTATCGGAATATCTGGTAATATATATCTATATGCTGAATAGCAGCAACAATGTAAAAGCCTATCTCTATCCAACGTTCAATGCGGTATGCGTTGAAGGAACGGGCAAACAACGTATGACTGCTTTATGGGAGAGCTCGGCCGCTAAGAAAGCATATCTGCAAATGCTGGCAGAGCTCTTTACAAGGAATCCGGCGACTGATGATAACGGTATCCTTCTGGCTCTCTTTGACGGTTTATCCAATGGGTACAGCTATCGATTGAAAGAGAAGTACCCTCTGCTGGCTGAAAGCTTTGAATCTACAAACGGCGTTATCTTTCCTCATGTCTTCAAGGATGGCTTTATCTTCTTTCCCCGGCCGGGGAAAGATTGCCTTGAGCTTCGTCTCTATCTACCCAATATCCGTTTGCAGGAGAGCGGCACGCCCGGATATAAATTATACGATTTTATCTTTAGCATACCTAATCCGGAATACGGTAAAGTCCAAGCCAGGTATTAGAAAGGATAATGGCATATGTTTCGACGAATCCTAATAACAGCAGCCTTTATAATTCTTACAGCAGCCTCTTGGTCAGTAGGCCAGACCATCAAGGAAGCGAATGCTATAAAGATTGCCTATGTCAACATTCCCAAATGTATGCAGGCCGATCCATATTTTGCTGAACAGCAGAAAGTCATGCAGGCCATTGCTATAGAGAAGGAGAAGGCCTTTAAGGATAAAACTAAGAAGATGAATGATAATGATAAGCTGCGCGAGTATCAGAAGACCAAGGCTGAGCTGGATGCAGAGAGACTTAGGATTACCAGGGATGTTTCCGACCGCATAAAGAAGAAGATCTCCGCTATAGCTTCTGATGCCGGATATTCCATAGTTCTTGATAGCCAGACGGTTCTTTACGGGGGTACGGATATTACTGATAAGGTTATCGCGATCCTGTCTAAGAAGTAAAAAACGGGATTTGAGAAAGAAATGACAATTAATCGATATCGGTAAAGCAATGCTTGGCAACCTCTGCGGCAATGCTTCTGGATAAGGCTTGCTCGAATCCTTGATATGCGCATCTATGTCGGTCAGTTCGCTTGCAAACTCTCTCGGTTGATGGTAATATTCCATGATGTATTAAGCGGGGGGAGGGTCGTTGTTGACACCAAAAAACTGGCACCTGTTGGATATTGCGAAGCTTTATTGCCAGACAGGTTCTTCACCCGAAGGGTTGTCTCCGGAACAGGCTCAAGAGCGCTTCGCACAATATGGACCGAATATGCTGGAAGCGACAGAAGGCAAGTCTTCGTTAAAGCTTTTTTTAAGACAATTCAATGATTTCATGATCTGGATATTGCTGGCTGCGGCTGGAATCTCCTCTGCTATAGGCTTGATAACCGGTAGCCACGAAGAGTTATACGATGCGGCGGCCATATTTGCCATCGTCATCCTGAATGCTCTACTGGGGTTTTTTCAGGAGAATAAGGCGGAAAAGGCATTGGCAGCCCTGAAGGATCTCTCTGCGCCTGTATGTACCGTTATAAGAGACGGGAGAAAAATCAGGATGCCTGCTGCCGATATAGTTCCCGGAGATACGCTTTTGCTGGAAGCAGGCGATAGAGTTCCGGCCGATATTCGGCTGGTAGAAAGCATCGGACTCTCAATTGATGAGTCTCTTCTTACCGGAGAATCCGTGCCGGTGCAAAAGGAAATCGTGGCTTTATCCGACCCGGAAGCGGCTCTAGCTAATCGTACCAATATGGCTTACATGGGCAGCACCGTAACGCAGGGCCGCGGCCGCGGCATCGCCGTAGCTACCGGTATGCAAACCGAAGTCGGAAAGATAGCCGATATGATAAATACCGGCGAGCGTGATAAGACTCCTTTGCAACAAAAATTAGAGGTGCTGGGTAAGAATCTGGGAATTCTTGTCCTGGCGATTGCTGCTATCGTTTTCGTGCTCGGTATCGCCAGAGGAGGCGATATATCCTTTATGTTTTTAGCAGCGGTAGGCCTGGCGGTAGCCGCTATACCGGAGGGGCTGCCGGCTGTAGTCACTATTGCCCTGGCTCTGGGTGTACAGCGTATGGCTGAGAGACAGGCGGTAGTACGGCGTTTATCTGCCGTAGAGGCGCTGGGAAGTGTTACCGTTATCTGCTCTGATAAAACCGGCACAATCACTCAGAATAAAATGACCGTTACCGAGCTCTATATCCCCGGCGCAGAGGGCAGTATTCCCCTGACCAGCGGTGCGCTCGGCACGGATACTTTACTGACTCTGGCTGCCCTTTGCAATAATGCGGAGATAGATGGATTAGGGAATGAGACAGGGGATCCTACTGAAATAGCCCTTATCAATGCTGCCGCGACCGGCGGCATCGATACCGAAACTATATGCCGCCAATATATCAGAATATCGGAGTTGCCCTTTGATTCCGTCCGGAAATCCATGACTACCATTCATCGATTGCCTGATGGTCGGGCAAGGGCGGCTGTTAAAGGTGCAGTCGACAGAATTCTTCCGTTGCTATCGGGCTATCTCAAGCCTGACGGCAATATCGAACGGATCAAGCCGGAAATAATTGACCGTATTCATAAAGCCAATGCGGCTATGGCAGGAAGGGCGTTGCGGGTTCTGGCTGTTGCCTATAGGGATCTGGAAGAGGGAGAAGAGAGCTGTAAAAGCGATGAGATCGAGAGGGACCTTATTATTGCCGGTCTGGTAGGTATGATCGATCCGCCTCGCCCGGAGGTTGTTGAAGCGCTGGAAACGTGCCATGCCGCCGGCATAAAGCCGGTGATGATAACCGGAGATCATCAGGATACGGCTGTTGCGATAGCTGGACAAATAGGATTGCTTCATCATGATGGTGCCGTATATACCGGACGTGAGCTGGAAAGCATGGCTGATGAGGAATTGATGGCCAGAGCGCCTAAGGCAGCTGTTTTTGCTCGTGTCTCTCCCGAACATAAGGTTCGAATCGTCAAGGCCATGAAGGCTAACGGATACGTCGTGGGTATGACCGGTGACGGCGTTAATGATGCTCCGGCTTTGAAGCGGGCGGATATAGGTGTTGCAATGGGGCAGGTGGGCACCGATGTATCCCGTGAAGCCTCGGATGTAATCCTGCTTGATGATAATTTTGCCACTATCGTTGCTGCTATCGGAGAGGGCCGGGTGATTTATGCTAATATCAAGAAATTTATCCGTTACCTTCTCTCTTGCAATACAAGTGAAGTCCTGACGGTCTTTATCTCTATGTTGGCTGGGATGCCTTTGCCTGTTCTGCCTGCCCAGCTGCTATGGATAAATATTGCTACAGACGGCTTGCCTGCTTTGGCGCTGGGGGTAGAACCGGGCGACCCAGCCTTAATGCATAAGCCGCCACGCAATGCAGATGAAAGCATCATAGATAAGGCCATGAGTATACGTATTTTCAGAGAGGGCCTGATGATGTCTCTTATCGCACTCGGTACCTTCTTTATCATGCTGAGGCAGTACGGCGGGGTGGATAATACCCCTGTAAGAACCGCCGTATTTACGGTGCTGGTGCTCTCTCAGCTATGGCATAGTCTCAATAGTCGTTCGGAAGAGCGTTCGATTTTCGGCATGAAGGATGGAAACGGGCTGCTGATGGCAGCTATTGGCGTTTCCATTATATTGCAGCTTATCGTCGTTTATACTCCCTTTCTGCAGACCTTCTTCAGAACGGAACCGCTGAAGGCAACCGATTGGTTGATTATATTGCCGCTTTCATTGCTGGTAGTAGTTGAAGCGGAGATCTGTAAAGCTATAAGGACTTTCCGGATATTTCGGAAGAAGGGAGGAAAAGATGGCTAATGTAGCTGTATATCCGGTAGGCGATCTTAGAACGAATGCATATATACTCTCTGACAGAGGAGAGGCCTGCATAATAGATCCGGCGGCATCCGGAGAGGTGTTGGCGGCGGCGGTAGGTGATAATCTCCTTAAATATATTATCCTGACGCATGGACATATCGATCATTTTGCCGCTCTTGACGATGTTGTTCGAGACGGCTGTCAGATATCTATTCATCGGTTGGATTTGCAATTGCTAAAATCGCCTCTGTTGAACGGCTCGCAGGCAATGGGGATAACGCAGCCAGCAACCGTTCCCGATCTGTTGCTGGACGAGGGAACGCGTTTGACCCTTGGGGGAATGGAGTTGTCGGTCATCAGCACGCCCGGACATACTCCCGGCAGCATCTCTATTATGGTCGACAGGTTGCTCTTTACCGGAGATACGCTCTTTGCGGGTTCTGTAGGGCGAACGGATCTTTACGGCGGCGATTCCTCCGCTCTGATGAGATCCTTACATCGATTGAAAGCGCTCAAAGGAGATTATATTATTCACTCCGGACATGGACCTGAAACAAGTCTCTCTGCTGAAAGAGCAAGCAATCCATTTTTACGTGAGAATTCAAAATAAAAAGAGATGAAAACCTTTCGGCAGAACGTAAGGTATATAATAAATCGAGGAATGCATTCGAAGGAGTAGTTTATTTGATGATCGAGATGGTGGAGACGAGGGGGCTCGAACCCCTGGCCTCATCCATGCGAAGGATGCGCTCTCCCAGCTGAGCTACGTCCCCATCTGCAACACAGTTGCAATTATAGATTATGTGGCTGGAAGAGTCAAGAAAATTGGAAGTGATAAAGTGAAATACAGAGCACCAAAGGGAACACGCGATATATTGCCTGCAGAAGCCGCCGTCTGGAGCCATATAGAGGCTCTTTTTCGTCACGCGGCGGCTCGATACGGATATGGCGAGATACGAACACCCGCATTTGAAGATGTTCAACTTTTTATTCGCAGTATCGGCAGCGATACCGATATTGTCAGCAAAGAGATGTATGATTTTGTGGATAAAGGGGGGCGTCGTATCTCTCTTAAGCCGGAAGGAACGGCACCGGTTGTCCGGGCATTTATTCAGAATAATTTACAGGCCGTCAATCCTCTGACCAAGCTTTTCTATATATCTCCCATGTTCAGATATGACCGTCCTCAGGCCGGGCGGTATCGTCAGTTTCATCAATTGGGCGTAGAAGCGATAGGATCAGATGACCCTTTGCTGGATATGGAAGTTATTATGCTGGCCATCTCCTTTCTTCGGGCTATAGGCCTGAAGCATACTACGCTACTTCTTAATAGTGTTGCCTGCGGTAATTGCCGCCCGCGTTACGTAGAGGCATTAAAGGATTTTCTGGCGAAATCGCATGATGATCTATGTGAGGATTGCCGGCGCAGATATACTGATAATCCTCTTCGCCTGCTTGATTGTAAAAATCCCGCCTGCAAGGCGTTGCTGCAAAAATCGCCGCAAATTTCCGCTTATATCTGTGGTCCCTGCCGCGAGCATTTTGATAAGGTGCGGAAGGGATTGGATAGTTTGGGTATAGCCTATACCGTTGACCCATCAATGGTGCGCGGGCTGGATTACTATACGAGAACAGCCTTTGAGATCACTCATGACGGATTAGGTGCTCAAAGCTCCATAGCCGGCGGCGGCCGCTATGACAGGCTGATAAAGGAATGCGGCGGACCTGATTTGACGGGAATGGGCTTTGCAGCCGGGCTTGAGCGCCTGCTGTTAGCGTTGGAAGCTGAGGCGACGATGCCCGCACGACGTATACCCTGTAGCGCTTATTTGATTGCGCTCGGTGAAAGAGCCAGAATCAATACTTTGAGCTATCTATATAAGCTGAGGGATGCAGGTCTGCATGTTGAATATGATTATCTTGGTCGCAGCCTCAAGGCACAAATGCGGGCGGCGGACAGACTTAGCTGCAGGTTTGCCGTTATCATCGGCGACGATGAATTGGAGCGCGGCACGGCATCCATAAAGGATCTGGCACAGGGATCTCAGACGGAAGTACAGCTGACAGCGCTGGTTGATTATCTGTTACAATAGAGATGCTTAAGGGTTTAGGAAGCAAGTGAGGGAAGAGTTATGAGCGAGATTATGAATGATTGGAAACGAAGCAAATACTGCGGCCGGGTAAGCCTTGCAGATGAAGGGGATTCCCTTATTCTGATGGGATGGTGCCAGAAGCGACGCGATCACGGCAGCCTTATCTTTATTGATCTTCGTGACAGGGAGGGAGTGGTGCAGATAGCAATCAATCCTGAACGATCGCAAAGGGCGCATCAAGTGGCGGAGAATGTACGCAGCGAGTATGTTTTGGCCGTCAAAGGAACGGTGGCCAGGCGCCCCGCCGGAACTGAAAATACCCGGCTGCAGACCGGCTTAATCGAAGTGCTGGCTGACGAGGTTGTAATACTCAATGCCTCCAAAACGCCTCCTTTCCTTATAGAATCAGTGACAGATGCGGATGAAAGCATCAGATTGAAATATCGTTATCTGGATCTCCGGCGTGAGCCGATGTTGCAGAGCATTCGTCTTAGGCATAGAGCGACCAAGGCTCTTCGTGATTATCTGGATGACAACGATTTTCTGGAGATTGAAACTCCTATGCTGGGCAAGAGCACTCCAGAGGGCGCCAGAGATTTTCTTGTGCCCAGCCGTCTTAATCCAGGACTCTTTTACGGTCTGCCTCAATCACCGCAGCTTTACAAGCAATTGTTGATGGTTTCCGGTATGGAACGCTATTTTCAGATAGCTCGTTGTTTCAGAGATGAAGATTTACGAGCTGACAGACAACCGGAATTTACTCAAATCGATATGGAGATGTCCTTTGTCAGCATGGAGCAGATTATAGGGGTAACCGAGGGGATGATCGCTGCCGTTCTGAATGCTGCCGGGCGCAGTCTGCCCCAGATGCCCTTTCCACGTATAACCTATGATCAGGCTATGGCGCGCTATGGCAGTGATAAGCCGGATATTCGCTTTGGCATGGAGCTTTACGATATTACGGATATTGCGGCAGAGTCGGATTTCAAGGTCTTCCGCGATACGGCGGCTCGCGGCGGACAGGTTAAAGGTATTTGCGCTTCCGGAATCGCAAATTACAGCAGACGAGAAATTGATGAGCTAAGAGAGATGGCGGCGGTATATGGTGCTAAGGGATTAGCGCATATCTCGGTGGAAAACGGTGGGTTTAAATCGCCCGTGGCTAAATTCTTCAGCACTGAAGAATTGCAAGCAATCGCTTCCAGAATGGGGGCCGGTGATGGAGATATGATGCTCTTTGTAGCTGATGCGCCTGCAGTTACGGCTGCCGCTTTAGGCTATCTCAGGCTGCAACTGGGACGCCGGCTGGGGATGATCGATGATAAAAGAGATGCCTTTGTCTGGGTGGTGGATTTTCCCATGTTTGAGTGGGATGAATCGGCCGGTCGTCTCAGTGCCATACATCATCCCTTTACCTCGCCGCGAGAGGAAGATCTCCCGAAGCTGGAAACCGATCCGCTTCAAGTCAAGGCCCTGGCCTATGATATTATTCTCAATGGTGTCGAATTGGGCGGCGGCAGCATAAGAATTCATCGTCGTGATGTGCAACAGCGCATCTTCGATCTCCTGGGTATGTCCGTTGAAGAGAGCCGTGATAAGTTCGGTTTTCTGTTGGAGGCCTTTGATTACGGCACACCGCCGCATGGCGGTATAGCGCTGGGGTTGGATAGATTGGTAATGCTTCTTTCCGGGCAGGATTCCATCCGGGATTGCATCGCTTTCCCCAAAACTCAAAGCGGTTCATGCCTGATGACGGATGCGCCCTCCGGAGTATACGGAAACCAATTGAAAGAGTTATATTTAAAAACGATGATCTGACGAGGTGGCTGCATGCTTTGGAGGATCACCCGCAGCGGAACACTTTTTGTTTTTTGCCTGGTGTTCCTATGCGCCTTTATCTTGAGAAGAGCAGATTATTACCTTTGGCAGGATGTGGCAACCGGTGATTTTACCAGCGTTGAACATAAAGGCATTGATGTTTTTGATGCTCCAAAGGGTGCCGGCTTGCGCCTGGCACCCTCTTGGAGCGAGTGGTGTGAGCTTGGAGGGGAGAAGAAGGCTCTTCCTGTATCCAATTATATGCAGATAAGCTGCCGCTATCTATGCTCCAAGAACAGATATGCCGCTCCCGGATTGAGAAGTATCACCTATCATCTGCATTATCTGCCCTTCCTCTTTATCCCGCAACGAAAGATAGTGAGCAGCCGGGAGCTGCAGATTCTTAAGGGCAAGGGAAGGGAAATCAACGGCTTGCTTTATCCGGATTTCATTCCGGGCTTTGCTCTTATGTATAACGGATGCCTGCAAGGTACAGATCCATTTATAAACTATCTTAATAGTCCTGATTATGCTAAGTCGTTTGATAAATACGCTCCGAAAGGAATTGTCGACCCTCGTGAGCTCAAGATTTTAGAGGATTATGGTCCCCATGCCAATTATATCGTAGAGTCGCCGAAGTACCGCGATTATATTGTTATCGGCTTCTATTATGGCAAGATCTATCTGCCCGAATCAGGCACTTTTCGCTTTGACATCTCAGACGCTGATTTTCAACCGTATTATACATTCTTGGATAGCAAGCTCATCTTGGATAAGGATAAGGAAGCGCCTTTAGGGCCGATATTAGTTACGCGACAGGACAAAATCTATAGCGTAGCCATCAATGTAGAAAAGGGTATGCATCGCTTGCGGTTTGATGCATATAATATCGGCGCCTATTGGAATACTGTATTGCCGGGCTTGAAGATGAGCCTGAACAGTAAAAAGGTCAGCATCGGCCCTTTGCAATACAATGCACTGTCGGTAAGCACACCTGTGCTTAGGCTGAGACGAAGTGCCAGGTTCTTAAGCGGGCTCTCTTTGCAAGGCAGCATACCAAAGAATACGAGTATTAAAACGTATGTGCGAACAGCTGCTAATGCCAGGCCGGCTCCATTTGCTAAGGGTCTCTTTATATCTACTCCCAGAAATGATAACAAGCGGTCGCAACTGAAGGAGAGTGTAGCCTTCATTGGCTGGCAGGCTAAATTGCCTCGCGGTTCTCAGCTAAGGATCAGCCTCAGACAGAGTGACGATGGCCTGGTCTGGGATGAATGGCGGGAGCATCGTAGAAACGAACGCCTGGGCGTAATTAAGGCATATCAACAGTATAAAGTGGAGATGACCGCTTCGGCTTCCGGTAAATCACCGACAATCAGAAAGATCGGCATACGCTTAAGACCATTGATCAAGGATATTCACCTTTTACGCCATACCTTTGATCCGAGCGGTGATAATGAAAAGCGAGAAGAGGGATGCCTGCAATGGGAGTTGGAGCTCAATACCACCTCATATCTCTCGCTGGAAATTATAGATCAGCGAGGCATTGTTATCTGCAGGCCCTGCAACTGCAAGCTGATGAAACCGGGCAAGCGGCAGCTCTCTTTCTACGGCATAGTTGATCATGTTCCGCTGCCGCAGGGGGATTACGCCTATCGGATAACAGCCATGCAAAGAGGCTACGAGCAGCCGATAGCTGTTCGGCAGGGAAGATTCAAAGTAAAGTATCATCTCGGCAATTGCCGTTGCAGAAGAGCCGGAGGAAATAAAGAGTGAGAACCCTGGTATCCTTGCTACTGATATTATGGGGAATGATAACACCGCTTTATGCCTGGGGTCCTATAACTCATTGCCAGATCAACAGTATCTCCTGGCATAAGTTCATGACGGGCTATGGGGGCGCTGACAGGGCTGGAGAGTTATTTATAGAGAGTGCTCCTATGCCGGACATGATTTCGAACTACAATATATGGGAGAGCAAGAAGAACATTGCCCGAAAAGCATTCCGCAGGCCGGAAAAGAAGAGTGCTCTCTTTGATTATGCCCATAATCTTTTCAGCAGTAAGAACGGACGGATACTGGATGTAGGCGGAGATGATAATTCCAGCGGCGTGCCTCTCTTTGGCCTGCATATGTGCCGGCTGGCGGATGCCGATAAAAGCAGTGAAAGAGAGCTCTATCGCTGGTATGCCGGAGGCTGGGTTGCTCACCAACTGGCAGATTCCACTATGCACGGTAGCTACGGCATTGCCGAGCGGTTTGAATTCCTGCCACCGGGCATGATAGGAGCTCTGACCTCTCTTGTGCAATTCGTCGGACGTCATGGCTGTCTGGAAATGGCCGTAGATGCCATAAATTATGATGCCGGCACAGCGCGAACTCGCTTGAGGGGAGGAAAAGATTTCTTTAAAGCACCTGTTATTCCCTGGCTGATTCATGAAGCATCGCTGGAAATGCTTAGAGGGCTGCCGTTGGCAGAGAGAAAGAAGTTCAAAGCCATTACAGGCAGGCGACTCATTGATAACTTAAGTGGAAGCTATGCTAAAAGCATCAACGGCAGAATAGCCGGTGTTCTTCCCGGGGCGCATATGGCGGCTCAAATGATACGGCAATCCCCGCAGTATTCGGAGATCAAGGCCTTTTACACCGGACGACCTTTAAAAACATATTTTAACTACTATCGCGGGCAGATTCCCCAGAAGGCTCTTTACAGCCGCCTGCCGGCTCAGCTGAAGCGGGATTTGGCTGCATCCGACATAGCTTTGTCAGAGATCTCCAGCGATATTTACCTCTCTCGTTATGATTACCGTTTGCCGTTCCAGAAATCGCTGAGCAAGATAGAAGCATTTTTACACGGCAAGGATAAGCTTAGCGCCAGCATTAGGCCTTCTCAAGCAAATGGCAGCGCTCTGCAAACCGCGGAACTTTATACGGACTTTATAACCGATTTTACCACTCTGGCGCTTAGAAATGGTGCTATTCAGGTAAGGGCATCCGTATCTGACAGGAGCGACCTGCCGATATATGCCTTTGAAGCCGGGATAGCCGATACAGAGGCGGCCGGCAAGGCCCTCAGAGAGACGTTGAATAAATGGATGGGGGAGGATAAGCCTGCGGCAAATGGTGCGCTTGAAGCGGCGGCGGCACTATCATCCAAAGAGATGTTGCAGACACGGCGTTACTTTGCGCTGGTGATGGACGGCGTTCTCTTTCATCCTGACTGGACTTATGCGGCCGTATTGGATAGAGCGGATAAAGATTTGGAATCCCGGGCACAGGGCAGCATTACTCTATTCAGCCCGGTATCATCAGAAGGCGTACCTTTGCTGCATTTTTCCGGTATGCCGCGCCCCGATCCTTTCAGGCCATTGCAGGCCTTTATTGATGGCAAGCCATGCCGACCGGTATTGATAGCCGCTACCGGTGATATAGCTTTTATTCCCTCTCTCTCGCTTTCCGCCGGCAAGCATGCGCTTGACATTACCTTTTGCAGTGAAGCCGGGAATATTATCTCCAGACAGTTCAGCTTCGTATCAAAAACCGACCATGAAGATAGCGGTATCCGTGCAATACCTGTTAAGGGCAGACACAGCCGCATCATAAATCCCTTTGCCGCTTCATTATCACCATATAATATTCAATCGGGATACGAAATTCCAACGCAGGCCGATGTAATCAATGACGGCAAATATATCCCATATGTACTGCGCAATGACAAGAAGAGAGCCCTGTCAGGAAATGAGAGAGTGCGACCCGGTGAAAGCTTTATTCTCATCGGCGATCTTCCCGATTATGTTGTATTAATAAAGGAGACGGATGAAGATCACCGCGAACCACCGGCTCTTATAATTGCTCTCTTCTCTGTCATATTCATATTTATATTTGCATGCAGACGCAGGCATAGATAGCAGATAATTCTTTAAAATGGTATTATATATGCGTTGCGTAGAAAGTGTTCTTAAGCGTAATACCATTTGGCGTGAAAGGGTGTCTTTTGTGGATACAAAGCCTTCAAAAAAGCCGTTCTGCGGGGTATCAAGGATCACGCTTCTTCTGATACTGGCTCTCTTTCTTCTGCTTTTGATTATTACCTTCTTTCTTCTTAAAGCCCGGAAAGATGATACCGTTCTGGTCTCCGTAAAGCGCCAGGATATAGTTCAAAGAGTCTCCGCCACAGGAGAGGTAGCCTTGCAAACCGATGCGATGGTAAATATAGGTGCGGAAGTGAGCGGCAAGCTAAAAAAACTCTATGTCGACGTCGGCAGTACGGTCAAAGCCGGCCAACTGGTGGCAGTGATGGAAGTTCCGGAACAGCTCTCTCTGCTGCGGCAGGCCAGAGCATCGGCGGATGCTTCTGCCGGTCGCCTGAAAGAGGCAAAGGCGCTGGCGCAGCAGGCTCAGCGTGATGCTGCCCGAACGGAAGCACTTTACCGTCAGGGAGCTGTCAGCCGTGTCGATTCAGAGGCTGCGACCACGCGGTATCGTACTGCTTTAGCACAGGTGGATGCGGCCGCCGCCGCCTTGCAACAGGCTGAAGCCGAATATCAACGGCAGAGCACCAATCTGGCCAAGGCACGCATTTATTCTCCCATCAGCGGTACGGTTCTGACCGTCGATGCGCAGGAAGGAGAGATTATAACCGCCGGTTTTACTACCACTACCATTCTCACCGTGGCCGATCTTAAGCGTATTCAGCTGGATGTTCCTGTTGACGAGACGGATATTGCCAGAATAAGGAGAGGACAGAGCGTAGAGATAAATGTTGATGCCATTAAAGACCGTACTTTCTCCGGCCGGGTGATCAAGGTGTCCTCCGGCGCTACCCTGCAGCAGAATGTGGTCAGTTATAATGTCGTTGTGGCCTTCAACGGCCAACCGCAGGGGCTTAAGCCGCAGATGACGGCTACAGTAATTATTGATACCGGTGTGGTTCAAGATGCGCTGGTGGTGCCTTTTGAAGCGGTTAGATCAACCAACGAGGGGGAGGCTGTCTATTTGCCTGCTTCGCAGGGGGAACCCTTTGTGGCGCGTTCGGTTCAGACCGGCGCCTCGGATGAAAAGATGGTTCAGATATTATCCGGCTTAAAATACGGGCAGAAGGTGGTTCTCTCTTCTTCGCGCCTCGATAAACAGCTTGAACAGGAAGCCGGTGCCGGGCAATGACGGAGGAGATAATCCGTACTGTAAAAGTGAGCAAATGCTATCTCTTCGGCAGCACCGAGGTGCATGCTCTGGTAGATGTTGATTTTACCGTAAAAAAAGGTGATTTCGTGGCTATAATGGGTCCATCCGGCAGTGGCAAATCGACGCTGATGCATATCTTAGGCTGCCTTGACAGGCCTTCTAAGGGAGAGTATTACCTGGAAGGTACTCCTGTTAGCCAGCTCAGCGATCATGAATTGGCAACTATACGAGCTACAAAGATAGGCTTTGTTTTTCAGGCTTTCAACCTTCTGCCCAGGACCACGGCTCTGGATAATGTTATCCTGCCTTTGCTTTACGGCCGCCAACGTCCGGACAAAAAGCCTGCGGAGGAAGCGCTCAAGCGTGTCGGTCTTGGCGACAGGATGTATCATAAGCCGGGAGAGCTTTCCGGAGGACAGCAACAGCGCGTGGCCATTGCCAGAGCTTTAGTGACTAATCCGGCCATTATTCTGGCTGATGAGCCGACAGGGAATCTGGCCACGCTCCAGAGTGAAGAGATAATGCAACTCTTTCAGAAATTGAACGATGAAGGTATAACGATTGTTCTGGTGACACATGAAGCCGAAATAGGGGCGCATGCCAAAAGAATAGTACGCTTTCTCGATGGTAGAATTCTTTCCGATACACCGGTTGAACAGCGTGTATTTGCTACGGATTTACTCGCCCAAGAGGAGGCGATAACTTGAACCTCTGGTATGGCTTCGGTATAGCTCTTCATGCTCTGGCCGTTAACAAGGGACGTACGGCATTGACAACCCTGGGCGTTATTATCGGTGTGGCTGCCGTTATCGCCATGGTAGGATTGGGGCAGGGCTTTGGCAACGCTATTACCAGTGAGATCAATGCCTCCGGCGCCAACTGGATTTATATTATGCCCGGACGTGAGGCGTTCGGGCCGGCAGCTCTATTGAGCCGAGGCAGGCTGACACTCGCCGACGGCGAAGCTATTCAGCGACGTTTCCCTGATACGGTACGAAAGGTAGTTCCGGTGGTTATGGGCCAGGCTACCGTGAAATATGGGAACAAATCTACCCTGGTGAACTTTGCCGGCGGCACTCCCGATTATCTAAGATTAGAGAATTTTTCTCTTAAATCCGGCAGTATCTTTCGACAGGCGGACATAGATGGTCGGGTCAAGGCGGCTGTGGTGGGAACTACGGTAATCAAGGAACTGACCGGCAGCCCAACCACAAACCTTATTGGAAAGACTATTCTTATAAACAGGCAGGCCTTTACGGTAAGAGGCCTTTTACGAACCAAGGGCATCAGCTTTGGCTATGACCCTGATAATCTAGTGATAATGCCTTATACTACCGCCATGCGCCGGATGATGAACACCGATAATTTAACATACCTGGCTGTACAGGCGGTGGATGAAGCATCGGTTCCCAGGGTGGAGGATGAAGTCCGGCGGACCCTGCGGCGCCTGCACAGCATTCGCCCGCCATATGATGAGAATGATGATTTCAGCATTATGACACAGGAGGGAGCCAGGGCTATGGTAAGCAATGTCACCAGGATCATCAGCTTGTTGCTTGCCAGCATCGCCGCTATCTCCCTCTTGGTGGGGAGTATCGGCATTATGAATATAATGCTTGTATCCGTTACCGAGCGCACTCGTGAAATCGGTTTGCGTAAGGCTGTCGGCGCTTCTACCAACAATATTCTGGTACAATTTCTGATCGAGGCTGTGGTTATATCGGTATTGGGAGGAGTGATAGGTATTATTATCGGCCTCTTGGGCACCTGGGGTATCGCCTGGATAATAAACACTTATACCAGTGTAAAAGTAATTTATGTTATAAACCCAATCGCCATAGTATTGGCCTTTGGTGTTTCCGCCATCATTGGAATACTGGCAGGGTTTTACCCTGCCCTGCGGGCTGCACGCATGGATCCGATAATAGCGCTCAGATATGAGTAGATGCAGCTATTTATATATTGTCATGCTCGCAGCATAAATTACCATAGAAAGAGAGAAAACTGTGATGAAGGAAAAGGAGAGTGTGGAAATCATCGCTGCCAATCTCTTGCAGGCAGGACTTCGCCCGGGAGGAATCTTGCTGCTGCATTCCTCGTTATCCTCAATGGGCTTTGTTCCCGGCGGCCCGGAAACGGTAATTCAAGCTTTCCTAAGGGCGCTCGGTCCTGACGGGACATTACTGATGCCGGCTCTAAGTTTTCGTCTGAGTCGCTTATACGATGATAATGAGGAGCCGCCTCTTTTCGATGTCTTGAATACCCCTTGTTCCGTCGGCAAGATCCCCGATTATTTTCGCACCCGCCCCGGCACCGTTCGCAGCCTGAGCCCTACGCATTCCGTCTGCGGCTTCGGTCCTCTGGCGAAGCAAATGCTTTCCGGGCACGATCTGGATAACACTCCCTGCGGCGAACATTCTCCTTATATGGCGCTGCGAAGGGCGAGCGGACAGATCGTTTTTTTAGGGTGCAGCTTGAAATCGAATACCTCCATGCATGCTGTGGAGGAGGCGGCCGAAGCACCCTATCTCTTCGATATTCCGGTACCGTATAGAGTTATTCTTCCTGATGGAAGCGAACGGCGGATGGAGGTCTGGAGACATGGCTTCACCCTTCGTCACTTGAATCAACGCTATGATAAGCTGGAGCCATTTTTATTGGAAAAGGGTGGATTGACCAGCGGGTACGTCATGCAGGCAAAAACTCATATTGTAGAGGCTGCTTTGATGTGGGAAGTCGCTCTGCAGATTATGGCGAAAGACCCCTTTTACTTTGTGGAGAGACATTCCACTTAAAGCGTTGGCCCCTATCAGTTGTCTGCAACCCGTCCCTGTTTTATCTTGAAAACCCTGCTTCATTATGTTATATTTAGAGCAGAAAAGCTGCCCTGCGGCGTTCGTTAAATCTGAAAATTTTGAGCCAACACATATACGTCGGGAGTTCGAATTCGCATATGGCATGGCAGCCCCTTTACCGGGGAATCACAAAGTATGCGGTAGAACGCCCACCTGCTAGGCAGGGTTCAAAATTTTTAGGATAGACGGCGCGGTGGGGCTTTTTCCTGCTTAGGAGAGGTTCGATGGACGATAGAATGCTGCCGCTGTCCACCAGGATGCGCCCCGCCCGCCTGGATGATTTCGTTGGGCAGGAGCATTTGATTGCTCCTGGCAGGGTACTGCGTAAAGCCATCGAAAGCGGTCGCCCGGGGTCAATGGTACTTTGGGGCCCGCCTGGATGCGGAAAAACTACATTATCTCGTTTGATCGCCGCTTATACTGGCGCTGATTTTCAAGAGTTCAGCGCTGTTACATCGGGCATTCCCGATTTGCGTAAAATCATAGCTGTTGCTGATAAAAGGCTGAGTGAGAGCGGCGTACAAACTATACTCTTTGTCGATGAAATACATCGCTTTAACAAAGCGCAGCAGGATGCCTTTTTGCCCTATGTAGAGAGCGGCACTATTATTCTTGTAGGCGCCACTACTGAGAATCCACGTTTTTCGCTCAATCCGCCTTTGCTCTCTCGATCTCGTGTTTATAAGCTGAAACCGCTCAGCGTCGAAAATATTATTGATTTGGTCCGTCGTGCATTTGAGCATGATGATCTTCTGATGTCATCTGAACTGGCTATCGATGATGAAGCTTTGCATTATCTGGCGGATAAAGCATCAGGCGATGGCCGTCTGGCTCTGGATACCTTGGAGATGGCCGTCAACTCTATCGATAAAGGGGAGAAGAAGCCCTCTGTCATACAGCTGCCATTAATTGAAGAGGTTCTGCAGCAAAGATCCTTGCGTTACGGAATTGATGATCATTATGATATTATTTCGGCTTATATAAAGAGCCTGCGCGGCTCCGATCCCGATGCAGCACTTTATTGGCTGGCAAGAATGCTCTCTTCCGGTGAGGATCCGCGTTTTATCGCTAGGCGTCTTGTCATTCAAGCGGCTGAGGATGTGGGCTGTGCCGATCCCATGGCGCTGGTAGTGGCTACGGCTGCATCTCACGCTGTGGCGGATATCGGTTTGCCGGAGGCCGGGATTCCATTGGCAGAGGCTACGATATATGTTGCCTGCGCTCCTAAAAGCAATGCGGCTTATCTCTCTCTTAAAGCAGCAATGGAGGCTGTAGAGAAAATGCAACCCGGGGCTGTGCCGGAACATATCAAAGGCCATGCTCAGGGATATCTTTACCCGCATGATTATCCGGAGCATTTTGTAAAGCAGCAGTATATGCCGGATAATCTCAAGGGTATGCGTTTCTATAACCCTGGGGAATTCGGCTATGAGGGTAAATTATCCAAGCGTCTGGAAAGATGGAGAGAAGCTGAACGGGGATGAGCTGCCGGCAAAGGGTAGAGGCTTATATGGGCAGTGTGCATCGAATGTTTAGCATCAAGATTGTTCTGTCGGGGCTATTATGATATTATAACCGTGATCTTCGGCCTGAAAGGCCGAGGAACATTTGAATTTAATGTTTATGGTTTAGGTTTGAAGCTTTATTAAGTATTCAAGTTTCTCTTTGAAGATATTAAAAGATAAGCTTTGAATCCGGAACCGATTACGGATGTGTTTGCTATGAATGAGACCGTGAGCATTGCAGGAGATGAATTCACCTCCGAAATATTGAAAGCATCCGAAGAAGTGCCTTTGTTGCCACTTAAGGATACGGTAATATTTCCCAACACCATTGTACCTCTTTATGTGGGGCGGGAAAAATCGTTAAAGGCAATAGAGCGCGCTGCCGCTGACGATAAGGTTTTACTTCTGGTAACTCAGCGCGAGCAGATGGATGATGAACCCGTTCCTGGCGAACTCTATGATATAGGTACCAGAGCCAACATTGTACAACTGCTAAAGATGCCTGATGGAACGGCTAAGCTGCTGGTTGAGGGCACCAGCCGGGTACGCGTGATAGAGGTTAAGGATAATGGGCAGCATTTAACGGCAGCTTTCGAGAATATCGAGGATATGGATAATGAGCCCTCTCTGGAACTGGAGGCCTTGCAGCGTAGCGTTCTTCAGCTTTTTGAAAGAGTCGTCAATTTACATAAAAATCTGCCCAATGAGGCTTATGTAGCGGCTTTGAATATCAAGGAGCCGGAGCGCCTAGGAGATATGATTGCTACGCATCTATCTCTGCCTGTAGAAGAGCAGCAAGAACTTTTGGAGGAGTTATCGCTCAGACTTCGCCTGCGCAGGCTCTGCCTGCTGCTGGAGAAGGAATTGGAGATTCTGGAACTGGAGAACAGGATCCAAAGTGAAGTTCGTGCGCAATTGGAAAAATTGCAACGCGAGATGTACCTGCGAGAGCAAATAAAGGTTATTCAGCGCGAGTTGAATGGTGACGAAGATGGCGAGCAGGGTGAGCTTGAACGGCTTGCAGCACAAGTTGAGAGTACAGAGCTTCCGGAAGAGGTCAGGGCAAAGATTCAGCGCGAGCTTGATCGCTTGAAGAGGATGCCGCCTATATCTCCTGAAGCGCCTATGCTCAGAAATTATATTGATTGGATGCTTGATTTGCCCTGGGGTAAGCCGATTAATAAAAAAATCACCCTGGCTAAGGCGGAGCGTATTCTTGAGAAGAGCCATTATGGCCTGGCTAAGGCTAAGGAGCGTATTCTTGAGTATTTGGCCGTTTACAAGCTGACCGGTAATCTAAGAGGCCCCATTCTCTGCTTTGTAGGTCCTCCTGGAACGGGCAAAACATCCATCGGCAAATCTATAGCCGAATCACTGGGACGTGAATTTGTTCGTATCTCATTGGGAGGCATGAAGGATGAGGCTGAAATCCGAGGACACAGGCGCACTTATATCGGCGCCATGCCCGGGCGGATTATCCAGGCTATGCGTCAGGCCGGCACCAGGAATCCTGTCTTCATGATGGATGAGATCGATAAAATCGGCATGGACTTTAGAGGCGACCCCGCTTCAGCCTTACTGGAGGTCCTTGATCCGGAGCAGAATAACTCCTTCAGCGATAACTATATCGAAGTGCCGTATGATCTCTCTGAGGTTATGTTTGTTACTACAGCCAATACGCTGGAGACGGTGCCGCCCGCTCTCAAAGACAGGATGGAGATCATTCTCTTTAATTCCTATACCGATGAGGAAAAGCTTCGCGTTGCCAGAGAGTTTTTGATACCGAGACAGATCACTGCGAACGGCCTTAAGCCATCGAATATTGAAATATCCGATGGCGCTCTGCTCAAAATCATCAGAGAGTACGCCAGGGAATCCGGTGTCAGAAATTTGGAGAGAGAGATAGGCGCTCTTTGCCGAAAATCAGCCAGAAAGATCGCCGACGGAGGCAGACGCAGGAAAATAAGAATAACAACCGGCTCGATACCGACATATCTGGGGCAACCCGCTTATTCTCTTACGGCACCCGAGGGCGATGATCTGGTGGGTGTGGCCAACGGGCTGGCTTGGACAGAAGTTGGCGGAGAAACGCTGAATATTGAAGCATCCGTTATTGCAGGTAAAGGAAATGTCCTGCTGACAGGACAGCTGGGCGATGTTATGCGAGAATCCGCACAGGCAGCATTAACTTATGTGCGCAGCCGTGCCGATGAACTGAAGCTGGAATATGACCTGGGCGAAGAGAGCGATATTCATATACATGTGCCGGCAGGCGCTGTGCCCAAGGATGGCCCTTCCGCGGGCGTCACTCTGGCTACAGCTATAGCGTCGGCAGCTACCGGCATCCCGGTCAGAGGAGATCTGGCTATGACCGGAGAGGTTACTTTGCGAGGGCGTGTATTGCAGGTGGCGGGAATCAAGGAAAAGGTGCTGGCCGCATATCGTGACGGTTTAACAGCCATTGTTCTGCCGGCTGAGAATGTAGGCGACCTGGAGGAGATACCGGCCTCAATCAGGCGAAAGATCTCTTTTATTCCTGTCAGGCATATGGATGATGTTTTGAAAGCGGCCTTGGTCAAAGGAGAGGGACGAAAGAGAAAAGCCATGGTTGCCCCAACTCTGCCCGGCAAGCAGGCAGCTAAGGCTGTCGGTAATAACGGCAGTATGATTGAAGGTAATATAAAGACTGATGCAGGAACGGTTCATGAATCGCCCCTGTGATTTTCAAACCCAAGAAGCGTATTTTTGTAACGTCCGCGGTTGGAAAGAGGAGCGGACGGCTGACCTGGAGGGCATGCATGGAAACCCAGAAATCGGAATTGGATAACAAACAACCGGCAACGCACACGGAGAAAGAATTTTCGGAAGAGATGTCCAGCTCTTATAATCCTTCTGAAGTTGAGCAGCGCTGGTCCTCATACTGGATAGATAAAGGCGTTTTTCACGCAGAGGTGGACCGTAAGAAGGAACCTTTCACCATTGTTATACCTCCGCCAAACATTACCGGATCCCTGCATATGGGACATGCTTTAAATGATACCATACAGGATATATTGATTCGTTCTCAGCGCATGCGTGGCAAGGAAGCTCTCTGGTTGCCGGGCACAGATCATGCGGGGATAGCTACCCAAAACGTGGTGGAACGCAATCTGGCCGCAGAGGGGCTGAGAAAGGAAGATCTGGGGCGTGAAGCCTTTATTGAAAGAGTCTGGCAGTGGCGCAGGGAGTATGGAAATACCATTATCAACCAGTTGAAGCGGTTGGGAGCTTCATGCGATTGGCAACGCGAACGCTTCACTATGGACAAGGAATACTCTGCTGCAGTGCGTAAAGTCTTTGTTACACTCTATGAGAAGGGGTATATCTACCGCGGCAAGTATATTATTAACTGGTGTCCTCGTTGCATGACGGCCATCTCGGATATCGAGGTGGAATATTCTGAGGAGATGGGCAATCTTTATTTCATTAAATACCCGGGTGTAAATGGCGATGATGTTATCGTCGCCACTACCCGCCCGGAAACGATGCTTGGAGATACCGCCGTTGCGGTAAATCCTGAAGATAAACGCTATGCTTCTTTGGCAGGTCGCAAACTGACTCTGCCTTTGACAGGCCGTGAAATACCGATTATTGCTGATACCTATGTCGATCCAGCCTTCGGTACCGGTGCTGTCAAGATTACCCCGGCTCATGACCCTAATGACTTTGAAGTCGGCCTTCGGCACCGTTTGGAGCAGATAACCGTTATCGGCGATGATGCTCGCATGACGGAAGCTGCCGGTAAATACGCCGGCCTGGATAGATATGAAGCCAGAGAAGCGATAGTCAAGGATCTGGAAGCCGCAGGGTTGCTAGTAAAAATTGAGCCTTATCAGCATTCCGTGGGGCATTGCTATCGTTGTGATACGGTTATAGAACCCTTGATATCATTACAATGGTTCATGCGCATGAAGGAGCTGGCCGCACCTGCTATCCGGGCGGTTGTTGATGGACGGATACGTTTTGTGCCGGAAAGGTGGACTAAGGTTTACCTGGATTGGATGGAGCGCATCCGTGATTGGTGTATCTCTCGCCAGATATGGTGGGGACACCGGTTGCCGGTTTGGTATTGTAACGAATGCGGTAAGGTCATAATCAGTGAAGAAACTCCATCATCCTGCACCGAATGCAATGCCGTGACGCTATGCCGGGAAACTGATGTTTTGGATACCTGGTTCAGCTCAGCGCTATGGCCATTTGCTACCATGGGATGGCCGAAGCAAACACCGGAAGTGAATTATTTCTATCCCACTTCAGTTCTGGTAACAGGGCATGAAATCATCTATTTTTGGGTATCACGTATGATTATGCAGGGGTTGGAGTTCATGGAAGAGATACCCTTCCACACGGTATATATTCATGGCATCGTTCGTGATGAATCCGGCAAAAAGATGAGCAAATCTTTGGGCAATGTTATAGACCCGCTGGAGATAATCGATCGCTACGGCACCGATGCCCTGCGCTTTGCCATGGTGGCTTTCTCTGCTACCGGCCAGGATATCTATCTTTCGGATGAAAAGTTTGAGACCTGCCGCAATTTTGCCAATAAGATATGGAATGCTTCACGCTTTGTAATGATGAATCTTACAGATTACTCCTCGACGGAAGAGGAGGTTACTGATCTCTCACTGGCAGACCGCTGGATTTTGAGCCGTTATAATACGTTGATAGGAGAGATTACCGATTTATTGGATAGCTTGGATTTTTGTGAAGCCGGCAAGCGGCTCTACGAATTCATCTGGAGCGAATTCTGTGATTGGTATCTGGAAATGGTAAAGCCTCTTCTTTACAGCAAAGAGAAAGCAGCGCCTGCTCGCAGAGCGGCACAGCAGACGCTATGGCGGGTATTGGACGGTTGCATGCGTTTGTTGCATCCGTATATGCCGTACATAACCGAGGAAATATGGCAGAGGCTGAATCCCGGCAAAGAGGTGTCCGTGGCCATAAGCCCCTGGCCTGTCAGAAACGAATCCCGCATGGATCTCTCGCTGGAGAATGATGTTCAGGCTGTAATGGAGTTGATTCGCGCTATCCGTAATATGAGGGCTGAAGTCCGAGTGCCTCAGGGTACCCGAGTATCGATTACCGTATCCGCGCCGGAGCGTGATCTGGATCTGGTCAAAGCGGCTCAAGATTACATAAGAACGTTGGCTAGAGTTTCGGAAATAAATATGCTGGATCATCTTCATGAAAAACCGACAAAGGCTATGAGCGCTGTAGTGAGCGATATCGAGGTATACCTGCCGCTGGAGGGGATTATTGATCTGGGCAAAGAGCAGGAACGCCTGTCCAAGGAGCTGGAAACTGTTCAGGTTGAGATTGCTAAAGCGGAGAAGAAACTATTGAATCAGGAATTCATTCAGAAGGCGCCTCAGGAAGTGGTGCAGCGCGAAAAGACCAAAAAGGCGGAATTGCAACAGCGCCGTATAAGATTGCAGCAACGCCTGGAAGATATCTCATGAGCCTCAGCCATAAGAGTATGGCCGATAGTCAAGCTGAAAAGAACTCGCAACCGGTAACTGCGCCCTGCAGGCAGAGTTACGAATATGTGCTATCCGTGCTCAATGAGAGCCATAATCGCAGGATCAAGCCCGGTCTGTCACGAATCAGGACATTGTTAACGGCCGTAGGAAATCCGCATCATGATTTCCCTGCTATTCATATCGCCGGTACGAATGGTAAGGGATCGGTAGCCGCCATGTTATCTGCTATGCTGGCGGCCGGCGGCTTGAAAACAGGACTCTATACGTCACCGCATCTTGAAGATTACAGGGAGAGGATATGCCTGAACAGCAAACCGATTCCATGTGATCAGTTAATGGCTCTGTTCGAAGCACTTTCTGCCCCAGTCGATGATATGCCGTATGATGACAGACCCACCCCTTATGAATTGAGTACCGCTATAGCCTTTGCCTGGTTCAGCCGGCAGAAAGTGGATGTAGCGGTGGTGGAAACCGGTATGGGCGGCAGATGGGATGCCACCAACGCGCTTGAAAATGTCCTGGTCTCCGTTATTACCAATGTATCTTACGATCATTGCCATTATCTGGGCAGTGATTTGACCTCCATAGCTGCCGAGAAGGCCGGTATCATCAAAAAGGGTGCGCCGGTTCTGACAGGGGCTTCCGAGCCTGCATATACGATCATAACCTCAGCCGCCAAGGCAGCAGGCAGCCGGGTTTATGCCTGCGGGCGGGAGATAACCTGGGAGTGCGTATCCGCTGATGACGGTGCCGTTTTTATGAATATCTCCCTTGGCGGTAACCTTATTCCCGGCCTACCTAAGTCTCTTCGGGGCCATCATCAGGAGATGAACATGGCTCTGGCAGCAGCGGCCGCAAATCTTCTACCGGCGAGATACCGCCCGGATACGACTACGATGCGCACAGGATTATCCATGGTGGAATGGCCGGGGCGTTTGGAAATCTTTACCGGCACGCCCTCCTTTTTACTGGACGGTGCTCATAACCCTGACGGTATGAAGGCGCTTTGTAATTATCTGGATACTCTAACAGGCCGCTATCCGCATTTAGCCGCAGTGATAGGCATACTGGCAGATAAGGATGCATCCGCTATGCTGGCGCGGTTGTCGCAATCGGTTTCTAATCCGTATTTTGTTTCACCTGCCAGTGACAGGGCGCTCTCAGCAGAGAAGATGGCAGCCCTGTGGCCACGCTCCGGCGAGGCTACGGCCTGTAAAGATTTACCGGAAGCTATACGCCTGGCAACATCTACTGTTGGTGACAATGGTCTGATCTGCATAGCCGGTTCCCTTTATTTGATAGGGCAAGCTCGCACCTTGTTGAAAGGCGGCAAAAGATGCCTTTAGCATCTGCAAAAAAAAGAGCCACTCTCTGGCTCGCTGTATCTCTGCTTTGCGGTCTCTTCTTCGGCATCTTTCTTCTTCCTAAGCTGGTGCTGCAAAAGAGCGTGGATCCTTTGGAGGACATAGCCGTAATTCAATCACCGACTTCTCAAATAGCGGCTAATGATAACCGGCACTCATCTGCAGATGTTTTACCGGCACGCCATACCGAAGCAACGGCAGAGAGTCCTGCTAAGAGGACTCTATCGGCGTTATCTGCCGAGACATCGACAGCTTCCGATAGTAATGAGCGAGCTGTGAGCCCTTCTTCTGCAGAGAATCTTACAGAGACCTTCTCTATTCAGGTAGGCAGCTTTTCCTCGTATGATAATGCTGAGGCTATGGCCGACAGAATGAAAGCCAGAGGGTATAGGCCTGTGATGATTGTTTCTGATGGAGCATCAACCAAAGTGCTTGTCGGCAGCTATTACGACAGAAGAAAAGCCGCCTTGGAAGCAGAAAAGCTGCAACAATCCGGCTGTCCGGCCTTTATCAGAGCGGATTAAGCAATAATCTCCCTTATATGACAGATTTATACCTGAAAGCCATTTTGCCGCCTGCTATTATTTAATATAAAATCGGCGGTAAGCCGCGATATCGCCAATAGATGATATCAGAGGGTAAGAGGCAGGTATGAACGGAGAATATTATCTTGATTTGGCCGCAGAGGGGTTATGCATGCCTATAGGAGCAGATCTGATACTGCATCAGCATAAGGATGCAGAGGCAATTCTGCTGGATGGCGAGCGTTTGGGCAGAATACTGGAGGAGACGGCGTATCATTTTTCTACCCCATTAGCAATTCCTCATATGAATTTGGAACTGGAGAAGGAGCTCTTGCTGAAGATGATCGACCTTCCTCCGGAAGAGATGACGGGATTCCGTTTTGCAGCGGCACCCGGTCCGGATGTATTTGCTTTAGTGAAGGAACAACTAGGAAAGCCATTGTTGCCAGCAATACAAGCTCAAATCGATGCGCTCAGGTATATTGCCGCCAGAAGAGAGCTCTTGCCTGTGGGAATGTCTATAGGACCTTTTTCATTGATGACCAAGCTGGTTGCTGATCCTATTATTCCGGTATGTATGGCAGGAAGAGGAGTTACGTCTGACGATAATGCGGAGGTCAGGCTGGTGGAGAGGGTTCTTGATCTGGGTTTGCTTATCATATTGCATAACATACGTATGCAAATCGAGGCCGGGGCTAAGGCTCTCTTTATAGCCGAACCGGCGGCAAATAAAGTATATTTTTCGCCAAATCAGCTTAAATGCGGCTCGGATATCTTTGAACGTTACGTGATGACCTATAATTATCAAATCAAGGCCTTGCTTGATTCTTACGGCGTAGACCTTATCTTTCACTGTTGTGGCGAGTTGATTGATTATATGGTGGAAGAGTTTGTAAAGTTGGATCCGGCTGTATTGAGCCTGGGCAGTTCGCGTAAGCTGTGGGAAGATGCGGCGTTGGTGCCGAAGAGTACGGTACTCTTCGGCAATCTTCCATCCAAGCAGTTCTATTCAGATAGTCTGATAACAGTGGAAGAGGTTATCAGGTATGGAAAGGAGCTTCTTGAGAAGATGCGGCGAATCGGCCATCCATTTATTCTGAGCAGTGAATGTGATATCCTCAGCGTTCCCGGTTGCCAGGAGATTATTATGCGAAAAGCCGAAGTGATCCAGCGCGATTTATTAGCGTAACCGGATTCCTGATACTATTTAAAGACTATTGACATTTTTGAATCACGAAGTTAATATAAACGTATGTTTATATATTTATGGAGGATATGACCTTGGTATCCATGGCAGATATATTTAGGGCTCTTGGAGACCCTACCAGGTTGAAGATTGTCGAGATATTGTCACATAGCGAGGAGATATGTGTTTGTAAGATAACAGAGGAGTTGGAAATGACCCAGCCGGCCGTATCTCATCATCTTTCAATTTTGAAGCATGTCGGATTGGTTGAAGCTAGAAGATGCGGACGCTGGATGCATTATTCTCTCTGCCGGGAAGCCTTGCTGCATACCATACAACAGTTCATGGTATCGCTGGCAGAAGAGGCACATGCAATGCCGAGCAGCAAATGAATAATCCGGTATTATGCATGGAAAAGAAGCAGCAGTTATCGGTTTCCGACAACGCGTGATGAGAGAAATAGGAGGATGTTTGATGAGTTTACTTAAATCGTTTTGTGGTATTTTAAATAACCAGCTTCTTAAAATGGAGTGGCTGTACCAAGCGGTGCAAGCACTTGTTGAGAGAGTTTTTGGCCTGGATATGAGTACTAGACTCGGCGGCAGCATCCACTTTTTCCTTTACGATACTGCAAAAATATTTATCCTTCTTTCAGTGCTTATTTTTGTCATCTCATTCGTGCAAAGCTATTTTCCGCCTGAGCGAACCCGTGCAATTCTTGGGCGGTTCAATGGAATTACCGCTAATGTTTCGGCCGCATTATTGGGAACGGTTACTCCGTTTTGTTCCTGCTCATCAATTCCACTTTTCATCGGCTTCATCGGTGCGGGGTTGCCTATTGGCGTCACCTTCTCTTTTTTAATCTCCTCGCCTTTGGTCGACTTGGCATCAATCCTCTTGTTAGCCGGCATTTTCAACTGGAAAATAGCTCTTGCTTACGTGGTGGTAGGGCTTGCGCTGGCTGTAACAGGAGGGACTCTTATCAGCAAGCTGAGATTGGAAAAATATGTGGAACCTTTTGTTTTCAGCAATCGGATGGCAGTAGCCGATACGCCTCAAATGGACTGGAGCGCTCGCCTAGCCTTCGCCAAGGAGCAGGCAATGGAGATAGTTCATAAGGTCTGGCTCTATATCATCATTGGTGTCGTCGTCGGTGCGCTTATTCATAACTGGATACCGGAAAATATTATCGCAGCCATTCTGGGTAAAAAGAACGGCTTCTCGGTATTGATTGCCACACTGATCGGTATTCCGATGTATGCAGATATCTTTGGAACCTTGCCTGTGGCAGAGGCTCTTGTGACAAAGGGCGTGGGAATTGGCACAGCACTCTCTTTTATGATGGCTGTAACGGCTCTGTCGTTACCATCGATGATCCTGCTTAAAAAGGTTGTCAAAACCAAACTGTTGGTCATCTTTGTAGGGATTGTAACGTTAGGTATTACTCTAATTGGCTATCTCTTTAATGCCCTTGGATATTGGTTTATATAAAAAAAGAAAAGCAAGGAGGAAGAAGCATGGAAATCAAAGTTCTGGGTCCCGGGTGCGCCAGCTGCATCAAGCTGGAGAAGATGGTTAAAGAGGTTGCAAGTGAATTGGGTATCACGGATCCTGTGCAGAAAATATCCGCCATTCAAGAGATGATGTCTTATGGGATCATGGCCATGCCCGCTCTGGTGGTGGATGGCAAGGTGAAATTTTCCGGCCGGGTACCGAGCAAGGAAGAGATCAAAAAGCACCTGCAAGGCGGGCAATGTGGCACATCTTGCGACTGTAACGGTGGATGCTGTTCTACGGAATAAGATTGCGCTTGTACAGCTGAATAGATGCTTCTCTGATTAATGCTTCTCGTTAACGGGTATATCAGATTATCAACTCAATAGATGTATCGGCATTGCGAAAAGAGCTGATACGGAAAGGGAGTCGTGCTTTCTGCACGGTTTAAATGAGAGAGCTATTTCCGGAACTGGAGAAGCTGCTGGAATGTGTGCATATTCTTATTATGGATATGGAGTTTCGCATTATTTTCTGGGGCATGGCAGACATACAACTATACGGATTTAGCCGTGAAGAGGCCATCGGGCGCGCCGTATATGACCTTTTGAAAACGGAGTTTCCCTATCCGTTAGAGAAAATCAAGACCGATCTGATATCGGAGGGCAAGTGGCACGGCGATTTAGTGCATACGCTCAAGAATGGTAAAAGAATCACGGTTAATAGTTGTTGGGTGCTCTATACCGGCCTCAACGGTTCTCCTACAGCCATTGTAGAGGTCAACAACGATATCACTGAAAGAAAATTAGCGGAAGAACGCCTGGGAAAGAACCTGAGAGATACGGAATATTTATCTGCTACGGCCATGCATTTTCTTGAACCGATGTCGCACAGAGAATTCTTTCGGTATACAGCAGAGCAATTGCAGGCGATTTCAGGCAATGCAATGGTTGCACTAAGTGAATATGATTCGCGTACAGATGAGCTTATACTGCGAGCGCTCTCAGGCTCTGCAGACAAATTGCAGAGAGCTGTTGCCATACTTGGACGGGACCCCGTTGGTCTTAGATACAGAGCAAGCAAGGATATCCGCAAGCAAATGGCTGGAGGCCGACTTGATTCTCTTGAGGGGAGCGCCTGTGAGCTGATATTCAATCAGCTGCCTTTGCCTCTTTGCAAGCAAATTGAGGAGGAACTTCATCTGGGCGGTATCTACGCGATGCCCTTCTCTCTTGGCGAAGACTTCATGGGCACAGCAGCGATAATAACCGACCGTGATGAGGAGTTGAAAAACAGCCGGCTGGTTGAAGCAATCGTTAATCAAGCCATCTTGGCACTTAAACGTAACAGAACTGAAAAAGATCTCAAAAGGAGTGAAGCCAGGTTTCGAGCTACCTTTGATCATGCGGGCATAGGTATGACTATTGTTGATGTAAAGGGAAGGATTATAAAGGCAAATCAGGCCTTTGTGCAGGTTATCGGCTATACCTTGCAAGAGCTGACCAATATGCATGTCAATGATTATATATATCCACCGGACCAGCTTTACGATAACGAATTATTGCAGGAGATGATCGAGGGAAAGCGTGATAGCTATCAAGCGGAGAAACGCTATGTAACTAAGGACGGCAGAATAATATGGGGCAGGCTGACTGCATCCATAGCACGAAACCCATTACCGGAGCCGCCATTCATTATCAGAATGCTAGAGGATATTACAGAGCGCAAGTTGTCGGAAGAGCGTGAGGCAAAGCGAAAGGAGGAGCAGTTTGAGTTCTATCGGCGAACCATTTTAGCTGCCACCGAAGGCAAATTGGTAATAACTGAGAAAGATGAAATATTCAGTATCTCGGGAGAGACTATTGTGACTTGGCCGCTTGAAAAGTCGGAAAATCTCAGTGATGTGCGTCATGAGGTGATAGAGATTGTTAAGAGCGCAGGTATTGCGGAGGCCAGAGTAGATGTCTTTGCGATAGCTGTGGGGGAGGCTTTGACCAATGCGATCAAGCATGCGCATGCAGGCACGGCAACAATGCACAAACCGGCAGAGGGCCTGATGTTGGTGGTTACCGATCAGGGGCCGGGCATCCCGGCGCTGACACTACCGGAAGTGGCATTAAAAAGAGGATATTCGACTGCAGGTACCCTGGGTATGGGATACAAATTTATGATTACATTTGCAGACAGAGTCTATCTGGCAACAGGTCCCGGAGGTACCACCGTTGGACTGCTACTGCAGCTTCAGCCACCCAAAAAGCCTCAAACCGAATTATTACCGTTATGTGCCATGCTGGCGATGGAACAGGGGGAACTAAACACGTGAATGTATATTCATTTCTTAAATATTTCCACCGTAAAGGATTATGCCCCGGCGTCGGCTTTGCGCAGCAGCAATCAATTCACCTACACGCTTTACCTGGTGCATGATATAATATCACCGGTGATGTTTGTTGTTTAGTAATTTCAATTATCATATAATTACGTACGGCTGCCAGATGAATAAGGCCGATTCCGAGCGTATAGCCGGATTACTTTCCAATGCAGGAGGCAGTTCGGTCGATGATCCTGCAAAGGCGGATATTATACTGCTTAACACCTGTAGTGTCAGAGATCATGCTGAACAGAGAATTTACGGCAAGCTGGGTGAGCTGAAAAGGTATAAGAATAATCGGCCCGGCATGAAGATAGGCGTTTGCGGTTGCATGGCGCAAAAAGAGGGGGAAGCGCTGCTATCCAGAGTGCCCTATGTGGATATGGTAGTAGGTCCCGATAATCTGCATCGCATTCCTGAATTATTGCTTGATGGTGGGATAGCAGTTGAAGAGGGCAATCTTCCTAATGTATTGCCGGTACAGAGAGAGAACGATCTTCATGCCTGGGTAACGGTTATTCGAGGCTGTAATAACTTTTGCTCATACTGCATTGTGCCCTATGTCAGGGGAAGAGAACGCAGCCGGCCGGCCGGTGTGATCGTTGATGAGATCAAGGCTTTGGCTGATGATGGCTGCCGGGAAGTGACCCTTCTGGGCCAGAACGTCAACAGTTATGGCAAAGATATAACCAATGATTGCGATTTTGCTGATTTATTGGCAAGAATTAATGCTATCGATGGTATAAAGAGGATACGCTTTGCTACATCGCATCCCAAGGACATGTCTGATCGCCTGATCCGAGCCATTACGGATCTCCCCAAGGTCTGCGAGCATATTCACCTCCCTGTTCAGGCAGGCGACGACGATACGTTGCGGCGCATGGGGAGGGGGTATACAGTGGCGGATTACAGATGGCTGGTGGATAGAATCCGTGCAGCAATTCCAAATATAACTTTATCTACCGATGTAATTGCAGGGTTTCCAGGAGAGAGTGAGAGTGCTTTTCAAAACACTGTGAAGCTCTTTAAGAGTATACGATATGATCAGGCCTTCATGTTCTATTATTCGCCACGGACAGGTACTCGGGCAGCTTCTCTGAAGGAACAGCTCCCTCTGGCAGTTAGAAAGCGGCGTCTGGCAGAGCTTATTGAACTTCAAAAGAACATTACCTGTGAGATCAATGAAGCAGCTGTCGGCAAGGTGGAAGAGGTTATGATAGACAGGGATAACCCCTCTGACACAGAGAGCATGATGGGTCTTACTCGAGGCGGCAAGAAGGTGGTTATCAAGGAAGCAGCACCCGGCAGCCGAGGCTCCGTGGTGAATGTGCGTCTTAATCAAGCGTATCTCTGGGGCTTCACAGGAGAGCCGGTGGAGGCATTATGCAGCAATCGCTGACACCTATGCTGAAGCAGTATTATACAGTCAAGGCGGAGGTGGAGGATGCCTTTCTCTTCTTCCGATTGGGCGATTTTTATGAGCTGTTCGGTGAGGATGCCGAGTTGGCTTCTCGCCTTCTGGAGATAACGCTCACCTCCAGAGAGGCCGGCAGAAACAGGCGTATTCCTATGTGCGGTGTTCCTTATCACTCAGCCGATAAGTATATTGTCCGTCTGGTAAAGAAGGGGTATAGCGTAGCTATCTGTGAACAGGTGGAGAATCCCGATGCGGCTAAAGGCCTGGTACGCCGCGAGATTGCCAGAATAGTCACACCCGGTACGCTGGTGGATGATAATTTCCTGGAGGCCAGAGGCAATAACTATCTGCTGGCGGTAGCTTTGGAAGGTGCTGATTACGGGCTGGCCTATGCCGATATTTCCACAGCCGAATTCAAGTTGACCAATCTGCAAACCAAGGAGGAACTGCTCAATGAGATAGATCGCCTGCAACCGGCCGAAATACTTCTGTCGCCGGCACTGGCGGAAGAGAGGGAGAGCCTGCTGTCGATAACGACCGCTCCCTTGCACGAGGGCGATGATATGACGGTTGAGAGGGCTAAGGATACTCTCTGCCGTCACTTTGGAGTAATGTCACTGGCTGGATTCGGATGCGAGAAGATGGGTGCAGCGCTTAAGGCTGCCGCCTCAGTTATGAATTACTTGCGCCAGACGCAGATGCAGGAATTACCGCATATTACCTCTTTGAGCGCTTATGGATGCAGCGGGCGTATGATTCTGGACAGGGCAACCGTACGCAGCCTGGAGTTAACTTTCAATATGCGCGACGGCGGCCGTCAGGGTACGCTTTTGGGCGTATTGGACCAGACAGTAACGACTATGGGAGGACGTTTGCTGCGCCGCTGGATAATGGAGCCTCTGGTAAAGGTTTCTGATATAGAGCATCGTCTGGAAGCTGTTCAAGAGATGCTCTCCTCCCGTAAGACTTCAGAGCTCATGCATCAGTATTTGGAAGCGGTATACGATCTGGAGCGACTTCTGGGCCGTATCACTCTGGGACAGGCCAATGGTCGTGATCTGGTGGCCTTCAGATCATCGTTAGCTGCCTTACCTGATATAAAGACTCTGCTGTCGGCTGCAGAGACGCCTTTGCTCAAATCCCTTGGCAAGGATATCACCTTGCTGGAGGATATACGGCAGATGATTGCCTCAGCTATAGTGGATGAACCGCCTCTGACATTACGAGATGGCGGTATCATTCGTGGCGGTTTTAACGAGGAATTGGATCGCCTGCGTTCCATCTCTAAGGAGGGAAAAGGCTGGCTGAGCCGGATAGAGCTGCAGGAGCGAGAGCGGACGGGAATCAAAAACTTGAAGATAGGCTTTAATCAAGTTTTCGGCTATTATATCGAGGTTACCAAGACTAATCTGGCACAGGTGCCGGACGAGTATATACGTAAACAGACCATGGCTAATGCAGAGCGCTACATAACGCCGGAGCTTAAAGATTATGAGAGCATGATCCTTAACGCAGAAGAGAGAATAGGGGCTCTGGAATATGAGCTTTTCAATCAGGTGCGAGATGCAATAATTCCCTATGCTGAGGAGATTCAGCAGACAGCGGCTGCAGTGGCGCAAGCTGATGTCCTTCTCTCTTTTGCTGCAGCAGCCGGAAGAAACGCTTATTGCCGGCCTGCCATCAGTGAGGATGATGCTATCCTGATAAAGGATGGTCGTCATCCGGTGGTGGAGCGAGGCAGCAATGCTTATGTTCCCAACGATACGGATATTGCCGGCACTGATTCGCATGTCATGATTATCACCGGGCCTAACATGGCCGGTAAATCTACTTATCTACGGCAGGTAGCTCTGATAACTTTGATGGCGCAGATAGGCTCCTTTGTTCCGGCAGCGGAGGCGCGGATAGGTCTGGTAGACAGAGTATTCTGCCGGGTAGGTGCGCATGATGATCTGGCGGCCGGACAGAGCACTTTTATGGTAGAGATGACGGAAATGGCCAACATCCTTAACTATACTACCGCTCGCAGCCTGATACTTATCGATGAGCTGGGACGGGGTACCAGCACATTCGACGGCATGAGCATTGCCTGGGCTATTGTGGAAGCCTTGCATGATCTGGGAGCAAAGACTCTTTTTGCTACCCATTATCATCAGCTCAATGAGCTGGAGGAGCGTTTGCGAGGGGTACGTAATTATCGTGTTCTGGTGCGGGAAGAGGGCGACGATATCATCTTTTTGCATCGCATAGCCGCAGGCGGCACCGATCGCAGTTATGGTATAGAGGTTGCCCGGCTGGCCGGTATCCCACGCCGGGTGGTGGAGAGGGCTAAAAACGTTCTGCGCGAGCTTGAGGGTAGGCGCCTGGAGATGCCGCAGGCCATGCCGGCCGATCAGCTAAGCCTCTTCACGGCACCGGAAGATCCCTTGCTAGGTGAGATAAGAGCTCTCGATATCCTTAATATGACGCCGCTGGAGGCTATGAATAGATTGCAAAAGATAAAAGACCGTTTGATTGAATAAGCTAAAATGTTAAATGGCGGGCAGAGGAGTAATGAGATGGCCGTTATTAAAGTGTTACCACATAGCTTGCGAGAAAAAATCGCCGCCGGGGAAGTGATAGAACGTCCGGTTTCCGTGGTCAAGGAGCTTCTTGAGAACTCCATTGACGCAGGGGCAGGCCGCATAACGGTGGATATACAGGATGGCGGCAAGAGGCTTATCCGTGTAACTGACGACGGCAACGGTATCTATGCCGCTGATATGCCGCTGGCAGCCGAAAGACATGCCACCAGCAAGATATCCGAAGAGAGGGATTTATATGCGGTCAGCAGCCTGGGCTTCAGAGGCGAGGCATTAGCCAGCATCAAGGCGGTATCTCGTTTGCGCATCATCAGCCGCCGGGCTGATTGTGATGAAGGAGCTGAATTGCTGGCACAGGGAGATGAACCGGTGGAGGTAAGACCTATTGGATGTGCGCCGGGGACATCTATTACAGTTACGGATATCTTTTATAACCTGCCGGCCAGATTGAAATTTCTCAAGACCAGCATCACAGAGCAGCGAAAGATACAGGAGGTTATAGAGAGATATGCCATGGCCTATCCGGAAAAGGCCTTTGTGCTTACAAGTGATAGTCGGGAACTGCTCAATGCCGCACCGGCGGCGTCGGCTGAGGACCGCCTGATAGATATTTACGGCCGGCAAGCCGTAGAGGGCTTTGTGGCGGTAACGGCTGAGAATGATTACGTTTCCATTAAGGGGCTTGTTTCCAGGCCGGGATTCAGTCGCAGCAACAGATCCGATCAGACTATGATAATCAACGGCCGGCTGGTACAATCGGCCATATTCCGATTTGCGCTGGACAGAGCTTATCGTGAGCTTCTGCCTGCGGGAAGATATCCTTTAGCCCTGATCAGATTGCAAGTTGACCCCTCCAAGCTGGATGTTAACGTTCACCCGCAGAAAACAGAGGTACGTTTTGTCGACGAACGCGATGTCGGAATCCTATTGGAGCGTACCGTGCGCCGCACCCTGCTTGAACTTAGGCTCAGAACCTTAAATCCCTTTACTGAAGCAGGGTCGGAAATATCTGCAAGACCGGGAGCTATAGCGACCGATCGCAAGTCTTATGCCGCACAGACACCGGTTAATATGCAATTGATGGAGGAATCCTTTACCGATTTTTTTCCCGATAAAGATATGCCGGCCATGCGGCAGGATAGAGCAGGGGCTGAAGCAGATATACCTGGAAAAGATAACGGCTTCTCCGAAAGTACGAGCATAAATATAATCGGACAGGCTTTACAGATGTATGTGGTGGCTTATGATGAGCTCTCTATTATTCTGATAGATCAGCATGCCGCCCATGAACGAATTCTTTACGATCGCCTGATGCAAGCTGATGGAGGCGGATCAGAGGTGCAGGTGCTGCTTCTGCCGGAAACCATAGAACTACGCCCCGCAGAGGTATCTATTGTTGGAGAAAGAAGCGATATACTTAAACGTTTAGGCTTTACGGTAGAGCCCTTTGGGAAGAATACATATCGTTTGACCGGGGTGCCGATGGAACTGGCCGAAGCTTCTCCCGCTACGGTTTTCAGAGATATCGTTTCCGATCTTATGGAGATAGGCGGTAGTGCACGGGAGGAACAGATAAGAGCTTCTCTCTGTCGCAGGATAGCCTGCCATGCTGCCGTGAAGGCCGGCGATGTATTGAGTGAGAGTGAGATGAAACAGCTGACAGTAGATCTCCTGACGGTTCCCGGCAGAGCCATGACCTGTCCACATGGGCGCCCGGTGCTGATAAAAATGGGGCAGGCAGAGTTGTTGAAAGCCTTTTATCGGAGTTGATATGTTTGAAGAAAACCGTTTATTGGTACTGACCGGGCCTACCGCAGTGGGCAAGACGGATATTGCCGTCAGAGTTGCGGCTGTGACTAATGCTGAAATTATTTCAGCAGACTCCATACAAATTTACGAAGGCTTTGATATCGGGAGCGCCAAGCCCGGCGAGAAAGAGAGAGAGGGTATTCCTCATCACCTCTTGGATGTGGCTGATCCATGCGAAGGCTTCAGCGTTGCTCGTTACAAGGATATGGCTGAAGCAGCTATTCGGGATATCTGGAGCCGTAGCAAACAGGCTGTATTGACAGGGGGAACGGGTCTCTACATATCCGCCGTCATCGATGGCTTTAGCTTTCCTGAAGGCACCGATAATCCGGCTGTAAAAATTGCATTTGAAGAGAGGGCTGATCAAGAGGGATTGGCTTCGCTCTACAAGCAGCTTGAAAGAATAGACCCTGCTAGCGCTTCCAGGATTCACCCCAATGACCGTAGGCGAATAATCAGGGCGTTGGAAGTCTATAACGCAACCGGTAGGCCCTTAAGCCATTTCAAGCGTCGTGGAAATGAACCGCCTCGCTTCGATGCCGTTATCATAGCTCTGACCATGCCGCGCGAGTTGCTTTACAGCAGGATAGAGGCCAGGGTAGAAGCACAGATAGAATCGGGGCTGATCGATGAGGTGCGGCAGCTTATGTCCAGAGCCTGCGTAAGGGATAGCCTGGCTATGCAAGGCCTTGGCTATAAAGAGATAGCCGCATATATTGATGGCCGATGCAGCCTGGAAGAGGCTGTTGCGATACTTAAACGCGATACCAGGCGTTATGCCAAGCGCCAGTTATCCTGGTGGCGGCGGGATTCCCGTGTTCATTGGCTAGATATCTGTGAGTTCGATAATAAGGAAGCTCTGGTGCGGCACATAATTGATTTATGGCATACAGAAATGAAAAAGGGTAATTATATTCAGTATTGGAGAGAGTAATGTTTCAACAGGTTATGGGAAGTGTATTGGTAATACTTATTCTGCTTTTGGTAGGAGTTTGGGCACGTTTAAAGGGGCTGATGACCCGTGAAACCTCGGAAAGTATAAGCCGGATAGTAATCGACATAACCACCCCGGCTCTCATATTCACAGCTATGTACAGGCAGTTCACTCCGGATCTTCTGAGACAATCATATGTTCTGCCCTTGTTTGGAGCTCTGGCTATTTTGACCGGCTTCACAGTCGGCCTGCTTCTGTTGCGCGCAGCTCGCCTGGAAGAGGATGAAGATAACACCTTTCTCTATCTCACCGCCATCAGTAACTTCAGCTATATGCCGCTGCCCCTGGCATATATGCTCTTTGGCGATAAGGGCATCATTCTGCTCTTTCTGGCTAATGTTGGCAGCTATTTTATGCTTTGGACATTTGGCGTCTGGATACTTACCAGAAACAGGCTGAATCTGTCCGGTCTGAAGAACCTTCTTACTCCGCCTCTGATAGGACTGGTGATCGGTTTTTTAGTGCCGCTCAGCCCCTTAAAGGGGCATATACCTGTTTTTATCATCGATGCTTTGGATATGCTGGGCAAAGCCACGGTTCCATTGGTAATGCTCTCTGTTGGCGGACTTATAGCAACTGTAGATTTTAAAAAGGCCTTCACTCAGGCCACGATGCCCGTGCTGGTGGTTGCTCGCCTGTTTCTGATTCCGGCCATCATGATAGCTCTGGTCTATACCCTGAAGCTGCCGCCGCAACTGGCCAATATAGTCATCCTGATATCCGTCATGCCCTCGGCCTCCAGCTCGCCCATAATCATCCAGCGCTTCGGCGGCAAGCCTGACCTGGCCGCCACCGGGGTCTTCTTTACCACCGTTGCCAGCGTAGTGACGGTGCCTGCTCTGCTGAGTTTATTTCTGCGTTAAGGGATATAGGGATCAACGCAGACGGCAGAAGGCGTAGCAGCATCACCAGTGGCGGAATAACAACAGAGTATATCTATGACGGCACCAGGATAGTAGCCGAAGTAGCTGAGTATTTTCTTACGTCGAGCAATTTTACGCAAATAATCATGCTATAATAGCTGAATAGGCTGATAACATTCGAAAGGTGGTGCGGGTTAATGCATATAGCTCCTACCGAAATTCTGGAGATCGCCATAGCAATTGAAACAAATGGCGCTATATTCTATCGCCGTGCAGCGGATAGCACCGACGATCCTGAGATACGAAAGCTTTGCCTGCGCCTGGCAGCAGAGGAGGACGATCATAGAGCCAAATTCGAACGTATTTACAGTCACGAAGGCATACCGCTGGATCTTTATGACGGAAACAGGGAAGCGCATGCATATATTCGTGCCCTGGCATCGTCACAAATTTGCGATGATGCTTCTTTGGATCTCTCATCTTCCGATAGATTGCTGGAAACCGCTATTATTTTAGAAAAGGAGAGCCTGCTTTATTATCAGTATCTAAAAGACGGCACGGCGCAAGAGAAGAATCAGAAGTTGTTGGAGGAGATAATTGCTGAAGAACAGACCCATGTTATCAGGCTCAATGAACAGCTTGAAAGAGATAAAAAGAACCGATAGGCGGCTAAAGCTGAAAGTCGTCGCCTGTGGAGTGCTGGCACGAGAGCTTTATCGCATAGCTGCCGCAGCAAAGAGTATAATTGATATACAGCTCTTGCCGCAGGGGTTGCACGATGAGCCGGATAAGCTGAGGCAGAGATTGCAGCAGCAGATAGATGCCTTGCCGGAAGAGGGTATGCACTATGACGCAATTCTTTTAGGATATGGCCTCTGTTGCAACGGACTGGCAGGTATTACGGCGCGAAATATTCCTCTTATCGTTCCGCGCGGTCATGATTGCATTACTATTCTGCTGGGTTCAAAGGAGACTTATAAGGATTATTTCGATACTCATGGCGGCGTTTACTGGTATTCTCCCGGATGGATTGAGCGCTCTCTTCAGCCCGGTAAAGAGCGGTATGAAAGAACTTTGCAGCAATATACGGAGAGATATGGTGAGGATAATGCTTTATATCTTATGGAAACAGAGAACAGCTGGCATAAGGAATACTCGCTGGCAACCTATATCGATTGGGAGATGCCTGATAGCGAGGAGTATAAGGGCTACGCCAGAGAATGTGCCGCCTATTTAGGGTGGGGATATGATGAGCTTCCCGGCGATAAAGGCTTGTTGCAACATCTTCTCAACGGTGATTGGAATAACGATGAATTTTTAACGGTGCCGCCGGGAAGTATAATTGTTCCTAATGTAAACTCCCCGGGAATAGTTGCCTGTAAACCCTATAATAAAGAGGCAAAGAGCTGACGCTCTTGCGATAGATGGCCTTATGGTATAAAATACAAAGCGGTCATATTCTCGTAATTCATGGCCACTTGAATATCCGTTCGGCTAAGGTCTTAATCTCGGCTTGAACGGAAGGATGAATAACCAGCTTTAAGCAGCAAGTGCAAGGAGGAGATATTATGTATAAAATTGCCGTCATACCTGGTGATGGAACTGGTCCGGAGGTAGTAGCCCAGGGGCTTAGAGTGTTAAATGCGGCTGCATCCAAATACGGTTTCAAATATCAGACGGAGAGCTTTGATTTCGGTGGTGAGCGCTATCTGGCTACGGGAGAGATTCTGCCGGATTCCGGTGTAGAGGATCTCAAGGCTTTCAATGCCATATATCTTGGAGCCATTGGACACCCGGCAGTAAAGCCCGGCATATTGGAGAAGGGCATTCTGCTTAAATTGCGTTTTGCTCTTGATCAGTATATTAATCTGCGTCCGGTAAAGCTTTACCCGGGAGTGGAGACACCGCTCAAGGATAAAGGGCCAGAGGATATAGATTTTGTGGTTGTGCGTGAGAATACCGAAGGCCAGTATGCCGGCGCCGGTGGTGTTTTAAAGAAGGGAACGCCGGATGAGGTCTCTATACAGGAAGCCATCAACACTCGCAAGGGTGTAGAGCGCTGTCTGCGCTATGCCTTTGAATACAGCCGCAGGCGTAAAAAGATGAACAAGCTGACCCTTTGCGGCAAGACTAACGTATTAACATACACCTTCGATCTCTGGGAGAGAGCCTTCGATGAGGTAGGCGATGCCGATTATCCTGATATCACACGCGATTACGCTCATATAGATGCTATTTGCATGTGGATGGTTAAGAACCCCGAATGGTTTGATGTTATCGTAACAGAGAATATGTTCGGTGATATCATCACGGATCTGGGCGCCATGATACAGGGAGGAATGGGTATAGCTGCCGGCGGCAATATTAACCCTGAAGGTGTTTCTATGTTTGAGCCGATAGGGGGGTCTGCTCCCAAGTATACCGGCATGAACATCATCAACCCCATGGCTGCTATATCTGCAGCGAGTATGATGCTCGATGTTTTGGGTGAAAGAACGGCGGCAGCCAATATTGAACAGTCGGTAACCATAGTCTGTCGTGATTACCTGAAGAGCATGGCCGCAGGCAAGATGGGCTACAGCACCAGTGAGGTAGGGGATCTGGTTATCAAAAACCTGCCTTGATCTAAGAAAGCAGAAGGGGAGGGAGCCGGCCAAGGCCGGCTCCCTCTATTCGGAGACCGGTCTGGGCCCGCTGAACAGGCCGATAAGAAAGAGTACAGCCGCAGCCAGCAGCAGAAGATAGATCAGAGAGCCTCCGACTCTGAAAACGAGCCCCAAAATCCAGAAGAGCAGCAGCAAAACAACTAGTGTCCATATTATTCGCATATCACTTCCTCCCTTCGAATTATTAATACCCCAGCGGCTCTGTTTTAAACAGCATCATCAGCTTTAAGCCCCTTGAACTTGTAGCCCCTTCTACGTTAAAATAAGCTGTTGGATAGATAGATTAAGCGAAGCACCTATTTCGATCTCGGATCAAGCGATCAGTGACGAATAACTAGCTTCGGATAGGCTGGTAGGATAATGAAGTTTACTAAGATGCACGGCGCCGGCAATGATTTTATAGTTGTCGATGCCTTGAAAAAGAATTACCTGAAGGATACTCTCGCGTCACCTGATATCATTAAGAGGCTTTGCGATAGGCATTTCGGCATAGGTGCCGACGGCCTGATATTGATATTGCCCTCTGAAAGCTGCGATCTTCGTATGCGGATACTGAACTCCGACGGCAGTGAGGCGGAGATGTGTGGTAACGGCATGCGATGTTTTGCCAAGTATGCCTATGAACATGCTCTGATCAGAGAGTCTGCTCTGAGTGTAGAGACCCTGGCAGGTGTTATCTCCCCGGAATTGCATCTGCAGGATGGCAAGGTCATATCCGTATCTGTTGATATGGGTAAGCCTAAGCTGGCCCGAGCCGAAATACCCATGGCCGGGCCAGGTAAAGAAAGAGCCATCGCCTTTGATCTTTGCGTGGAGGAGAACATTTTTCAGGGAACCGCAGTTTCTATGGGCAATCCGCATTGTGTGATCTTTACGGATAATTTGAATGATATTCGACTGGAGGATATCGGTCCCGCTATCGAAACGCATCCTCTCTTTCCCCGAAAGACCAATGTCGAATTTGTCCAGGTCATTGCATCGAATAGATTGAAGATGATGGTATGGGAGAGAGGTGCAGGTATAACCCTCTCCTGCGGAACCGGCGCCTGTGCTACCCTGGTAGCTGCTGTTTTAAATGATAAGGCGGAGCATACGGCTGATATTCTTCTCCCGGGAGGCGAATTAAAAGTCTGTTGGCGAGATGATCAGCATATTATTATGACCGGCCCGGCTGAAGAGGTATTCAGCGGTAATCTGGATATATCTGCTGCTATAGTGTAGTATCAGCAGTAGCAATAACATAATGAGAAAACTAGTGGAGGTTGCAGTTGTCATGAAAAGAGCAGAACGCATAAGGAAAGTGCCACCGTATCTCTTTGCTGAGATCGATAAGAAGGTGGCTCAGGCCAAGGCAGCAGGCAAGGATGTTATCAGCTTGGGAATAGGCGATCCTGATCTGCCGACGCCGGGATATATAATTGATGAACTTGTAAAAGAGGCTCATAATCCAGCCAATCATCAATATCCGTCATACGAAGGCATGTTTGCTTTTAGAAGTGCTGTGGCTGAATGGTGCCGCAAGCGCTTCGGTATAACATTAGATCCTGCCTCTGAGGTCTTAACCCTTATAGGTTCCAAGGAAGGCATCGCGCATCTGCCGTTGGCCTTTGTCGATCCAGGGGATATAGTCCTGATTCCTGATCCAGGCTATCCCGTTTATAAGGTTGCCACTCTCTTTGCCGGCGGCGAGCCGTATCCCTTCAAGCTTTTACCGGAAAGGGGATTTTTACCGGATTTTTCAACTATCCCTTCAAATATAGCTAAGCGTGCCAAGATGATCTTTTTGAACTATCCGAATAATCCTACTGCGGCGGTAGCCGATCTCTCCTTCTTTAAGGAGGCTGTGGATTTTGCTAAGAGCTATGATATCATAGTAGCCCACGATAACGCTTATTCAGAAGTAGCTTATGACGGCTATTGCCCGGCAAGCTTTTTGCAGGCGGAGGGGGCAATGGATGTGGGTGTGGAGTTCAACTCTCTTTCCAAGCCTTTCAATATGACCGGCTGGCGTATCGGCTTTGCTTATGGCAATAAAGATATAATCGCTGGATTATCTATTATAAAGACCAATGTAGATTCCGGCGTTTTTCAGGCTATCCAGTATGCTGGCATCAAGGCATTGCAGGAGAACAAGGGTACAGATGAATTAAATGCTGTGTATACTCGCAGGCGCAATATGGTAGTGGAAACCTTTAATGAGATGGGATGGAAGCTGGATAAGCCTAAAGCTACTTTCTATATCTGGGCACCGGTGCCGGAGACATACGGCTCATCAGTTGAATTTGCCGCTGCCATGCTGGAGAAAGCCGGAGTGGTGATAACTCCGGGAATCGGCTATGGAGAGGCTGGTAACGGTTATTTCAGGATATCCATCACTATCAATGATCAACGCCTTAAAGAAGCCATGGACAGAATTAGAAAGAACCTTTAAGGAGCGTGAGAATTCTCTTTGGCGATGCATGAAACATCCGGACTTCATTCAGAAATCGCTGTTATTGCCGCCATATATTTCTCTGCCGTCGGTGAGAAAGAAATCGATGAGGATATGGCTGAGCTGGACAGGTTGGCCGATACGGCCGGGGCATCGGTTGTTGCCAGAGTGACACAACGGCGCCAGAGTCCTGACTTGGCTTATTTTCTGGGCAAAGGCAAACTGGAGGAGCTGAAAGAGAGCGTTATTTCGGAAGGGGCCGATCTGGTAATCATCAACAATCAGCTTTCGCCGCTCCAGCAGCGCAATCTGGAGAACGCACTGGAAGTTAAGGTGATAGACAGAACAGCTCTGATTCTTGATATCTTTGCACAACGGGCCAGGACCAGGGAAGGTCAGTTGCAAGTTGAACTGGCGCAATTGAATTATCTTCTACCTCGCCTGGCCGGTAAGGGTATAGAGCTCTCACGGTTAGGAGGAGGTATCGGCACCAGAGGGCCTGGAGAGACTAAACTGGAAGCAGACAGGCGCCGTATAAGACGCCAAATCATCAGATTGGAAGAAGAGCTTGATAAGGTGCGAAAGCAGCGTTTGCTGCAGTCTCAACCGCGTCATGACGTTCCTGTGATGGTGACTGCGCTGGTAGGGTATACCAATGCCGGCAAATCAACTCTCTTCAATACGCTCACAGGAGCTGATGTCCTGACGGAGAACAGATTGTTTGCTACCTTGGATCCTACGCTCAGGCGTGTCAGATTGCCTAATGGACAGACTATAGTGCTGAGTGATACGGTAGGATTCATACGCAATCTGCCGCATAGTGTCGTAGCAGCATTCCGGGCTACTCTGGAAGAGGTGGTAGAGGCGGATATAATCATACATGTAGTGGATGCCTCCAATCCTCTATCGCATAAGCAAAGCGATGCGGTATACGAGGTTTTGGAAGAGCTGGGCGTGGCTGACAAGCCTATTATAACCGTGCTCAACAAGATGGACCTGGTGGAGCATCCGCAGAGCCTTCAGCGCCTGGCAGATACGGCAGAGCGAACGGTAGCTCTCTCTGCCCTTAATGGAACAGGGTTGGATGATCTGCTGGACGAGATTGTAGAAATTATGAATGAACGTCTGGCGGTTATCGAAGTAAGCTTGCCTTATAACAGGCTGGACATACTTTCACTGCTTTACGATACCGGCCAGGTGCTGGAGCGGCGCTATGATTCGGACGGCATATTTGTACGTGCTGAAGTGGATATGGTAGTAGCGGAAAGAATCAAGGAGTTTGTTAAAAGCAGAGTGAATTTGAGAGGAGACAGGGGACGGTAGTGCCGGAATGAGTTGCTCGGGATTTGAGTGCGTTTGGAAGCTGGGTAAGAATTGCATGTAATGGAAAAAAGCGATATGCTTAAAGATAAGGATATTGAGCCTGAAGGGTTCTATTTATTATATTGAGAGGAGAGACTATGAGAAGAGAGAAAATCGATGCCTATATCGTAACCGGAGTGGTTTCTGCGGCGGCAGGCATCCTAATAGCTTCCTATCTCTATTCAAGGCAGCGTAGTCAGGATCCTTTGCTGATTGCTGAGAAGATTGTCAAGGAATGCCGAGAGAAGATAGAGGAGATAGAGAAAGACCTGACAACAGTTAAAATCACCGAGTCATAGATCCTCCAGCGCTGCGCGTTGCTTCTCTTGTGAAACATGAGTATATATTTGCGTTGTTGATATGGAGGCATGTCCCAGAGTATCTTGCACCAGGCGCAGGTCATTGCCGCTTTTACGATAAAGGATGGTGGCAAAGGTATGGCGTAGCTTATGAGGAGTTATATTCTCATGGCAAGAGATATAACCGCGTTCACAGGCCAAGTTAATATACTTGCGCAGCATATCTCTAATACCCTGGGGGGTAAAGCGGCAGCGTTTACGGCTGGTGAAGAGAGGAGAGGAGGGGCTTTTATCCTCCTTTTCCGCTAGATAAGCCTTTAAGGCCGAATGGGAGATACGGTTCAAAGGTATAACTCTCTCCTTATTGCCCTTACCGGTGACTTTCAGAGTATCGCCGTGCAGGTCGCTTATATCAAGACTGACAAGCTCCTGCACTCGCAGACCGGTGTTGAGAAAGATGAGTATTATAGCGGTATCTCGTTTGTTGCTGGTCAGCTCTTCAAGGCTGATCAGATGGTTTTTTTCTTTCTCCGCCAGATAGACAGGCGTTCTGTTCTTGGTCAGGCGGGGCAGCCTGACGTTGGCAGTAGGATTTTTCTCAACGATTTCTTCCTGAAAGAGATATTTGAAGAAGCTTTTGAGAGAGGCTATCTTACGGGCCACGGAGCTCATGGCATAGCCCTTCTCCTGCAGAAAGACGCTGTAAGCTCTGATCTCCGTAGATGACACCGTATTTACGGCGGGAATCCGCTTGCGAGCGGCTCTATACCAGAGGTAGAAAGTACGCAGGTCTATCTCATAGCCCTGACGAGTGTTGGGCGATTTGCCCTCACTGGCCAGATACATAGCAAAATCGTCGACGTAATCAAAGAAATCTGCTGCCATACGGCTGCCTCCTGTTGAATATTATAGCAGGAAAAGCCTCTCTATGGCAGTATCTGACAAGGAATGATAGTATTATGAATTTTCAATGGCTGCAACTGGCCGGCTTAACGCTGATGCATCTTCATGTTGATATGCTTGGAGGTATGCTGCCAGCCATATTGCCGGTAATTCGCCAAAACTATGATTTAAGTTTGTCGGCCACATTTACCATGCTAGCTGTTCTGAACCTTTCATGCAATGGTATTCAGCTGGCAATAGGGCATTTGCGAGCCTCAAGCCGGCAGCCGCTCTTTCTATTCCTCGGTATATCTCTTACCGCTGCTCTCTGTGTATTTGGATTGCTTCCGCGCGTTGACTATATCTTCCCTTTGCTGCTTATGCTGATGGTTATAGGTGGAAGCGGCGTGGCCATGATTCATCCAGAAGGGCTAAGGGCGGTTCATGCCCTGGATCGACTCCCTTCATCCATTGCTACCGTTCTCTTTATGGTTGGCGGCAATCTCGGTTTTGCCGGCGGAGGGTATCTATCGGCATTACTGGTGAGCCGGTGGGGACTGGCCGGGCTTTTGCCCCTTCTTCTCATTGTGCCGTTAAGCCTGGCGGCTATGCGCCTGCTGCGTATCCGCCTCGCGGTAGAAGATAAGAGCAGGAGAGAGGAAGAGCCTGTCGATGAAGAATTTCAACCGGCAGGGGTTCCCTTTGCCCGTCTCCTGCTTCTGTCTATTCCGGTAGCTACGGCCGCGACTCTGTTGGCCGGTTATCTACCTACTCATTTGCACGAACTGGGCTTTTCTATCTCATTCGGCGGACTGTCGACACTGGTTTTCGGCGCCAGTGGCGTGGCAGGATCGATAGTCTGGGGGATGCTGGCCCGGAACAGAGGGGACTACTACGCTTTGCGCGTTTCTCTGCTGGCAGGCATACCCTTTCTGGCGGCATATCTCTTTACTATGCAATACCGGCCGGCTATCTGTCTGCTGGGCATGGCCGGCTTCTGTCTGATGGCCGCTTTTCCGCTGATAGTCTCTATAGCCAGATATGCAAGCGGGTACAATCTTGGCCGTCGTATGGCTCTGATCGTGGGGGGATCATGGGGCGCAGCCAGTATAATTATGATGCTCACAGGTGCTTCAGCGAATGCAATAGGCGTGCGTCTGATACTCATGCTGACATTTCTTATCTATGCCGTGGCTGCCGGCATACTGATGTTTATGCTTCCTGTAAAGGCACCCTATGCGGCCAGAATCGAGGAAGTGTGACAAGATATCCAATTTATGTGACTCTTTATCGTATCTCCCCGTGCATTGTGAGAGAAGCCGAATTATTCCTCCAATCTTGCTTAACAGTTATTAAGCAAGATTGGAGAGGACTGATTTCTTCCATCTGAGGAATTTATATCAGTAAGCGCTTAAATTACGGCGCCAATACTGGCCATTGGGCGCTGCGCATTGACTTAGCATTGCTCCATGCGACTGCCATTCGACATGCCCATCTGCAAAGCCCAGGTTGAGACCATCGTTATGCCGGTATGTCATACCGTAAATAACGCCATTCTTCATCGCGTCGGCGCCGTTTACAGGCACGCAGTTATTCCAACTCGCCTGATCAAAAGAATAAGCCTTAAAAGCTCGCTATACACCATCTCAACCCAGTAGGATTGCTTGCTTTCCTTCTCTGCGATTATGTTCCTAGCAATAACCTCTGTCACTGCCGCCTCTCGCTCCGATAATGCAAAAAGACGCGGAAAATCGTCGGGAAGATCAACTAAATAGCTCTCTTCATCCAAAAAATCGGCAGCAAAACAGATGGAATACTTCTCAACGTATGGAGTAAGCTCGATGTCTATACGGTGAAGTTCGTCAGGTCTTATGACGAGTAGAGAATTCTTGTGAAATGAGTAGTTGTGATCGTGAATGAAGTAAGCTCCCTGTCCTCTCTTGATATATTGTATTTCTATTTCCCGGTGATATGTCAGAGAACTGGGCAGAGAAGGCTTCCCACAGACATACAATATCTTTACAGGACACTCTGTCGATGATTTGAAAATTGGATCACCTATTAGCTTGCTGGCATCGCTCAATGTATTATGACCTCGGCAGAAGAAACATCGCGTAGTTGTATAATAACCTGGTGCAAGGCTACCAGCAATGTGATTATTTGCTCATACGATATGATAATTTGCGGTATTCGGAAGGAGTAAGGCCTGTGACCATTTTAAAGCTACGATTGAACAGGGCGAAATCCGGTTGCCCCACATCTCGGGCAATGGCGGCAACTTTGAGATCAGGCTCATCTTCCAATAATCTTTTAGCCTCGACTATTCTACGCTGAATCAAATACTGTTTGAAATTCAGGCCATTACACTTCTTGAACAGTCGGGAGAGATGACTTGAAGAAACGGAAAAGAGCTCTGCTGTCTCACTTAATGTCAATTCTTGCCTGAAGTTAGTTTCTATGTAGTTCATAATATCGTTTATTAAGGGGTTTTTCTCTCTTTGTTGTTTATGGCGTAAAGCAATCCGCCTGATCAAAAGAATAAGTCTTAAAAGCTCACTGCGGATGACCTCTAGCCAATAAGGTTGTTTGTCCTCCTTCTCATCTATCATGTTTCTGATAATAATCTTTACGGCAGTTGCTTCTCTCTCTGTCAGTTCCAACAAACGAGGAAAACCCTCAGGCAGATAAGCTAAACGACATTGTTCTTTCAAAAAGGCGATAGCAAAGCAAAATGAGTATTTCTCAACATATGGGGAATGCTCGATATTAATACGATGAATTTCATCAGGCCTTATAACGAGCAGAGAGTTCTTATGAAACGAATAATCATTGCCCTGTATAAAATAGGCACCCCGCCCCCTCTTAATATATTGAATTTCCATCTCTTGATGATATGCAAATGGCCCCGGGGAAGGAGGTACACCATGAACATATAATATATTTACGGGACACTTTACAGATGCTTTGAATACTGGATTGCATATAGAATTGTTGATACTGTCTAGCTGCATTACGACCTCGAGTCAGAAAGTAACCCTGCAGGGGTAAAACCTATAAAACTTATTCGCTATTGCACCTCGAATAACCTTCAATTTCTCTGTTTAACCTCCCTGTCTTATGGTGCGCAGCCTGCTCGGCATCAGCAAAGAAATTGAATGGGGCAAAGAAGAGCGGCGAATCATTCTACGATGTAAGACATGTGACGATAACTGACGGCTATCGGTATTCCCTCTTCCTGAAAAGCTACTATGCCTTTAAGTGCGATAGTAATATATCTCCAACTATGCCCCGAAAGCTCCATGAGTGATTGTAATTGTTCGAATAGTCGAGCTGATGTGTCCGGTTGGTTAAAACAATTACATATCTATCCTGCTCCGGATCAATCCATATTGACTGGCCTGTCCAGCCGCTGTGGCCTATAGCTGCATACGACATGGTTTGAGGACGGTCTCCAGCCAGTGCTTCTGAAGATTTAAGCATTCTCCAGCCAAACGCATGCAATGGGAAAGTCGGATAGCTGCAGGCATGCATGAGCCATAAGCGTGACTTGCTATGAAGAACCTCTTCCTTGCTACCGAAAAGCATCATTTGGCAGAAACGGGCAAGGTCTTCAACCGTTGAGAAGAGGCCCGCATTGCCAACAGGCCCAAAGGAAATCAACTGATGTGCTTCTGCCGGCAGCAACCACAATGCCGTGCAGAAGCCCGTCTTCTACTGCATTAATACATGCGGCCTCCAGCGACCTGTACATAATATCTTCCTTCCAGATAACGCATGCTCTCTGCCTTTATCTCATCTAGAAGGCCAGAATCTCCTCCACCTTATTAAGGGCCTTTAAGGTATCGGCAATCTCCTCATCTCCCCATCCCTCGTGGACGAAAAGATTGAACTGCTTATCCGTAACGGCTACGGCATTGGGGCAGGTGAAGGCTCTGTCGACATCGCCGGTATAGTGAGGCGATGTCCAGGGATGACCGCTGCTGCCGAATACCTGCCTCTTGGCGAACCATTCCATGGTGTGAGGCAAATGACGATAACTGGCGGCTATCGGTATTCCCTCTTCCTGCAGAGCTTTGCAGTAAGTCTCTTTATTGCAGCTAGAGACCTCGCTGTTGAACTCCAACCGCATGAACCAGTAGCTTGATTCCGCTCCGGGTAATATATCGGGAGCTGTTATCAGCTTCAGCTTCTCTACGCCTTGCCTTATAGCAGCAGCTACATATTGACGGCGCTTGATTATATCGGGCAGCTTCTTTAGCTGTACTCTGCCTATAGCTGCCGACAGATCGTTAAGGTTAAAGTTAAGAGCACCTATGCAGTTGGTGCTCCCAGCGGGCAAACCGAAGGGCTTGCCTCTGTCCGAGCACCACCTGCTTCTCTGATACAGATGTCCATTTTGGGTGTAGACTACACCGCCCTGTCCTCCGGTACAGTGGTGCTTGCCGAACATGGTGGAGAAGGCGGCTATATCTCCAAAGGTGCCTACCTTCTCTCCATTGAGCGTAGCTCCATGGGCCTGAGCACAGTCTTCTATCACGGGTATGCCGTGCTTGTGAGCTAAGGCCATAACCCCTTTCATATCAACGGGCTCTCCTCCGATATGGGCTACTATGATGGCACCGGTAAGAGGGGATATCAGCTCTGCTATCTGCTCCGGCCCTGTGTTGTAACTGCCAGGGGCGGTATCGGCTATTATGGGTATGCAGTTGCACATTACTATGGGCATCATACCGCCGGGATCGGTTATGGGGCTGACTATAACCTCTGTAAAGGGTTCGGGATTAACAGCACGCAGAGCTGTATATACGGCCGTAGTGCCGGAGTTGACGGCATCGGCATAGCCGCCTCCCATATACTCTGCAAACTCGAGGCAGTAGGCCTCTTCCTCTGGCCCGTTATAGCCGAAGGCGTTGCCCGTGGCTATGGCTTCATCAAAGAGGGCATTGACGGCTGCTCTCTCCTCTTCTCCCAGCAGCCCACGCCCTGGCCAGGGTTTGGTTCTGACCTTTGCACCGCCATATATGGCCAGTTTAAATAATTCCTTATCGGTGTTCATTTCCATAGCTTCAGAATCCTCCTGTTTTTCACAGCTTGCTCTTTGCAAGCAACGTCACTTTCATTCTTTAAATATAGATCTCTTACTCTGAATACTATCAAATGCCCGATATATAAACAATTCGATTTCTTGTGCTCTCTATATGAATTTTTGCGCTCTTCAGCAGAATTTAACAAGTAATCACTCTTCAACAACAATACCCCCACGGCGTGAGGGACCGAACACCGGATCTTTATCACCGCTAAGAACCTCCCGGCCTTTAGCCTGAAACTCCGGACCAGCGAACCAAATATAGCATTTAATGCCACCGCTTTTATTTTCAACTTCCATAAAATCATATCCTTTAGGACAGATAAACTTATCAGCTACACTGTCCCGGAGAACATCCAGGCAAGCATCTTCTTGAGTATTATTACAGCAGAGACTACGGAATATTGCTTTAGCGTTACTTTATGCGGTGGGCAATAAAATTATTTACAGCCCTATTCCGGCAGAAGAGGCCCATTGCGACAAGCCGTTCAATATCATATCCGCTCCTATGGCGGCTATGAAGAGTCCCGTTATTCTTATCAACGGTCCCAGCAGCTTCCATGAATCGAGAAATTTTCCCAATCCCATAGAGTAGACCATTATAAAGAGATTTACGCCTGTTGCCAGGAGCAAAGAGAGCGTTACTACCAGCGGCCCATAAGCTGCTGTTTTGGATATGGCTGCAGTGATTGTGGCCGGGCCTGCTATCAACGGCATAGCGATGGGAACGCAAGAGATATCCTGTAAGCTTATGCCGGATTTCATCTCAAAAAACTCTCCACTTTGCAAGGCATGCAGTCCAACAATAAAAAGAACAGCGCCACCGGCCAGTTGCAGCGAATAGAGCTCAATCTGAAAAAGATTACGCACTTGGCTCGTAAGGCCAGCCGTCGTAATTCGGATTTATTCATAGAATCTCGCAGAGAGAAGCATATGCCTATCTTGCTGACGGGATTGATGAGTACTATAAAGAGGAGAAAACTGCGAAAGAGTTCATCTATGAATCCTTCACCGGCTAATTCACCGGCTAATTGTGCTAAAGCAAACATAAATGTATTCTACCCTTATTATCTTGCGGTGGCAAGCAGCATAGACTCTCAAAAGCTATTTTCCTACAAAGATGCGTTGAACACGAGGGCCAAGCCTGGCCAAAAGTTCGTAAACTATGGTATCAGAGAGATCGGCGGCAATTTCCGGGCGCAAAGAGTATCCATTATGTTTGCCGTATATGAGAACATCCGAGCCTATGCGAACATTATCTATGTCGTTGATATCTATCATGGCTGAATCCATGGAGATCCGGCCTATCAGATCGGCTTTTCTTCCGTTTACCAAAACATATCCTCTGTTCGACAGATTAAGCGGTAATCCGTCATGGTATCCCATTGGAATGACTCCGATAGTAAATCCATCATATGGCACAACAAAGGTACTGCTGTAGCCGATTCTGTCGCCGCTCATATATTTACGAATATCTGCTATTCGGCTAAGCAATGTTACGGCCGAATTCAGTTTCAGCTGCTCTTCCATCGCCGGTCTTGGGTAAAGACCGTAAAGCCCTAACCCGATACGAACCATATCGAAGCGTGCTTCCGGAAAACGAATGCTGCCGGCAGTGGCGGCTGCATGGCAGGTAAGATCTCTCAGACCCAGCTCATACATTTGAGTCGCAGCTCTCTCAAAGCGCCGGATCTGGGTGCGGGTGAATTCATCTTCAGCAGGATCATCAGCGCAGGCAAAATGCGTTGCCAGGCCGGTAATTCGCAGATTACGATGCGACATAACCTCTTTTGCAAGATCTGAAAGCTCTTCGGGCTTGATTCCCAGACGCCCCATGCCGGTATCTACTTTCAGATGAACATCTATCTTTTGCTCGCTCTCTTCTGCTGCTTTTGCCAATGAAGCTGCTAATTCGGCCGAGTAAATTACCGGGGTCAGCCGATGCCTAACGGCTTTATATACCTCATCCTGCGTACATAGCATCACCAGTATAGGCAGATCAACTCCGGCGGTTCTAAGGGTCATGCCTTCATCAGCCGTCGATACGCCCAGCAGATCAAGGTCCAATTCCTGTAGTTCGCGAGAGAGGCTTACCAGATCACTGCCGTATGCCATAGCCTTGACCATTCCGAGGATTTTACACTTAGGCCCTACCAGGCGGCGAAATTGAGCTATATTCTCTGCTAAAGCCTCGACATCGACAATTAAGCGATTGGAGGCCATGGCATCGATGATCTCATGCGCAGCCTTATCTATGCCGGCACTGCTTGCACCTTTGAAAAGGACTTTATCACCATTATGCAGGTACGGCCTTAGATCGTTTGCCAGCCTATCGGTATCTTGACAGCGAAACACACGCCCTTCAGGGTAAAGAGCTTTATAGGCCTCTTCAGTGGCATCAAGCTCCTCCCCTCCTATCAGCACCAGTAACCCTATGCCATACCGGGCAGCCATTTCGCCTATATGGTAATGCTCGCGCTGCTCCAGTTGGCCGAGATGCTGCATACCTCCAAAGACGAAGATGCTGCGATCGCCCTGACGTGTTAAATGTGACAGGGAGCGTAGTGCCGACTGCACAGAGATGGGGTCGGCACTGCAGGAATCGTTAATGAGTGTTATGCCTGCCGGAGAGCGCCATATTTCCATTCTGGTGTGGGCCGGTTCATGAAACTGTAGGGCGTGAACGATATTCTTTTCATCGACACCCAATAAAAAAGCGGCGCATATGACGGCCTCAACGTCCGATACCATCTCTGCAGAGAAGGTTCGGAGCAGAATATTATGAATAGCGCCGGATGGGAAGCTGATATCCAGTATTGTTCCGTTAACAGCGGCCTTTCGATCACAAATAAACGGTAGCTTGCTATTCTCGCTGCCGTAGCGATATATTTTACACTGCAGGCCACCAAGAAATTCATCTGCATAGCGGCAATCATGCGGAATCAACACCCAGCCGCCGGGATCGATATTTTTAAAGAGCTCCAGCTTCTCTCGAGCGATATTCTTACGAGTGCCGAAACCTGCTATATGCGCCATGCCTACATTAGTCAGGATGCCGCAATCCGGCTTCAATATCTCTTCCAGAGCGGCCATCTCACCGAGCTGAGAAACGCCGGCTTCAATAACTGCCATATCAATTTTGCCGGGCAGGCGAAGGACGGATAGAGGAACACCCAGCTGGCTGTTGTAGCTGCCCCGGCTTCCGCCGGCCAGGTAGGAGTATTGAAGAGCTTGTACCAGCGCATCTTTCACAATCGTCTTGCCATTGCTGCCGGTGACGGCTACCAGGCGCCCGGAAATTTTTCTTCTCCACCAGGCAGCCAGGCGCTGTAGCGCTGTCAGGGTATTCTTTACGATTATTATAGGCTTATCGCCGATTTGTGCTTGAATATCTTTATAATTGGAAGAGATAACGGCAGCAACAGCCCCGTTCCGAAAGGCATCTTCAACGAAATCATGGCCGTCAGTATGGATACCTTGGAGAGAAAAGAATAGAGCGCGGTTGCCTATCCGCCTGGAATCAATGGTTACGGTTTGTATCTTCTCATCGGTAAATATGCCCAGCAATTTGCCTTCAATGATATCCGCCAGTTCGGTCAAAGAGATTGAATCCATAAGAACGAAGCCTCACCTTTCTAATGCAGTTCCATTTATAAGCGCCTCTACTTCACCTTTAGCAGGCAATGAGGGAATTACGCCGCGTTCAGTGGTCACCAGCGCACCAACGGCGTTGGCTAGACGCAATACTACATGGTAATCCTCTTTATCCAGATTGCATATCTCTCTACCCTGTTTTACAAAGGGTAAGAGACCGGCCAAGACGCCGGCGACAAAGGCATCGCCTGCGCCGGTGGTATCAACCACATGCACCTTGAAACCGGGAATCTGCCCGCTGGCGGCAAGTGTCCTGTAGTAACTTCCGGCTGCACCCAGCGTGACCGTTACCAGCTTTACACCCATATCCAGAATAAGGCTGCATCCCTTATCCATATCATTTGTACCTGTTATAAAAGTCAGCTCCTCTGTGCTCGCTTTAACAATATCCGCACCTTCCAGAGCCGCTCTTACACCTTTCCTGGCCGTTTCTGCGTCAGGCCATAAGGAGAGCCTGATATTAGGATCATAGGATATTAGAGCACCGGCAGAAGCTGCTGCCCGGCGAGCAACAAGGGTAGCTGCGCGGTTAGGCTCGCTTATAAGTGATATAGACCCATGATGAAATATCCTGCAGTCAGCAAGATAGTCGGTATCTATATCGCTTTCGGATAAAAACATATCCGCACCAGGATCTCTATAAAAAATGAAATCTCTTTCACCATTATTCATCAGAGAGACAAAGGCCAACGCCGTATGAGCGCGTCTTTCCGATAGCATGCAGGTGGTATCCACGCCTTCATCGGATAGTGTATGACACAGGAAATCTCCAAAAGGGTCTGCTCCTACCTTTCCGATAAAGCCGACGCTCTTTCCCAGCCTGGATAGAGCCACGGCAACATTGGCAGGCGCTCCGCCTGCAGCACGAAGGAATCCCGGAGCTTCTTCCAAAGAGACTCCTGATTCGGTGGATACAAGATCTATCAGCGCTTCACCCAGCGTTACTATATCCGGCATGTCTGTCCCTCCTCTAATAGATTTTTAGCCTCCAGGCGTTTAGTAATATTACCAATGATTACGTTCTTCTCATTCTTCTTGCAAGCCGAGCCGCTTCGGCCGAAGCGGCGGATATACCCGCCAGATAGCCTGTTGAAAAAGCTGCTTGAAGATTGTAACCGCCGGTAGGACCGTCGATATCGATAATTTCGCCGGCAAAGAAAAGGCCCGGCAAGAGGCGCGATTCCATTGTTAAAGGATCTATCTCTCTTGTCGGTATACCACCGGCTGTCACAATAGCTTCTGCAAGAGGCCGTGCGGAAGAAATAACAAAGGATAAGTCTTTTAATTTGCTTACCAATCGGCATCTCTCTTCTACATCTATATGGCTGATCACCTTGTTCGCATCAAGCCGGCAGAGCTCTAGAAATAGTGATACCAGCCTGGCCGGCAGAAGTGTTCTCAAATAATTCTTTATTGTCTGCCGCCCCACCATTTCTCTGATAAGCCTCCGTTGCAGCTCCTGCTCGGGTATGGCCGGTTTAAGATCTATAGAGATCACAACATTCTTTCGTTCTGCTAACAGGGGCACCGCCAGCCGTGATAAGGTCAGAATGATAGGGCCGGAGAGTCCGTCGGAAGTAAAAACCATTTCGCCGGCTTCAGAAGCAAGGGCATGGTCATCAGATATCACAGTGGCTCTTACGTTACGAAGGCTGATCCCCTCAAGCTTTGAGACAAAGCCTTCTTTTACAACCAGCGGAACTAATGAAGGAAGAGGCGTTGCTACGGTATGACCTGCTGATGCGGCCAGGCGGTAACCATCACCCGTCGATCCTGTTCTAGGATACGATGCTCCGCCGGTAGCCAGGATAACTTTATCGGCCTCTATGGTGCCACCGGTTATCTTAACACCGGCCAACGCAGATTGATGTATTAACAGACCGGTACAACGGTTTCCTGTTCTGACCTCCACTCCGGCTCTTTTTACCCAGGAGAGCAGTGCTAAGAGAACGTCGGCAGCCCGGTCGGTAAAGGGAAAAAGCCTTCCTCCTCTCTCCACTTTTACCTGAACACCATTACCTGCAAGAATTTCAATAAGATCCTCTCTAAAGAACCTGGAGAATGCTCTGTAAAGAAAACGTCCATCCGGTGCGAAGGCTTGTACAAATTCCTTTATAGAGGCAGTGTTGGAAATATTGCACCTCCCCTTGCCGGTAATAAGCAGCTTTACGCCGGGAGCTGAATTGCGCTCTATAATGCGCACAGAGGCCCCTGCTCTGGCCGCACTGCCCGCTGCCAGAAGGCCGGCGGGCCCGGCACCGACAACTACTACTTTCACAGGCGGCTTCATTTGAATAGTGATGCCGGCGGTCTGGCCACAGCCTTGAGCCTCAAATATCCGTTAGATACGTTGATATTTGTTATGCTCATCGGGAAGGCAAACTTGGATAGATCCAGTATCGGATTGATACCATCCAGCAAACGCCTGATATATCTATCATTGCCATACGCTTTGTTTGGCACCAAAACAAGAGAGTTTTCTCGATCAACAGCCAATCTGCCTATAACAGTTTGATTCTCACCGTTATGACGCACCCTGAGTGTAACCCGATTATCATTTAGATTTATCTCCAGGCCGGATAGATCTCTTTTCTCACGGCGAGCAAAAGCATTGAGAGCCGCTTGATCTATGTCCATCCGGATGTAGGATTTGCCAACGGATGATAGCTTGCGGCCGGAGATATTGTAGCTGATATCATTGATATCTATACAGACATAATCGGCTATCAGATCTCCCGCAATATTTACTCTTTTCCCCGTTACCGTAAGCCTGTCAACCTTTCCTTGCACCAGTTTATACTGCGGAGTGCTTGCCAGTTTTACATCGTATGAAGCAGCTTTACCTACTTTCTCCTGTAGTTCCTGCTTCAGCTTGGCCTCCACTATTTTCTGGGCGTTAGCGCATCCTGCCAGCATAATGGCAATCGCAGCCAGCAGCAGCGACAGCCTTGCTCTGAACATGACGTTTCACTCCTTTGTAATCACTATCACCTTATTACAGAGATATAGTTAAATCTTATCATAATCAGCAAGCTTTGCCTATACAAGCATAAAAAAAGATCAAAGAACTATGCTTAATTTCTCTTTGCATTTCGGGCAATGACCATCTTCTGCCAGCAATACCCTCACTGCACCGGAAAGACTTCTCTCTATAGCTGTGGCTCCGCATAAAGGACAGAAAGTGTTTTGCGATAAATGTCCGGGAACATTACCTATATATACATACCGCAGGCCGCTATCCATGCCTATTTGCCTGGCCCACTCAAGTCTATCAACAGGAGTAGGTTCCAGGTATGATAGCTCACCGTAAGGGAAGAAACGGGTTACATGCCATGGTGTATCAGAGCCAAGATTCTTGGCAATCCATGTTGCCATGCTGGTAAGCTGAACTTCATCATCATTAAATGTCGGTATAAGATTTGTCACCACTTCAATATGCGCATTCCATATTTTGGCAGCTCTGAGCGTACATTCCAGTATCGGTCCCATGTCAGGAATACGGGCTAATTTCATATATGCTTCATTATTGAATGCCTTTATATCAACTCTGTAAACATCCAAGAAAGGCCCGATGGCATCGATAGCCTCTGCTGTGGCATATCCATTAGTGACATAAACAGTATACAGCCCTCTTTCTCTGGCTAATTTGGCGGAGTCAATAGTATATTCCAGCCAAATAGTAGGCTCATTATATGTCCAGGCGATGCCTCGGCAATCGTTTAAAAGAGCTATGCTCACAAGCTCTTCAGGCGTCACATCCTCCAAGGAGCTCAAATGCGGCGTAGGATCAACGCAGGCAATTTCCCAATTTTGACAATGAATACAGCGCAAGTTACAGCCCCATGTGCCGGCCGAATAAACATATGAACTTGGATGATAATGAAAGACCGGTTTCTTCTCTATGGGATCTGCGTTCATAGAAGAAACCTTATTGTATATCAGAGAATAAATCTTACCGCCTCTATTCTCCCTGGTCCAGCAGTATCCTCTCTGGCCGTCATTTATATAACATGAACGAGCACAAACGCGACAATGTGCTCTCTTGCCATCTAAATGATCGTAAAGAATAGCCTCTTTCATCTGTTTGCTCCTTTCACAAAAAGGGGAATAGCTACAGCCGATTCCCCTTTTTGTGAAGATTTAAGCTTATGTTATCGATTTTTAGAGTATCAACCTTCGGTCTGCTTGCCTAGCAAGCTGCCCATATTCCAAGCTTCAAGATTACGCAGCGTAGCATAATCTGTAAGATTCATATGGATAGGAGTTATGGAGACATAACCGTTTTCCACTGCCCAGCCATCTGTTTCCGGTGACATATCTGCCTCCAGCAGATTGCCTCCCAGCCAAAAATAGACTCTTCCTCTGGGATCAACGCGTTTCTCCAGCCTGTCTTCATATCTACGCCGTCCCTGCGAGGTAAGTCTGATTCCCTTAATCGCTGCGATCGGTATGTTAGGAAGGTTCACGTTCAGAAAGGTTCCTATCGGCAATTGCAACCCGCCATTCAATTGCTGCGCCAGGTTTGAAGCCAAAAGAGCGGCAACAGAGAAATCTATATCGATATAGGCCGCTACGGATATGGCAAAAGCGGGCAGATCAAAGAGGGTGCCTTCCATTGCACCGGAGACAGTGCCTGAATATGTCAGATCCTCACCCAGATTAGGGCCGGCATTTATCCCGGTGACTACCAGATCCGGCCTTGATCCCATTATGCCCTGTATACCCAGCACCACGCAATCAGCCGGAGTGCCGTTGGTTTTCCAGCCTTCGACTTTTGTTCCGGGAATACGAATTTTCTCAACACGTAGAGGCTTGTGTAAAGTGATAGCATGTCCGGTGGCGCTCTTTTCTCTGTCCGGAGCAACGACATATAACTCTGCCACAGGTGACAGCGCATTAACCAGATGTTTTAATCCATCCGAATATATGCCGTCGTCATTGGTCAATAATATGCGCACTTTAGAGCTCCACCATAATGCAATCGTTTATTCCTTCAAGAGCCGCAAATTTTTGCAGAACATCATCAGTCACCTGATTATCGATGCTCAATACCATCACTGCCCTGCCCAGAGGGGCTTTGCGTCCTACCTGCATACTTGCAATATTTATACCCGCATTGCCCAGGAGGGTTCCGACTTTGCCTATGATTCCCGGTTTATCTATATGGTCGGATAGTATCATACGCCCTTCCGTCTTGACATCGACACGATAGCCGTCGATAGCTACTATATGCTCCTCACCGCTATGAAGGATATTGCCGGCTATAGATCTTATACCTTGAGGACTCTCAGCTGTCACGGAGATCAAATTATCGTAACCGCGGTCATTGCTATCACGGGTTTCTGTTATCCGCATTCCCCTGGATTCGGCGACCATAGCGGCATTCACTATATTAACGCTCTCGGGCATCGCCGACGATAATACGCCGGCAATCATAGCTCTGGTGATAGCCGTGGTAGAAAGGCTGTTTATATCTCCCGCATATGCGATATCCAGGGATGTTATACCGCCGCCGGCCAGGCCATAGAGTATTTTGCCGAGCTTTGAAGCAAAGCTTATATATGGAGCGGTAGCCTCCATGACGGCTGCATCTACGGTAGGCAGGTTGACGGCTGCCCGCACGCTTCCATCTTTGAAATAGATGGCGATCTGTTCGGCAACATCTATAGCTACATTGATCTGCGCTTCGCGGGTAGATGCGCCCAGATGAGGCGTAGCGATGATATTATTACAATCCAAAAGAGGATTATCCAATGGTGGTTCATTTACAAAGACGTCCAACGCTGCACCGGCAATTTTTCCTTCGTTTAGCGCATTACAAAGAGCACTCTCGTCAATAATTCCTCCCCTGGCACAGTTGATGATCCTTGCTCCCTCTTTCATCATGGCAAACTCTTCACTGCTGATGAGATTTAACGTATCCTTTGTTTTTGGAACGTGAATCGTTATAAAATCGCCTTCTCTGAGAACCATCTCCAGAGAAGCGATCTTTATACCCATTTTAGCCGCTTTTTCTGCGGATGCAAAGGGATCATATGCCAGTACAGACATACCGAAGGCAAGAGCTCTTTTAGCCACCTCAAAGCCTATCTTGCCCAGGCCTACAACTCCCAGGGTTTTAGCATAGACCTCTACTCCGGTAAACTTGCTTCTCTTCCATTCCCTGGAGAGTCGTAACGATTGGTCGGCCTGAGGAATATTTCTTGCCAACGACATCATCAACGCCAGAGTGTGCTCTGCAGCCGCCATGGTATTGCCATCCGGAGAATTCACCACTACTATACCCTTGCGCGTAGCTGCAGGTATAGATATGTTGTCTACACCGACGCCGGCCCTTCCTATGATCTTCAGCTTATCGGAGGCCTCTATCACGTCCTTGGTTATCTGAGATTGGCTTCTGACTATCAGTGCATCATAGCTCTTGATTATCTCGCAAAGAGCGGCTTCATCGTTACCGGTGTTGATATCCACCTCATGGCCGGCCTCGCGAAGAATCTGTACACCCTTCTCGGATATGGGATCACTGACAAGTATTCTCAATTCCTTCACTCCTTGCTTCGAAATGCAGATTTCAAGATGCAGAAGACGGAGTTGCAAGCCCCGCACTTCAGTATTCAAGCTTTCCTGTTTGCAGATTGGCCTTTGAGCATCTGCATCCTATTTATAAATAAAAGCCTCTCATCCTAAGGGACGAGAGGCTTGATTCCCGCGTTGCCACCCTATTTGGCTGTTTGCACAGCCCTCTCTTAAGCGGTAACGGGCTTACCCGGCGATAGGCTTACTAACCCTGTAAGGGCTTTCATCCCTGCGGCTCCGGAGTGGATTCAAACATTGACAGTACCGGCTTCCACCACCCGTCGGCTCTCTGTAACTGCTACTGTTCTACTACTCTCCTTCAGCACCTTTAACAGGCTGATTTTAGCATAAGAAAAGTGTAAAAGCAAGAGCACGTCAAAGGCTCTCGTTGCAACCGATAACAACTCCCGGATCAAGATAACGAGCAGGCCTGATATGGGTGTAGGAACCGATAATGGCTCTGTTAAGAACGGCCCCTTCTCCGACAACTACCTTCTCCCACAGGATGCTCTCCTTAAGGGAGCTGTGACTGCCGATTATGCTGCCGCGTCCAATAAATACGTTAGGGCCCAGATCCACTCCATCCATTATTTTGGCGCCATTCCCGATATACGCGGGGGCAATAATCCTGGCCGTAGGATTAATAACCGCATTCTCACCGATAATAATATCATTGCCCACGCCAAAGTTCAGGCCATCGATGCATATGCGCCTGGCGGCTATATCACGATGAGCCTGATAATATTTATCCGGATTGCCGATATCAAGCCAGTATGCCTCTTCAAAATAACCGTACATCGGCTGTCCGTCAGCGAGCAGATCGGGGTAGACCTTTCGCTCCAGGGAATATTCGATTTCCGGAGGAATATAATCCAATATTTCCGGTTCAAAGATATACGTACCGGCATTGATATAATGCGATGTTACAGCATCCGGTGCCGGTTTCTCGGTAAAGCGCTCTATCCTGCCACTGCTGCCGATATCTATAACGCCATAAGCTGTAGGGTCCTCCACATACGCCAGGCTTATTGTCGCTACCGAATCTCTCTGTCTATGAAAATCAACCATTCTATCGAGATCTAAATCCGTTAAAACATCTCCGTTAAATACCATGAATCTTTCGTTAAAATGTGAAGCGGCATTCTTGACGGCGCCACCGGTTCCCAGTGGGTGCTCCTCTATAACATAATTCACCTTCATACCGAAATTATCTTCGGATTCAATATAATTTCTCAACATATTCGGCAGGTAGCACATGCTCATAACTACCTCCGTTATACCATAATTATGTAATCTTCGCAGCATATGGCCTATAAAGGGACGGTTAATAATTGGAACCAATGGCTTGGGAAGAGTGTAAGTCAAAGGATATAGTCTTGTTCCTTTTCCTCCTACTAAAATCAACGCCTTCATATCATATCTCCTCGTCATTTCTCTCTGTGGCCTTGATTACAATACCCTTATTGCTTGCTTTCTAAACATAGCAAGCGTTGGCAATATGATATAGCGCATCGCGTCATAATCTCCTTAAGGCTTATCCTTGCGGTAGCAGCAATATATAGCCCTCTCCATTAACAGGCATGATACCCGGTATAGCCTGTATCAAGTCTTGCCAGGTATTGAGGCGAGCGGCCACTGCCGATAGATCCCGCTCTGCCAGGTATGAAGGGAAGATAATTACATTGCGGCTTAAGTCAGCCAGGGCCACAAAGCGCAGCGTTGTTGTTGTTGACACACCAAGTATACTCTCCATAGCTTTATCTTTCCCTATGTGCCCAGTTTGAGGAATAAAGAGGCTCCAATTACCACTCCAAAGACCTGCATCAATCAGAACAAAGGCCTGCCTTGCGCCGGAAGCAGAGCGTAGCTCCAGAGAACGCCCGGATGAAGATATATCATCATTGTTTTTATTATCAGAATATCCAGCTCTTATAGATGATGGCGCAACAACCCTTAAGATTATTCTATCACGTTCCACTTTGATATCGGCAAAGGGCTGTTTTACGACTGCAAAGGCGGCAACAGCCTCACTCTTCATTGCTGATGGCGCAACCGGAGCAGCCGTCTCAGCCTTATATGGTAGAGACCTTCTTTCAGAAAGCCTGCCGTTTTCGGCTTCCGGAAGAGGAGGAGCTTTCCGAACATGTGAAGCTTTATCATTATTGTCCGGAGATTCCTTTTCCGAATTCAAGCCAAGAGCATCCTGCTGCTCTATTAAGGTTGATGAACTTACCGTAGGAGATATAGCTATATCTCCTACGGTATCCGCAGGAGAATTTTTCTCAATTTCAGGCAAAATATCATTCTCGGATTTTTCTCTTTTTGCATGTAAAGGGTTCTTTGCGGCAGCAATAATCTGCACGCGTTCATCTGTTATAGGCTTGTTTTTAGGTTGTTTTGCTTGAACGCCAATGCTATACTTCTCTTCTGAAGGCGCTTTCACATACGGCCTATCCTGTACGCCGTGCATGGTGACAAGTGCCAGCAATACCATCAATGCCCCTGCTCCAGCCAGTTCAAACGGGCGTCGTGTGGCAGTAATGCTGCGGAGCAAATTTTGCCACCGGGAATTGACTTTCTGCCGCTTTGCATCGATAAGCCCGGCATGAAGCCTGGAGGCAAATCCGGCAGGCAAATTCACACGGCGCAACCTCTGCAAATCTCTCCTGGTAATCGATATCTTTTTCAATCGCAGGCGGCAATCTGCGCAAGCGGCCAAGTGATGCTTGAAATTCTCTTTTTCTGTCGGGAGCAGCTCATCATCTATATAAGCCGATAAAAGCTCTTCACGATAACGGCACTTCATTCTTCGGATCCCTCCGTATATTCGACGCTGCATAAGTCCGGGAAGTTCCGCCGGATAATGTGTTGCAGAGCTGTTCTACCGCGATGGATTCGTGATTTGACCGTACCGAGGGATATCCCCAGCAGTTGCGCTATCTCTTGATAGCTGCGATCCTGAATATCCCGCATAATCAGAATGGCTCTTTGCTCGGAAGGCAGTTTCAACAGAGCATTCTGAATATCATTCTGAAGAAGATTGGTTTCTGCACACTCCGCCGGATTGCCGTTCGGATCCAAATCGCATCTATCGCCAATTATATCAAGTGGTACCGCAGATCTTCTGCTACGGCTACGCGCCATATCAATAACCGTATTGGAGATAATACGATAAAGCCAGGTGGAAAAAGCTGATCGCCCGTCAAATTTGGCTACTGATTTATAGGCTTTTATCATCGCTTCCTGAGCGATATCTTCAGCATCCGCATGGTTGCCGCACATACGATAAGCAATCTCATAAGCCTTCTGCATGTAAGGCGATATAAGCTCTTCAAAGGCATCGGTATCACCGGAGCGACAACGCTCTATCAACTTTTTTTCACAGTTATCCAAATAGCTTCCCCCATAATAATATACACTGATTGTAACATTTGATAACTTTAAATCAAAGGAGAAGGGCTTGAGTGATAGATAACCATCGTTATATCGTTTGTTTGTATCGATCGCGGCTTCGGAGGATGCTCGATAGAAAAGCAAAGAGAGCACGGATACTGCAAAAATGGTCGGGGCGGCGGGATTTGAACCCACGACCTCACGGTCCCGAACCGTGCGCTCTACCAAGCTGAGCCACGCCCCGATAAAAGACAGCCTGTATTTTACCACCTTTTTATAATTTTGGGAAGGGTGATGAATTCGTTTAAGGTTTTGGCTAAGCCTACACCGATATAAGCTTACCTTCCCGCTTGAGAATATCTCTGGCTGCCAGAACGCCGGATACGGATGCCTGAATCAGTCCTCTGGTCAACCCCGCTCCATCGCCTATGGCATAAAGACCGCTTATCTCTGTTTCCAGCTTATCGGTTACCTTTAATTTGGAGGAGTAAAACTTTACCTCAGCTCCGTAAAGCAAAGTATGCCTGGAATACACACCCGGCGCCAGCACATCCAGCGCCTGAAGCATCTCAATAATATCGGTCAGATAGCGATAAGGCAATACAAAGCTCAAATCTCCCGGAGAGGCGCTGGATAGAGATGGCTTTATGATACTGCTGGCTATACGCTCCGGGGTAGAACGCCTGCCGTTGAGCAGATCTCCGAGCCGTTGAACTATAACGGTTCCTCCCAGCATGTTAGCCAGCCTGGCCATATATCGACCGTAATCAATAGGTTCATGAAAGGGCTCTGTAAAAGGAGTGCTGACTAAAAGTGCAAAATTGGTCTTGTCGCTCTTTTGATTGGCATAGCTATGTCCGTTCACAGTTATGACACCGTTATTGTGCTCAGTCACCACTTCACCGTTGGGACAGACACAGAACGTACGTATCTGATCATCAAAACGCTTGCTGTAATAAAGGAGCTTCGGTTCATAAACTATATCCGTGATATGGCGCATGATCTCTGAAGGCAGCTCCACTCTGACGCCGATATCCACCGGATTATTGATAGTAATCAGGCGAAGTCTGGCAGCTTCTGATGCCAGCCATGAAGACCCTTCTCTGCCTGGCGCAGCCACCACGTACCTGCCTCTGTATTCACCACTGGATGTCGATACCCCGACAATGCGTCCATTCTCAACCAGCAGATGCTCAACAGCAGTCTCCATAGCCAGGGAGATCTTATTATCAAGATATTCGCGTATGCCCTTTAAAACGCGCCCACCGCCGTCACTTCCCATATGCCGAATACGGGCTGATACCAGCTTGAGCTCGGCCTTTACTGCCAGGCGGGCAATCCTGGCAATATCGTCATCATTGGTTCCGTAAGTGGTGGTTGGAGCGCCGTATTCCAGATAGAGACGATCAACATAATCAATCAAGCCTATTAACGTCTCTTCGGAAATATATCTATCCAATTGTCCTCCTACGTCGGGAGAAAGAGTCAGCTTGCCATCGCTGAAGGCGCCTGCCCCTCCCCAGCCGCAGAGAAGTGAACATGGATCACAAGCAACGCATGCTTTTGAAGGCCACCTGCCCGGGCATTTTCGCGCATCTATATCCAGGCCTTTATCAATCAGAAGTATCTTCAATCCATCCTGCTTGACCATTTCCAGAGCCGCAAATATGCCGGCCGGACCAGCCCCTACGATAATGACGTCATATTGCATGGGTTTCCTCCTGCCGGATGTTAAGATAGTAATGTAATAATCCACCCTTTATCTACCCTGCTGATCAGCAGGGTAAACGAATATATTTATATAAAGCGAAGATAATTCAGAGCGTTAGGCATAAGAATTCAGCAGCCGCCAGATGCATAGCCGGATATAGATGAAAGCTATTTTGACTTCCGGCTTTAAATATTATGGTCGGGGCGACTGGATTCGAACCAGCGGCCTCTTGAACCCCATTCAAGCGCGCTGCCAAGCTGCGCCACGCCCCGATACGCAGCTTATTATATCAAATCAAACTCTCGTTGACAACAAGGATCAACACACAGATACCTATTATAGGGTTTTACCGCTATTCTCAACATCAAGCAATCTGTAACGATATAACCGGAAGGAATTCTTTTTGGGCAGATGCACAGTAAGAGACCCTCTCTTTCCCAGAGCAACTTCCCGCTCTATCTCAGAATGCGAAAGGCATTGCCAATTAATTCTGCATCTATCCAGAAATTTCAGGGCAAATCGATATCTTTCTTTAGGATTCGATCCCCGGTAAATTACAACAAAGCCGGACCCTGTCGATAGATCATGTGATTGAAAGCCTGACCAGGAAGATTCGTCGGGTTTTTGGCCGACAGGGAAGATGTCGCCTGCAAATATTTCACTTCTATATTGCTTATGAAGAGCCATTACCCGGCCGATGGCTGTCCTGGTCTCGGGAGAGCATTCCGACGGGTTGCCCCAGAAAAGCGGATTGGCAAAAAGAGATAAGGCTGTCACATATTCTTGGGAAAAGTCTTCCGGATAAGTGCTTTCGACATAGCTTTCCGCTCTGGCCTTAGCAATATCCGGAAACTCTACTTGCAGGCGTTGAGTAGGAATATAGCGGCTTAGTGACCACAGGTTAGCCAAAGTGCGCCAGGGAAAATATTGCGTTGCCGCTTGACGATCCTGGTATCGGTTTTCAAGAAAGATGTTGCCGTATTCATGAAACATAAAGTAACCGGGACGCATCCCATTTGTGGTATCCAGATTAAAATAGATCTCTCCGTTTGAACGTTGGCGCAAAGTAAAGAAGAGCTTGCGTAAGTTCTCTTCTGCTTCACGACTGTTGATAAACATGGCATCTATCTTGAAGATACGAATTCCATATTTTTTATATAAATCGAAGAGCAGGTCTGCCTGCGCAGCCCAATCGCGATAACGCTTATTGAATGATGGTGCAAACCATAGGCATAGTTCAGTCCGATTTCTTCTAGCAGCAGAGGAAATTACGCTAAAGCCCTCCGGGAATATATCCTGGCGTATATCCCAGGCCTCTTTGCCAAGGGGCCTGTTTTTCAGACTCAGCTCAGCCAGGCCTCGGCACTCCTGCCAACCATCGTCAACCTGGTAACGCTCTATACCCATTTCACCGCAGGCTTGTAACTCTTTCTCTATATATCTGTCTCTCACATTTTCATACCAGCGTGCGCCGTTACCGCCCCATGGGTTGGCCATTATCATGGCATTCTTCTCTATATCCATTTTAAAGCGTTGATTGAAGTAGCGCCGAAGTTCCAGATACCCTTGATCCATATTCTCTCGAAAGCATCCTGTTACATGGAGATAGCTGGTAAAAGCATTCTGATCAAACTCACTGGGCAGAATTCCCCAGCCACAGCTTTTAACGGTATTTCCCTGCAGAATAAAATCCCCCTTTCCTTCTCGCCTTCTCTCAGAGCTGGAAGGGGCCTCCTGTAAGATAAATAATCCTGCATTGCTATTCGTCTCCTGAATAAAAAGAAGATTGCCTTGGAGCGACCGTCTGCCGGCATCCTTTTTGCAAATAAAATCGGTTTCCTTCACTAAATGATTGGAGTAATCTGTCCGGCCGTTGAATCTGACACACCGCATACGATACTGCTCATTCCTAAGTCGCAGAATATCTACGGCATTTTCCATGCTGCGAAAGCTGATCTCAGATTCATGCTTTTCTATCAGATTATAGCCGTTTGGGCATACAGGCGTTTGTATCACAATTCGGGTAGCGATGGCGGCAACTCCGGGATAGATAAAATACTCCCGGTTCAATTTCAACTCCTGTACTGCATCATAAAAAGATAAAGTCACCTTCAGAGAGTCATGCTGATATAGATCGCCGGAAATAATTTCGCTCTCAACCCCCTTGCATTGCAAACGTACCGGTTGGCAATCATAGCTCTCCAGCAAGGCGGTATAAAAGAAATCATGTTCCTCTTCCAACGGTATTGTCCACTCTTTATTGCTCTCTTTGTGCTGAAAAGATATCGTGCGGCAAAAGCCGTTTTTAACAGAGATTATGCGTAAGATCTCTTTATTCTCTATTCGGATAACATCATCTTTCCAGCTTGCCTGGCAATCTTTGAATTGTGAACAATTCATGTTAACAACCTCGAATCAAAAATATTTGTTGTATCAGCGGATCTCCGGTTTAGGCTGTCGCATCATCAGAGCGGGCACCACCCGGTAGGGGTCCTTCCCCTCGTAGAGGACGGCATGGATTTCTGCTGTTACCGGCATCTCTATGCCCATTCTGAGCGCCAGCAGATGCGTTGCTCTGGCAGTAGGCATGCCTTCCACTACCATATGCGTCTTGCTGAGCGTTCCGGCCACTTCATCACCCTTGCCTATTGCCTCACCGAAACATCTGTTACGGCTGTGGCGGCTCATAGAGGTAACCATCAGATCTCCTAAACCTGAGAGCCCGTAAAAGGTTTCCTGACATGCTCCAAGAGCCTTACCCATACGCACCATCTCTACCAGGCATCTTGTCAGCAGAGCCGCCCTGGTGTTATCACCAAATCCCAAACCATCGCTCATGCCGGCCCCAATAGCCATAATATTTTTAAGAGCTCCTCCCAGCTCCACTCCAATCAGATCATCGTTGGTATAGACTCTGAAATAATCGGTCATCAAGATATGCTGTGCCTTGAGAGATGCTTCCGGTGGTCCGGCAATGACGCTGGCTGTCGGTATACGACGCACCACCTCTCTGGATATGTTGGGTCCGGAAAGAGCTGTCACTCTGGAAGGATTTCCCAGAATATCAACCAAAATTTCCGTCATTCTAAGGCCAGTGTCTACCTCTATTCCTTTAGTGGCGCTGACTATTACGGATTCCATGTTCAAAAATGGTAAAATTTGATGAGCAATTGCTCGCATTGATGATGAGGGAACGGCAATAATTACCAGAGGTGCCTTTTCAAGTGCCCAGGCTATATCGGAGGTCGGCCTCAAATTCTCCGGAAAGAGAGAGCCCGGGAGATAAAGCTTGTTCTCTTCAGCATGTTTCATCTCTTCGGCATGCTCCAGCCTTCTTGCCCAGAGTTTAACCGCATAGCCGCTTGAGGCCAGCATCAATGCCAATGTTGTGCCCCAGCTGCCTGCTCCTATTACACATACTTCTGCCTTACTCATACTCTCTCATCCAATGCCTTTAATTCAGTCGGAGAAATCGTCGCATGAAATCAACAACCGTCGCTCTCAGATTGCTCAACCGGCAACGTTACCCGTTTACCAAAGCGGTTCTCTGTTCCCGCCAAGAGGCGCCGTATATTCTCCTTGTGTCGCAACACTGCCCACAAGGAAGCAAATACTCCAAAGGCCAGCACGGGCTTCTGGCAGTGAAAATATACCATAATCAACGGAAGAGAGAGAGCTGCCGTCACGGATGCCAGAGATACGTAGCGGCTTACAGTCAGCACAAGCAGCCAGATAACGGCGCATGCCCCGGCAACGGCGGGCGATAAGCCCAATAATACTCCCAGAGTAGTAGATATGCCTTTCCCGCCTCTAAAGCCCAGCCAGATGGAACGATTATGTCCCAGCAGTGCAGCCGTACCGGCTAGAACAGAGAGCGGAGATCCTCCCACTTGCAGGCCGATGATTGCCGGTATCCATCCTTTGGCCGCATCCAGCAGCATAGCTGTAATACCGCACGGATATCCCAGAAGACGCAGCGCATTGGTAGCGCCGATATTGCCACTGCCATGGCGCCTGATATCTATGCCGCGTACCGCCATGCCTATAAGCAATCCGAAGGGAATAGATCCTATTAAATAAGATATCGTAATAATAATAATCGTCTTATACATTTTAATCACGCTTCTTAAATATAATCCTTAGCGGCGTTCCTTCAAAATCAAAAGCGTTCCGCAGGCGATTCTCGAGATAACGCTTATAAGAAAAATGCAAAAGCACCGTATCGTTAACATAGATAAGTATGGTCGGCGGATGCACCTGTGGTTGCGTCGCATAGTAAAGCTTCAACCGCCTGCCTTTGAAGTGTGCCGGTGGATGCTCAACCAAGGCATCATGAAGCACCTTATTCAAGGCTGCAGTAGTTACGCGCTGTCCTCCCTTATCATAGACCTCGGCCACTTTATTTAAAAGGCCTTCCATACCCCTTCCAGTTTTAGCGGAGGCTATAACTATAGGAGCAAAGCTGTAAAAGGAGAGTTCACTTCTTATCAGAGTATAAATCTCCTGGCTCAGATCTTTGGCTGTTGTTCTAGACCATTTAGGTATTTCTTCCTGAACAAGATCCCATTTATTGACTACGATAACGGCGCTCTTTGCCTTCTGTGCCGCATACCCGGCTATCTTCTTATCCTGTTCAGTCAGGCCTTCCACAGCATCAATTATAATCAGGCAGATATCTGCCCTGTCTATCGCTCGCAAGGCTCGCACAACGCTGTAATACTCGACATCGCTCTCCACTCTGGCCCGACGGCGCATGCCGGCCGTATCAATAAGTAAAAATTCACGACCATTATATGTAAAATAGCTATCTATAGCATCTCTGGTAGTTCCGGGAATATCACTGACGATAACACGCTCTCGCCCCAGAAGGGAATTCATAATAGAAGATTTCCCTACATTAGGCCTCCCTATTATGGCCACCTTTACGGCATTGGGCAGCGCCTCTTGATCGGATTGCAGCGGCAGCATCTGTAATATTTCATCAAGAAGATCACCGGTATTGATGCCATGTAGCGATGAAACGGGTAACGGTTCACCCAAGCCTAATTCATAAAAGTCATAAACAAGATTGAACATACCGGTATTATCTATCTTGTTGACCACCAGTAAGACCGGTTTGCCGGATTCTCTAAGCTTTTGAGCAATTATGCGGTCATCCGGCAAGATACCCTGGCGACCATCTGTCAGGAAAATAATTGCATCGGCCTCTTCAATGCCGAATGAAAGCTGCTCTCTTATTCTCCCGGTCATGCTATCAGCAGAAGCTTCCTCATATCCACCAGTATCGATAAGAATGAACTCGCGCCCTGACCACTCGACTTCAGCATAAAGCCTATCTCTGGTCACACCGGGAACATCTTCAACAATAGCCAGCCGCCGGCTGATCAAACGGTTGAAGAGAGATGATTTACCGACATTAGGCCTTCCTATTATGGCAACAACGGGTTTATGCACTGACAGATACCTCACATAAAAAATCGTATAGCGAGGATAAAAGCGGCTCAACGGTTCTGATTTTCATACCCGCTTTTTGTGATAGTTCTGATAGCGTAATATCGTCGATAAGCCTTGCTTCACGATCGACTGCATGCGCGGGTAGAACCAGAACATCGGGCACATATGACAATTCCGACAGAGCAGCCAGCACATCTCGGCCGGACAAGAGCCCGCTGACGGAAACACGACCGCCAAAAAAATTGTTATCGACCGGTACGAGCCTCAGATCTATTCCTGTAGCCGCTACCAGGCGATTAATATAATCATTCAGATACGGCAACGGCAATCGACCGCATACCAGACTGACGATACCATTATAGAGCACTTTACCTGTTTGAGGCAAGATGCTCTCGGCATCCTCATTAAAGTTCCTGATAATGCCTATGCCGTTTTCATATTGCGGATAATCTTCATAGTAAGCATTATCTGGTATTTCCAGGCCGCTTAAGCTATACATCTCGTCGGAAGCATAAACAAGACCGCTGCCGTAAAGATCTTTGTTCTTTTCGTAGCGATCCCGGACAATAGCCAGCTGCTCTTCGGCCCATGCCGCTGTAAAAAGAAGATCATCGACATTCTTCTGGTATGCCGTTGTTCCCACAGGCACTACGGCTATGGATAAAAGTGCCGGGATAAGATTGGAGAGATCATCAAGGCTGCGTTTAAGAATTTGACCATCATTTATTTGCGGGCAGATTACAAGCTGTGTGTGCATCTTAATATTTGAAGAAGCCAACTCCTTCAATACCGGCATAATATTTCCAGCTGCGGAATTACCCATCAGCCTGACCCTTACGGAGGGATCGGTGGCCTGTACCGATATATAAAGCGGACTCAGGCGCAATTTCTTTATGCGCTCCAACTCATTTTTTGATAGATTAGTAGTGGTTATATAATTGCCGGCCAGGAAGGAGAGTCTGTAATCATCATCGCGTATTCTGAGCGTCTCTCTTACACCGGGAGGTAATTGCTTCACAAAGCAAAAGAGACATCTGTTGGCGCAGGTTTTAACTTTGAACGAAGGGTCATCAACCGCCAGGCCAAATAGATAATCACCGGCTAAAGGCTCTGTTTCCGCCGTCACTCCATGGCGCTTATAAGTTATGACCTGACCATCCCCCGCGGACATAAATTTAAAATCGATTATATCATCGACGGTCTGGCCGTCGATTGCCAGGATCTCATCGCCCGGAAGTAAAATCGGGTGGTTTGAAGATTCCGAAGGGGCGAGAACGCGTACCGGCATTATTGTTCACCAGCTAGCTTTTCGATCTTTTGGAGGACATCGTTAATTATCCAATCCGGCGTCGAAGCCCCTGCTGAAACGCCTATACAGGCTGCTCCCTCAATATCCTTCCTGGCTATGCCCTCAGCAGTCTCCACGTGAAGAGTTTTCGTCTTCTCCTGACAAATATCGACAAGCCGATTGGTATTGGCGCTGTTAAATCCGCCTATGATTATCATCAGATCACATTCGGTTGCCAGCATGCCGGCATGATGCTGGCGCACCTCGGTAGCTTCACATATGGTATTGAATACTCGTGTTTCAGGAGCTCTGGCTGTCAAAGCGGCCGCTATCTCCTGCAATATAGAGAGACGCTGGGTAGTTTGCGCCAGCAAGGCATATTTTCTGTTGCATGCAAGCTGCAGACAATCTGCAGCATTTTTTACCGTCAAAGCTTCATTTCCTGCACAGGCTAAAACGGCTTCCACTTCAGGATGCCCCCTATCACCAAGAATTACGACAGAGTAACCCTGTCCAGCCATATCCGCAGCTATCCGCTGAGCTTTAAGAACGAATGGGCAGGTGGCATCTATGACCTCCAGGTGCTTCTCTTTTGCCTCAGTCACTATGGTGGGAGCCGCTCCGTGCGATGGTATAAGCAAGGCTCCTTTATTTATTTCATCAAGAGAGGAGATTGTCGCAAGGCCTTCCGCCTCAAGACGTTGAATTACCTGAGGATTATGTATCAGGGGCCCCAGCGAGCATACAGAGTCGTTGTGGCTCTGCCTGACAGCATTGGTAGCTGTATTTATAGCCCTTCTGACACCAAAGCAGAAGCCGGCTTTCTCTGCTAAAACTATCTTTACTTTCGACATAACTGCCATAGTATATCATGTATGCGGTCATTCGGGCAAAGGGAGCCGATATGCATTCATATTCCGGCTCCCTTGATATTTAACTTGTACAGGAAGTGAAGATTTACCTGTTGCTCAGTTTAAAGTTTACCATGGTGCGCCCCTCTTCTTTTACCGTCACTTTGTCAATAACCTTGGTTACCATTCCCTGAGCTGAAGCGCGCACCTTGTATTGAGCTGCTCTCAGATCACCTATCATATATCTTCCGTCAAATTCAGTATAAGCAGCTTTAATGACGGATTCTTCCTTTGTTATAGGATTTGTCCAGATAACTTCGATCAGTGCTCTGGAAATCGGTGTAACATCGTTGGATGCCATCATAACCCTGCCATATACCAACCCCATGGTTACCGTAGAGAGTCTGAAGTCGACATGAGTGGTTTTGCCACCGGTTACAGTGCATCCGATAGCATGATCATAGTAGCCGGGATACTTAGCCTTTATATAGGCATAGCTGCCGGAATCGACGCCCATAATGGTATAGCTGCCATCCGACAGAGTCGTTGTTCTATAAACAGGCTTGGTATCGTTTTGTCCTAAATAAACTTCAATAACCGCATTGTTAATAGGCTTAACGCCGTCGGTAACCTTACCGGTTATCTTGCCGGTTCTAAGCCAGGTTATGAAGCTGGCCATAAGACGTGCCCGGTTATTCATGGTGGCGTATTCCGTCGATGGCGCCGCTCCGTCGCCACCGCCGCCGCCGGAAGAGGCATTCTTAGCTTCAGGATCTTGGAAGGATTCAAAACCCGGGCGAATACCTTCAAAGCCGAATGCCAAAAAGATAGTCTTGTAGTTCTTCTGGGTATTCCAATAACAGACCCCGGCAGCATTGCTTATCAGCTTGGGCCTTGCCGGCTCAGCGTTTTTACCCTCTCCTGTGCCGGCAAAATCGGGAAGCGCTTCAGCACCGCCGGTATTTCCGGCGGCACCGGAATCACCCTCGGCGGCGCTTTGGCTGCTGTATGTCAGAATAGCCTCAGCCGGTGCCTCCGGCATAACAACATCATTCCACCACTGATTCTTGCAGGCGTCACCGGCCCAATAATCAGGATCAGGACCTGAATCTTTAGTGCCGTAGTAATAACCGGCCAGCTTTAACTGCAAACCGCCACCACTGGCGGCACTATCGCCACTTTCAGACGGACTGGCTTCGCCGGCCTTATCTCTGACGGCAAATATACCGCCCGAACCATCTACATCACCTTGCCCCGGCAGATCGGCAATACTGCCCTTGGCAGGGATAAGAGTCCATTTCCCAGCCTGATCGGCAATATAACGGACCTTCATATATGCAGTCAAAAATTCATTGTATACCTTACCATCTTTGGTTAATGCCCAGGCCACATCCTGCCCCGTCACCATCAGACGACCGCCGTAATCCAGAAACTTTATCAATGTATCCTGCGTCTTAGGATCCTCTATGGTGCCTGCATCGGTCCACAAATTACCAGCATAAGGGCTTCCCCATATAACACATTTATCGCTATTCGAATAGGTTAACAGAGTAGCGGCATCTATAGGACCGCGGCAGATTATTCTCCACTCGTCGTAGCTCTCGCCGTAAAAGGGATCTCTGGGCTCGGTACCACGCCGCATTATGCCTGTGGAGCCGCCGGCCCCCTCCAACCACCAGCCCTTTGACCAGGCATAACCGGACCATTTGATCGTACCGGCGTTGGATTCATATGACCATGATTTTTTAAAATAACTTTCGGCCGGATTCATCAGCCATCCCGGTCGGTTATATGAACCGCCGTATCTGACGGCATCAAAGCGTTGCCCGCACATATAATCGTTTACCAGTAATATTTTACTGCTGGGCACAAAGATCTTGGTGGTAAAACCGGTAATGTTATCGTATGCCTTGGTGTTGCCTGCCTTATCCTTAACAACTATATTGATGTAGTACTCGCCCTCTCCGCCTTTGGTGTTGATGGCGTTGGCATAGATACCGTCGCCGGCCAGCCCGTCATTATGCTTGCCGTCATCAAAGAGCTCTATAGTGTCTACTATTTCGTAATCAGTGTGAACCCTGATCTTTATAGCCGGAGCGCCCCCCTCGCCACCGCCTGCATCCGCGCCTGAAGCACCACCGCTGTCGCCACCGGAAGATGCACTGCCTTCGGAAATCAGTTTTTCTGCCTGGTTTTTATAAATAAACTTATCGGCATTCTTTATCTGTGCGTACACTTTATCCACACCGCTGTGTCTGTCCTCCACTTTGGCTGTAATGACCACCTTATCGCCGGGATGAGCCTGCCTGGGAGAGACGACCGGTAAACGAGTAAGATAGGGCGGCTCGATATCCCTTAAGCTGGAGAGCCAGATATCATTGTTTCCATCTCTATTGGAAACAAAAAGCATTCTGTTCAATTCAGGTTTTCGTGAACATTCGGGATCAAAAGTATTATATCCAATCCAATGAAGAAGTGTTGTCGGTGATCCGCCTGTCGCCGGTATGGAAGAGAGGGAAGTGGTAGAGCCTTCCCTTGATGAATAATAGATTATCTTGCCGTCCAGCGACCATGAGGGGAAAGCATCGTCCTGCCCGTTTGTCAGTTTTACCGCTTTGCTACCGGGAAAGGGGATCATCCAGATATTACGTTTTCCGGCTCTATCGGAAACAAAAGCGATACTCGTGCCGTTGGGAGACCATACCGGGTGATAATTATTTCCCATTTGATCGGGCAAGAGCGTAATATTGGCATCCCGTACGTTGGTGTCAAAGCTTCTGGAATCTATGGTATATAGTCTGTATTGCCCTTCGGCACCACGATTGGAAGCAAAGACTATGCGGCTTCCATCCGGCGACCATGAGGGGTCTTTCTCATCGCTCTCATTCAAAAAATATGTCAGATTGCGCAGGCCGCCTCCATCAATATTAATACGCCAGATATCAAATGTACTCTTAGCATCTTTCTTAGCGGAGAAGACTATGGATAGGGAATTAGGATACCATGCAGGCGATGTAGCAACGGATCCGACACCTTTAAAGGTTGTTAATTGGCGGCAATCCGAGCCGTCGACCTTCATCAACCATATTTCATATTTTCCACTACGGTTGGATGTAAAAGCGATACTCTCTCCATTCGGGGACCATGTCGGATAAAGATCATCGCTGGGCTTGTTTTGAACCGTCTTATGGTTGAACGTAAGATTCAACAGCTTATCAGTAAGAATGCCCGGCTCCTTGGTTAGCGGCGCGGCATAAATCATTCTGTAATCCACACAGAACAAGGTCGTGACTAATACTAATAGAAGAACAAAACGCTTCATTGCTCCCCCCGGCAGCATAAATAAAATTGGTATATCTTATTTTAAATTCTTCATGAAGCCCGAATTATCCTTCAACGGGAAAGTTTCAATGATAAAAGCATCATAAGCTTACATCTTTGCAGCCGGGCCGGCATCTATGTTTTCTTTTAGCAAAGCATAAGCAATACTATCTACAAGCGCCAGCCAGCTGGCCTGAATGATGTTCTCGGATACACCGATAGTGCCCCATGAGGAGAGGCCATCAGAGCTTTCCACCAGAACTCTTACTTTGGCGGCAGTTCCTGATGCTTCGTCTATGACCCTGACCTTGAAATCCGTTAATTTCATATTGCTCAAAGAGGGATAAAATTGCAACAGAGCCTTACGCAAGGCATTATCCAGCGCATGCACCGGGCCATCGCCCTCCGCTACGGCATGCACACACTGTTCGCCGACTCGTACTTTTATAGTGGCCTCTGTGATCAAAGAATTATCCGCACCTCGCTTTTCGATAATAACTCTGAAGCCCTCAAGATCAAAGAGCTTACGATAGTCGCCTTTAGCCTTGTGGATAAGTATCTCAAAAGAGGCCTCAGCACCTTCAAACTGATAGCCATCATGCTCAAGTCTGACAAGATTCGACATGACCTCCTTTAAGGCGGCATCGTCGAGATTGGTATGCATCTGCTCAGCTTTATGAAGGACATTGCTCTTGCCTGAAAGTTCAGAGATAAGTATACGTCTTTTGTTGCCAACTTTTTCCGGTTCGATATGCTCATAGGTGCATGCCGATCGACTGACAGCACTGACATGAACCCCGCCCTTATGAGCAAAGGCACTGTTACCGACAAAGGGCTGATGACTATCATGGTGTATATTGGCAATCTCATAGACATAGTGCGATAGTGAGGTCAGCGCTTCAAGCTTTGCGGCTGTTTGTACCTTCATTTTCAATGCCAGAGAGGGGATGACGGAACAGAGATCTGCATTACCACAGCGCTCGCCAAAACCGTTTACGGTGCCCTGGACATGTGTAGCACCGCCCTCTACGGCTAACAGTGTATTAGCCACTGCCAGCCCGCTGTCATTATGCGTATGTATGCCCAGGGGTAAGCCGTAATGCTTGTCTGCAACAGCCGATACCGCCTCTGTTATGCGCGCGGGAAGAGTTCCACCATTGGTATCGCATAAAACGAGTATGGAAGCGCCTCCTTCCGCAGCCGCTTCCAGTACCTTAAGAGCATATTCGGGATTATCGGCGTAGCCATCGAAGAAGTGCTCAGCATCAAATATAACCTGGCGACCTTTGCCGGCCAGAAAAGAGACCGAATCTCGGACCATGAAGAGATTCTCTTCAAGCGTCGTCTTCAAGGCGGCTTCAACGTGCAGATCCCAGGCCTTTCCAAAAATGGTCACCACGGGTGCGCCGCAGGCCAATAGTGCCAGAATGTTGCTGTCATCACCGGAGGTTACCCTTGGCCGCCGTGTCATCCCAAAGGCGGCCAAACGAGCATTCTTCAAAGGCTCATCTTTCATGATCCTGAAGAATTCCAAATCCTTAGGATTGGAGAATGGCCACCCGCCTTCAACATAATCAAAGCCTGTGCCGTCGAGTTTCCTGGCGATAAGAACTTTATCAGAAACGGAAAAAGATATCCCTTCCATCTGAGCTCCATCACGCAAAGTCGTATCATATATCTCTACATGTTTCAAAGGCAGTGCTCCTTACGTAGCTTTCGAGCCTGAAATATAAAGCTTATCAGCTTTGCACTCGGCAATCGTTTTAAGATAAAAATCTTTCTTTCCGGTAAGCTTGCTTTTAGTCTTCAATAGCCCTTATTCTTATCTTTTAGACTTGACATAATTGATCAGGCCGCCGGCGGCAATCAGATTCTGCATAAAGGCAGGAAACTCCTGAGCGGTATATTTGCATCCGGTGGTAATATTGCATATGCATCCCTTATCCAGGATGACCTCCACCTGGTCATCTTCGTTAATTCCCTCGGCGGCCTCGGAACTCTCAAAAATAGGAAGGCCGATATTTATAGCATTTCTATAAAAGATGCGAGCGAATGATTTGGCTATAACACAGCTTACTCCTGCCGCTTTTATGGCGATGGGAGCATGTTCACGCGAGCTGCCGCAACCGAAATTATCACCACCCACAATTATATCACCCGGTTGCACCTCATCAGCAAAAGAAGCATTGATATCCTCCATGCAATGTCGAGCCAATTCAACAGGATCGGATGTATTCAGATATCTGGCGGGAATAATGACATCTGTATCCACGTTATCGCCGAACTTCCAAGCTTTTCCTTTTATATGCATATCAAATCAGCCTTTCTTAAATCTCATCCGGAGAAACGATTCTTCCGGCCACAGCTGAGGCCGCTGCAACTGCAGGGTTGGATAGGTAGACTTCACTCTGAGGATGCCCCATACGCCCTACAAAGTTACGATTGGTAGTGGCAATAGCTCTCTCTCCGCTGGCCAATATACCCATATGACCGCCAAGGCATGGACCGCAAGTAGGTGTGCTGAAAGCGGCACCTGCCTCCACCAGAGCCTCTGCCAGGCCCTCTCGGATAGCCTGCAGATAGATCTCTTGAGTACCGGGAATAACAATCAAGCGTACTTTTCTATTTACCTTCTTCCCTTTCAAAACTTTAGTGGCAATCCTCAGGTCCTCTATTCTGCCGTTGGTGCAAGAGCCTATCACTGCCTGATCTATTGATATATCTCCTGCCTGGCTTACAGGGCGAGTGTTCTCCGGCAGATGAGGAAAAGCAACCATCGGTTCCAGGGCGGAGACATCGATATTATGAACGGAACGATATACTGCATCATTATCACTGGCATAAAGTGTAAAATCATGCTTGGCCCTTCCGCTCATGTAATCGATTGTTTGCTGATCCGGCGGTATGATTCCATTCTTGCCGCCCGCCTCGATAGCCATATTACAAATTGTAAATCTATCGGCCATTGTCATATAATCGAATGCATCTCCGGTAAACTCCATAGCCCTGTATAGAGCTCCGTCTACACCTATCATCCCGATGATATAAAGCATGAGATCCTTACCGGATACCCATCTACTCGGGCGTCCTGTGCAAATAAACTTCATGCTCTCCGGCACCTTAATCCAGCACTCGCCGGTAGCCATGGCGGCTGCCATATCGGTACTGCCCATGCCGGTGGAAAAAGCGCCGAGCGCACCATAAGTGCAGGTGTGTGAATCCGCACCTATGACCAGATCTCCGGCAACCACCAATCCTTTATCAGGGAGAAGTGTATGCTCTATACCCATGCACCCTATCTCGAAAAAGTTTACTATCCCGTATGCTTCTGCGAAGCGGCGCATGATCTTAACCTGCTCTGCCGCCTTGATATCCTTATTGGGCGTGAAATGATCCGGCACCAGAGCTATTTTGTTACGATCGAATACTCTTTCGGCTCCGATCTTTTCGAACGCCTTTATAGCAACTGGAGCGGTGATATCATTGCCGAGAACAAGGTCTACCCTGACATCGATCAATTCTCCCGGCCTGACAGCGCTTTTGCCGGCATGCGCCGCCAGTATCTTTTCGGTTATCGTCATTCCCATCAGTATAGCTCCTATCGTGATTTTGATGCATACGCCAATTTGTTCAACGCCTGAATATAGGCCTTAGCGCTGGCCTCTATGATATCAGTACTGCTCCCTCTCCCGGTAAAAATACGCCCTTCGCTGTTACCCAAACGTACCATCACTTCACCCAGCGCATCCGTTCCTCCGGTTACGGACTTTACTGAATAATCGATAAGTTTATGCTGAAAGTCTACAATATTGTCTATGGCTTTGTAAACAGCATCGACAGATCCTACGCCTATAGCCGTATCGATAATCTCAGCGCCGTCACGAATAATCCTGATTGCGGCCTCTGGAATAGTAGTTGTTCCCGCTGATACATGCATATAATCGAGTGTAAAAACCTCGGGTACAGTATAGACTTCATCAGCAATAATGGATTCGATATCTCTGTCGGATACCTCTTTCTTTTTATCCGCCAGATCCTTAAAACGTATAAAGGCTTTATTAAGATCATCTTTATCAAGAGCATAGCCCATCTCGTTGAGCTTCTTCTCAAAGGCATGCCGGCCGGAATGTTTTCCCAGAACCAACTGGCTCTCATTAAGACCTATATCCCTGGCATCCATTATCTCATAGGTGCTCCGTTCGCACATCACGCCATGCTGATGTATGCCGGATTCATGAGCAAAGGCATTGACTCCGACAATGGCTTTATTGGGCTGAACTATTATTCCGGTCATATCGCTGACCATTCGGCTGCTCTTGTATATCTCCCGCATATTTATATTGGTCTTCAAGCCAAAATAATCCGCACGGGTGGCTAAAGCCATAACTATCTCTTCCAGGGCGGTATTGCCTGCTCTCTCTCCTATGCCGTTAATGCTGCACTCTACCTGGTCGGCTCCCGCTTCTACAGCCGCCAGTGCATTGGCCGATGCCAACCCCAGATCGTTATGGCAGTGTACGCTTATAGTTACACCTTCTATACCCTTTACCTGCTCTCTGATAGTGGCGATAAGCCGGCTAAATTCAACGGGCAATATATAGCCGACGGTATCGGGTATGTTCAGAACGGTGGCGCCTGCATCGATAACAGCTTCGAGCACACGGCAAAGATAATCGACATCGGTCCGAGAAGCATCCTCTGCCGAAAACTCTACGTCATCGGTATATTTTTTAGCATACGAAACGGCATCCACCGCCATGTTCAGGACCTCGTCATGGCTCTTTTTCAGCTTATGTTTCAAATGAATGTCGGAGGTAGCAATGAAGGTATGGATTCGCGATCTATCGGCATACTGCAAAGCTTCCCAGGCACGATCAATATCTTTATGGTTAGCCCGGCAAAGACCGGCGATAACCGGACCTTTGACTCTCTTAGCAATCTCCTTTACCGCATCAAAATCGCCCTGCGAAGAAATGGGGAAGCCGGCCTCTATTACATCTACGTTCAAGCGTGCTAATTGACGCGCGATTTCCAACTTTTCATCGGGATTGAGGCTGGCACCGGGCGACTGCTCTCCATCTCGGAGAGTGGTATCAAAAATATTAATTATCCTATCCAACCTTTGTACCTCCCATAACAGCTATAAAGTCCGAAGTCCGAAGCAGCCTACGCTCAGCCAGACTGCCTTTATCACTAAGTGCTAAAATTACTTCTCAGCCTTAGGGCTGTCAGTTTATACCTGGGCATTCTCCTTCAGACTTCAGACCTTTACCCTCAGATTATTTTTTCAGCCATACCATCATATCACGCAGCTCTGCGCCCACCTTCTCAATAAGGTGCTCCTTGCCCATTCTGGCAAGAGCATTGAATACAGGGCGATTGGCCTGGTTCTCCAGCATCCACTCACGAGCAAATTCACCGGTCTGGATCTCAGCCAATATCTCTTCCATCTCCTCGCGGACATAGTCATTGACTATTCTCGGACCGCGAGTGAGATCACCATATTCAGCTGTGTTGCTGATGGAATCACGCATGGTGGCTATACCACCTTCATACAAAAGATCTACAATCAGCTTAAGCTCATGCAGGCACTCAAAATAGGCTATTTCAGGTTGATAACCGGCGTTCACCAGGGTTTCAAAACCGGCAGTAACCAGGGCAGTGGCACCGCCACAGAGAACAGCCTGCTCACCAAAAAGATCGGTCTCGGTCTCCTCCTTGAAGGTTGTTTCCAGAACGCCTGCTCTAGTAGCACCTATGCCGGCAGCATAAGCTAGGGCCAACTGCTTGGCCTTGCCGGTATGATCCTGATAAACCGCTATGAGCGCAGGCACTCCGGCGCCTTCCGTGTAAACTCTTCTAACAAGATGCCCCGGTCCCTTTGGTGCCACCATTAATACATCGACATCAGCGGGAGGAACTATCTGGCCGAAATGGATATTGAAGCCATGAGAGAAAAGCAACGCGTTGCCCGGCTTCAGGCCTTTCTGAACCTCGTTTTTGTAAACCTTGGATTGAACCTCATCTTCGGTAAGGATCTGAATTATATCAGCCTTCCCGGCGGCCTCTGCGGCGCTTAGGGGAGTAAAGCCATCTTCCACAGCCTTCTTCCAGTTAGCGCTGCCTTGTAAATCGCTGACGATTACATTAAAGCCGCTATCTCTCAAGTTCTGTGCCTGAGCATGCCCCTGGCTGCCATATCCGATAATAGCTATAACCTTTCCCTTCAATAGACCCAGATCGGCATCCTTGTCATAATAAATCTTTGCCATTGTACACTCCTCCTTTATTTTAGTAACTACTCTATCCGTTCTTCGTAGTTACATTCACTCGGTGCTCTTGGAACCTCTTGCTAAAACTATTTTACCGGTTCTGACTATCTCTTTTATGCCAAAGGGCCTGAACAACTGCTCTATGGCGTTAATCTTGCCCTCGCTTCCAGTTATTTCAACTACAAAAGTCTTATCCGAAACATCCACAATTTTTCCCCGGAATATATCCGTTATCTGCATGATCTCATTGCGACTACGCGTTTCGGCGCTAACCTTTATAAGGGCAAGCTCTCTTTCCACGACGCTCTCTTCCGTGTGGTCATAAACCTTTATGACCTCTACCAGCTTATATATCTGTTTGCGTATCTGTTCCAGAGCCGCTACATCGCCATCCACCACAATCGTCATTCTTGAAATATCCGGATTTTCAGTTGAGTTCACGGAGAGACTCTCTATATTGAAGCCCCTTCTGGCAAACAGACCGGATACTCGCGTCAAAACGCCGGGGTGATTGGATACCAGCACTGACAACGTATGTCTCATATCACTTCCCCTTTTCTAAATAATGCTGAACGTGGAATCGCATCTCTCACACTCTGCATCAAGATTTTTCCTTATTCGCACATGCGAAATCGGAAATCAAATCCGCATTCTATCTCTTGTCCTGTCATCTAATCTATCATCATTTTATCGATACTGCCTCCGGCAGGTATCATCGGCATAACATTCTCTTCCCGTGCAATAATAAAATCAATAATACAGGGAACATCGGTGCATTCCAGAGCACGCTGTAAAGCAGGCTCAACCTCTTCCGGAGCCTGGACCCTGATACCCACTGCGCCATAGGCTTCCGCCAGCTTGATAAAATCCGGGTTAGTATAACCGATGTCGGTATGCGAATAACGTCTATCGTAAAACAACTGCTGCCACTGTCGCACCATACCCAGGTATCCATTATTAAGAATGGCAATCTTTATAGGAAGCTTATTCGATACAGCGGTCGCCATTTCCTGGATGTTCATCTGTATGCTGCCATCGCCGGCGATATCAAAAACTATATCATTCGGACAAGCAATCTGCGCCCCGATAGCGGCCGGCAGGCCATATCCCATGGTCCCGAGACCGCCGGAAGAGATAAATTGTCTCGGACGTGATGCTTTGTAAAATTGCGCAGCCCACATCTGGTTCTGCCCAACTTCCGTAGTAATAATCGCCTTGCCTCCGGTAAGGCGGTGTATAGTTTCAATAACCGCCTGAGGCTTGATCCCATCGGTATCATCACAGCTGTAATTCAACGGGTATTGCTCTCGCCAATCGTCGATACGCTCTCTCCAGGCAGTGATCTCCGCAGGCTTTGCTTCTTTCAAAAGCATTTGCAATATGTTACGTGCATCACCGACTATAGGCACATCCACAGCAACGCTCTTTCCGATTTCCGCCGGATCTATATCTATATGAATCACTGCGGCATGAGGCGCAAAAGTATCCAACTTGCCGGTAACCCTATCGTCAAAGCGCGCACCGATCACAATAAGAAGATCTGCCTCATGCACGGCATAATTGGAATAAGCGGTGCCGTGCATGCCCAGCATGCCAAGCGATAGCGGGTCATCTTCAGGGAAAACGCCTTTTCCCATAAGAGAGGTAGCCACAGGTATACCGGTCAACCGTGCCAGCTTCGTTAACTCAGCTGATGCGCCGGCAGTAACAACACCACCGCCGGCCAGGATAATCGGTTGCTTGGCTTTTTTTATAAGCCTGGCCGCATTCTTTACTTGCATTGGATGACCTTCATAATAAGGCTTATATCCAGGCATATTGACCTTTTCCGGATAGCTGAATTCCATGGTCGCACTGCAGACATCCGTCGGCAGGTCTATGACTACCGGCCCGGGGCGACCAGTGGAAGCTATATGGAAAGCCTCTTTAACGGTTCTGGCCAGATCACATACATCCTTGACCAGGAAATTATGTTTAACAATGGGCATCATTATGCCGGTTACATCAGCTTCCTGGAAAGAATCCTTGCCAAGAGCCGTGGTCTTAACCTGCCCCGTTATTGCCACCAGAGGAATAGAATCCATATGAGCGGTAGCTATGCCGCTTACCAGGTTGCAGGCGCCGGGGCCTGATGTTGCCAGGCATACGCCGACACGTCCGGTGGCGCGAGCATAACCATCCGCCGCATGCACGGCTCCCTGCTCATGACGCACCAGTATATGTCGAATGCCCTCCACATCGTACAGGGCATCATAGATAGGAAGAACTACTCCGCCGGGATAACCAAAAACAACTTCAACACCTTCCCGACGCAGCGATTCGATAAGAATTCTAGCTCCGTTAATCTTCACGTAACACACTCCTTATTTCAATACAGCGCCGGTGCCTGCCGAGGTTACCAGGCGGGCATAACGCCCCAGGTATCCCCCGCTAATCTTAGCCTTCGGCTCTTTCCAGGCGGAACGGCGCTGTGCCAGGACAGCATCATCGACAAGTAAATCCAGGCGCTTCTCAGGTATGTCAATGTTTATAGTATCGCCTTCCTCTACGAGGGCTATAAGACCACCCTCCATAGCTTCTGGCGATATATGGCCTATTGCAGCACCCCTGGTCGCACCGGAAAAACGACCGTCAGTTATTAAAGCAACGCATTTATCAAGTCCCATTCCTGCCAGCGTAGAGGTCGGTGAGAGCATCTCCCTCATGCCGGGACCACCCTTTGGACCTTCATAACGGATAACGATAACATCTCCTGCGTTTATCTTGCCGCCCGTTATAGCTGCCTGAGCCTCTTCCTCAGAATTGAAGACACGAGCCGGTCCCTGATGGCGAAGCATCTCATCAGCTACGGCAGCCTGCTTGACAACAGCGCCTCCAGGGGCAATGTTTCCACGAAGAATGGCTATTCCGCCTTTTTCATGGTATGGATTATTCAAAGGCCTTATGACATCCTCTCTTTTGACAGCAGCTCGTTCGAGATTCCTCCTGACGGTTTCTCCCGTTACGGTCAGAACATCGCCATTTATCAGCCCTGCTTTGCTAAGAGTTTTCATCACAGCCTGGACACCGCCGGCTTCATCAAGATCCACTAAAAAATGATTTCCGGCAGGCGCAAGATTGCAAAGGTGTGGTGTTTTATCGCTTATAGAATCAAAGGCCTCCAATTCCAACGGTACCCCTGCTTCAACAGCTATAGCCGGTACATGAAGAACCGTATTGGTAGAGCATCCTAGCGCCATATCCACGGTGATGGCATTGGCAAAGGCCTCTTTGGTCATTATATCGCGAGGCAATATGTTTCGCCGCCATACCTCTACAGCTTTCATGCCCGCTTCCTTGGCCAGGCGAATACGTGCTCCGCTTACTGCCGGCACCGTTCCGTTGCCGGGCATGCCCATACCCAGTGCCTCAACCAGACAGTTCATGGAATTAGCAGTGAACATTCCGGAACACGAGCCGCAGCCCGGGCAGGCGCACATTTCCAGTTCCTCCAAATCCTCACAGCTCATTTTGCCGGCGTTAACGGTGCCTACGGCTTCAAATACATCTGTCACCGATACGGCGGAACCTCTATAGTTTCCGGGAAGCATAGGACCGCCGCTGATAACGACTGCGGGTATATTCAAGCGAGCTGCAGCCATCAGCATGCCGGGAACGATTTTATCGCAATTGGGTATCAATACCAAAGCATCAAAACAATGCGCTGTGGCCATTGTTTCCACACTGTCGGCAATCAACTCTCGGCTCGCCAGCGAATATTTCATACCACGATGCCCCATAGCAATGCCGTCGCAAACACCTATGGCGCCAAATTCCACCGGCACACCACCGGCCATTCTTATGCCGGATTTCACTGCCTCGGTAATCTTGCTCAAATGGATATGCCCAGGAATGATCTCATTGGCGGAATTACACACGCCTATGAGAGGCCGTTCCAACTCCTCAGGAGTATATCCCATAGCCATAAACAGAGATCTGTGCGGTGCTCTTTCTACACCTTTTTTGACCATATCGCTTTTCAAAGCTATCCCTCTCCCTCCTCATAAAAAAAACCACTCGCCCTTAGGGACGAGAGGCCATGCCTTCGTGTTACCACCCTGGTTCGGATACATCGGCAAAGCTGTGCCGACAAAACCCTCTTGCGGCAGTATAACGCCCGCCAAACCGTCGCTGCCTAAACCGCATGGGGCTCAGCAGTGAGGCTCCAGGATGAGTTTCAGCGCAAGCAAGCACCGGATCTCAGCATAACCGGCTCTCTGTGGCCTCTTTATTCGCTTACTTGGTCCCTTCACAGCCTTTATTCTATATTTAAAATTCTATGGTAGTATATCATAGAGATTTCTGCGGCGTCAAGCAAAATTTAAGACAGGTAGGGGTCAGCTTGTGATGCTTGTCAAGCGTAAAGAGCTAACCCTATTACCTGACCCTATTACTCATTGCTTGTGTCTTCTTACAAATTTTTCAATCCTTATCAATGCCTCTTCAATACGCTCATAGGAGGTGGAATAGGAGCACCTTACATACCCTTCGCCGCAAGCGCCGAATGCCGTTCCCGGAACAACGGCTACCTTCTCCTCGAACAAAAGACTTTCAGCAAACTTCTCACTTGTCAGCCCTGTTCTTTTTATAGAAGGAAAGATATAGAATGCTCCGTCCGGCATAGGCACATCAAGACCGATCGCGTTGAGCCCCTGGTGTATCAGGCGACGGCGCCGGTTATATTCAGCGACCATCTCTTCAACCTCAGAGCCTTTATCCTTCAAAGCTTCGACGGCCGCCGTCTGGCTCATTATCGGCGCGCATAGCGCCACATACTGGTGAATCTTCACTGCGGCATTTAATATATCCACGGGGCCTGCTATATAACCCAGGCGCCAGCCGGTCATGGCATAGGCCTTGGAAAAGCCATTTAGTGTAACGACCCTCTCCTTCATTCCCGGCAGGGAGGCTATGGATAGATGCGCCATATCATAGGTCAGCTTTTCATATATTTCATCCGATATAACTATCAGATCATGTTTGACGGCTAACGCCGCTATCCGTTCAAGCTCCTCTGCAGGCAATGACATGCCGGTAGGATTATTGGGATAACAGAGCAATATTGCCTTTGTTCTCTCCGTTATGGCGCTTTCTATTATGTCAGCGGTCACTCTGAAACCGTCGGCACTGCTTGTCTCTGCCGGCACCGCTACGCCACCTGCCATAACAACACAGGGCTTGTATGATACATATGAAGGATCGAGAACGATCACTTCATCACCGGAATTGAGAATAGCCCGCAACGTTATGTCCAAAGCTTCACTGACTCCAACGGTTATCAGTATCTCTTTCTCCGGATTATATTCCACGCCGTGCACTTTGGTGATATGCCCTGATATGGCTTGGCGAAGCTCCAACAAGCCATGGTTGGAGGTATACATCGTCTGTCCCTGTGCCAGCGAAGCTACACAAGCATTTCTTATCCTCTCCGGAGTAATGAAATCCGGTTCGCCGATTCCCAGTGACAACACGCCATCCATTGTGGAAACTATATCAAAAAAGCGCCTGATCCCTGACGGCGGCATGGCCTCTACAATTTGCGATACTCTACTCATCTGTCGCCTCCTTTTTATCATCTGCTTCTTTCTCCTCCGGCAAAGGGGGTAAATCATTCAATCCGCCGAAGCCAAAATATTCAAGAAACTCCTCAGTTGTTCCATATAATATCGGTCGCCCGACCGTATCCTTGCGCCCTACTACTTTTATCAGCCGGTGAAGGGAGAGGCGTTCGATAACGCCGTCGCAATTTACTCCCCTGATAGCTTCTATTTCAGCTCTGGTTACCGGCTGCTTGTAAGCGATTATAGCCATCGTCTCCATAGCAGCACGCGAAAGGCGTCCGCGTTCATGTGCCAGCAGCTTTTCAATATAATCTGCAAGCTCATTTCTAGTGCACATCTGATAGCCGCCCGCTACAGGTACTATCTGTAGACCTCCGGCTGCGTATTCATTCATAAGCTGTCGGGCAAGCTCTTCAACCGTATCAGGAGGCAATTCCAGCAACGTTGCTGCCTGCCTTATGTCAAGCGGCCCTCCGGCTACAAACAGCAACGCCTCCAGCGCGTTCTTTCGCTCTTCAAGCATTGACGTATTCCTCACGCAAAAATATCTCTATCTCACCAAAACATTTCTCCTGGGCAGCCATGATATATCTTTTTCTTATTAGCTCCAATATAGCCAGCAGGGTTACGATAATCTCCCGCCTGGCAGGCCTGTCGCTGAAAAGATGCCTAAAAGAGATACGCCCATCTGATCTGTGAAGCCTGGCCAATACCAGATCCACTCTCTGCTCAACAGTTATTTCATCCCTGGAGATCCTCTTTTCATCATCCGTTTCATCATCAACAGCGTTTTCCAGCACTCTCTGGAATGCCTCAAGCAAATCAAAAACCGATAAGGCTTCTGCTATACCCGGGCTTATCGCAGGACGCAACTCTTCCAATTCAAGGGGATGGCGCACAAAGACACCACGCCATTCCGCTTCCCTTGCCGACATAGCCTGTGCCGCCTCTTTGTAACGCTTGTATTCCATAAGACGAGCTACAAGCATCTGTCGTGGGTCAGCTTCTTCTGCCATCTGAAGATCCTCCTTATCAGGAGGCAAAAGCATCTTGGATTTTATTCGTAACAGCTCGGCGGCCATCACCAGAAATTCGGCGGCGATATTTATATTCAGCTCTTCCATCAGATGGATAAAATCAAGATATTGGGTCGTGATTTTTGCCATCTGAAGATTTTGAATATCCATTTCCGAGCGATTTATCAGGTGCAGAAGAAGATCCAGCGGACCTTCGAAATCATCCAACCTTATTATGCATACATTTTCCGATAAATCCATATGCTTATAATCCCATGGCTTTCATGGCTAAAGAGAGATTGGATGCTGCCGTGACGGAGGCCTTCTCGGCGCCATCAGCCAGCAAACGATCAACGATATCCGGCTCCTTCTCATAATGTTTACGGCTTTCATGAATAGGATGTAAATACTCTATGATAGCATCAGCCAAATACCCCTTGCATTTTACACAACCCAGCTTCCCCTCCCGGCATTGAGCTTCTATCTCACTGCAGCTTTCAGATAGAAATATATTTTCGTAAGCGAAGACATTGCAGCTTTCCGGCCGACCGGGACTATCCTTATATATCTTCTGCGGATCGGTTACCGCACTCCTTATTCTTTCCCGGATGGTTTTGGCATCATCGGAGAGAAAGATGCAATTGCCATAACTCTTGCTCATTTTTCGCCCATCCAGACCAGCCACTTTAGAAGAAGCCGTCAGAAGCGCCCTGGGTTCGGGGAAGACTGCGCCGTAAAGATAATTGAAACGCCTGGCGATCTCTCTGGTCAGTTCCAGATGCGGCAACTGATCCTCGCCGACGGGAACGGTATCAGCTTTGTAAAGCAGGATATCCGCCGCCTGCAGCAGAGGATAGCCTAAAAAGCCGTATGTCGAGAGATCCTTTCCTTTTATCTCCTGCATCTGCTCCTTATAGGTGGGGCATCTCTCCAGCCATGGCAAAGGGGTTATCATGGAAAGCATCAGATGGAGAACGGCATGCTGATAAACATCTGACTGCCGAAAGATTATGGCCTTTTCAGGGTCAATACCAGCACTGAGCCAATCAATGACCATCTGACGTACATTCTCACGAAGAGCCGATGAATCTTCATATTCAGATGTCAATGCATGCCAATCGGCCACCATGAAGTAACATTGATACTCATCTTGAAGTTCTTTCCAATTATTTAGAACACCGAGCAAATGTCCCAGATGCAGCCTGCCGGTCGGCCGCATACCGCTAAGAATAGTTCCCATTCAATCCTCCAATTAAGCACCGAGCAAAAGTGTAGCTGACGGAAATACGATTGCTCTGGCTAGAAAGCTGATGACATTGGTAAATATAAGAAGCAGAAGAATGAGCATGCCGTAAGGCTCAATTTTCGACAGAGCGTAAGCCTGCCTGCGAGGCAGCAAGCCCATCAGAATCTTCGAGCCATCCAAAGGCGGCACTGGCAGCAGGTTGAATATTGCCAGCATTATATTAATAACAACGCCTGTAACGCATACGGTTCCTATAATTTCAGCAAGGAATGAATAATCGAAGATACCTGTTCCCACCGTAATTCTAAATATAATTGCATATGACAATGCCTGCAAAATATTGGCAGCAGGCCCTGCAAGCGACACCATGATCATGCCTCGACGCGGATCCTTTATATTATAAATATTAACGGGTACAGGTTTGGCCCACCCAAAGCCGACGCCGGCTGCAAGGGAGACAAGAAAGAAGATTGCCCCCAGTGGATCAATATGTGAAACGGGATTTAAAGTCAGCCGGCCGGACCATTTGGCTGTGGGATCACCCAGCCGGTATGCCACCCAGCCATGTGCCACTTCATGAAGAATAATGGCCAGTAGAAAAACAGGCAATGAAACTAAAATAGATTTTAAATCCAACGAAATCTGCTCCTCTGATAAAGTACCGGCATCCGATTTACAGTGTAGTTTAACATAATCAGAGAGCTTTCTCAACACGCTTCAGGAGTTATCAAAGAAGGATTTTTTCATAAACAGAGCCGCCATCAAGGTTGTCAATGTCAGAAAAATTGCGCTGATATAAAAAGGCATATTGAAGCCTAAAATGTCCTTTGCATATCCGCCCACTATAGGCCCAATGACAGAACCAATGCCCTGCGCAGTACCCAGCATACCCATCACTGCCCCTATTCTGCCCCTTGGGGCGGCTTCAGTTATATGCGCCAGCCAAGCCGGTACTGCTGTCACAAAACCTAATCCTGTTATAATACCTAAGGGCAGAAAGAGGAGCAGAGTTTTGGCAAAGGGGATAAGCCATAGAGCTATTGACGCCATTATCCCCCCTATAATTACAGCTGTTCGTTTGCCTATATGATCGGCCATTCTGCCCAGCGGGATGGAAAAAAGAGCAATGCCGGCCGCCGGCAAAAGAAAGAGAATAGGTATCTTGGACTGGCTTATACCCATTACTTCAGTAATATATTTAATCAGTATAGGTGATAGGGCGCTGATGCCCAGCATCTGTATAGTCCCCATAAGATAAAGGGCCGGCAGAGAGCCTTGAAAGAGCTCGCGCTGTCTTGAAAATATCCCTTGCAAGCGAGGGCGCTTATCGTTTTTGGCTTCCTTCACAGGCACCTCTTTAATTTTTGTTGCACGATTTCCGGTCTCTCTCTCTGCGGCCCCATCTTTAACTGCAACAGAAGGCTGCCTATGCCAGCTGACCGACCAGGCTATTAGCAGGGAGAGAAAGAATAATAGGCTTACCATATAAAAGAGAAAGCGTGCTTCAGCAAAACGAGCCACCACCAAGCTGCCGACAACAGGTCCAAGGCCCACTCCAATCATATAGGCCATATTGAAGACGCTTAACGCCGTCGTTCTCTCTCTTATATCCACTACGTCAGCGGCAATAGCGCTGATAGAAGGCCACAGCGCTGCCGCACCGGCACCATCTACAGCTCTAAAAAAGAGTATAAGATAAGTAAAGGGGGAAATGGCTATCAGCAAGGGCATCAAGGTAGAAGCCGCCATACCGGCTACCATTAACGGCTTCCTGCCGATGCGATCGCTAAGATGCCCCAATATCGGCTTGAAAATCATTTCCGTTCCCGTAAAGGCTGCTATGGCAAGCCCAACAAAGGTATAGCCGGTCTTAAAGCTTTCAGTCAGATAAAGCGGCAATCCGAAAATCAGCATCAGCGAATACCCCATCTCAGCTATGACAGAAAGCACTGCCAGCGGCAGCAAGACGGGATATCGTTCAAAGATAGAAATGTAGGTGCTGTGCAAGCGCTTCAGCATATTATCGCTCGTTTTTTTTCATATCATTGCCTGCTTAAAGAGCCTTTATCAGATTAGCCATCTCAATGGCGGTTACGGCTGCATCCCATCCCTTGTTGCCGCTCTTGGAGCCAGCCCGCTCTATAGCTTGTTCCAGATTATCGGCAGTAATTACGCCAAAGGTTATCGGAACGCCTGTAGCTGAAGATGCCTGCGCTATTCCCTTAGCCGCCTCAGCGGCTACATAATCAAAATGTGGTGTGCCGCCACGTATTATTGCTCCAAGGCAGATAACGGCATCATATTTGCCACTTTCAGCCATCTTTCTAGCAATCAGCGGTAGCTCGAAGGCACCGGGAGCATAAGCTACTTCCATCGCCTCTTCGGATAAACCGTGACGCTTCAAAGCATCCATGGCTCCATCAAGCAGGCGCATAGTAATGATCTCATTAAACCTGCTGACCGTAATACCAATTGATAATCCTTCAGCAACCAGATTCCCCTCATAAATTTTAAACATTGCTTCCTCCATTTTTTGTGTTTGCGAGGTCAGGACTTTACCTCCTATACCGTCAAATAGTGCCCCATTTTGTGCCGCTTGGTCCTAAGATAGGCCATGTTCTTCGCATTGGCTTCTATTTCCAGAGAGATTCGTTCTACTATGGAGAGCCCATACCCTTCCAGCCCTACAATCTTTCGCGGATTGTTAGTTATAAGACGTATGCGTCGTAATCCCAGGTCGTATAATATTTGAGCACCGATACCGTAATCTCGCAGGTCCGGAGGAAAGCCCAGTTCAATATTAGCCTCGACAGTATCCCTGCCTTTGTCCTGCAACGCATAGGCCTTCAGCTTATTAGCCAAGCCTATCCCCCGCCCTTCCTGCCGCATATAAAGCAGAACGCCGCCTTCTTTGGCTATCAATTTCATGGCCGCATGCAATTGCTCACCACAATCGCATCTTCGGCTTCCAAAGACATCGCCGGTAAGACACTCAGAGTGTACTCTGACCAGATGAGCCTTATCCGGGTTTAATTCACCCATCACCAAAGCCAGATGTGTATCCCCCTGGCATAAAACAGTGTCATAGGCGAAGGCTTTGAACTCACCATATAAAGTGGGAAGCTTTGTATCGGCCACCTTAGCGATCAAACGTTCTTTTCTTCGTCTATACTCGATAATATCTTCTACGGATATTATCATTAAATCATATTTTTTAGCAAAAAGTTCCAGCTGAGGCCTTCTGGCCATGCTCCCATCCTCATTCATGATCTCGCAGATAACTCCAGCAGGAGATAGACCTGCCGCTTTGGTCAGATCCACAGCTGCCTCTGTATGGCCGGCTCGCACCAAAACGCCGCCATCTCGGGCAATCAAGGGAAAGATATGCCCGGGACGCCTGAGGCTCTCCGGGAGGCTTTCAGGATTTGCTGCCGTCTTTATCGTCCAGGCGCGATCATGGGCAGATATACCTGTAGTGATTCCTTTAGCGGCATCAATGGAGACGGTAAAAGCAGTTTGCATGCTTTCGGTGTTAATCGGCACCATCGGAGCCAGATCGAGCCTGTCTGCCGCCTTCTCTTCCAAGGGCATACATATGAGACCCCGGCCATGGAGCGCCATGAAATTAACCGTTTCCGGTGTAATCAACTCCGCGGCAGCCAGCAGATCGCCCTCATTCTCCCTATCGTCATCGTCAACTACAATTATCATTCCGCCGGATCGTATCGCATCAAGAGCAGCCTCCACTCGCTTTACGACCGCAGCAGAGTTATGCTTTTTACCCCCTTCGGGCATAGCTACCGGTAATTTACTCTCTTCACTACAGGAAAAGAAGCTGTTGCTTGTTGTCATTTTTATATTTTCCATGCAGGCCCCTCCTAATTCCTGTTCTTTCATAAATTCGAATTTCCACAATTCATGTCCCGGCCTATATGCCGTATCTACCTTCCAAGCCATTCCTCAAGCAGGCCGGGTCTCTGCTCAGAGAGAGCACCCTTATCCGGCCTTGGTTTAGGATCAGCCTCAAGCAGGCGCTTTGTATATCTAGCCAATATATCGACCTCAACATTAACTCTACGCCCTACGACCGGCTTTTTCATAGTCGTTACCTGCCTGGTATACTCAACCAGTGAAACGGTAAAGCAATTACCTTTTACGGCAACCACCGTCAGACTTATCCCTTCCACGGTTATAGACCCTTTAACGGCTATCATCGGCATTAATTCAGCCGGCACGGCTACTCTAACCAGAAGAGCATCGTCCTCGGCTTTCAACTCTGCTATCTCTCCTGCTGCATCGATATGCCCGCTGACAAAATGCCCTCCCAACGGCTTGCCAAGGCATAAAGCCCTTTCCAGATTCACCTCGTCGCCGGCATGCAATGCGCCCAGATTGGTCAGACGTACTGTTTCCGGCATTAAGGACATCTTTACCCGGCTGCCCTTAATGACATCCACTGTCAGACAAGCACCATTGACAGCCAGGCTATCCCCCGGGGATACCGACAGCTTGCCGATATCAACCGTCAATTCTGCCCCTGCCCCCTTGCGCCTTATGCTCTCCACTCTACCAACTGCTTCTATCAAACCGGTAAACAATCCACATCCCTCACTCTCAGCCGCCCACGGCATAGAATATCATCGCCGATACGCCGCCATGTGATCTCTTCCAACCCATAAGAATTGTCTACCTCTTTCAGATTCAACGCCCCCAGCAGAGGCAGGCTTTCGCCGCCAAGAAAGAAGGGAGCCATAAAGATGAAGGCTTCGTCTATCAGGCCCTGAACCAACATAGCCGTAGAAAGCCTGGCTCCGCTTTCAAGCAGAATTGTCGCTATTCCCATGTCTGGCAACAAACGCAGCAAAGCGTTCAAATCCACGTGACGCCCGTTGCCGGCTTCGATTATCCGGGCACCTCTCTTGCTGAGGGCTTCCACTCTGGCAGCAGGTGCATTCCGGGTTACCGCTATAAATATCTTACCCTTACCGTTGAAGAGCCTGGCATCAAGCGGTGTAACGGCCATGCTATCGACTATAATACGCGCTGGATGAAACCGACTTGAAATACGTACATCCAGCCTGGGATCGTCGGCCAGAACAGTTCCGCTGCCGACCATGACCGCATCATGGTTAGCCCTGAGCGCCTGCACGCGCTGACGAGAAGCTTGAGAGGTTATCCATTTCGATTGCCCGTCGGCTAAAGCGGTACGTCCGTCCAGAGAAGCCGCCGCCTTCCAGGCAACAAAGGGCAAACCGCTGGCAATGTATTTGGTAAAGCCCCTGTTAAGCTCCCTGCATTTCTCCTCCAGAATATCCTTTTCCACATATATACCCGCCCTCTGCAACCGTTCCAGACCTGCTCCTGCCACCAGCGGATTCGGATCAACCATACCGACGTAAACGCTCTTGATTCCAGCAGCAATTATAGCCTCCACACATGGTGGCGTTTTGCCGTGATGAGCGCAAGGCTCCAGGTTAACGAAGAGCTCCGCATCCCGGCAATCCCCGGCATCGGCTATGGCAGCTGCTTCAGCATGCAGCCCCCCATAGACGGCATGCAGGCCTCGACCTATAACCTTGCCATCGCGAATCACAACCGCTCCTACCAGAGGATTGGGGCTCACTTTCCCTCTGCTCCGGCAGGCCATACCGAGAGCCATGCGCATAAAACGATCTTTATCAGCACCGATCATCATCGTTACTCTCCTGCGGTAATATCAACCTCCGCTGTTCATTATAAAGACGTCGAACTGCCCGCAGGTCCATAATCAGCAGCATTATTATGGCAAGCACAAATGCCAGCACCACATACCAAATAAAGCATAAGAACCTCTTCTCATTCACCAGAAGTATAGTTCCCAAAGCAACAAAGAATACCAGAATCGTCAGGACGATAGCGGTAATAACGCGAAGAAATAATAAATGCCTATCTATGCCGCCATTGCTGTAGCGTCGGAATTCAAGAGCAAGCATCAGCAACATTAATATAAAGACGATCCCTCCGATTACCAATGAAGGCAGATATACAGACATAAAAAAACCCCCGTTCTCCAGGGGGGCGAAAGGCAAAAGAGAATGACCTTCTACCTTCCAGACTTTACTGTCGGCTCCGTAATCACAACGGATCAGTCAAAAGACTCGCGGGCTTTACCGCCGGTCGGGATATGGCCCTGGCCTCACCCTGCCCTGAAGATCATATTAGGAATGATAGCATATGAGATACTCTAATTCAATACAATCGTCTCTACGTTGACACCTCTACAGCTCTGCTGGTAAAATCCACAAGGACTCAATTGACAGGAAAGCGAGAGCGGCATCATGGCGAAAACAACAGAAAAGGTCCAGTCTTTTATCGAACAGGGCAACTGGCAGGGCCTTCGCGACCTGCTGGAATCCTTCCCTCCGCCGGAAATAGTGGACCTGCTGCCGGAACTGGATGAAGCAGATAGGGCTATCCTTTTCCGTCTTTTGCACCGGCCGATAGCTGCCGAAGTCTTTTCCTTCCTGGAGCCTCAGGAGCAGGATGCTCTTTTGAGAGATTTGACCAATGAGGAAACCCGACAACTGCTGGCTAATATGCGCCCGGACGATAGAACGCACTTTCTGGAAGAAATGCCCGGCCAGGCTACCCAGCGTCTGATGAACCTGCTAAGCCCTCATGATCTGCAAGAAGCCAGGCAGCTCCTGGGTTATCCTGAGGAGAGCGTAGGCAGGCTGATGACTCCGGATTATGTAGCTGTCCGCCCGTATTGGACCATTGACCATGCGCTCTCTCATATCCGACTCAAGGGCAAAGATAGCGAAACTATTTACACTGTTTATGTAGTGGATGCCTCATGGAAACTATTGGGAACGCTGGAGCTGCGTAAGCTTCTTTTGGCTGATCCAAATGAAATGGCAGAGCAGATTATGAACACCTCTTTTGCCAGTGTCACAGCATTGGATGATCGAGAGGAGGCCGTCAGAGCTATTCAAAAGTATAATCTTGTAGCTGTTCCGGTAGTCGATTCCAATGGTGTCCTGCTGGGCATTGTTACCGTTGACGACGTTCTTGACGTCTCTCAGAAAGAGGTGACTGAGGACTTTCACAAAGTCGGCGGTATCACTCCTCTGGAAAGCAGCTACCGGGCCAGCAGCCTGTGGTCTCTTTTCTCCAAGCGTATCGGCTGGCTGGCAGCTCTGGTAGTCGTCAATCTGGTCTCATCCAGGATCATCGCTTCCTTTGAAGATGTACTGACCAGCACCATCGTTCTGGCCTTTTTTATTCCTCTGCTAATAGATAGCGGCGGCAATACGGGTGCGCAGGCAGCCACCCTGATGATTCGAGCATTAGCCACCGGTGATATCAATATCAAGCAATGGGGAGCGGTATTCTTCAAAGAAATCGGTGTGGGCGCCCTGCTGGGCATTACCTTAGGCGCTATGGGTTTTGCGCTGGGGACATTTCACGGGAATACGCAGGTCGGCTGGGTTGTGGGATTAACCATGACGAGTATTATCATATGGTCTAATCTGCTGGGCATGTTTCTGCCCTTTTTATTCACGCGCATTAAATTAGATCCGGCGGTGGCCAGCAGCCCCCTGATAACAACTCTCGCCGACATAGGCGGGCTGGCGATATATTTTCTTATTGCCTCCTGGATACTTTAGCCGTAACTTCGGCCTGTACCGCAGCAGCCTAACTATAACAAAGACTCTTTCTCTTCGTTCAGATTCTTTCTCCTCGCAGGGCTTTTATCGCCTCAACCATATCGTCGGCACCAAAGAGGGCGGTTCCAGCAACCAGCATATCGGCGCCCGCTTCTATCACTCTGGAGGCGGTAGCCATGTTTATACCGCCATCTACTTCCAGCCTTATCTTCCGCCCGGAATAATCGATCATATCTCTGGCTGCGGCAATCTTAGGTAGCATAGCCTCGATAAATGCCTGCCCGCCATATCCGGGATTGACGGTCATCAGAAGAAGATAATCAGCCTCTTCAAGCGCATACTTTATAGCCTCCAGAGGAGTAGCCGGATTGAGAGCCACACCTGCCTGAGCACCTGTCTGACGAATCATGCCCAAAGCTTTATGCAAATGAGCAGTGGCCTCGACATGAAGCGATATCATCCCTGCTCCGGCTTCAGCAAAAGACTCTATCTGCCTTTCCGGAGAAGAAATCATAAGATGAACATCAAAAATAAGGTCTGTTCTCTTTCTCAATGCCCTGACTACATCTGCCCCGATAGTTATAGGAGGGACAAAAGCTCCATCCATAACGTCGACGTGAATATGTGTTGCTCCCGCATCTTCAACTCTGGATACCTCACAACCGAGGCAACTGAAATCTGATGCCAGTATAGATGGCAGTATAGTTACATCCCTCACTAAAAAGTCTCCTCTCTCACCAGCCGACCGTCCACATATATGTTCACGGATACTTCATCGAAACCGGTAATCTCCTGCTGCACGTTCTCCCCTGGCTGAAAGAATTTATCCAGATAGATTCTTTCGCCTTGACTGTCAGTTACCACTACCCGTATTCTGTGGCGCTTGCCGTCATTAGGCACTTTATAATTAACGACTGCACTCTTTTTAACACCGTTGGCCTCAGAGAACACCTCCTCCTCCGGCTCCGGCCCTTGACTTAAGATGACGGCTATCCGGGATCCTTTGGGCACAATCGATTGTGGCTGCGGTGATTGACCGGCCACGTATCCTTTAGGAATAAAAGCATCATATCGCTCTTCCGGCTTGCTTGCCGCCAAACCGGTCTCGGATAAAGCCCGCAATGCACTATTATAGGGTTTATTATAAAGATCGGGTACCTCCACTGTTTCAATCCCTTTGCTGATAATAACAAAAGCAAGACGATTCTGACGTACGATTCTTCCTGCTACCGGTTCAGTCGAGAGTACCGTGTCGGCAGCATAAGTATTATCATATTTTTCACCGACTATTTTCATGCGCAGCTTTCGATCTTCAAGAATCTGCTCAGCCTCTTCGATGGATTTACCACGAATATCGGGCATAGTGACCTCGGCAGGAAAAATGTTCAACGGCAATTTGCTTATCAAGACAAATAATATCAGAATTAATCCGAAGAGCAATATAATTTTTCCGGCAGATGACGTACTCTTATGTCTGTTTCCGGTTCGAAGAGCTCTGATATTTCCGGTATACTCTTCCTCGTCATCATCAAAAGCATCATTATCCCTGGTGCCATCCGCAATATCGCTCGGCGATGAAGCAAAGGCATCACCGCTAATGAATATATCCCGCAATGCCTTCAGCAATAGCTCTATCGTACGATAACGTCTGGCCGGCTCTTTATCTAAAAGCCTGTCTATCAATTTATCCAGTTCCTCATCGATCGTGCTTAGATTATAGCGGGGAGAGAGAGGCTTTTCATGCAAATGATCGTAAGCTATTTTAACGGCGGTATCGCCATGGAAAGGCACCTTGCCGCATATCATCTCGTAGAGATTGACACCGACCATATACATATCCGTGGCTTCGCTCGGCAATTCACCCTTTATCTGCTCGGGTGATGTATAAAGCACACTGGCCATTGTTAGCGGCACAGCACCCCTGGATATTCGAGCAACAGCTGTTGCCATGGAGAAATCATTCAGTTTTACCGTGCCTGTAAGATCGTAGTGGATATTACCCGGGACTAGGTGCCCATGCAACAGACCGGTCTTGTGAGCATATTTCAGCGCCTCGCATATCTGCACACCTGTTCTTACCGCCTCATTGGAAGATAGAGGAAAGCTTCTGCTGTTCTTAACAGTATCAGCCATAAGCTCCTGCACCAGGTAGTGAGTATCACCATCCCTGTAGGAGGCATATGTATTGGTAATATAAGGATGCGATAGGCCGGCCAGATTTCTGGCTACCCTGTGAAACTCCTCCACCACGCTTTCAGAAGCCAGTTGCCGATGTAGAATTTTAACGGCTACCTCTCTGTTAAGAAGCGTATCCATCGCTTTATATACGGCCGTTATATCACCGGAGCCAATTTCCGCCAGTATTAGATAACGGTCATTCAGCATCTTACCGATCATGACGCAGCTACTCCTATAATAGAAATCAGAAACATCAGCAGGCTACAGGAGCCTTTATTAATAATAGCTCCGAACCCTTTGTGCTTCTGCAAATTGATGCCTTTAGGCGTCTCTCTCTTTATTTCTTCAGCCACCATTTCTTATCCTCTTTTTGGTCTTATCCAGGCAGCCGGTTACCAAGCCTTTTATCGGCCAGCTGGCCGCAACCGCCGCCAATGGTTGTGCCGCGGCTTCGCCTGAGGGTGTATATCAAGCCTGCATTATCCAGTGCTTTAGAAAAAGAACTGGCTTCACGTAATCCGGGCTTTCCACCACCGACAGGATTAAGAGGAATAACGTTGATATGATATTTGAGCCCTTTAAGAAGCCCTGCCAGAGCCCTGATCTGATCCGGACCATCGTTGATACCGGGAATGACGGTATATTCAAATGTTATCCGGCGCCCGGCTCTGGCCTGATACTCTTTGCAGGCGGAAATGAGAAGGCTAAGGGGATATATCCTGTTTACAGGCATGATGGCGCTGCGCACCTCATCAGTGGCGGCATGCAGCGAAACGGCCAGGCGTATCTGCATGCTCTCTGCAGCCAGGCGCTCTATTCCGGGTATAATGCCGCAGGTGGATACGGTAATCTGCCTCTGTGACAAGCCATATCCTTCCGGCGCTGTCAGCAACCGTATGGATCGCATTACGGCTTCATAATTGTAAAAGGGTTCTCCCATCCCCATATATAAAATATTGTTTATCCTGCGCCCAAGGGCCCTGGCAACAACATAAACCTCTCCCACTATCTCCGGAGCCGTCATATTGCGGCTAAAGCCCATGCCGCCCGTAGCGCAAAAAGAGCACCCCAGCGAGCATCCGACTTGTGAAGATATACATAAACTGCTACGATTGTTATAATGCATGAGCACAGCTTCTATATTTTTTCCATCAGCAAGGCGTAAGAGAAACTTTATCGTAGCCTCTTCTCGCGATGCTGTACGTCCGGCAATTACAGGATACCCGATAACGGCCTTCTGCTTAAGAAGAGCTCGCATCGCAAGAGATAGTTCGCTAATTTCATCAATGGATAAAGCCATCTTTGCATGCAAGCGTTTGAATATCTGATTCGCTCTGTAAGGCTCCCATCCGAGATCAGCGACAAAGGTCTGCATCTCCTTCGGAAGCAAAGCAAGAGCATCAGCCTTAGCCGCCATTATCAGCCCTCCTTTGCATAGCTGCTAGAAAGAACCCGTCCGTACCATGCACACCAGGGAGCAGCCGCAAAGCACCTGTGACCATATCGCTGCGCTCTTCGTCAGCAATGGTGATTGTCGATCGTCGGTTGCCGTCCGTTAGCAGATCCATGTGCAAGCAGGCTGGCAAGCGATCGCTTAAATTTACAGGCATATACTCCCTGTTTGCCGACAGAAAGCTGCTTATGATATCCGAACCTTCCTCCGGCTCGATGCTGCAGACGCTATAAACCAATACACCGCCAGGGCGGACTGCGCACGCCGCCTCATTGAGAATAGCCCTTTGCAGTTCGGGCAACTCCTGCAGCTTCTCCGGCAGAAGACGCCATTTTATCTCCGGCTTTCGCCGCAGTGATCCTGTGCCTGTACATGGAGCATCCACCATGACAGCATCAAAGCATTCATTTATCTTATCTGCAAATTCTCTGGCATCCATCTGAAGCGTGTCAATAATTCCTATGCCAAGACGGATTGCATTGGACTGAAGAAGCTGCAACCGTGCTGCATTGATATCTACCGAAAGTATTCGTCCTCTATTTGCCATCAATTCGGCAACGTGGGTACTTTTACCCCCGGGAGCGCTGCAGAGATCCAGGACATTCTGTCCCGACATGGGAGAAAGGGCATGCGCAACACACATAGATGCCTCGTCCTGTGGCTGGAACAGCCCCTCGATATACTCTGGAGTATTCCAGATGCCCGCTCCTGTTGCCAAATTCAGTGCCTCCGGAAAGAGCCTGCCGGATGATACCTGATAGCCTTTCTCTGCTAAGGAGCGCCTCAATTCTTCTGAGGTCGTCTTGAGAAGATTTGCTCGCAGCGTAAGCGGCGGCCGTTCGTTATTGGCCTGGCAAATTGATAAAGCAGCGTCAAAACCGTATGTGGTTATCCATCGCTCTACCATCCAGGCCGGGTGGCTATGCCGAGCCGACATATAGCCTATCGGATCTTCATGCAAATCCGGCCAGTCGTTATCCTCAATATCGGCTGGAAGATGTCGCAAAATCGCATTGACCAGGCCTGCGGCTCCCTTATGGGCATACCTCCTGGCCGCTCGAACGGATTCATCCACAGCGGCATAGGCTGGAACGCGCGTGAGAAAGTATAGTTGATAAATACCTAGGCGAAGAATGTTTTTTATGGGCAGAGTCAGCCTGGCTACAGGGTATCTGGAGTGGCGGTCGATAATATAATCGATCGCCCCCCTCCAGCGCAGTACTCCATAAAGCAGCTCTGTTGCCAGAGCCGTCTCGACACCCTCACCTGTTCCTGTTTCGGCCAGTGCCCTGCTTAGGGCTATATTAGAAAACGCCTGGCGCTTTTCCATCAGCATCAGCGTTCTCAAAGCTAAATCTCTTCCCTTTGCCAATGCTCTTTTATATCCTCATGTTCTCAAGCCGTTCGATACGCTTCTCCAGAGGCGGATGCGTGTCGAAAAGACTTGTAACATCCTCTGCGGCGAAAGGCTTCACTATAAAAAGATGTGCTGTGGCCGGATTACCCTCTATAGGCAGGGCCTTTACACCGTGCTTAAGCTTCCTGAGAGCATCTGCCAAAGCAGAAGGGTCCCCACCTATTCCGGCACCACTCTCATCGGCGGCATATTCGCGAGAACGCGAGATGGCCATCTGTATTATCATAGCCGCTAAGGGAGCCAGAATAAGCATCAGGAGAGCACCTATGCCGCCTCCATTCCTGTCATCCCGATTGCCGCCAAAAATAAAGGCAAAACGTGAAATCATCATTACAGCTCCGGCCATGGTAGCGGCCACTGTGCCGGTCAGAATATCCCTGTTTTTAATATGTGCCATTTCATGAGCCAGGACACCCTTCAGCTCTCTGGCTGTCAGCAGGTTTCTGATCCCGGTGGTCACAGCTACGGCTGCGTGCTTCGGATTACGCCCGGTAGCAAATGCATTAGGTGAAGGATTATCCATAACACAAACCTTGGGCATAGGCATACCGGCCGAAAGAGCCAATTCACGAACAATACCGTAAAGCTCCGGATCACTCTTTTCATCGATCTCAGTAGCGCCGTACATACCGAGAATTATCTTATCACTGAACCAGTAGCTGCCAAAGTTCATCACAGCCGCCAGCATAAAGGCCATTATTGCCCCGCTGCTTCCATTCAGATAATCACCAAGGTAAACAAGCAGAAGCGTCATCAGGCCCATCAAAAAAAATGTCTTAACATAGTTCAACTTTGTTACACCTCCAAAGAAATTCTACTACAAATGCATTAAAATAACATAGACGCGACGAATTCTCTTTGAAAGTCCGCATTCAAGGAGAGTTCGATATATTCAACCCTTTGCGCCAATCTTCGGGCTCTGTACCGATCATCCAGGGATGCCAACGCCCTGGCGGCTCCGATCCCGGCGGCATTGCCTACGGATATTATTCTCTTCGCATCGATAGCCGGCAAAAGCCCGATCTCCAGTGCACTGCTTTTATTGATATAATTACCGAATGCACCTGCCAGCAGAAGAAGAGAAATATCCTTCTCTTCGCATCCAAAATATGTCAAAAGAAGGATAGCTCCGGCCCGGATAGCGGCTTTTGCCAGTTGAACCTCTCTGATGTCTCGCTGAGTAATCCTTACTCTGCCATCGGCACTATCGCCAAAGAGTATACTGGAAGCGCCATCTTCTTCAGCCAGACGTATGCCTTTGATAGCTCGGCTTCTTTCAAGTGCTTCCTCTCCGGATACAATGTATCCGGATTCATCGATTAAACCACAACGCTTGAAAATGGCCACGGCATCTATTAATCCCGAACCGCAGAAGCCGGCAGCCTCCGTTTCACCTATAACCGAACAAAGAACCTTCCCATTCTCGATTCGGACACCGTCAATGGCTCCGGGAACAGCACGCATACCCCGGGATATACGCGCCCCTTCAAAAGCCGGCCCGGCCGCAGCAGAGCAGGCTATCATCCGGTTACGGTTGCCCAGCACCATCTCGCCGTTAGTGCCGATATCCACAACGAGCTTCAGCTCATCGGCTTGATCGATGTCGGTGGCTAGTATAACTCCGACCGTATCCGCACCGACAAAACCGGCAATGTTGGGAAGAGTGAAAACATCGGCTACAGGATTAATACTACCTATGTCGGCGCTCGCAGCATCGGCACATACTTCGTCGCTGGCAACGGCTGTATATGGCGCCGTTGCCAGCGCCCGGACATCAAGCCCCCAGAAGAGATGGCTCATACAGGTATTGCCCACCAAGGCAGCTTCATAAATATTGACTGCCTCAATGCTATGCCGGCCGGTAAGTTCATTTATCAGATCGTTGATCGTGTTCAATAGCATGCTTTTCAATGCTTGCAATTTTAAATCATCGGAGGCATATTCTATTCGGGATATAACATCTGCTCCATACATTGCCTGAGGATTGGAAGATGAGGCGGCGTCTACCAACCGCTGCCGATATACATCCAGCAAATAAACCGCTACCGTGGTGGTGCCGATATCTACCGCCACTGCGTAATTGGCATCAACGGTATTTCCTTTCTCCACCGTTATCACCTTGCCATCACGCAAAACAACCGTTATCTCCTGTGAAGACTTCTGATCGAGAAGACTGTTCAAGCGACGCAGCGTTTCAATTCCCAACGGCTCTACTTCCGCATGCCCGCTCAATGCATGACGCAAGCGTTCTGTCACTGAGCGCTGCTTCTGCAGGCTGGGAGGCTCTATCACTGCCGCCACTTTACTAACGGAAGGCCTGAAAGCCAAATCAATATGACTGTCCTCGGCAAAGAGTTTATGCGTGGCCAGAGTAAGCGTATTCTCACAGTATACGCGCATATTGCGTTCAGGCCGAAGCCTGCAGGCCAGTCGCACTCCCGCTGACAGGTCATCAGATGACAGCAGCCGCCGTTCCGTCTCATCGGGCGCAGTCTCACCATGGATAACCCTTACTTTGCATTTACCGCAAACGCCTAACCCGCCGCAGGGTGACTCCATGGCCTTACCGGCATCGATCATGGCTTCCATGAGTGTCTCTCCCGAGGTTACCTCTATAACTTCGCCATCAGGCTCCATTATCACTCTGGGCATCTCTTACTCCTTAGCTGGCTTTCCCCAAGTTTCTCCGCATGCGGGCTTGTATCCATTTATATACTGCGTCGCATGCAGGCATTTTCTGTTTTCAGGCTGAAGCTCTGTTATCAGCAAACCATCCTGACCGGTAGCCAGCAATATACCCTGCTCGGATATCTCCACAATCTCTCCGGCCTGGCCTCCTGAAACCGGCTTTACCTCTGCCCGACATATTTTCAACCGCTCGCCGTTTCTATAAGTAAAGGCGGTCGGCCAGGGTATCATCGCCCTTATAAGATTGCGTATTCGCCCGGCGGATAAGGACCAGTCGATCTCTGCTTCAGCCTTGGTGATAATCGGCGCATATGTTGCCTTGCTCTCATCCTGAGGCACAGCCAGCGTTTTACCGCGCCCTTCAAGTATTACGGCAGTGGATTCCAACACCAGTTCAGCGCCGATTTCCGACAAACGCTGCCCCAGTGTGAGAGAGGTATCGTCTGCATATATACGCTCAGGCCGTTGCAGCAGTATATCTCCGGCATCTACCCTGGCAGTCATATAGAGAGTGCTAACTCCCGTTGCGCTATCACCATTCATAATGGTACGCTGTATGGGTGCTGCTCCCCTGTATGCCGGCAGAAGCGAGCCGTGCAGATTCACAGCGCCCAGCTCAGGCACCTCCAACAGTGCCTGCGGTAATATCTGCCCATAAGCGGCCACCCACAGGATTTGCGGGTGTAATGAAGATATTTTATCCAATGCTTCAGCAGATTTTATGCGCTCCGGTTGATATATCTCTATGCCCAATTCCAGCGCCGCTTTTTTGGCAGGGCTTAATCTGAGCCTGAGACTGCGGCCGGCAGGCCTATCAGGTTGCGTTACCAACAGCGATATGCCCACAGCTTCGTGCAAACTTCTAATAGAGGGAACGGCAAACTCCGATGTCCCCATAAATATTATCTTTGTATTCATCATCCTGCATCGCTCTTCTTAAGTGTTAAAGGATCGGCCTTATCCACATAGAGAATACCATTCAGATGATCGATCTCGTGCTGCAGTGCCTGAGCCAGCAAGCCGGTGCCCTCCATTTCAAATTGTCTGAACTTGAAGTCTCTGGCGCTAACCCTTACCCAGGAGGAGCGCTCTACTTCGGCCGTATAACCGGGAATGCTCAGGCAGCCCTCCTGGCAAACAACCTGTCCGCAACAAGACACGATTTTGGGATTGATAAGAACTATAAGCCCTTCGCCGATATCCACCAGTGCTATCCTCTTGTCAGAACCTACCTGGGGAGCTGCCAGACCGGCGCCATTAGCAGCATATAATGTATCCGTCATATCCTTGATCAGATGCTTTATATCGGGCGTTACCACCGTTACATCCCTCGTCTTCTCTCTGAGACGGGGGTCATCTTTAGTTAATATTTTGAGTATGGCCATAACTGTCACACTCCTTCCAACCGTATAATCTTAATCAGGGTCCACATCAATTATGAGCCCTCTCCTATCAGCCTGCCGCATGGGCAGCAGAACTTCTCTCAGATGCTCCAGCGTTCTCTTCAATTCGCCTGATTTCACCAGCAGATGCCATCTGTATTGTCCTTTAAGTCGTGCTATAGCGGCAGGCGCCGGCCCGATAATTATATCATGTTGCGGCATATTGTGCCGCAGCAACCCAGCAAAGGCCGTAATCCTATTCCGGGCTATATCCGGTGCCGGATCGAAAGAGACTATGCTTATAATATGGCTGAAGGGCGGGTATGACAACTCCTTCCGCTGCTGCAATTCCGCTTCATAAAAGGCGATATAATTATGTTCGGCTGCACAGACAATGGCCGGATGCTCCGGATTATATGTCTGCAGCATTACTTTACCCTCATCGGAGCCGCGACCTGCCCGGCCTGCCACCTGTGCCAGAAGCTGAAAAGTCCTCTCACCAGCTCTAAAGGATTCCACATTTAACGATATGTCGGCAGCAATAACACCGACAACCGTAACATCAGGAAAATCATGCCCCTTGGCAACCATCTGAGTACCTATAAGTATACCGCCGCTTTTGCTTTTGAAGGCCTCTATCAGTTCCTGATGCGCTCCCTTTCTGGAAGTGGTGTCCCTATCCATTCTAAAAACCGGTGCATCGGGAAATTCCAGTGCCGTACTCTCTTCCAGCCTTTCAGTTCCCAGCCCGAAATATCTGATACGATGACTGGAACATTTAGGACAGGTATTCGGCGCCTTTGCCGTATATTCGCAATGATGACATGTCAGCATTTTATTTTTCATATGATAGGTGAGCGAAACTGAACAGTTAGGACAGCGAACAGAGTAACCGCACTCCCGACAAAGAACAAAGGTAGAGTAGCCCCTTCTGTTCAGGAAGAGTATGCTCTGTTTATCATTATCCAGCGCCTCTTTTACCGCATTCATCAGCTTTCGGCTGAAGATACGACGATTTCCGGATTTAAGTTCCTCCCGCATGTCGATTATCTCAACATGCGGCATTTCCCTGCCTGCTACCCGTTTCTTCAGTTCCAACAGCGCATACTCGCCGTTAGACGCCTGATAATAGCTCTCCAGCGACGGAGTAGCGCTGCCCAGCACTACCTGAGCACCATAAAGATCCGCTCTCTTTATGGCTACATCTCTGGTGTGATACCGAGGGCAGCTATCTTGCTTGTAGCTCTGATCATGCTCTTCATCAATAACTATTATGCCCGGATCTTTTAAGGGGGCAAAGACGGCAGACCTGGGTCCCAATACAATATCTGCGTTGCCTTCAGCTATCCTGCGCCATTCCGAGGCTCTTTCACCAGCCGACATAGCGCTATGCAGCACAGCCAGCCTTTGGCCGAATCTGCTTCTGAATATGCCGGATATCTGTGGCGTAAGCCCTATTTCCGGCACGGTCACTATTGCCTGGCGGCCGCCGGCCAGTGTTTTTTCAACCATACGGATATATAGTTCCGTCTTACCGCTTCCGGTAACGCCATGCAGAAGCACCGGCCTGGTATCGCCACGTCTTCTCAAATCCATAACAGCATTCAATACATGCTGTTGCTCATCAGTAAGGCGCTCCGGAATATTATCATTTACACATAATGAAACGTAAGCTTCATCAGGCGTAACAAAAGAAACGACGCCTTTTTTTACCAGCGCATTCATTACAGCAGAGCTGACGCCGCAAAGGCGATAACATTCAGCTCTGCTGAAGCGGAAAGGATTGGCAAGGATAAGATCATACAATCTTTGCTGTAATGCCGTCAATCTGTCAGGCGCTCTCTCAGATGGTCCGACCAGAAGCACTCTCTGCTTACGAACGCCCTCTTCAATATAAGAGGGGTAAAAGAGCCTTAGTGCATCTATGGAGGGAGAGAAATAGCGCCGAGCAATCCATTTAGCTAACGCTATGGCTTTCTCGCAAAGAAAGGTATCATGACGAGTTAAATGGAGTATAGTACTGAGATCGGCATAAGCAGAATGGCTCTTAAGATACGCAATTATGCCTTTGACATGCCTGCGGTTAAAGAGAACTTCAACTTCATCGCCCACCATAACCTCTTCTTGAAGGTGAGGTGGAACGATATAATCAAAACCAAACTCACCGGTAAGAACGGGAAGATCAACTATAACCTCGGCTATCATTTTCAAAACTCCACGACCCGCTGCCGAATAACCTTGTATCGCGGCCGCGTTATAAGGTTATTTCCACTTTGGCCTTGCTGCGCTGCTCCTGAATCCATCCGGGAATAACTGCCTTGCGTTTTTCATCCATAAGTATCTTTTTTATCTCATCCTTCACTGAGGTCAGAGACATTTCACGCTCAGCTTCCCTGGCTTCCACTTTAATGATATGGTAACCGTAATTGGTTTTGACAATATCGCTCGTTTCACCGACATTAACAGCAAAGGCTGCCATTTCAAATTCTGGAACCATCTGTCCGCGAATAAAGGTTCCCAGATCCCCGCCATTGGCTTTGCTGCCCGGATCGATAGATATCTCGGCAGCCAACTCATCGAACTTCTTATCGCCGCTCTTCAGCTGTTCCAAAGCCTTTCTGGCCTCTTCCTCTGTCTGCACCAGAATATGCCTGGCTCTTACCGTCTCGGGCACAGTATAGCGCTGCTTATTCTCATCATAATGCTTCTTAATTTCATCATCCGCAACAGCTGTGTCGGCTGCAGTCAGCTTATCCAGCATCAGTTGCGGCACCATATTGGTCTTTAAAGATTCCAGATCTATCTTATACCGTTTCAAAGCCTCCTCAAAGGCAGCCTCATTGGGAAACTGAGATTTTATCTCGGCTACCCCGGCATTGACTTCAGCATCGGTTATCTTGATACCGGCCTTGGCAGCGGCTTGCTTGATAATCAACATATCGATCATCTGTTCCAGCATCGAGCTACCGCCCTGTTTGATTAGCCTATCGACAAGGCTCTGCCTGGTAATAGCCTCTCCGTTTACCGTAGCAACGATATCGGGCCTGGCGGCAGATGCCGCCGTCTTTTTGTCAGCCGCATATCCAGCTGTCGCTGTCGATAAAATCATGATCGCTGCGGTCGCCGTGAATAGAGTCTTAATTGTTCTCATTGGTTCTCTTCCTCTCCTTTAAAATATCTGCAATTCTTTCCATAATAGAGCAAGCAAGGCTATCCTTGCTTGCCTGACCGATACAAATAGGTTCCCTGTTCTTCATAAGCAAAGTAAAGGATCCTGTTTCAGCACCGAAACTTGTTGGATCGTTGAGGACGATCATATCAAGCCTTTTATCAGCCAGCTTTCGCTGTGCATTCTCCAGATGATCAGCTGCCTCCAGCGCAAAACCGATCAATACACAATTCACCGCACGTCCTGCAATATCCTTCAAAATATCAGGATTTCGAACCAGGTTAAGGATCATAGCATCCCTATTCTTTTTTATCTTGCCTGAAGCACGCACAGCCGGCCTGTAATCGGATACGGCAGCAGCCATGATCAGAACATCCGTCGTATCTATTCCAGCATTGACCTCCCGCTGCATATCCAGAGCGCTCTCTATGCTGATAAGTTCGGCTCCGGCAATTATATCATCAGGAGTCTCGTTTGCCGGACCCATTACGAGCCTAACCTCAGCCCCCTGCGCCAAGGCTGCGCGAGCTAACGAAAAGCCGATCCTGCCGGTAGAAGGATTCGATATATACCTGACATCGTCCAGCCATTCACGCGTAGGACCGGCGGTTATCATTATCCTGACGCCACCCAATGGCTTATTGGTGACAAGGATTGCGGTTAATGCCGCTAGTATGTCCTCCGGTTCTGCCAGCCTGCCGGTTCCTTGCGCTCCGCAGGCCAGATAACCCTCTCCGGGAGCAATGATTGTTACGCCTCGCCGGCGTAGCAGGGATACGTTGTCCACTACAGCCGGGCTACACCACATAGCTGTATTCATAGCAGGAGCAACCGCTATGCGATGCGGTGAAAAGGCAAGGGCGGTAGAAGTGACCAGATTGTCGGCCATACCGCACGCAAGCCTTGCTATGGTGTTAGCCGTCGCCGGTGCCAGAAGGTAAACGTCTGCCCACTCGGCCAGCGAGATATGGCTATCACGCCAGGCGCCGTCAGTGAGAAAATTGTCGGCGTAAACCTCATGCCCTGCCAACGCTCTCAACGTATCAATGCCGATAAAATGCTTGCCGGCGTCAGTAATCAGAGCCTTTACCTCGGCCCCTTCCTGCTGTAGCAGCCTGATCAGATATGCTGACTTATAAGCCGCAATGCTTCCGGTTACTCCAAGCAGCACTCGTTTTCCCTTAAGCATATGGTTCATTTCTCCGGTTGCGCTTGAATAATCTCAACTTCGCCCTTAATTATTTCATCAAGAGCTATGGTAACAGGCTTGGTAGCCGAGGTTTTAATTACCGGCTCCTTACCGCTGTTTATCTCTCTGGCTCGTTTAGCTACCGCTACTGTTAGGGCATATTTATTTATGCCCATATCCCGTCTTACCTCAACTGGTGAAATCAGCATTCTTGGTCATCTCCCTTTCGTCGCCTTCTCTCATTCTGTATTATTTCCGCTAATTCACTAACGGCTCTATCCACAACATCATTTACAACAATATAATCGTATGCAGCGGACGCAGCTATCTCTCTGTCGGCCTCTATTAATCGACGTTTAATTGCCTGTCCGTCTTCCGTTCCGCGCTCTGTCAATCGGCGAGCTAATTCGGCATGCGATGGAGGAACAAGAAAGATTGTCAGGGCATCAAAAACGGCACCAGCCACCCTTTCAGCTCCTTGTACATCAATAACCAAAACAACATCCCTGCCCTCGTTACGCAGGCGTGCAACCTCATCCGCAGGCGTACCGTAATAGTTGGCATGAACAGAAGCCCACTCCAGAAAACGATTCTCCGCTATCATCTGTTCAAAGCCTTTCTGCTCAACAAAGATATAATCTCGTCCGTTGATCTCTCCTTCACGCATAGGCCTGGTAGTGACAGAAACGCTTTTCCGAAGATCTGGAAGGCGTTTATTCAGCTCTTTAAAAACCGTATCCTTACCTACACCGGAAGGACCGGAAATAATAATCAGCAGCCCTTCTTTCAAAACGTTCCCTCACATAACCTCTCAAGCGAAATTTAGAAGATAGAAACCGGAGAAACCTGAGAGCACTTCTTAATTCTACTTCCGGCTACTCCGCTTTGGCTGATTTGCCGGCTAGCCGAACAACAGGACATATTATATCACAAGCCATTACTAACATCTAATAAATCTCCACCGGTGTATATATTATCCTGCGGAAGGTCTTCTGTTTCCGAAACTCTATTCTCTGCTCTCAGTGTCCGGACTTGCAAACAGACCCGCATACCCGGCATCATGCATCCAGACGATGGACGCTGATTACATCTTTAATACCCATCAGATGATCGATAGCTTTATTAAGCTCCGTAAGATGTTCAACTTTAAGAAGGATATCTATCTTAACTCTACCGTCACGATTCCTATTGCGTACGTTAAGGGCGCTTATCATCAAGCGTTGTTCGCTCATAGCACCTGCAATGTCCAACAGCAATCCTCCGCGGTCAAAGGCCTGAAGTTCAATTGCTGCAATACGATTATGCGTATTCTCCTCTTCCCACGATACATGCAGAACCCTGTCATCATCTCTTTGCATCAAATTTATGATGTTGGGGCAATCATCACGATGAATGGTCACTCCTCGTCCCCTCGTGACATAGCCGGTAATTTCATCTCCCGGCAACGGGTTGCAGCATCTGGCGTAACGCACCAGTATACGATCCACTCCCTTGACCCGTACTCCTGTTCTACCATTATGTGCTGCGGGCTTCTTCTGGCCTTCGGTTTCACCACTTAATTTAGCAACAACTTCATTATCGGTGGGACGTTCCTTGGTCTCCTCACGCAGCTTATTAATAACCGCCTGGGGAGTCAATTCACCATACCCCAATGCGGCAATTAAATCATCAGGCGTCTGATAATTGAATCTGGTCGTTACCTTGCCAATGGCCTCTCCCTTGATGCAGGTAGGATTAAGGCTGGCTTTTACGATCTCTCTTTCCAACAGAATGCGCCCACGCTCGATATTGGCTTCACGACGCTCCTTCTTCAGCCATTGCCTGATTCTATTTCTGGCCTGCGAAGTCTTGATAAAGCTCAACCAATCCAGATTGGGCCCGCAAGCTGTCTTGCTGGTAATGATTTCAACGATATCGCCGTTCTTGAGTTGATAATCCAAGGGTACAATACGTCCGTTTACTTTCGATCCTGCACAGCGATTTCCGATATCCGTATGGATTCTATAAGCAAAATCCACCGGCGATGCGTCGCGCGGAAGGACCAGAACATCTCCGTTAGGAGTGAAGACAAAGACTTCATCGCTGAATAGATCGTAACGCAGCATCTCCATAAACTCACCGGCATCGCGCGAATCAGACTGCCATTCCAGCATCTGCCTGAGCCAGGAGAGCTTCTCTTCATAATCTGTCGTAGTTCCCACGCCCTGTTTATACTTCCAATGTGCCGCTACTCCATATTCGGCTGTACGATGCATCTCCCAGGTACGTATTTGCACCTCCAAAGGGCTACCATTGGGGCCGATAACCTTAGTATGCAACGATTGATACATATTGCTTTTAGGCATAGCTATATAATCCGTAAACATCTCTGGTATGGGTTTCCAGAGAGTGTGGACTATTCCCAATACAGCATAGCAATCCTTGACAGTGTCAACGATGATTCTTAAGGCAGTCAGATCGTAAATCTGGCTGAATTCCAGGTTTTGCCTCTTCATCTTCTGGTAAATAGAGTAAAAATGCTTCGGCCTTCCACTGATAGCTCCCTTGATATCTATTTCATCCAGCTTTTTCTGTAATGAATCGATACAAAACTGGATATCTGCCTCTCTTTCTCTTCTCTTTCTAGCAATCTTGGAAACTATATCTCTGTAAGCTTCAGGCTCTAGATAGCGTAAAGAGAGGTCCTCCAGCTCCCATTTTAACTTACCCACACCCAGACGATGAGCTAAAGGAGCGTATATATCCAGTGTCTCTCTGGCAATCTCCTGCTGCTTGCCAGCCGGCATGGATGTCAGCGTTCTCATATTATGCAGCCTATCTGCCAGCTTAATGATTACTACCCGGATATCCTGTGCCATGGCCAGAAACATTTTGCGCAAGTTCTCAGCCTGCCGCTCCAGCTTGTTCTTGAATTTGAGTTGATTTAGCTTGGTCATACCCTCAATAAGCGCAGTTATTTCCTCGCCAAAGGTAACTCTTATCTGCATCAGCCTGACAGGGGTGTCCTCAACTACGTCATGTAATAATGCAGCGGCAACCGTATAGACATCCATCTCGATATCTGTCAGGATATTGGCAACCTCAAGCGGATGAGTGATGAAGAAATCTCCAGATACGCGATACTGACCAATATGAGCTTGACAAGCAAAATCATACGCACGTTTGAGCAATTCTATATCCGCATCCGGCTGATAACGTATTAGCTTCTGGCTGATACTGTCCAGATCTGCGGGCGGCATCTTACTCACAGCAAGTAAACTCCCTGTTTTTCTGGTGCAGATCGTAATCCTGCACGTTCATTTGCAAACTTTTTCTGTTCTGCCAGACATTTTCCTCTAACGTATATACAATATCATATTTAACGCCTTTTTTAAAAGAGGATATATCGGCACCGCGACCAAATGCTATGGCCTCCGCCACACCCTCGTCACAGGCTACCCGCATCTTGAGATGAGAGCCGCACTTTCCCACCGCAAAGGCTTCAGTGACGGCTACATTTCGGGCAATAAATACAGGACGCTCAGCCTCCGGCCCGAAGGGAGATAAATGCTCCAGTTCATTCAGCAGAGCAAATGAAAATTCATGGGGCTGCAAAACGGCATCTATGCGAAGTCTGGGGCGCAGAGCAGCGGCACTACGGACTTCCAGCGCCGCTCTATTGATCGTCTCATTAAAATCAGACAAGGCAGAGACAGCCAGCGTCAGGCCGGCGGCGGCGGCATGGCCACCGTATCGAAGCAAATGCGCTGAAGCGGCGTCCATCAACTTCAGAATATCCATGCCTTCCACCCCTCTGGCAGAGCCATGCCCTTCGCCACCATCCATGGAGATAACAATAGCCGGACGGCCGTACAATTCAGTCAGCCGACAGGCGGCTATTCCCAGAACTCCCTTATGCCAGCCTGTGCCTGCAGCTACGATCACCTGCTTGTCTGAATAATCATGTGCACCGACAATTTCCGCCAGTACAGCCTCCACTTCATTACGACGTTTAGCATTGAATATCTCCAGTTTGCGCGCAATGGCATAGGCCTCTCTACGGTTCTCTGTCAATAAAAGACGTGCGCTCCAAAGTGCATTATCCATTCTTCCGGCAGCATTCAACCGGGGAGCCAGAATGAATGCCAGCTGCCTTTCATCGATAACAGCGGGCTCCAGCCGGCAAACCGAAAGCAATTCCCGAATACCGCTTCTACTGCAATCGCGTATGACCTCCATCCCCAGGCTGGCCAGTGTGCGGTTCTCGCCGGACAAAGGAACGATATCGGCAATCGTTCCCAGGCAGACCAGATCCAGCTGTGACCGGATCAACTCCTCCGGCAACCCCAGAGCCTGAGAAAGTCCCCAGGCCAGCCGAAAGGCAACACCCACTCCGGCCAAAGAGAGAAACCTCTCATCCCCGGGATTCAGCCGTGGATTGATAATTGCTTCGGCTTCCGGCGGCCGGCATATTGGAGTATGATGATCGGTAATAATGACTTTCATGCCCAGACTTCGCGCATACTCCACAGCGGCATGATCGGAGGTACCGCAGTCAACGGTGATAATAGTGCCGATACCACGCTCAAAAGCCTTATCGATAATGGCACTGTTCAAACCGTAACCTTCGCTCAAGCGGTTGGGCACATAGTAGCCGACATCGAATCCCGCCGCAGTCAGAATACTGTATAAGAGAACGGTGGAGGTTATGCCATCTACATCGTAATCACCGTAGACCAGGAAGCGGTCTCCGGCTGCAGCCGCATCAATTATCTGCGCTGTCGCTTCCGCAACCCCCGGCAGGTTATCCGGTGGTAAGAGATGCTTGAATTGAGGATGCAGGTATGCAATCGCATGGTCAGGCCTCTTTACTCCTCTCAATAGCAGAAGGCGAGCTATAAGCGGCGAAAGACCGACAGCTTCGGCCAGACCGTTGATATCCTTATCATCTATCTGTATATAATCCCATTCAGCCCTGCGCAATTTATTTCCCCGAGCAAAAGGCCCCCCTCTAGCAGGCGGGCCCCCTCTTATTATGCTCTTCTTTTAGCGCCTTTTCTTTTTTGACCGGCGCTTGGTACCGGTTGCAGATATGCCTGCGGAGGCTAGCTCCGCCGGCTCTTTTACACTGCAAGTTGCAGCTGCTGCAGCGTTATTATTATCGGCCATCAGCCGGGCCGGTTTGCCCTTTCTCTTACCATCCTCTTTCAATCGCATAGAAACAAGCAGCTGACTGGCAATAAAGATGGAAGAGTAACATCCGGTTGTAATACCCACAAACAGAGCCAAAGCGAAGGTATGTATGGTTGCACCTCCAAAAAGAAGGAGAGCCATTATGGTAAGCTCGGTTGTCAATACAGTAAAGACTGACCTTGTCAATGTCTGATTTATGCTTAAGTTGACCAACTGACTGAAGTCACTCTTCTTATCAAGGCGTGTATTCTCTCTGAGGCGATCAAAGATCACAATAGTATCATTGATGGAATAACCTACCACCGTCAGAATACAGGGCACTAAAAAGCTATTTACATCTATCCTGGTTATAGCAAAGAAGCCCAGCAATATCAGCACGTCGTGAAGCAAGCCTGCTATAGCGGATATAGCATATTTGAAGTCATATCGTATGGTGACAAAAAGCAGAATACCGAAGAGACCTATACAGAGAGCTATAAGTGCATTAACCTGCAGCTCCTTACCGATACTCGGTCCTACCATATCCACATTTACATCTTGCGGCTTTACGGCGTAATCCTTGCTCAGGATATCGACGATTTTGCGGCTGAACTCTTCACCGGATTTCTGTTGCGTGCTAATAATAAGTTCATTCTGCGAGCGCTTCAAAGATTCTCTGGACAACGACAAACTGCTCAGCTTTGAAGCAACATCATCAACGGTGAACTGCGTCGGCATCTTCACCCTGATCTCAGTGCCGCCGGTGAAATCTATTCCCAGCTTTAAAGGAGCTTTTATTTGAGGATTCATATAGTTTATAAGCATGGCAATAATCCCAGCCATGATCAAGACAGCCGATATGGTATACCATATCTTTCTGCTGCGTACAAAATCGAACTGATATCTCATAGCAGACATCTCTCCTATATCCTGAAATACAGGTTCTTCTCTCTCACTCTTTTAAGAGAGGAGAACAGGTCGATAAAATATCTGTTTACGACTATAGCCGTAAACATGCTCACCAAAATACCCAGGCTAAGTGTGACGGCAAAACCCTTGATTGGACCTGTGCACCAAATAAAGAGCACTACGGCTGCGATCAACGTTGTTACATTTGAATCAAGAATAGTAGTAAATGCACGCTTGAAACCGGCATCCACAGCCGAGCGGAGGGTCTTACCCGTTCTTAACTCTTCTCTTATTCTCTCAAAGATAATAATATTGGCATCGACAGCCATACCCACAGAGAGAATAATACCGGCTATACCGGGCAGGGTCAGTGTGGCGTGCAGCCCCGCCATAATGGCTAGCATCAGCAAAGTATAAACAATCAGCGCTAGATTAGCCAGCATTCCCGGCACAGTGTAATAAGTCAGCATAAAGAGCGCTACAGCCGCTATACCGATAATAGCAGCGGTCTTGCTCTTGGAGATCGATTCCTGTCCGAGAGTGGGCCCTATGGTCCTATTTTCCACTATCTCTACAGGAACGGGGAGTGAGCCCCCCTTGAGCAGAACAGCCAGATCTTGAGCCTCTTCAAGAGTTTTAAAACCCCCGCTTATCTGGCCGCGGCCCTCGGTAATAGGTTCGTTCACGTTGGGAGCAGAGATAATCCTGTTATCCAGAACTATAGCCAGCGTTTCACCGACATTCCTGATAGTGAAATCTCTAAAAGCCTTTGCCCCTTCCTTATCAAGAGCGAAGGAAACAATCGGATTGCCGTTCTGGTCGAACTGGGCAGATATCTGCTTGCGCTGCAAATTGCTGCCCGTTATGACCAGCGGGGAATCCTGCAGCACCTGCGCCATAGGAACCTCCTTGCCGGCATCCATGAACTTGTAGACAACCCGTCCGGATTCATCAGTGTAGAATTGCATCTTGTTCTTCCATTCGGACGGTATATGCTTGAACTCCATCACGGCCAGAGTCTGCAGCATATCGACAGCCTTCCGAGCATCTTTGATGCCGGGCAACTCGACGATCAGTGCCCTGTTTCCCTTGACCTGCAGCAACGGCTCAGTAATGCCCAGACCGTCGACTCTGTTGCGCATGACCTCCTTGACATCTCTGACGACATTGGCGTCCACTTTGAGGCTCTCCGTATCCTTAAGCTGAAGAACAAGCCTGGTGCCGCCCTTCAGATCAAGACCGTAATTCAACGGTATAGCGGAGATGAAATATGCTGACAGGGCAACAATAGCTACCAACATCAGCGCTTTTGCAGGGCTTTTGAACTTCATGAGAATCCTCCCCCGTGTCAATAACTTGTATGATTATATTATGCCTCGCATGGGACTGTCAATAAAACTAGGGCTTGCAGTGCCGAGTTTCGACAGTAATAATGCATACTCGTTGCAAAATCAGAGCTGCTTTCCATATGGCCCTCCAAGGTAGCCGCCCAGGAAATCAGCCGAGTAATCCGAAAAAGCATCCTCCAGAATAGCTCGACGTATATTCTGCATTAATCTTTTATAAAAAACCAGATTGTGCGTGGTTGCCAGTATAGCGGCCAACATCTCGCCGCATTTGAAGAGATGACGCACATACGCTCTGCTGTATCCCTGACAAGCTGCACACGGGCAGCCATCTTCTATAGGACGATGGTCTTCAGCGTAGACAGCATTTCTGATATTCAGCCTGCCCTGCATAGTAAATACGGTTCCGTTACGCCCCATTCGAGCAGGCAGAACGCAATCAAACATGTCTATGCCCCTAGTAACACCCTTTATTATATCCTCCGGAAGACCTACCCCCATAAGATACCGCGGCGCATCCATCGGTAAAGCTGAAACCGCCGCCGCCAGAGCCGGGAGCATCTCACTCTTGCTCTCACCCACGCTTAAACCGCCGACAGCATATCCGGCAAAGCCTATATCTATAATCTGGCGAGCACTCTCTAAACGAAGATCAGGATAGATGCTTCCCTGGACTATTCCGAAGAGCGTCTGCGCATCATCTTGAAATTCTCGCCGACAACGAGCAGCCCATCTGGTGGTCCGCTCCAGTGATTCTCGTGCGTAGTCATGATCGCAAGGATAGGGAGAACACTCATCGAAAGCCATAATGATATCGGCGCCAAGCTGCCGTTCTATCTCCATCACCCTCTCAGGTGTGAAGGTATGATACGATCCATCCAGCGGCGATTGGAAACAGACACCCTCTTCACTGATACGTCGCAGAGCAGAGAGGCTGAAGACCTGATAACCACCGGAATCGGTCAAAAGATTGCCTTTCCAGTTCATGAATTTATGTATGCCGCCTGCTCTCTCTATCAAATCAGCGCCGGGCCGTAAATAGAGATGGAAAGCGTTACTCAATATTATGCCCGATGCCAGTTCCTCCAAAGCATCGTTCATTATGCCTTTTACGGTCGCTCTGGTGCCGACAGGCATAAATACAGGCGTAAGCAGCTCTCCATGCGGCAGGCATAGCCTGCCTGCTCTGGCATCAGTCTCAGAGGAAAGAAACTGGAATTCAAAAATCAACCTTCCCCACCTCCTCGCCAGAATCAATCCGGAGTGTTTTTAACAGCAATGATATATCGGGCGGTAAGGGTACTTCAAAGCACATTTTCTTTCCAGTGGCAGGATGCTTAAAAGCGAGCCGGAATGCATGCAATGCCTGCCCTTTCAAGCCCTCTATCAGATGGCGAACAGCCGTAGATCGCACGGCGGCAGGAATGCGCCCAGGCCCATAAAGAGGATCGCCTACCACCGGATGCCCTATAGCGGCCATATGCACCCTTATCTGGTGCGTCCTTCCTGTCATCAGAGCGGCTTCCACCAGTGAAATGCCGTCATGGCTCTCTACGACTCGATACTCTGTAGTGGCATGCCGGCCATTCCGGCGCACAGCCATCCTCTTTCTGTCAACAGGATGGCGCCCTATCGGCGCATCAATAATTCCCCTTTTGGCCTCCGGCCTGCCATAAACCAGCGCTAAATAGATACGCTTTACATCCCGCCGCTGAAAATCACGAGCCAGGTTCAAATAGGCCGTAGCATTCTTGGCGGCCACCATAAGGCCGGTAGTATCCTTATCCAGACGGTGCACTATTCCGGGCCGTGTATGATCGCCGATATCGACGATGTCGGGATAGCGATGCAACAGAGCGTTAACCAGTGTTCCTTCTGCAGAACCTGCCCCAGGATGGACGACCAGGCCCCGGGGCTTATTTATAACAATAATATACTCATCTTCATAAATAATATCCAGTTTTATCTTCTGTGGCCTGATAATCTGTTCAGCTGGAAGCTTTACATCACCCTCAACCACATCACCGGCTTTGACCTTACTCCCAGGCTTGCAAATCATGCCGTTAAGGCGTATATCTCCCTGCACAATAGCACGCTGGACAGCTGTTCTTGAAGGTGAGTAACCCTTTTCAAAGAGGAGACGATCCAAGCGTAGGCCGGCCTCTGTCTCTCCAACGACAAACGCATCCTTCATCCTTCACCGACCCCGGTTGAGGCCTCGGCGTTAAGGCGAACACGACGTCGTAAAACGGCATCTGCTGTCAGGGTAGCGATGACCAATACCAAGCTCAATGCCTGAGCCTGCGTTAATCCGAATGAGAGCACAACGGCACTCTCCCCAGCCCTATATATTTCTACAAAAAAACGCTCCAGCGAGTAAAGCATGATGTAATAAATAATCACCTGGCCGGTATATCTTTTTCGTCGGTCTGCCCATAGCAGAAGCGGTATCAGCGCCAGACTCAAAAGAGATGAATATATCTGCACAGGGTGACGATCAGCCGCATGCATGTGGACATGCCAGGGCAAATCCGTTGGCTTGCCATAACAGCATCCGTTGAGAAAACAGCCTATTCTGGTAATGGCATAGCCCAGAGCCGTACCGGGAGCCAGCAAATCGCTATATTGCAAAAAATCCTCTTTGTTATGCAGGCAAACTGCAGCCGCCAGAATACCGGCAATCAAGCCGCCGTGAAAGGAGAGTCCGCCCTCCCAAATTCTCAGCGCCTCCCAAAAGTTTGATGCATAATAGCTCCAATTGAGTATTACGTATCCCGCTCTAGCTCCAATCAGCGCAGCTATCATGAGCACTGATACAAGATCAACCATCCTTTCAGCGTTCAGACCTGCCACAGAGGCTCTTCTGAAGCACCAGGCAAAGGCTATGACAACACCCAATGCCAGCATAAAGCCGTATGATGGCAAAGCAAAAATACCTAAATCAACCAATATCGGTTTCATAATTACCTCTGTCGTTCGGCCAGAAAGCGCTCAAAGATTAGAAGAGGAAATATTCAGGCTGATAATGGCGAAGCAGTCCTGAGCTATTCCGAATTCCGGCTTTCGGCTTTTCTTTTCTTTTTACCCGAGCAGCCATTCTCAATCGTTTCAGGCGATTTCATCAACATTAGCGCTAAAAATGCCGCGCCCGCTGTTATAAAGAGATCGGCCAAATTAAAGACAGGCCAACAAGGCAAAGAAATAAAATCCGTGACAAATCCCCGGCTTATTCTATCTACTATATTGCCCAAAGAGCCGCCGGCGATAAAGCCCAGCGGCAACGCCAGGTGCCTGTAATGGAAAGCCATGTAAACAACAGCTGCCACCGCCAGTATGGTAAAAGGAATGAGCAACCAGGCCATGCCTTGCAGCAATCCAAAGGCCGCTCCGGTATTACGGCAATGTATAATAGCCACCCAGGGAGATAAAGAATCAACGCCTGCACCTTCAGGGAGTAGCTTTCTAATAATTATTTTCGAAGCCTGATCGGCGCCCAATGCAATCAAGGAGGCTCTATAAAATGACTTCATCAGGTTTTTCGCTCACTTCTCTCCTGGCAGGCCATACAGGTAACGGCATAGGGCAACGCTTCCAGCCTTTCGGATGAAATGCGCTCCTTACACTCCCGGCAAATCCCGTAGGTTCCCCTCTCCATGCTCTCCAGTGCCATATCTATACGTTTGAGTATAGTTTCGGCATTTTTGATCAACGCCTCATTCTTCTCCCGTTCAAAGGTCTCGGTAGCCATATCGGCGGGATGATTGTCATACATGGAGAGCTCACCCATGGACTCCCCGGCGCTTTCTGAGGATTCACTCTCTATCAGGGTCCTCAGTTCTTCCTCGATACGCTTTCTATCGGCCAACAACCGCTGTCTCAGCTTCATTACAACCGGATCCGCCTCTGTCATCGCTCTCTCCTCTCATTTGCTCATTTGAGATTGTATGGCGACAATAAACCTAGCAATGTAACCGGGCACAAAGGGCAACGCCGCTATCTTGCTCAAGAGAATCAAGAAGATGGCTGCCAGAGCGGTCATGCCTAAAATCATGCCAAAGCCTCTTGCCAGCCCGCAAGCAAAGTTCATAAAGATCAACCGCCTGGTATTCTGAAGCAACACAATATACTCGCCCATATTGATACGCTCCAGCAAAGAGGCTAAACGCTCTATATTACTATTCAGCGTGCCGTGGATGGAATTTCCAGCGTCCTCCACCCTTTCCGAAAGCTCCTTGCTCTCTAACTTCCGAATCCGGCATTCCGTATCTCTCTTAATTTCACTTTCTCCTTCCACATTCTGTATTCTATCCTCTGCATTCGTAATGTCAGACATTCTTTACCACTTCCAAGCATCTGTTGCAAAGATCGGCATAATGCGCATCCGTTCCTACATCCTCCGAGTACACCCAGCATCTGGCGCATTTCTCTCCTCCGGCTCTCGATACACCTATATAAATTCCCGGCTTATCCAAACTTTCAAACACATAACCACCCTCTGCCTTCTTCAGGGATACATGCGAAACAATGAAGTATTCCCGCAAGCCCTGACCAAAAGTATCCAGAAAAGCTATAGTATCATCATCAGCATCTATACTTACGGCAGCCTCCAGGCTTTTGCCGATTATACCAGCGTTCTTGGCATTTTCCAGAGCTTTGAGAACCTCCTTACGTATAACCAGAAAACGCTCCCAGCGCTCATTCAGCGACTCATCTTCATAAAAGCCAGATGGCTGCGGCCATGCTTGCAGCTCTACGCTCTTCGCATCAGGCACGGCATAGCCCCATATCTCCTCAGCGGTGTGAGGCAGCACAGGTGAAAAGAGCAGCGTCAAGTTGCGTAAAATAATATCGAACACTGTTTGGGCCGAACGCCTGACAAGAGATTTTGTTGCAGAGGTATAGAGCCTGTCCTTAAGAACATCGAGATAGAATGAGCTCATATCCACGGCACAAAAATTATGTATGGAGTGATAAACGGTATGGAATTCATATTTTTCATAGGCTTCCGTTACTCTTCTGCAAAGACGATCAAGCTTCATAAGTGCCCACCTGTCTATCTCCTGAAGATCCTCATATGGTAAGGCATCCGTTTTAACGTTGAACCCATCAAGGTTACCAAGCATGAAGCGTGCCGTATTACGTATACGACGGTAGACTTCCACCACATGGCCAATCAACTTATCCGATACCCTTATATCACTTCTGAAATCTGTTGAGGCTATCCACAGACGCAATATATCGGCACCATATTTTTTGATGATCCGCTGTGGCTCTACTACATTGCCCAGAGATTTAGACATCTTTCGGCCTTCCTCATCAACCAGGAAGCCATGTGTCAGCACTTGCTTGTAGGGAGCCTTGCCGGTTGCTCCCACGGAGGTCAGCATGGATGTCTGAAACCATCCCCGATACTGGTCACTACCCTCCAGATAGAGATCAGCCGGCCAGGCCAATTCCGGGCGCTTAGCTAGTACAGCTCTATGGCTGACGCCGGAATCAAACCATACATCCATAATATCGGTTTCTTTACGAAATTTCGTTCCGCCGCAATCGGGACATGAATAGCCGCCAGGCATAATCTCTTCAGATGTATGCTTATACCAGGCATCAGAGCCTTCACGAGCAAAAAGCTCCTCTACGGCGTTCAGAAGACTCTCTTCTATTATAGCTCGGTTGCAACACTCGCAATAGAAAATCGGCAACGGCACACCCCAAATACGCTGTCTGGATAGGCACCAATCCGGCCTATCTTTAACCATATTGACGATACGCTCCATACCCCATTCAGGTATCCAATCCACCTTACCTATCTCACCCAGAACAGCATCCCTGTATTCATTTACATTAACAAACCACTGCTCTGTAGCCCGAAAAACAACCGGCTTCTTGCAGCGCCAACAATGAGGATAAGAATGCTTTATATCCTCCCTGGCCATTAGATAGCCTGTTTCAGCCAGAAGGTCCATAACAGCCGTATTGGCGATATCATAGCGCAAACCGGTAAAATCACCCGCTTCAGAGGTAAATATGCCGCGATTATCTAATGGACTGATTACTGGAAGATCATACCTGGAAGCTACGGCAAAATCCTCGGGGCCATGCCCGGGTGCAGTATGAACACAGCCGGTGCCCTGCTCCGAAGTAACAAACTCAGAGAGAATAAGAAGGGAATCTCTGCCAAAGAAGGGGTGCCTGCACTTCAAGCATTCCAGATCCTTGCCTGATACCCTATCCAGAATGGAGTAATCATCTATTCTGCATATCGACATAGTCTCTTCCAATAGCTCCGAAGCCACCACATAGGCGCTATTCCCAGCAACCGCCACTGAATATTCCATATGTGGATTTACAGCTACAGCCACATTAGAGATCAATGTCCAGGGCGTAGTGGTCCAGATAATAAAGTAGGGCTCGAGGGTGCTTTCTTCAGCCAGCCGGGTTGACAGAGCGCTTCTATCGCCCACGTAGGGGAATTTTACATATATAGAATTGGATGTCTTGTCATGGTACTCTATTTCAGCTTCAGCCAAAGCGGTCTCACATGAGGGACACCAGTATATAGGCCTAAGGCCTTTATATATCAAATCCCTGGCTACCAGCTCCTTAAAGACGGCTATCTGCTCAGCCTCATAGGCAGCATCCATGGTTATATAAGGATTGTCCCAATCGCCGCGTACACCGAGACGCTTGAACTGCTCTCTTTGCTTGCTGATAAATTTGGCGGCAAATTCACGACAGCGCCTACGCCATTCCAAAGGCTCTATTTCATGACGATGCACACCCAGACTTTTAATGACCTGATGCTCGGTGGGCAATCCGTGCGTATCCCAGCCCGGTACATATGGAGCATCATAACCGGCCATTGTTTTCTGCCTGATAATGAAATCCTTGAGAACTTTATTTAAAGCATGCCCGAGATGAATATCACCATTCGCGTAAGGCGGTCCATCATGCAGAATAAACTTCGGCTTGCCTTTGTTACGCTTGAGCAACGTACCGTATATATCATTCTCCAGCCAATGACGCTCTATTTCCTCTTCCCTTTGCGGCAGATTAGCCTTCATCGGCAACTCTGTCTTTGGTAAATTGATTGTTTTTCCGTAATCGTTACTCACCGTTGTTTCTCCTCATATGCCCTTATCATGCCGTCCAGAGTATCTCTGAAGCTGCCGATTTTATTCAGCCCCAAGCTCTCCAGCGCTAAATTATTCAATGCAGAATTGGCCGGCCTTCTAGCCGGCCGGTTAAGATCCACCGTGGAAACCGGTCGCAACTTCGTATTATATTCGGCTGTAGCTAATATCGCTCTGGCAAAATCATACCAGCTGCAAACCTCTCCACCGGTAACATGTAATATTCCATTATGTGGCAATGCCAGCAATTCCGTCAACTTGACAGCCAAATCCTGTGTAAAAGTAGGTGCGCCGCGTTGATCATCAACAACATTCAGATAACCGATACCGGATTTAGCCTTGTCAAGAATGGCATAAACAAAGTTCCAACCGTTATACCCATAAAGCCAGGAGGTTCTGACTATTTTGTATTTCGCCCCGCTTCCGGCCACCATTGCCTCAGCTGCAGCTTTGCTGAAGCCGTAGACGTTGATTGGAGAAACTCTGTCGTATTCCGTATAAGGCTCTGATTTTGTTCCGTCAAAAACATAATCCGTGCTTACGGACATTATAGATGCACCTATCTCACGACAGGCCGTCGCCACGTTCCAGCTGCCGACGGCATTGATCAGATACGCCTGCTCCGGCTGTGCTTCGCAGGCATCCACATCGGTCATAGCCGCGCAGTGAATCAAAGCATCAGGGTTATATTTTTGTAGCCATGATTCCGTCGCTTTGTAAGAGGTTATATCGAAATCATCTCTATCCGCTTTTATACATAGATGCCCGGCAGCGGCCAGTGCCTGCACGACATCCGTTCCCAGCATGCCGGCCGCACCTGTAACGGCAACCCGCATCGCGTCGCCTCCACAATTATAATAATGCCCCTATATCAGGGGCGTCGGTCTAAAAAATCATTATAAATATAGCACAAGGGATATGGAGCGTCAATTTAAAGATGACCTTCAAATAAAGCGAACGCAATTATGAAAATTCGGTCTAAGAGAGTAAACGCTGCAGCAGCCCTGTTCGATCAAGGCCTACTACTGCCAGTCTCTTGTAACGGGAATGTTCACCAGATAGAATCTCCAGAGAACTTTTGGATATACCGAGCTTTTTACTAAGTATCTTTATCAGACGCTCATTAGCCTGCCCCTCCAGGGGAGGTGCGGTAGTCCTTATTTCCAATCTTCCCTCTCTGACACCCTCTATGGCATCTTTTGATGCCCTGGGGCGTATCCTGACTTCAAATACCAATCGGCCATCCTTCTCATCGGTTATCAAGACATCACTCATTGCATCAGCCTATTCAAGCATCTTGATATGCGTTTCCAATAATGTCCTGAATTCTATTTTAAAATGCTCCTTTCTGGCTTCTAATTCACTGAGATCATTAAGCATTCGTTCTTTTTCCAGTTGCGCCTCACGCCTGGTAAGCTCTGCTTCACGCTGTGCGCTCTCCCGGATATCTTCAGATGCCTTCTGAGCGCTTATCATAGCCGAGCGCATAGTCTCTTCCATTTCTTCATATCGCTGAACCTTCTTCTGCCAAGCGCCCAGTTCCTCTTTCAATCTGGCATTTTCATTGATAACCTTCTCATAATCATCTCCAACTTTGGCTAAAAACTCTTCAACCTCGCCGGGATCATATCCCCTTAACCGGTGTGAAAACTCATGATGGACAATATCTATAGGTAGCAAACGCAAGATTATCCCCCTTTTCGGATGCTGAATGCGAAACAGCCTGCACCCCTAGCTTTTATATACTATATCTCAAGCCCAAATAATCTGCTCCGATCGCCTTCCCGCTTCCGCATATCTCATTTCTCAAGTTCGGCAGATCTTTCCGCTGCTGCTGCCACGGCGCTGTATATAGCTGCTCTGAATCCCTCTCTCTCCAGTTTCTCTATGGCAGCGATAGTCGTGCCGCCGGGCGATGTAACCATATCTCGCAGTGTTGCCGGATGAAGGCCGCTCTTTGAAACCATGTCAGTCGAACCGCTTACCGTCGCCAGCGCCAGCCGTCGTGCCAGATCTCTCGATAACCCCTCCCTAACGCCTGCATCGATTAAAGCCTCAATAAAGGTATAGACATACGCCGGTCCGCTACCACTAAGACCTGTAACGGCATCCATACAGCTCTCTCCAACTCTGACAACATCGCCTACAGCCTTCAGCAGCCTTTCAGCCAAATCGATCTCCGTCAGTGATACTTCCGGCAATGAAGCAATGGCTGTTATCCCTTTGCCGATCAGCGCCGGAGTGTTGGGCATGCACCGGATTATACACCGATGCCCCGCCAGGCCGCTGGAGAGCTTGCTCAACGAAAGCCCGGCAATAATTGACAAAACCAGCTGCGTCTTGCTTATAGATGCAGAAACAGCCTCCAAAACTATATTAGCTGTCTGGGGCTTGACGGCCAGAATAATAATACTCCTGTCCGCTATACCATTTGTTATGTCACCGGTCGTATTAATGCCGGCCTCTCCGGCCAACGTTTCCAGCTTGATCGGATCAATATCAATAGCCGTCAGGTCCTGCGGCAATATCATACCGCTGCCGACCAGGCCTTTGATTATGGCCGATCCCATGACGCCGGCGCCAATGACAGCTATCTGCCTGTCGATACTCCCATTCTCTTCCAATAGCCTACTCCTCTATTCTGACCTCAGCCGTATCCTGGTATTTGGCCGTGCTAATGCTGATATTATTAGGCGTAAAGAGGATGATATTATCGCCCAATCTCTGATAATGGCCGTCAAGAGCATAGGTTATGCCGCTAATGAAATCAACAATGCGCCTGGCCATCGATTCATCAGCACCCCCCAGATTTACTACCACAGGACACCTGGCTTTCAGATTATCCGCTACCATTTTAGCTTCATCAATTGATGAAGGATCAAAGACTACTATTTCATTCTGCCGGGACGTATTGCATACTGAAAAAAGCCCTTTTCTGCCACGTCCCCCTCTCTCCTGCTCGTCATGAGCCTCCTCTACATATTCATAATCGTCTTCATCACCATCCAGATTTAAAAAACCAAGTATTCTAGATATAATTCCGCCAGCCATATTTACCTCCGGTCTCCAAAAATTGCTCTGCCGATACGAACAATAGTAGCTCCTTCTTTTACAGCCAAGGCATAATCATGCGACATCCCCATCGATAGCTCCGGCAAGCTGAGCCCGGTCTGCCTGCTCAAACTGTCCCTGATATGCCTCAGTTCAGCAAAATAACGCCTTGACGACAGCTCATCCCCAAGAGGCGGTATGGCCATCAAGCCTACAACCTCAATCCCCTCGACGCCGGCAATGCTCTCCAGGTTGCTGCTGACCTTTGCCGGACTCATTCCCGCCTTGGAAGATTCACTGCCAATATTAACCTCTATCAGTGCCTTTATCTTCTTGCCGACAGCCAATGCCGCCTGAGAGAGGCGATTAGCCAGCTTAACGCTGTCTACCGTCTGTATCCAATCAAAAAGACCGGCGGCACGCCTGGCCTTATTGCTCTGCAAGCTACCGATCATATGGCAAGTGAAGTCATAGCCCTTTAGATCTTCAAATTTTGCCTCTGCCTCCTGAACATAGTTCTCGCCGATATCTGTTACGCCGGCCTTGAGTGCCTCTATAACACGCTCAGGCTCTACCGTCTTGGTAACGGCAACCAGGCGCACAGCGTCAGCGCTTCGTCCGCTTATAGATGCAGCGGCCGCTATATTGTCACGAATATATACTATGTTATCGGCTATTGATCTTTTCATTATGCAAGCAAATCCCCTGTAGTATTCTATTCTACAGGAGAGCCTCATTTCCTTCATTCATTTAAAAGGCCGGTTGCATGCAACCGGCCCTCTCTACCCTGCTATCCTGCCGGGTCAATCTTTGAGCGATTCCTCTACCAGCCTCGCTTAGCCAGCAGCTCCTCCTCAGGTATTTTACAGATGTCCAGCCCGGCCATGGCCTCACCGATACCTTCCGAGACCCTGGCGATAAGATCAGCATCTTCATAATGAGCAGCGGCTTCTACAATAGCTTTAGCCCGAAGCGGAGGATTATCAGACTTAAATATGCCTGATCCGACAAAAATCGCCTCAGCCCCAAGTTGTAACATCAGAGCGGCATCGGCCGGAGTGGCTATACCGCCGGCGGCAAAGTTAGGAACGGGCAGCTTACCCAGCTTCTTTACCTCCAGCACCAGATCATAAGGTGCTCCCATGTTCTTAGCTTCCGCCATCAACTCTTCCACAGGCATATTTTGAACACGCCGGATATCGGCCATTACCGATCTCATGTGACGTACAGCTTCCACAATATTTCCGGTACCCGGCTCACCCTTGGTACGAATCATAGCTGCACCCTCGCCAATACGACGCAAGGCTTCGCCCAGATCACGACAGCCGCAGACAAAAGGCACTTTGAAGCTCAGCTTATCGATATGAAAGGCTTCATCAGCCGGTGTAAGGACTTCGCTCTCATCGATAAAATCGACACCCATAGCTTCGAGTAATTGGGCTTCAACAAAGTGGCCGATACGTGCCTTGGCCATAACCGGTATAGTTACTGCACCCATGATTTCCTTGATTTTCAGCGGATCTGCCATTCTGGCGATTCCGCCCTGAGCACGAATATCAGCCGGCACTCTCTCCAATGCCATAACCGCTACCGCACCGGCATCCTCAGCAATCCTGGCCTGTTCAGCCGTTGTAACGTCCATGATGACGCCGCCCTTAAGCTTCTCTGCCAGACCTGTTTTTGCTCTCCAGGTAGATCTTTCCTCCATTGCTATCCCCCCCGATTTGAATGTGGAATGCAGATTTTGGAATTCTGCATTCTATCGCTTACATAATTATCCAGCAATCTGCATTCACCATTCTACACCTTGTTTAAAGCTTGCAGAGCTTCTGCAAGCGCTCCCATTTTCTATCTACTTCCTGCTGTATCTCAGCGATAACATGCTCATTCTCCGGCCGGAAAAGATGACGAAAACGCGTTTGGAGCTTGAGGAAATCCTCTATCGGTTTCTTTTCCCTGGGCGTATAAGTCAGCTTGTATCGACCGTCGACAACTTCATATAACGGCCAGAAGCAAGTATCTGCCGCCAAACGGCACATCTCCATGGTCAATTCCATGGGAAAGCCCCATCCAAGACGACATGGAGCCAGAACGTTCATGAACTTGGGACCATCGATACTGAAGGCATATTCTGCCTTGGCATTGAGATCACGCCAGTGCGCTGGGGTAGTCTGCGCTACATAGGGTATCTCATGTGCAACCATGCAGGCCGTTAGATCCTTCCTCTGCTGCTGCTTGCCTTGGACAACCTTGCCCACCGGGCTGGTGGTGGTCATGGCTCCCCTGGGAGTGGCACTGGATCTTTGAATACCGGTGTTCATATATGCACCATTGTCATAACACACATAAAGTAGGTTATGACCGCGTTCCATGGCTCCGGATAGAGACTGGAAGCCTATATCGTATGTGCCTCCGTCGCCGCCGAACGCTACGAAATTTATCTTTTCATCAGCTATCTTGCCCTGCTTTTTCAGAGACTTATAAGCAGCTTCAATACCGCTTACGCTGGCCCCTGCATTTTCAAAGGCGCTGTGAACGAAAGGCACGTTCCAGGCACTGTATGGAAATATGGTAGTGGTAACCTCCAGACAACCGGTAGCCGACCCCACTACAACCGGATCTGCGGAGGCCATAAGAACCTGTCTGACTACGTTTGGCGCGCTACATCCGGCACAGGCCCTATGACCGCCGCACAACGGCGCCCGCCTGGTTGCCAATTGTTTCAGATTGGACATTTGCTTTCCTCCTTATTCTCTCACACCAAGATAGGCTATCCTATCGATACTTTTGCCGCCGGCGGCAGCCGACACCTGAGCCGACAGAAGCTCTTCTATCTCTCCGACCTTTATATCTCTTCCGCCAAGGCCGTAAATACGATTGATAATCTTATGCTCGGACCTATCTTCATACATGGCCGCCAGCAGTTCGGCAAACAAGGGTCCGCCGGTAGCAGCCAGCGCATCAGAACGATCCAGCACGCATATCTGAGGAACACATCTCAACCGTGCCGCCAGCTCTTCAGCCGGGAAGGGACGGAAAACACGAATCTTTAACAGGCCGGCCTTAATGCCGCGCTTGCGCAGATTGTCAATGGCATCTTTACCCGTTCCTGCCGTGGAACCCAGACAGACCATGGCCACCTCAGCATCATCAAGTTTGTAAGCTTCATAGAAACCGTATTCCTGGCCAAACTTACGTCCGAACTCACGACCGACTTCAAGAATAACATCCTTGGCATTAATCATAGCCTGAGCCACTGCCCGACGATGCTCAAAGTAATAATCTACAAAGTCGATGGCACCCACGGTTATGGGATTCCTGTGATCCAGCGCCGGCAGCAACGGCTTGTAAGTGCCGATAAAGCCGCGCACATCCTTATCATCATATATCTCCATGGCTTCCATGGCGTGGCTGATAATAAAGCCGTCCGTGGTAACCATGATCGGCAAGAGGACATCTTTGTGCTCGGCAATACGCACTGCCTGGATGAGGTTATCATAAGCCTCCTGTGAGTTCTCTGAGAATATCTGTATCCATCCGGCATCACGGCCACCCATGGTGTCGCTGTGATCGCAATGGATATTGATAGGCGCACTGAGCGCCCTATTGACCTCGGCCATTATCAGTGGCAATCTGAGGCCTGCAGCTATATATAACATCTCATACATCAGCGCCAATCCCTGAGAGGATGTGGCGGTCATAGTTCTGGCCCCGGCAACCTGTGAACCGATAGCGGCACTCATGGCAGAGTGCTCACTCTCAGTAGGCACAAGCTCGGTATCGACCAATCCATCAGCCACATAGGTGGCGAATATCTGCATTACCTCCGTTGCCGGGGTAATGGGATAGGCGGCTACTACATCAGGATTTATCTGGCGGATGGCCTCAGCCATCGCCTCATTACCCGTTCTGGCCACTCGGGTTTTTCCCATTTTTTTCTTACCTCCAATTTCCTGCTAACAATTATGACATCGATGATGTTGCTAACGGAAGTCCGCTTCTTCGACCATTTTTATGGCTTTAACCTTAGGCGGGCATTCTTGGGCACAGATTCCGCATCCTTTGCAATGTTTAAGATCTATACCCTCTACTTTACCGTCTTTAAGCATGATGGCGGCATCCGGGCAATATACCCAGCAAGCCAGACAGTTGATACATTTTTCTTTGTTATGAACAGGTCTCAATGTGCGCCAATCGCCAGTCTCATAATTTATAGCCGTTCCAGGCTCATCTATTACTCCACCGACCGGCAGATCCTTCCAATTATTGGCAATATCTTTCATTCTGACTTCACCTCCTGGTAGGCGGTCTCAATCGCTTCGATGTTTCCCGCTATAACCTCAGGCTTATTTCTGAATTTCTTGGTAAGCTTCTTTTTGTTATCCTCAAGCATCCTGTCAAAATCCAGAAGGCCGGTTACTTTGATAAGCGCGCCCATCATGGGCGTGTTAGGCACATCACGTCCAATTTTCTCTTTGGCAATGCCGGATGCATCCACCGTAAATACCTTAAGCCCCTTGATGGACAAGCGCTTTCTGATAGCAGCCGGCTCCTCAGCGGTATTAAACAGGATGATGCCATCTTCAGGCAGGCCGGCCACCACATCCACCGTTCCCGCCAACGTAGTATCCAATACCACTACGATGCTCGGATTGGTAACCTGGCAATGAAGCCTTATAGGCTCTTCACTTATACGGTTGAAAGCCTGGACAGGAGCGCCCATCCGTTCAGGACCGTACTCCGGGAAAGCCTGTATATGCTTTCCCTCCCCCAATGCGGCATCAGCCAGAAGCAGAGCAGCTGTTTTAGCGCCCTGTCCGCCTCGCCCATGCCAGCGGATTTCAATAATTTCCCCCATCTGCATCCCCCTTTACAAGTAAACGGCGTAATGCCGTTCTCCAAATGGAAAACGACTCTACTAACCGCTTTCATATACCATTGTCAACAAACAAAGCGCCGACCTTATATGAACCGGCGCCAGCTGGCAGTATAATAACGCAAACCATACAGAATTATAGACCTTTTAGCTGACTTTGTAAACATGAAAAACCCTGAACTAAAGCTCTTTCCTGCCCTCAATAGCTCTATTAATAGTAATCTCATCAGCGTAATCCAGATCTCCACCAAAAGGTATACCGGAAGCTATCCTGGATACCTTCACGCCCATGGGCTTAAGCAGCCTGGAGAGATAGATGGCCGTAGCCTCTCCCTCCACATTGGGATTGGTGGCGATAATTACCTCTTTAACAATCTCTGTGTTGATACGCTCCAGCAATTCACGTATCTTCAGATCCTCCGGTCCTATTCCTTCCATCGGTGCTATAAGCCCCTGCAAAACATGGTAAATACCCTTAAACTCACCAGATCGCTCCATGGCGGCTACATCTCTGGGCTCAGCAACCACAGCCAGCGTAGCGGCATCGCGTGAAAGATCGGAGCAGATGCCGCACGGATCCTTATCCGTAAAGTTATTGCATATGGAACAGGTATGTATCTTATCCTTAACCTCCAAAATGGCATCGGCCAGTTTGGAGGCATTCTCCCTGGACGTTTGCAATATATAATAAGCCAACCTCTGCCCGGTTTTAGGCCCCACACCGGGCATCTTCGTCAGTTCTTCAATTAACCTTGCCAACGGCTTGGCAAATGCACGCATAATTTAGATATCAACTCCGTTGTTGTTAATCACATTCCCGGCAGTTTCAAACCGCCGGTAAGCTTCGACATCTTTTCACCAGCCATATCCTGTGATCTCTTCATGGCATCACGCACAGCGGCCAGCACCAAATCCTGCAACGTTTCAATATCATCCGGATCTACAACCTCCGGCGCTATCACGATATCCAATATCTCCTGCTGGCCGTTGGCGACGACCTTCACCATACCGCCTCCGGCACTGCCTTCAATTCTTTCATCGGCCAGTTCATTCTGAATACGGGCCATCTCGGCCTGCATCTTTTGCACCTGCTTCATCATACCGCCTGCTCCCAGCATAAGTTACCTCCCATAATCCATCAAAGGCTCTTTATCTAAAGGATATAGCTTTGCGCTCAAACGCTCTTCTTCAGTTTGCCGGCTCTAATAATCATATCTTATTTGCTAACTACGCTGCTGCCGCCAAAAAGGTCTAGGGCAGCATACACCATCTCGGAACCGGAAAGAGTTTCCCCGTCAGAGGTCTCTTCCAGCGGCAACTTCTCGGAAATTATTGAGAGCTCTACTTTGATTCCGGCACCCAGATGCCGGCGCAACACATCCACAAGCACACGCCTGTTATCAGGCGTATTGGCTACTTCAAATGCATACTGATAATGAAAGCCTATCTTCAGGCGTTCACCGTCATAGAATACCGCTTCACTACTACAGGATAACATAGTATAAAGATGTACTCCAAAAGGTTTAAACGCCAATGTGAGCTCCGGCCAAATTTTCTTGATACCGGCTAAATCCGCGGTAGGCGGACTGATAGACTCAGCATTATCCATAGAGCGCTCTGATACCGCCTGCGCCGGCTCTGCCGGCTCGGCAGTTTTCTTAAGAGTTGACTTGGTAACTGCTTTATAGGGCTCCGCTCTTTTCTCTGTTAGAGTATATCCTCCCTCGTCGGAACCCTTTCCGCCTGCAAAAGCCTCCGATTTATCGAAAAGCTTTCCTTTATCGGCTACCAGCCCTAGCAATCCAGCTTGCAGAACTATCAACGGCTGTGAGCTGTTCCTCATACGATTTACCGTTTCCGTTAGTTCTTCTATGCATCTTATTAATCCATGCTGCGGAAAAGCAGCAGCGATCTCACCTAAAACAGCCTCTTCGTCCGGTAATGGAGCCGCATCCGATAAGAGGTCTTTATCTATACCGTATATCAAACCGGCATGCAGTACGGATATCATATCCTTAGCGAAACGATCCAAACTCTTTCCCGTGCTGTGAGCAGAGAGAGTAAGCGCAGCCAGGCTATGCCTGTCACCCTTCATTAGAGCTTTAACAGCTTCATAAACCGCTTGCCTGTTACTTAAACCGAGCAGACTCTCCACCGCAGTACGGTCCAACTGCTCGTTGCCTGAAGCCGCAACTCGCTCCAACAGCCCCAGAGAATCACGCATTGATCCTTCACCCTGCAAGGCAAGAAGATAGGCCGCCTCTTCATCTAAAGCAATATTCTCTCTGGCGGCAACAGCTTTTAAGTGCTCGGCAGCCTCTGCTGCCGGTATGCAACCGAAATCAAAACGCTGGCATCTGGAACGGATAGTGATCGGCAACCGATGCGGTTCAGTGGTACAAAGTATAATAACGGTATAAGCAGGAGGTTCTTCCAGTGTCTTCAGCAACGCATCGAAGGCGTTACGAGTCAGCATGTGAGCTTCGTCCATAATGTAGACCTTATATTTAAGCTCAGCAGGAGCATAGCTTATTCTGTCAATGATTTCCCGTATTTCATCCACCTTGCCACGTGAAGCAGCATCGAATTCGATTATATCCAGAGCTGAACCGTCGGCAATGCTGCGGCAAGATGTACACACAAGACAGGGATCATCGCCATCATTCTCATGACAGTTGATAAGCATAGCCAGTATGCGAGCAATAGTAGTCTTACCAGTTCCCCGCGGGCCGCAGAGAAGATATGCGTGCGAGAGTCTGTCAAACTTGATGGAGTTCTTGAGGGTCTCTACGATGTGCTCCTGGCCTACCACTTCCTGGAAGCGCCGTGGGCGATATTGCCTGTAAAGCGACCGGGCAGACATTTTTCCTCCTAATAAAATGTTGATCGTGCACCTGCTGTCGATAAACGTTTCCTAACGTTACCGTAGCAGTTAGCTCCGGCCAGATTGACTGTGGCACATAGATTATCCTGCTTACCGCTGCTTCCTTCCGGACCTGACGGGGTTCACAGGCGCCTATTGCACAGGACCCGACCTTCAACACCACTTACTGCGGCCAGACTTAAAAAACGAGCACCTCGAGCAGGGATTCAACCCCGCTATAGCGGATTGCGGGTTCAGGGCACCGCTAGCTCCCCGTCTAGCACGATCAATTCTTAAATATCTTTTCAAGCCAAAGCCTGAGGTAGTTACGCTCGGCAATCTGCTTGAGCGTTTTTTTCAACACTCAGTCTTTCCGCATTCATATTATGGATATCGTTGGCGGAGAGAGAGGGATTTGAACCCCCGAGACGGTTATCAGCCGCCTAATCGATTTCGAGTCGATCGCCTTCAGCCAGCTCGGCCATCTCTCCGTATATCAATGCGTCCATAACCTCATCCGCGTAATTCACGAAAAAACTTTAATAATATATTGGCGCATTCTTCCTGCAGAATGCCTCCTGTCACTTCCATCCTGTGATTCATTGCAGGAGCATCGGCGATATTAAAAACGCTCCCGGCTGCTCCATACTTCACATCCGGCGCCCCATATACCAGGCGCTCCACCCTGGCCTGAACCATAGCACCGGCACACATGGGACATGGCTCCTTAGTCACGTAAAGAGAGCTGCCGCAAAGCCTCCAACTATTCTCGGCTTTTGCAGCTTCCCTCAATGCCATGATTTCAGCATGTGCCGTAGGATCATTGAGAAGCTCCTTAGCGTTCCATCCCCGTCCGATTACACGGCCGTTTAAGACAACAACAGCGCCAATCGGCACCTCACACATTCGATACGCTTTGGCAGCCTCTTCCAGCGCTTCTCTCATAAATAATATATAGTCATCCATATATCAGCTATCAGCACTTTTTTGGCGCCCTTGGGAGGACTCGAACCCCCGGCACAAGGCTTAGGAAGCCTCTGCTCTATCCTGCTGAGCTACAAGGGCGCATGGCGGAGAGAGAGGGATTTGAACCCTCGAGACGGTTGCCCGCCCACACGCTTTCCAGGCGTGCGCCTTAAGCCACTCGGCCATCTCTCCGCGTATGATTTATGTCTACACCATTTTAACTTTGCGAACACATATAGTCAAGGTTTGATTTCCCGCTGCTATGGATACTTCCGCTCATCCTTGTTCGAGTTTCTGCAACCGGCGTTGCATCTCCTGCAGCTCTTCACGCAGCATCCCAATTCTATCTTCACGTCTACCCGCCATGCCATGATATTTACCGCACACCGAACAAAGATGCATACCGCCGTGCCGCAGCCCACACCTGCTGGCCATACCGGCGATCGTTCCAGAAAGAAGCATCAGCCGTATTAAAAAATATATTCCTCCGGTCAGTCCCAGAATCATGCACATCTTAATTTTACCATGATGTGTACCATTATGATGATGTCCCCACATAACAATACCTCCTCGCTGTTATTGCAGTTTCTTATCATTACCCTCCTGCAATAAATCCGAAACGGGACGATCATCACCCATTATCAGGAATCATGCGCTATTCGCCCATCACCTTTATTAATAATCGCTTGCGCCTGCGACCATCGAATTCAGCGTAGAAGATCTCCTGCCAGGGTCCCAGATCAAGCTTGCCATTGGTTACGGGAATCATGACCTGATGATGAAATAGAAGGCTTTTTAAATGAGCGTCGCCATTTGTTTCTCCGGTACGATGATGTCGGTAATCAGACCTGAACGGCGCCAGCTTCTCAGCCCATTCCATAAAATCCGCCTTAATGCCTTCCTCTTCATCATTGACGAAAACACCGGAAGTGATATGCATAGCGCTGACCAGCGCCATCCCCTCTCTGATGCCCGTCTCTTTGACGGTATCTTCCACTATGGTGGTTATGTTGATAAATTCCCTCTGCTTAGCGGTCTCCATCCAATGATACACTGTATGCCATTTCACGAAGCATTTCTCCAATCTTGTTAAAATATTCTTCGCTAGCTTGTTGTATAACCCCTTCTGAATTTTACCAGGCGCCTCAAATCCGGAATATCCCATGCCGCTTTACCGGAGAGATGCCTGGATTTGACCTTGAAGTTGCTAGAGTTAAAATCGCTACATAAATTCATCCTCCCCCGCCGGCATCGGCACGGCAACAACAGCTACGGCAAAGGCATTGCTAAATCCCCAATTAACGCCGTAACTCTTCTTCTCTTCTTGATCTTCACGCATTCCGTTCGCATAGCCATTGTATGCCATTTTCTTCGTATTCTTGCTGCGTATACTTTTGGCTCCTAACCTTATCATCAATAACCATGGTATCTAAATATGATAAATCAGGGCATTCGGCCATCCTGTATTCTAAATATGCCCTCAGCAAAATAGGGGAGCGATGTTTGAATTGCCGATCCAGCTCTTTTAATTCATCAAAATTCCTGCTTGGAAAGATCATTATTTTTTCCTCAATAAAAAAACCTGCTCATAATGCAGGTTCTAATATTGCTTAAACTGGCGCGCCTTGCAGGACTCGAACCTGCGGCCTTCTGATCCGTAGTCAGACGCTCTAATCCACTGAGCTAAAGGCGCATTTAATTACTTTGCAAATATTACTACATTTTTCTGTTGTTGGCAACCGCAAAATGTTTACTCCCCCACCTTCCCTAACAGTAGTCACACTAAGGGGGAGACCCCAACAATAGCTCAGATTATCAACAGAGTGTTTTTGGCAAATATAAATCCGAGCACCCCTATCCCATTAATGGGATTTCAAGGTTGAGTGGGTCAGCCTGTAGCTTTGCCCTTGAAAAATCAGCAGGTGGCTGTGGTGCACCAATCTGTCAATAGTTGCACTCGTCAGTTTTTCGTCATAGAAAATGCCATTCCATTTACTAAATTTCAGGTTTGTTGTAATGATCACGCTCCTTTTCTCATAACATTCGGAAATAACCTGAAACAGTAGCTGTGAGCTCTCTTTTTCAAAGGGAACATAGCCCCATTCGTCACAAATTAATAAATCTGTCTTTCCCAGTTGTTTCATAAACCGCTTTAATTCGCCTTTTGCCTTTGCTTCGCTTGTTTATCATTGAACAGAGTTCTATTCACAGGGTATACTTTATCTCTCAAAGAAAAATAATACACATACGCTTCTTTATTATAATTTTATATAAAACAGCTCATTACCTTCACCTATAGAAGCCAGTTCATTAGGATCAACCCCATCAACCGGGTTCCCATCCACATACGCATACAGATTATACCCACCATTGTAATCTATCGGATTTACTGTAGTAAACCTGCCGGTATTGGGATCATAATACCTATGGGTTAAGAGCTGTAGACCGCTGTCATCCTGGTAATATCCCAACGCGCCCACATATTGGTAGGGGGTGATCCGTAGCGCCGCTATGGCCCAGGAGATTGCCGTAAGCATCATAGGCGTAGCTGTCGGTTATAGTCTGCATCGCAGGTATAAGTTGCTGTGGTAAGGTTATTCTGGGAATCGGTATGCGCCTGCTACGTTCTATTACCAGCGCCATCGATGTCTCCATTATGGCAGGAATCAGCATCTATATCGCTCCCGGCCAGATAAATGGTCATCTTGTCCGTTCCGATACAAATGTGATTGCTTTCATCTGCAGCAGCCGGCATAATCTGCTCATAATCTTTCAGCTTGTTTCCAGATTTATATTACGGTTTGTCAAATTAATCAACGTACGTCCCCGCTACCCCGTTTGTAAGACCGAACGCAACCCCGGGGTGTGCATTTACTTTTTCAAATCAGTAGCAAACGGAAAGCGGCTAAAATTATGTGGACATATAACGTAATAGGAGTTATAATAAAAGTGAGTTCTAAAGTAAAACCTCATAGCGGTGGGTATTCCTTTTTGAACTCTTGCCGGAGAGCTTTTGCTCTCCGGCGCTCTTATTTTTTACCCTTCCTGCATAAAAAAGCCTGATCAGAACAAACAGTCCCTTTTTGGCATGAACAGCCACCAAAATTCATCTTAAAGCTCTTTTCTGTGAACCTGCAGAAGGCTTTCAACTCCTTTTATCGTTTTAATGTATTTCCTGCCAACGGGAACAACTTGGCGGAGCTTACCCGAAAGAGTAGAGATTTCAAGCGGCAAAGTGATAAAATAAGCCTAAGAGAGGTCTTAAGGGTATGAGAAAAGGGCAAAAACAGAATAAGTATACAGCGGAGTTCAAGGAGAGAGCGGTGAAGATGTATGCGGATACTTCCCCAGGGGGTGAGATAAGAAGTTTATTGGCGGCTACGAAGAAACAGCTGTTTCCCTACAATTTTGTGAAAAAGTAAAACAGCCGGTAACCCGCTTGTTTACTGGGCTGCCGGCTGGCTTTTTCTCTGTTTTACTGTAAAAGTTAAGATATTACTACATTTTTACCTATTGGCAACTGGAGACTTGGTGACTGACGGCAAGAAAATATGCACCATATTCATCACCCAGCATTTCAAGCATTCTAAGCTGCGATATAATAAATGAAACCGTAGATTCCGCTCCCTGGTTGAGATTGGGGCCTTTGGCTGTCAATCCATCATAGCAGCCGCCGGTTAGGGGATCGTACATTTTAGTGAAAAGCACATTATTGCCGGTAAACCACTGAAAGGAGATATCTGCCAAGCGTTTGTAAGCAATATCGCCGGTCAACTCATAAGCTTCACAATAAGCCAAGACAGACATCATGGCATCCACCGGCTGGTGATCAAAGACTGCTTTAATGCCGCCACGCGAATACCAGCCGTCGCAGCCTACCATCTCCAGCATGGCGCCGGGTATGGTGACCTCACTCAGAAAATCCAGGCTTTCATAGGCCGTCTTCAGTGCCTTGCCGTCGCCTATGGCGTTTCCTGCTACCAGCAGGCAATACGGCAACAGGCCGTTGGAATAGGCCATAATATTCTCAAACCATCTCCATTTGTAATCACATGTCCTGACATATTCGCTTATCAGAATATTGATGCTCCGCTCTATCTCCTTGTTAACCATTATGTCTGCCCATTCGGATTCAGCAAAGTGGCTCAGCCCCACCAGCGCATAGGCGTTTCCCCGCAATGATTTCAGTTCTTTCAACCTGGGTCTGGCCTTTTCAAAGATATGCCAGGCCAACAGCCGCACTCTGTCAGGCAGATTGGATGCTAAAACGTAGCCCAGGGACCATATAACCCTGCCGAAACAATCCTCTGAGCCATGCTCATCCAGAAACTCCCGACCAAAGCTCATAAAGTTATGAAAACGTCCATCGGGCATCTGGGCGTGATGCAAATAGGAGATATAGACTGTCAAAATATCCATACAGGATTCGTCTCCGCTGATTTCGTAATCTTTGGCAGCCGCCAGCAGGGCTCTGGAGTTGTCATCAGTACAGTAGCCGTGATACCGGTGGGGCACAGAATATTTAGCATGCTGAAAGATACCTGTGTCGTCGGTAAGGGTGCGCATATGCTCCATATTTATTTTTAAATATGTCATTGTTCTCTCCCTGCAAATCATATCTTGCTTTTCAGCCTCCTGCTAATCATTCTTTCGTTGAGACGACTGGAGAAACTTAGAATGCGATCAAAGAGATCCAGATAATCAATGGCTACATTATGCCAGCTCATCTTTCGACCGTATTTAAAGGTCTTCAGTTCCATTTGCTGGCGTAATTCCGAAGATCCAAGGATATTGCAAACACACTCGGCAATCCCATCCGGATACTCAAACTCAGTCAACAGGCCTCTGCCGTTGGCCAATACCTCGCGTGCATAGAGATACGGCGTGGAGACTATGGCTTTTCCTGCTCCTACGGCGTAGGCCAGGGCGCCGCTGCATATCTGATCCTTGCTCAGATACGGCGTGACATAGACATCGGTGGCCAGCAGATAATCCACCAGCTCTTTCTTTGTCATGTAGCGGTTATTGAAGCGTACATGATTGATAAGTCCATTATCATGTACCTTCTGCAGCAGCATATCTCGGTAGTTCTCTCCTTCGTGTCGCCGAACACCTGGATGCGTTTGCCCCAGGATTAGATAAATGATGTCCGGGTGTTTATCCACAATAGCCGGCAAAGCATCAATAACGTGTTCTATGCCTTTTCCTCTATTAATCAGGCCGAAGGTAGACATTATGGTCTTCGTTCCCAATCCGAGACGTTTCTTGACCGGCATTGACGGCCAGCGATGGACATTGGGTACGCCATGCGGGATAAGATACATTTTATCGGCATCCAGGCCGTAATCATTGAAGAGTATCTCGGCACCTTTCTTGACCATGACCACCAATGCCTGGCTATGATAATTTATTTTTTGAACAATATCGCGCATTTTAGGTGCGGGATTAGGCAATACCGTATGAAGCGTAGTTACCACCGGCTTACGCAAATGCTTCAGCATAGTAAGGAGATATTCGCCGTATTCACCTCCAAATATACCGAATTCATGCTGAATATTAATCAGGTCTACATTAGATTTATTCAGCGCCTCAGCGGCTGTTATGTAAGCCTGCTCATCGGAGCTATCCACCTGAATAAAGACCTTATCGCCGTAAGCATATATGGCTCCCCGATCATTCATGGCTACAATTCTGGATTTGGAGAAGGGCGTAAATTTGTCAATCTCGCTGGTCAGGTCCTGAGTAAAGGTGGCTATGCCGCACTCGCGAGGTGGGTATGTTCCCACATAGGCGACATGCACCCTGTTCAGAACAGAATACAAAAACTTAAACATGCTCAGATCTTCAACGCTCATAATTAAATCTCGAGTGCTATCGGCTCAATGGTAGCCTCCGCCCCGATCATCTCCCCCCCTGCATCTAATAATTCTTGTGTCTCCGCTATATCACCGGCCTCTGCATAAACTTTGACAATGGGCTCCGTAACAGATGCTCTTATCAGAAGCCAGTTACCATTACGCATAATGTATTTTATACCGTCTTCCATCCTTACGTCGTCAACCTTGGCGCCGGCAATAATACCGGGAGCTCTGGCTCTCAAGTCATCTATCAAAGTATCCCTTGTCTGTACATGAAGGCTGCGTTTATCATAATAAAGAGCGCCGAATTCATCATAAAGGCTGTTCAGCAGCTTGGCTATCGTACGGTGTTCCATGGCCATCATCTCGGTCAGCATCAGAGCGGAAAGCAGGCCGTCTCGCTCCGGTATATGGTTTTTGAAGCTGTATCCGCCGCTCTCCTCGCCGCCTATAAGAAAATCCTCTTCCAGCATGAACGCGGTTATATTTTGAAAGCCTGCCGTCGTTTCACGTACCTTCAAAGCCAACACCCTGGCGATTTTATCTATCATAGAGGTGACGGCTGCTGTTTTTACCACTATACCGTTCCACCTTTTATTTCTGATAAGATGAAGCAGCAGCAAAGGGAATATCTGCTGCGGCGATATATATCCACCCCAGTTATTCATTACGCCCAGATGATCTGCATCACCGTCGACAGCAAAGCCTACCACAGCCTCGCTTTTCTTCATTTCCAGAGAGAGCTCTTCCAGGTTACGGGCAATAGGTTCGGGATTCACACCTGCAAAGATGGGATTAAGATCTTCCCTTATGTTATAAACCATGCAACCGGCACGATTCAGCAGACCCGATAGATAGCCTATCCCAGCGCCATGCATAGAATCGGTCACTATGGCGGGCGCAAATGATTTTATGGCATCCGTATCCACCAGACTCAGCAGATGATTAAGATATTCCTTGTCGCCATTTTCAATCACTACCTTACCACTCTCTATGGCTTCTACTATGGAGGTGCGTTTGACATCTTCATCCCGCAAAGCGGCTATCTTTTCTCCAATACGGTGCATCATATCCGCTGATGCGGGACCGCCATAGGATGCTTTAAACTTAATTCCATTAAAGCGGGGAGGCTTATGGCTGCCGGTTACCACCACCCCGCCACTCAATTGATCACTCTTTACCAGATATGAAATCAATGGCGAAGGACAGGCGGCATAATAATGATTGACACGGATATCGTTGGCTGCCAGAACCTCGCTTATCGCTTCAGCAAAGTTGTCGGAAAGAAAGCGGGTATCATAACCTACAGCTATTTTAATCTCTTCTTCTACTCTCTCCTTGAGATACTCTGCAATCCCCTGTGCCACCAGACGCACGTTATCGAAGGTGAATTTATCTGCGATTACAGCTCTCCAGCCATCGATACCAAACTCTATCCCTTTCATTTTACCTCCTGAAAACAAAGCGATATTATAATATCGCTTTAAGAATCTACTCCATATACCTGGAATACACTTTTAGTTAATGGTGCCCTACAACATATCTGAAATATACCCACAGCTACGATTTTTTAAACATCTTGCAGGCGCTTGCCAGCCTGGGCAGGGTTTTCAACTTTTTTTCTTACTCAGCAGCCATAGAAAGGCACTATATATATAGTGCCGAATAAGACTTTAAAGAGGATTTTACTGCTTTCCCATAGAACTATAATATGTTAAAATATTGAACGTATTGTACATTCTATATTTATTTGTTTTTGCAAGAGAACGGATTACTTGAGGGGGGCACTTTAATGTCAGAGGTTATCTTAAAAAATGTTACCAAGAATTTTGGTAGCGTAACAGCCGTATCCGACGTCAATCTTGAGATAAAAGATAAGGAGTTTCTCGTTTTAGTAGGGCCTTCCGGTTGCGGCAAGACTACCTGCCTTAGAATGGTTGCCGGCCTGGAAGAGATCACCAGCGGAGAGATCTATATTGGGGATACTCTGGTAAACCACATACCGCCCAAGGACAGAGATATCGCCATGGTCTTTCAGAACTACGCCCTTTACCCGCACATGAGTGTCTATGACAACATGGCATTCGGTTTGAAACTCAGAAAATATAGCAAAGCAGATATCAAGCAGAAAGTATATAATGCGGCTGAAATATTGGGCATACAGCATCTGCTGAATCGTAAACCCAAAGAGCTTTCCGGCGGACAGCGCCAGCGTGTTGCTCTTGGGCGAGCCATTGTCCGTGAGCCGAAGGTCTTTCTCATGGATGAGCCTCTTAGCAACCTCGATGCCAAGCTCAGAGTCCAGACTAGGGCGGAATTGATAAAGCTTCACCGCAGTTTAGGCATAACAACCATTTACGTCACGCACGATCAGACGGAAGCCATGAGCATGGGCGATAGAATTGTTATCATGCGCGATGGTGTCATCCAGCAAGTGGCATCTCCTTTGGAACTTTATAATGAACCCAGCAATATTTTTGTCGGTGGCTTCATCGGCAGCCCTGCCATGAACTTTCTTAACGGCAAGGTGGTTTCTAAAAATGGTATGATGGCCTTCGAGGGCGAAGGATTTTCGATTGGAGTTCCTGAAGAATTCTTCGATCTGGCCAGAGGGTATATGGACCAGGAAGCTGTTCTGGGTATCAGGCCGGAAGATATTTACGATGCAAGCATTCTGGAAACACCACTTAATGATTATCCTATCAAGGCCGGTATTGAAGTGCTAGAACCTATGGGTTCACATGTCTTCCTCTATCTGAATATTGGCGGCAGCAATCTGACTGCTTCCGTAGATGCAGGAACTTGTGCAAAGATGGGTACCATCTCTGATGTATACTTCGATATCTCTAAAATACGTCTCTTTGATAAGGAAACCGAAAGAGTTATATTCTAAGATAGCGGTAAATGTTCTAAAAGAGGAGGACGGTGATTGCCGTCCTCCTCTTTTCTTATTATTGACGCCTTTTCTTTCTACCTGTTGTATCTAGACCATGCCTGGTATCCTGGTAGGCGCATCTGAAAATTTCTATGCCATGTTCGAGCCACATCAATCTGTGTTGCAGCATTCGCTCTGGCATCGGCCGGCGTTACAGTAGCCAACATTACGCCATTGGCTACAATGACCGGCATTCCGTTTCTAGTAGATAGAGTTATTCTCTGCGATCGCAACGGAGCGCCGTTGATGACTGTAACCATTCGTTTCCTGGTTTCCACGGCTCTTTGCAGAGGCGTCATACCGGCAGCAGAAACTCTATAGCGCAAGATAATCAGATCTTTCAGCCTGATATCATTGGGCGATGCGTCGCAACATTTAGATAAGACTGTAAAAAAGAGAACTGCTGTAATCAATAGAATAACAGCTTTTCTCAAGCAAATCACCTCCAGAAATTTCTGGAGGTTACTTACCCCATTGTACCAAATGCTAAACAAGATTACAGGCTGGCATGAGACTGCTATCCAGCGTTTGAATTCTCGGAGTCAGCCGTGGAGCAGGATTTATTACCATCTGCTGTAAGAGCCGTCCGACGCTCTTTATATTGCCGGACATAGTGAATAATAATCGGCTTCAAGACCGCCGCTGCCGGTATGGCTACAAGAGCGCCAAGAATGCCGGCATAATGTCCGCCAATCATGACAGCTAAAATTATTAACAGTGGATCCAAGCCAACAGATCTTCCCAGAATAGTAGGCGCCAGTACATAGTTTTCAATTGCCTGAACAAACATATAAAAGCCGGCTATGCCAAGAGCAAAAAGCCAGCCCTTAGTGCTTAAGCCAAGCAAAACAGCCGGAACAGCGGCCATTATAGGTCCTAAGCTGGGGATGACTTCCAACATTGCCGCTATCAGCCCCAGCACAAGAGCAAAGGGTATATCCATTATCAGCAGCCCCACGGTGGTTAAGAAGCCTATGCTGGCAATAAGAAGCAACTGTCCTGTTATATAATTCCCCAGGAGATTATTGGTAGCAACGGCCAGATCTATTATCTCATCTTTTCGCTTATCCGGTAGGATATAGACAAATGCATCCCACATTGCCGGACCGCTAAGCAACATAAAGAATGATAAAATGGGAATTATAATCAGGCCTGCAATCCCCAGTACCCCGGACAACGCTTGTTGTAAAAGAGTGCTGAGTATGCTAGCCAATCTTGCAGCCATTTCTGAGGATGATAGAAATGGCTGCTGTCCTATATTCAATCGCTGCAGCAAATTGCCGTAAACTTTTTGCAATCTGTTAAGGTAGTCGGGCAATTCAGCGGTAAATGTTATGAACTGCTTGCTTAGTGGCGGTATTATCAGAAAAATCAAAAGTGCCATAACCAGTATTCCTATCAGATAGGATATCAGCACAGCTGCCAGTCTGGGTATTCCCCAGGATGTAAAGAGATTGACCAGAGGTCTGAACACATAGGACAGAAGGGTCGCCATGGCAATCAGGAGAAGAACGCTCTTCAGAGAATAGATGATCCCGATGCCCAATAGCACACTGAAAAAGAGTGCTACCGCCCTGCCCCAGTTAGTTACCTCCATTCGTTCCAACGTCATTGCCCAAAGAGATCTCCCAGTTAATTTAGCACAATTAATTTTATACCATGAACAAATGAATGTAAAGCCAAAAGGCGGGAATGCAACCCGCCTTCAAAATAACGTATCTCGGTATCTAGAGCTTTGTCTGCTTATCTGACGATAACCTCATTAACAACATCTTCTACCCCATCTACATCCCAAGCCAATTCAGATACCCTGTCCCTGCTATCCAAAGTATCCACTATGCCCCGCAAATAAACAATTCCATCCTCGGTATCAACGTTGATGTCAAAGACGTCCAACTGATCATCAGCAGCTATCTTTGCTTTTACTTTGGCATTTATGCTCAGATCATCCAAACTCATCAACTCTCCCTCCTTTCTTTATAAATCCGTTTAGCTGTGAGTATACCCTTTATGCCCCAGGCTATCATGCCCAACCCTATCAGATATGCAAATATATCAGGAAATGTCAGAACCGTTATACCCAGGGCCAAAAAAAACAAGGGTAAAAAATCTATCCTCAAAGCGATTCACGTCTCCTTTCGGATTTCATTTTACCCATGCAAGATGCACTTTAAACTATTCTTGTTTACCGGCTTTACCAGAAAGCGTTATCCCTTTTGACGTTCTTTTATGGCCCTGGCTATCTCCATATCGGCATCTCTCTTAGCCAGCGTCTCCCGTCGATCATAAAGCTTCTTTCCCTTGACCAGAGCCAGAGTAATCTTGGCCAGGCCGCGGTTGCTGATATATATTTTAAGAGGCACTAAAGAGAGCCCCTTCTCCTTGACCTTACCTGTAAGGCGCCTTATCTCCTCTTTGTGCAGCAGCAATTTTCTGCGTCTCAGTGTATCTACGTTATAGCGATTACCTGCTTCATACGGGCTGATGTGCATATTATAAATAAAGACCTCGTCGTTCTCTACCCCGGCATAACTGTCGCGTAGATTGACTTTGCTGTCACGGATGGATTTTATCTCCGTTCCGGTTAAAACAATGCCTGCTTCAACTTCTTCCAAAATAAAGTAATCATGATAGGCCTTCCTGTTTGTTGCTACAACTTTCATAATATCTCCTCGATTTATCAAGCAGCTTTTTCATTATTATAGCATGTTGTCCGCTATGAAGGATATGTTCTTTCCGGTATAGAAGTAATATACTAATGGGTATACATAAAGCATGAACAGCCTGGAACCATAAGAAACGAGGGGCAGGATCATGGCAGAACGGATGATATATTACAATGCATTCCGCGACCATGACCGCGGTTGGACAATCATGCTTGCCATCTTTGCAATCGCTATAGTGCTACTCTCTTTCAGCTCTGCCAAGTGGCTGCTTTTTCCACTTGTAGGTCCTCTCTCCCTGATCTTTACTACCAAAGCGTTCAGCCGCTACCATGTTATCAATCTGGGGGTCAGAGGCGTAATGAACATCTTGTTTCTCACCTCAATCTCCAGCTGCCTTATTATTGCTGCTATCGTTCTCGGGCTGCTTCCGGGCATATTGCTGGCTACCAGCCTTATGTTCTCAGCGCCTTTAATGATTTATAAAAGATATGGCATTATCGGTTCAATTACAGGTAGCATACGAATCGTACGAAGCGATTTTATCGCTTATGCTGTGCTCTGGATGTATAGCAGTCTACTGCCTTTTTGGGGTCTGCTGACAATCTTCGGTATACTCGATGCGTTACCCAATGCACTCTTGTTACGTAAAGATGCATTTATGAAAGCAATCAGGACGCCAGATCGCTAAAATATTATGAAATGGGGGAAGGCTGTATGGGAATACCCGTAACATGTATCTGCGGACACCCTATAGATGCTGACGAGGTTGTACAAATGGGCGCTTATACGCGGCTCTCCGGTCCCAATGTCGTTTACGTTCGTTTCCGTTGCTCGGTCTGCAACCACCTGGGAGAAAAGCTCGTTGAGCAGCAGCGATGGCATGAGCAATTACATAACGCCGCCATACCTACGGCAACAACCGCTCCTGTAACCGCCAATAATGTGGAAAGTGAGCGCTTTGCATCTATGGGGCCAATACGCACAGACGAACAAATAGATTTTCATCTTGCTCTGGCCGGTATGTCACGTATAGAATTATAAGCCATGCGCCAAGCGGTCTATCAGCCTTTGCGGCAAGGAGTATGATTCCATCATAGCCTGTACGGCCTGCACATCATATGCCTGTCTGACGAAGGAGAGCGTCTCTGTTTTATCATCATAGAGCGCAAGAGCAGCAGCCGGATTGCCGTCTCTGGGCTGCCCGATACTACCGGGATTAATAAAATATTTACATCCCGGTATCAGCTTATATGCCATATCTGTCCTTACCGGCAGTTTCTCTATGCCGCCATTTCCGGAATCCATATATAGTGCCGGCCTATGCGTATGGCCGGCAAAACAGAGTTCGGTAGGCTGATTCTCCATGGCGACGGCCGCATCGTTCGTATTAAAAACATAGGCATCGGGGTCAGGCCAGGAGCCGTGAACAAATGTAGCTTTATCAGTGATAATATATCTGTCAAGGGATTTAAGGAAGCGCCTGCTCCGGTTGGTCAAGTTTGCGGCTGTCCACTGCATGGCGGCCTTGGCCCTCTCGTTAAATCGCTCAATATCATATTTCTCTACCGCTGCCAAATCATGATTGCCGGAGACAATTTCCACATTTAAATCCTCGATAAATTGGCAACATTCATTTGGTTGCGGGCCATATCCTACCACATCACCAAGGCAATAGATGATATCGGCAGCACGCAAATACGGCCTTATTGCTTTCAAAGCCACATAATTACTATGAATATCCGATATCACTGCCCAGACCAAGGACATCACTCACATTCATTTCATTATACCTATCAGCAGCATACCTGCTATAAAACCGCCCACATGGGCAAAATATGCCACCTGCATACCAGCCGCTGGCTGCAACGGAGACATAATACCTGAGAAGAACTGCAATAGAAACCATAACCCCAGCAAAAGCATAGCCGGGATCCGAACGAATCTTATCAGCCCCCATATAAATGGAATTGGTATCACCAGCGCTGTTACAACTCTGGCATGCGGATAAAGGAGCATGTATCCGCCCAGCACTCCCGCCACTGCACCGCTGGCGCCGATAACCGGAATATTCGATGAGGAATGCAACGCTATATGTGTTAGGGCTGCAATAAGGCCGCTTGCTAAATAAAAAAACAGATAGCGTAACTTCCCCAGAACATCCTCTACATTGTTACCGAATATCCAGAGAAAGAGCATATTTCCTCCCAGATGCAGCCACCCGCCATGCATGAACATGTGTGTTAGCATGCTTTCAATCGTTGTAAAGGTTAATGCCTCACCATGCAGCACACTCTCCTTTATCGCTTTAGGATAAAGAGCATACCTTTCAAAAATCTGATTTTCCGCCCTTATCCCGCTCCTCATCTGCAGATAATAAACGGTTATATTGATAGCTATAAGAAGCAACGTTATCCAGGGAAAACGCCTGGTTGGATTCTCATCCTTGATTGGTATAAGCATACCTCGCTATGTCAACGAAGCCTTTATAAAATCACGGAACAAGGGATGAACTCTATCCGGACGCGACTTAAATTCAGGATGAAACTGAGACGCCACAAACCACTTATGATCCGGCACTTCAACCATCTCTACCAATTTATCATCCGGTGATACGCCGGACAGCACCAGGCCGCAAGATTCCAGCGCTTCCCGATAATCATTATTCACTTCGTATCTATGGCGATGTCTCTCAAATATTAGCTCTTCGCCGTAAGCATTATGCGCCACCGTGCCATGTTTCAATCGGCAGGGATACTGTCCAAGGCGCATAGTACCGCCTTTATCAACCGTATCCTGCTGTTCTGATAAATAAATTATTACAGGATGGGGCGTTTCGGGATTGAATTCGGTACTATTGGCATTTTTTAAATTACAAACGTGACGTGAATACTCGATCACGGCGCATTGCAATCCCAAACAAATTCCCAGGAAGGGAATGTTATTCTCCCTGGCGTATTTAATAGCTGCAATCTTGCCTTCTATACCTCTTATACCGAAACCACCCGGAACAAGAATACCATTGACGTCTGATAGATATTTTTTGACGCCTTCCGCTTCTATATCTTCCGAATCTATCCACTTGATATTGACGACAGCATCATTGGAAATGCCACCGTGCTTTAATGCCTGAACGGCGCTGATATAAGCATCTCGAAGCTCAATATACTTACCGACAATAGCTATAGTTGTCTTCTTCTGGGGATTCCTAATCTTTTCGATCATTGCTGTCCATTCACTTAAATTGGGTTTGCGATCCGGCAGGTTAAGACATTCAGCCACAATGCTTGCCAGCCCCTGCTCTTCAAAGACCAGAGGCACGGCATAGATTATGTCAGTATCGAGCGCCTCTATTACAGCCTCTTTCCTTATGTCACAGAAGAGTGATATCTTGTCTTTCATCTCTTCAGACAAGGGTGCCTTGGAGCGGCAAATAACTATATCGGGTTGTATCCCGATAGCTCTCAACTCTCTTACGCTATGCTGAGTAGGCTTGGTTTTCTGTTCACCAGCAGGTCCCAGCAAAGGCACCAAAGTAAGATGAATATAGGCAACATTCTCTTCGCCGGCATCATTGCGAAATTGCCTTATAGCTTCAAGAAAAGGCTGTCCCTCGATATCTCCTGCCGTACCGCCTATCTCGACAATAACTATTTCGGCATTGCTCTCCCTGGCAACTGTCCATATCCTATCCTTAATCTCATTAGTGATATGCGGAATGACCTGCACCGTTCCGCCTAGATAATCCCCGCGTCGCTCCTTGGCGATTACGCTGCCGTAGATGGCCCCAGTGGTTATATTGTTGTTACGAGAAAGGTTTATATCTATAAACCTTTCATAATGGCCCAGATCGAGGTCCGTCTCTGCTCCATCATCAGTAACGAAGACTTCTCCGTGCTGATAAGGGTTCATCGTGCCGGCATCGACATTTATATAAGGATCGATTTTCTGAACGGTGACCGTCCACCCTCTAGCCCTGAGAAGCCTACCAAGAGAAGCAGAGGATATTCCTTTGCCTAACGATGACACAACTCCGCCTGTTACAAAAATGAACTTTTGCATTACCTACCCCCATACATATGCATAGAATTATCAAATAAACCGGCCGTTAGTCATGCCGGTCATTGCTCTGATATTAATATTATTTTAGCATAGATTATTACGCAACTCACTTAAATCTTTAATGATAATATCCGGGCGACTCGTACCTTTCAGCAGAGCGGCTTCATCAGCCGTCGTAACCCCGGAAAGCACCAGTACGGTTTGCACCCCGGCTCTATTGCCTCCGATGATATCCGTATCAACCCTGTCACCGATAGTAACTGTTTCTGCAGGCGTCATTCCGGTAATCTCCATAATCAGAGTCAGAGCAAAGCTTTCAGGCTTGCCGATAACAATAGGGCTCTTTCCGGTCGATGTCTCTATAGCCGTTACAACTGCGCCCCCACCTGGAATTGTTTCACCCTCTACCGGATAGGTATTATCCCTATTGGTGGCAATAAAAGCGGCGCCATGGATGATAGCTCTATGCGCCTGAGTTAATTTTTTATAAGTGAAATTCTTGTCCAGGCCGGCCACTACAAAATCCGTTTTATCAGGAGCATAAGATATCTTCATACCAACATCGGACAACTCACGCCGCAGCCCCTCTTCACCAATGACCATAATTCTAGCGCCGGGATGTGAACGTACCAGATAGAGCGCAGTAGCGTAGGCAGATGTCATAATTGAATCAGCAGTTACATGTATGCCTATTCTGCCTAGCTTATTTACAAATGATTGCCTATCCATTGTAGCGTTATTAGTGAGAAAATATACTTTATTTCCTTCTTCCTGCAAGCTTCCAATAGTCTCCACTGCTCCGTTTACAGGCTCGCTCCCCCTGTAAACAACTCCATCGAGGTCAAAAATATAGAGCTTAATTCCCACGCATGCCATGATCGACCACATCCTCATATACTGTTATAAGCTTCTCTGTGCAACGAGCAATTGAGCACTCTGCCACAGCTTCAGCGCTATTTGCAACCAGTTGTGCTCGTTTCTCCGGATTGGAAAGCAATGCTAGAACAGCTGCTGCAAATTTACTCTCGTTTTCATCCAGAAGTATTCCATTATAACCATCTTTGATAAAATCGGCCACGCCCATGGCGTTTACGGCTACCACCGGAGTTCCGGCAGCTAAAGACTCCATCAGAACAAGTCCCTGTGTTTCCGTTCTGGAGGCAAACACAAATACATCTGCATCAACATAACACTTGGCCAGCTCCTCCCTGGGCAAATAACCACAAAAAATAACGTTGCCGCTTAGGCCTAAATCATTAGACATCTCCCTGAGCCGGGCCTCATCAGGACCACCGGAGACAATAAGAAATCTGCTCATCGGCATAGCTGTAGCGATCTCTTTATAAGCTCTCAGAAGAAAATCAATATTTTTTTCTTTGGCTAGCCTGCCGGCAAAGAGAAGAACCGGTTCATCGTTGCTGATGCCATACTTTTTTCTTGCCCATCCCTTACGTAGATTTTCAAAGAAGTCTACATCTATGCCTGTCGGTAACACAGTGATTGGCCGCTTGACACCATAGCCCTCTAAAATATGCTTAATAGCTGTTGAAGGTGTCAATACTCTGTTTGCTCTATTGCAAAAGTTCCTGCTTAGAGCCATTAGAAATTTCCTTGCGCTTTGTCGTTGAAACGGAGCATAATGGGCATATTCAGCGTAAAGCGTATGATAAGTATATACCTTTGGCAGTCCAAGCCTGTCGGCTATATGAAAGCCAACATGGCCCAGGGAAAATGGTGTCTGTGCATGTATAAGATCCAGGCCTATTGATTTTACTCTAGATAAAGTCTTACCCGGCAAAGGATAAGCTATCGGATAATCATGATAGCCGGGAATCGTGAAGGAATCGCAGCGAATTACAAACTCGTCATCAGCATCGTAGCCTGGAAAATCGGGGGCGAAGATATATACCTGGTGTCCATTTCTTCTGAGCTCGTTTTTATAGACCTCTATGGAAGTGACGACACCATTAATTACAGGCCTGTAAGATTCGGTAAATATACCGATTCTCAACGATTTACCCCCTCTAAAATGCACTCTACCGGCTCTATAAGCGCCGGCAGAAGCAACACTCCCTTAATCACTGCATGGTATTATAACATCATTAGCTTAAAGTTCAAAGACCTCGGCCCGAACCAATTTCGCATTCAATCGTCCGCCAGGTTTGATAGAAAGCGCTTCGGCTCGGCCGGCATCCAGCTCTATAACACTTCTGGCATTACGTCTGATGGATGTAGTCTTGTTCGGCTGAAGGCTATGGATGATATCAATCACTGTACCATCTGCGGCAACGAAAACAACATCTATGGGAAAGCGCATCAAAAAAGTATGAACGGCCTGGCATGGAGATATATAAGCCCCGTCTATGCCTTTCATATCAACCCGACCAAGCAATCCCCGCATTCTTGTAAATATATTGGTACAACGCAGGAATTTAGCTCCTATAGGCTTGCCTTCATATGTGATTACAATGTAAGGCATTACCAGCTCAAAGTAGGCATGATCTCTTTGACTATCAAAACGGCCGGTCCAAGCAATACAATGAAGATTGCCGGAAAAATACAGAATACCAGCGGAAAAAGCATTTTAACCGGTAACTTCATAGCAGCCTCCTCAGCGCGCTGACGTCTCTTAACGCGGAATTGCTGCGCCTGAACACGCAGAACGTTTCCAATACTTATGCCCAGCTCATCAGCTTGAATTATAGCCGCCAGAAATGTCGATAAATCATCAACGCCTGCTCTGTTAGCTATATCACGCATGGCATCGCGCCTATGCTTGCCGATACGAATCTCTTGAAGCGCCCTGTTGAATTCATCACTTAAGGGCCCGCTGCTTTTTTGAATCACTCTGTTTACAGCAGCATCAAACCCCAGACCTGCCTCCATTCCAACAACCATAAGGTCTAAAAAATAAGGCAATGTGTTTTGTATTTGCTTCTGCCTAAGCTTTATTGCCTGATTTATATATGAATCAGGTAGTAAAAATCCGAGAATAAAAAAGACCATGGTAAAGAGCGTGGTGAGTTGAGATTTAAAACCCACTATATGGCAGAATAATAAGACACCTAACGGCAAAGAAAGAAGCGTAATAATTTTAATAGCCAAGAATTCTTCTGAATGAAGATCGTGTGGATTACCGGCCATCGTAAGACGTTTTCTGATTCTATCTTTCACATGTTGAGGCGTATATTTTACTATACAATCCAAACCTTTCCGAGATGCCGGGCCGACAACGCGTTCCAAAAAAGGCTTCGCTAACTCCATTTCTTCGAGCGTTGGTATATGAACCTCCTTGCCTACCTCTTTAAGACGATTTATAGCGCTACGCGGTTGCCCCAGCACGCTGGTGATAAAGACAACAAATGAGGAGACTGCAACGAATATAGCTATAGCAAATATCAATGCCCCAAGATCCATTTCAAACCTCGATATCCACTAATTTTCTAATAACCATATAACCTATAATCTGCATGGTTATTCCCAAACCCAGCATCAGCCAGCCGATAATATCGGTAGTCAATTTTGACATATATTCATGATTCAGCAGATTTATAATAAAGAAGAGTGCCACGGGCAGACTGCCGACTATGAAGCCCGATAGGCGCCCCTGTGCCGTCAGCGTCTTGACCTCTCCCTTTATCCTGATACGCTCTCTGATAGTATTGGCGATATTCTCCAGAATTTCCGCTAAGCTGCCGCCTATTTCACGTTGAATTATTACGGCCGTAACGACCAGATCCATATCCTCGCTGCCCACTCTCTCTACAATATTCAGCAGAGCCTTCTCTACTGTGTTGCCAAGGCTTATCTCCTGCAGAACCTTGGCGCATTCTTCCGACATGGGCGGCAGGGCTTCCCGAGCAACCATATCTATCGATTGCATAAAGCTATATCCGGATTTAAGGCAATTAGATATAAGCGCAAGAGTATCCGGTATCTGATTGTTAAAATAATTCAGCCATTTATGTTTTAGATGTTTAAGATAGGCAAAGGGAAGCCTGAAAGCTATGCCGGCAAAGATGCAGGCAAAGATCATATTCTTGGTAATCAAAATTCCCAGCAAAAAGGCAATAAAAATAAGCGCAATCCAGATATATATAAATTCCGATACTTTAAGAACCAGACGAGCCTGTATCAGCTCTTTGTTGAGATTCTCAGCAAAGCTTTTATCGGCAAGAACCTTTGTCAGCCATGGCAGGAGATCTACCCGTTGCTTTTTAGTTTTTTCTTCCTGATCATATGCTGTCTCATCCGTGTATACATCCGCAACCGGCATTTCTCCGGAGAGATACTTTTTTAGACGCATCTTTGAAGAACGACGCTCAGGCAGCGAAATTATATATTTGATTCCTACAGTAAGAAGCATACAGATTGCAAAGGTTAATGCCATAATGATTATATATAGGACGGGCAGTTGCATTATATTTCTCCTTCATCACTGAACATAGTCGGAGAGAGCTTGATGCCGGCCTGCTCTATTCTGTCATAGAAGGATGGCCGTATACCAGTGGGACGAAAACGACCGATAACCGCTCCATTGGTATCTACTCCCTTCTGCTCAAACACGAAAATATCCTGCAGCGTGATAATATCGCCCTCCATACCCAGTACCTCCGTAATATAGAGGAGGCGCCTGGTTCCGTCACGCAAGCGTCCTTGCTGAATAATCAAATCTATAGCAGATGATATTTGCTCCCTGATTGCTCTTACAGGTAATTCCATACCGGCCATAAGAACCATCGTTTCCAGCCGGGAAAGAATGTCCCGAGGAGTATTGGCATGGCCGGTCGTCAATGAACCGTCATGGCCGGTATTCATTGCCTGAAGCATATCCAAGGCCTCACCGCCGCGCACTTCGCCCACCACTATTCTATCCGGACGCATACGCAATGCATTGCGCACCAGATCTCTGATCGCCACCTGCCCCTTCCCTTCGATATTGGGCGGCCTGGATTCCAGAGATACGACGTGCTCCTGCCGCAACTGCAGCTCTGCGGCGTCCTCTATAGTTACTATACGCTCGTCATTAGGTATCATAGATGATAAGACATTCAAAGTGGTTGTCTTTCCCGATCCGGTTCCGCCGGAAACTACAATATTGAGGCGAGCCTTTACACAGGCTTCGATGAAGAGAGCCATCTCCCGTGTGAGCGTACCGAAGTTTATCAAATCCGCAATGGTAAAGGGATCCTTGGAGAACTTCCTTATTGTCAAACATGGGCCCTTTAATGCCATAGGAGGTATGATGGCGTTGACTCTGGACCCATCCGGCAGGCGAGCATCTACCATAGGACTGCTCTCGTCTATACGCCTGCCTAGAGGGGCCACAATTTTCTCTATGATATGCATGAGGTGATCATTATCCTTAAATCGAGTATCGGAAGGCTTAAGCTTGCCTTTTTTCTCAACATATACCTGGTAAGCGCTATTGACCATGATCTCCGAAATATCCGGATCACGAAGCAGCGCTTCCAACGGCCCCAGACCAAGTATCTCATCCTGAAGGTCACTTACAAGCTGTGCTCTCTCCGTTCTATTAAGCGGTGTCCCCTCATCGTTTATCAGAGTATTGACCATACCCTCTATTTCTCGGTATAGAACATCATCCTTTTTCCCCTTGCCAAGCTCTGGGCTAAGCTCAGCGATCAGCCGCTCCTGTAAACGATGCTTCATATTGAAATAATCATCGGCATAGCTCTGCTTTTTGGCCGTTCGGTCCATAAGCTGCTTGAAGGGATTATCTGCCAGCTTAGAGATGTTTAATGTCGGCCTGGCGGCTAGAGGAGGAATAGTCATATGGATGCGTGATCCATCCGGCAATCGGCTTTCAACGGTGGGTATAGAGGAATCTATCCTGCTCCCAAGCGCATCGGCGATCTTGGCAATAATACGTCCCAGATGAGCCTGATCATTGAAGCGCTTGCCGGTTTGCTCAAGCACGCCGCGTCGCTCAACCATGATATCATCCTCTGATGAAACGATTATCCTGCTGATAATTCTATCATTGAGAAAGGGTTCTATAGGTCCAAGACCGACAAGTTCGTCCATATAATCTGCTATCAGCTTAACTTTTACGTCAGGAGATATCTCCAAGCCGGCCAACATGGTCTGGGATGAAATGACATCGCTCAATTTGGAACGGAGCTTGCCTATGTCCTCATCCTGTATTACTACCGCACCGATAGAGTTGATAACTCTCTCGTAGATTTGCTTGCGTATATTGATATATTCGTCATCTTCTGTGGGTCTCTGCGGCACATCGTTAGTATCAATCTCTTCATGCCGATATTCAGCTTTGTTCGGCTCGTCACCGGGCGCAGACTTTCCCAATCTGTTAAGAAGCGACACTTATGCCCGCCTCCTTAGAAACGCACGCTTGATTTTACTCAATACATTATGTTCGTTAATCTCTATTTCTTCATCAGCATCCAGTATAGTTCGTGCCATTCTTCTAATGCATTCCGATACATCGCTCTGCGGATCGGTTAGAATAAAGGGCTTACCCTGATTGACGGACGGAACTACAATTCTGCCCTCGCTGGGAATGGCAATATCTATCTCCCGATCCAGAAAGCTGGATACGTCGTCCATCTTGATCCCCATATCACCTGAAGCGCGATTCATGATCAGCTTTATCTTCTCCCTGGGATAATGTAAAGCGTCCATAACTTCAAGGCAGAGCTTGGCATTTCTCAGCGATGGAAGATCAAACGTGGTAATAAGAAATATATAATTAGAAACATCCAGCGCCGCCAAGGTGATATCCTGCAGCACTGATGAGGTATCCACAATTATCAGAGAGTAATTGTTCTTGAGAGTTTCCAAGACCCTTTCCACACAATAAACGGTAACGGTTTCAGCATATTCAGGCTTGGGAGGCGCTGCCAGAACCTTTATACCGGTTTTATGTTCCGTCAAGAACTGCTCCATAAGATCAGCATCAAGCTCTTTATATCGGGAAATAAGTCCGGCCAAGGTGCGTTCAGGAGTCAAGTTAAGCATCAAATCGATATCGCCAAACTGTAAGTTAAGATCCACCAGCGCAACCCTTTGATCAAAATCCTTGGCCAGACAGACCGCCAGATTAGTGGCAATCATACTCTTGCCTACGCCATCGTGAGGGCTGTAAATGGAGATAACTTTAGATTTCCGGCCTATCTTGCTTAAAGTAGCTTCCTGTATTTGGCGCTTTTTCTCACGCTCATAGACCCTGTTTATGGCCGTTATAAGAGCATCGCTGGTAAAGGGTTTAACCAGAAAGTCTCTGGCACCTGCTATCATGGCCTTGCGCAGGTATTCCTGGTCACCCTCCGCAGACATGATAATAACTACTGTTTCAGGCAAATCGAGCGTTATTATCTCCGTTGCTTGAATGCCGTTCATAACGGGCATATTGACGTCCATCAGAATAACATCAGGCTTCGTTTCTACTGCGGCCTTAACGGTTTCCTGCCCATTAGAACTTTCCCCGACTATTATGATGTTGTCTTCCAGACTCAGAATCTTTCTTATATTCTCACGAGTCTGCGCTCCATCATCGGCTATCAACACTTCAATTTTAGGCAACATCATCCCTCACGTAACTTAACTACTGTCAATTATGGTTTCTCATTGGTTTTTATCTGAGCAGCCATATCTTTCAACAGTACCGGTTTAATCAGCACTACCAATTCGGTTTCACCTTTATTAAATTCGGTGCTTTTGAAGAGATTTCCGATTATCGGTATATCTCCCAGCAGAGGAACCTTAGTGATCCTTTGCGTATCATGCTGGCTTATCAATCCGCCTATAGCTAACGTCTCTTCATCATGAAGACGAACAAATGTCTTGGCTGTCCGCTTGGAAAAGGCGGGTATAAAAGCCCCTTCTATCGTCGTTCCATTTACCCTATCGATATCGCTGACATCTGAGACTATCTCCATATCGATAGAACCATCGGTCTTTATGATAGGTGCAATTTGTAATTCAATGCCGAAATTTTTCCATATGATAGATTGAGTGGCCTTACCATCAGTTATAGTTGTTATCGGTACCGGCACCTCTCCACCTACCAGGAAGCTGGCATTCTTACCGCTAACAGTTACAAGGCTTGGTGATGAAAGTATGCGTGCATATGGTGTTTCTTCCACCAGCATATTCAAAGCTGCAACAAATTTGTCTGTCCTCTCAAAGGGCCCGCCTATACTAAGCTCCCCGAAACTCAAGGTTTCATTCCATTTTACACCCGTTTTTTGCAACTGTTCCTTGTCAATTTCTAAAACCTTCAACTCTACTCGCACCTGCGGTAAAGCCTCTATGACAATCTCATCGATTATAATTTTGCCAAACCCTGCAGCCGCCTTTAAAAGACGAGCATGTTCCTCCGAAGTAGTTCTCCCGGTAAGCTTGATCTTATCCTCAATGATTTCCGCCTTTACCTTGTCGCTGGTAATAAGACGCACTTGTTCGGCTACGCTCATCACCGATTTTGCCGGTTTCTCGTTAATTTTAATAAAGCTCACTACCTCCAAACCACTGGACCTAGCCAGAACAACAGCAGCATCCGCTGCCGCTTTATCATCGACTGCACCGGTTAGAAGAACTGTATTACGCAAAATCTGTATGGATACCCCCGATAGCGCTTCAATAGTATTAAAGCAGGATACCAACTCTGCAATATCAGCTACAACCTTTACGTTATGGCTGCTGCGACCGCTTTTCTCCCATATATGCAGCACCGTCTCTCCCGGCATCTTGGCATTCAAAATAAGCTCTTGTTCAGATAGAACAATAAGATCGAGCACATTAGGATTAGCCACAGCTACACGCTGCAGGCCTTTTACAAGCAACACCTTGGATTTGCCTGCAGGTATAACGATAATCTGTGAAGAGAGAGCGCCTCTTGCCGTTGGCAGAGTATAGCTCTGTTGCCTGACCGGTATAACGTTGTCAATAACCGGCCTGGTTGCCTGCTTTGCCGGGGCAACAGAAGAGAGCTTCTGTTCTGTTGGCATGCTAGCATCGGCTTCAGAAGTTATTGGAATTAAGAGCTTCTGTCCTGGAGAGATAGCTCTTATATCCCGCTCTTCAAGCTTGTTAGCTGCAGCCAGATTCGATACTTCGATTCGATATCTGGCGGCAATGGCTTCCGGAGTATCGCCATCCTGAACCATATAATATGTATCGGCATAGGCACCGGAGAGTATCAAAAGAGCTGCCGCCAATAAAAAGCCGAATATTTTCGTATTGCAAGACATTCGTCTTCCCCCTTGAAAAACTAATCCAGAGATACGAAATCTCTCTGCGTACCCCTAATAACCTCTATTGTTTTGGCCGGCTTAGGTTGTTCAGCCTGCCCTGTGCCACTCCCGGAACGCTTCTCTGCCGGGTAAATTGCAGCCGGCGGCAAAATGGGAGCAGAATACGAGGGTTGCGTTTGAGTATAAGACTCGCTACGGCTTTGAATAGCCGCCCTTGTCTCACCATCAGGCTTGCCGATTAATTTTGTTCTTTTAACAGTTACAGGAGTTACCACCATATTTTTATATAGCAGCTGTGCCGGCCTGAGTATAAAACGCAACTTGCCATTTGCTTCAGCCAAAGCCAGCTTGGTAGCCTGTTCAGGAGACATCGCCAATGTGACAAATTTCTCAGCTGTTTCCTTGCCTGCAGATGGCTGCGGTTGTCCTGATGTTCCTGCCTGCGGATACTGGCTGTTACGCCCTAGACCGATAATTTCGATATTCTGTAGCAATAACTTGCTGCTGTCATTGCCAAATACAGCAATAACATCAACCGTATCTCCAACCTTGAGAATATTGCCTAAGCCAGAGACGTCATCAACTACCAGGCTTATGGCCCTTCTATTACCGATCAATGCAAAGGAGATACCCATCTCTTCACGTGTCGCTACATGATCCTGAAGCAACATAGTTCCCCGCGATATATCTGTCCGAGCAACCTTTCCAACAAGCAGGTCGGTGGTCATGTGCGCCCTTGAAGGTATCTCTACTTCAGGCTTGGTTTCCATCACCAGCATGCCCTCGGTAATTATAGCTTTGGCCGGTATATTTATTGCCGCAACTACAACGTTAGCACGCTTCTGCGCTTCCTGTCTCATATTCTTAGCGTAGATAGTCGCCACTGTGGCTGCTATCAACGCCAACAGAAGTGAGAGCATTACTGTACGGTTTTTTAACATTAAGGCCTTACCCCCCGGATAGATTTATTCGATCAGCTTAACTTCCCCAGGGAAGTATCTTATCTCATAACTCAAAGTAACATTGGAGGCACTGAATGAAATAATATCTGCGACCATGCCTCCATATATATTTGAATAAGCAGCTGCCATATCCAGCAAGCCATTCGGAGCATAAAAGACTCCATTCAAAGTATGCCCCCTGCCGCTGATCTCCAGAATATTACCTGCAAAAAAGAGCATAGGGCCATCATCATAAGGTACCAGTTTAATATTGTTGCCTACTATTTTAATATCTCCGGTAGCCACTATCGTGGCCTTCCCGGAGATTCTCGACTGCAATTTAACATTGCCATCGATAAAATATATACCCTCCAGCCGGGCATCAGGGGGAAAGGTATAATCTCCCACATATTTAAATGTTGCCGACCCCTGATATGCCATCATATCATATACAGGAGGTATGAGCGGGTCAATATAGCGACTGGCAATCTTATTATTAACGGAGACGTGGTTGTTATCTATAATTCCGGAATATTCCACCGTTCCCGTATTTCCACTACCGGTTACCTTAAAATTGTGGTTGGTGCTGGCAGGTCGGTCGAAGTGATTCGAACTACCGCTAAGCTCTAGAGAGTACCCCCCACCCTGTGTACCGGTTTTACTACTGGCTAGAATACTTGTATTCCAACCTCCCCCGCCTTTGGCAACACTCCTTGCCCTGATCGGAATGTCTCTGATGCCTATCAACCGCAACCAAAATGTCTTAGCGATTCGCTCAGCCCTGACCTCTATAGTCCAGTTCGAAGGCACTCCGAGCCTGAAGGTTCTATCATCTCTGAACGGCGATGTTACATATAAAGTATCTTCGCCATTTCCTATATACATTATAGTATTATTTTCTGCATCGACCGCCTTTAACCCTTTCGCAATATTTTGTGAATAATATTCAGCTGCGCTGTCCCGGGCAGCTGCCGCCTGCGGCAATTCTACTGCGCCGGCCAGGGCAGCTGCATCCGAGTAGTTTCTTAATTGCCTGTACTGCCAGAATATATTACCGGCATCCAATACCACTCCGGCCAAAAGCAGAAACACCACCGCACTTATGGCAAGCAAAACAAGTGATTGCCCCCGTTTGTTAAAGATATTAACAAAAATATCACTCAATTCTCATCACCACCCGGCTTCGAAGCAAGCAATGCTTAATAATGGAATTGATCACCGGGATCTGCAGCGGCAACGAATAATTAACGATGATTGTTACGGGATAACCGCTCATCCTGCCTGTTTCAAGCTCTGATGGAGATACCGATATATCCGTTTTTTGAAGTACTGGATTAAGCGTACCTGCCGCATTAATTACCGCCTGCTTGATTCTATCATCGCTACCGACCTCAAGCGCCATAACTGCAGCCAACCTTCCGCCTTCTCTGACGGCATGTTCTAAAACGAGCTTGGATCTCAAAATGATACTGAACTGAAACAGTCCCATAATGAGCAGCAAGAGAAGCGGCATAATCAAGGCCATTTCCACCAACGATTGACCCTTGTCTCGCTTCAAAAGAATTCCCCCGTTAAATCTTAATAAAAAATGCGATAATTACACCTATAGCAATAGCCAGACTGTAGGGGAACGCCCTTTCCTTATTTCTTGAACCTAAAACTGAAATCGGTTCTATGCAATCCACCTTCATAAATATCTTCCAAAACATCATACGCAGCACTCTGCCCATCCCTTTAAGGGTGCCCGATAAAACGCCTCTCTTCCAAGCTACAAACAGAGACATCAAACCGCCAAATAGGCTGCCGAAGAGAAAGCTTTGAAAGGTCATATTAGGACCGAGCAAAGCACCAACAGCCATAAGCAGCTTCACATCACCCGCGCCAAGCAAACCCATGATAAAAGGAATAATAAAAAGAGCAAGTCCTATCGCCATTCCCGAAAGGCTATCAGCTAATCCCTTCATGCCGTTATCAAGACATGCCAGAATTATGCCGCAAAGCATAGCTGGAAAGGTTATTTTATTAAGGACCTTACCGCTCTTTTGATCCGTATATACGGATACGGCCAGCAGAGCAAGTATTAATAAAGCCCTGATCACCGGAAACATCTGTGAAAACCTCTCTAGTTTTGAAGAGCCCTGCCTGTCTAGACAGGCAGGGCTCTTCTTTGCGCTAAAGCATATTATTGCAACGTCTTACTGCTTGTTTCAGCTTTAACCTTTTCAACCTTCCGAATGAGATTACATCCGACACAAGTGCTGATGAAGTCCCTTAGTTAGCCGGAACTTGCTCAATGACGGAAGCATCGTTCACCGAAGATCTCATGTTGTTGAAGACGCCGCCAAGTGAGTTTCTAAAAGCTGTCAGCACAGTAACAAGACCCAAAGCAATAAGAGCTATCAGCAGAGCATACTCGGTCATGGTCTGGCCCTCTTCTTCAACCATTAATCTTTTCAGCATTTCCATAATAAATTACCTCCCGGTTATTTTTTATTTTCTCTGCCACTTTTAGTTAAGCTTATTATGCCAGAGAAATCCCCTGCTTACCAGAGTCTTTTACCTTATTTTATATAGGTAAATAGTCCTAATCCATATTAATAAGCCCTCGCCTCAATGCCAGCAATACGGCCTGCGTCCTATCGTTTACCTGTAGCTTTTTGAATATATTGGAGAGATGGTTTTTCACCGTCTTCTCACTGATAAAGAGTGATGCGGCAACATCCTTATTGCCGTGCCCATCGGCTATGGCCTGCAGTATCTCGATCTCCCTTGTAGTGAGCTCATCAAATACATTTGCGGCTTCCCGATAATTAGATATATTACTGAACTCCTCAAGCAGCTTAGAAGCTATAGTCGGTTCTACCAGAGCCTCGCCAACGCTAGCCATCCTTACTGCTTCCACCAGGCGCTCAGCTACTATATCCTTCAGTATATACCCGGACGCACCCGCCTTTATAGCCTCAAAAATGTGTTCATTATCCTGATAAACGGTAAGAATGAGCACCGCAACCCTGGGACATTCCTTCTTGATTTGGCGTGTTGCTTCCACCCCTGATAGTTCAGGCATACTGATATCCATAATGATGACATCAGGGTCTAATGACCTGGCCATTTCCACAGCATCCATACCGTTCTTGGCTACACCGATTACGGATATGTCGCCGGCTTCGGATAGAACCCGCTGGATTCCCTCCCGCATCAAAGGATGATCATCAGCTATCAGCAGCCTGATGCAGTCCATACCTCACTCTCCTATACTCCAACCGTAAGCGTTACAGAAGTCCCCTTTCCGGGAGACGTTGTTATCTCTATATCAGCCCCCATCAACTCGGCTCTTTCCCGCATGCTTACAAGACCGAATTTTTGCTTGGCACTGAGAGTCTTTATGGTCTCTTCAAATTTGAAACCCTTGCCGTCATCCTTAATGCATAAGATTATTCTGTTATCGGAGGAATCAACACGAATGGCAGCTTTGCCGGCGCCGGAATGTTTATAAGTGTTGTTCAGCGCTTCCTGAGCAATTCTGAACATTGCCAACTCATAATCACTCTTCAACCGGGGAAGGGATGAGGATATATTAGCATCGATATCGATGCCTGTTCGTTTGCTGAATGCCTTGGCATACTGCCGCATAGCGGCGGCAAATCCCAGATCATCAAGAGCCATGGGACGAAGGTCATAAATAAACTTTCTTATTTCCTCCAGGCAATCTCGTGCAATAGATTTAAGCTCACCGAGTTCATTCGACAAAAGATTAGGATCCTTCTTTAGCAGTTTTTCACATAGATCAAGTCTAAGAACAATATTAGCTATATTCTGTACCGGCCCATCATGGAGGTCTCTGGCAATCCGGCGCCGTTCCTCCTCCTGCAAAGATATAACCTTAGCTCCATCTGCAGAGAAGGGTGCCTCCGCTTGATTGGCAAGATCGCCACTATACTGCTTTAACAGCTGACCGGCAGCAAGAAGATGCTCCTCTATTTCATTCAGAACAATTCCCGACTCAGACAAATTTCCACCCCGAATATTTATTTCGACAAACGCCGATAATTCTCCTTTTTGACTAAGATTGCGTAAGAGGAGCTACCAATCCCCAATGAGTCTGACGCTTATTTACTATTATATCCCACACACTCAGATTATCACGACCATATTTAATTGAAACACCTAAGATATTGGCAAAACCCGGCTTGCACCCATATTCTTGTGGCAACGAAGTGATATCAAACAAAGATGGATAGATTCTCTCCGCTTTTTCGCATAGTTCACGCATCTTACCAGTATTATTTGCAGCATTATACAGTGCAGCAAGATCCAAAAGATAGCGAGGCTCCGATTGTTTGCCGGCTACCGCTGATTCATAAGATGCTATCGCTTTCTTCAAGTACCGCTCCTCTCCTCTCTGCTCATATAACCTGTAACAGGCTTTGCCCATATAGGCGTGGTATATCGGCTGATTTGTATCCCATTGAGCGGCTTTCACCAATCTCTGCATTGCAAGCTCATATTTACCCTGCTCATACAATCCTCTGCCACCGGCGTACAAAAAACGTCCCATACCTATTTTAACAGAAAAAAGGAGCAAGATAAAAACAGCCAGCAAGAAAGCAGGCGTTAACTTCCCGGTTTTAAAATAGATTATATCTCTTTGCTCCGCAGATGATATGCCGCCGATAATGAGCCAGAAAGGCAGGGCAAGCGCAGGATAGTTAAGGTAGTAGTTAAATAATTCATGCAATGTAAACCCAATCAGAGCCGTAACGGCGTAAATATGCCATAATCTCTCATTTTTATCCGCTGCAATCTTTGTCAAAGAAATTCGATAAGCGTTGAACAGGATATATAAGAATAACAGCAGACCGGGCACGCCTGTTTCCGTTAAAATATGCAAGAAAATATTATGCGCGTGCAAGGGAGCTATGAAAGATTCTCCTCTAAAATTATGGTCGGCTCTCCACAAGCGATATGCATATGGATATGTACCGTAGCCCATACCGCTCAGTGGTCTCCGGCCGGCAATACTAATGGAATTCCTCCAAGTGCTTACCCTATCGCGGTTGCTCTCTTCACGCCCCTGCATTTTTACCAAACCCGGAGCCGTAGTCAGCATCAGCAGAGCCATTATCACTAAAAGCGTTCTTTTCCACTTTTGCATAGCCGGCATAAAGATCAATAGCAGAGTACCCCCCGCCATAAGTCCCAGCCAACCACTTCTGGATACGGTAAGAATTATGACTATGATCACAAGCATAATCCATACAACAGCTGTAAGAGGCTTTCCCTTCATCCGCAATCGTATAATTTGAGCCGGCCACAACAGCAAAAGCGTAGCAGAATAGAGGTTACAATTGCTCATCGTAGCATTGAGCCTATAACCAGACAGCTCTTCCACACCATATCCAATGACGCCTGCGTATACTATCAGCCCTGTTGTTATCAGAATAATCCCAATATTGGCCAGAGCCGTTATCAGCCGTTCTGATCCATTATTAATAACATAGGTTCTTATCAACAAGTAAACAGGCAGGCAACCAATTACATATAGATTCTCTTCCACAGTCGATCCAGGCCGGATGGACCAGAGAGCAGAGATAACCTGCCACAAAAAAAAAGCGATAACGGCTATATCCATGCTGTTAAGGTTGATACCGCCTGCAGACCATTCTCTGTAAAGCAATAGCAGCGTAATTATATTTAAACAGGATAATATCAAGAAGGATGTTGTCATTGCCAGGCCGTTGATATGACCCAGCAGCAGCATTACTATGGATACCGGAATAACAATGGTAATGCTGTCATGAAAGTGTGCTCTTTGATTACGCCTGGTACCAGTGCTACCACACCATAAATAGCTCTCCATTATTCATTTTTACCGTATTTTTCAATGAAATCCAAGACTGCCGATAGCTTGAAGCGCCTCTGATTTCCTGCTGTCCTGATACTGGGAAGAATGCCTCTATTGGTGTACCGACGCACTGTCATTTTACAAACATTCAATATCTTGGCCGTCTCCCCTAGCGTCAGCTCCGGATCTAAAAGGCGCTTGAGCAAGTCTTCGCGGGTTTCCATTTCAGAAGCAGAGTGACGCACAGCCTTCTCATGTTTTAACTTGACTTTTGCATATCCTTTATATTCAGGACTTCTGGCATCGCTACATTTATCATCATTACTCCTTACAGGCTTTTTAGCTTTACGACTATCCTGCACGTCATTGCCCCCTGCCATCGCATGGCTGCTATATACACAACCATTGAATTGTAAAACAAATTACCACTATTTTATGTATATTTATTCCATACCACATACTCCATATCCTTCCTCATCAAGGTTTATAATGATTAATCTATGCAGGTTATCGCAGGTTATCAAAATATACTCAGGTTTTAAGGGTCATTTATAAGACTAAATGCACTACCCCGTTTGTAAGACCGAACGCAACCCCGGGGTGTGCATTTACTTTTTCAAATCAGTTTCAGGTTTTAAGTTCAATGTGGCGTCTTGACAACTATCATATAGAAGGGTATATTTTTTATTGACATTCGGGCGAGTGGTGGAATAGGTAGACACGACGGACTTAAAATCCGTTCCCCGCAAGGGGGTGGGGGTTCGATTCCCCCCTTGCCCACCATGCAAACAAGCCTGTAGTTATCCAGGTTACAGCTGTAAATTCAATTATTGAATTTAAAAAACTTTATGAATCCAGAACCTGCCGAATCTTGCCGGTTATATCATCAGGCATAAAGGGCTTCTGGAGAAACGGCGTATTGCTGTCCAGCCCTTCTAACTCCAGCAGCCCGCTAGCTGTATAGCCTGACATGAAGATAACCTTAAGCTTAGGATTTGTTTTAGATAAGCGGTCATAGAGCTCTTTGCCGTTAACACCCGGCAAAATGATATCGGTTAGCAAAAGATCTATCTTTCCAGCCATCTCCGCATAAATGCCCAGCGCTTCGTCCGGCCTGGCAGCGCTTATTACATTATAGCCCTGCTCCATAAGCACTCTTTCAATTAAATTTCTGACCGAAATATCATCCTCAACCAGAAAAATTGTTTCAGTAGCTACAGATGCTGTATGTTCCTGTAAAAGAAAGGAGTCTTCCTTACCGCCGTCTTTTGCCGCATACCAAGCCTTCGGAGTCGGCAAATAAATTTTGAATGTCGCGCCGTATCCAGGCTCACTTTCTACTTCAATACGGCCGTTATGCTGATTTATAATGCCATAAACGGATGATAATCCAAGTCCGGTGCCCTTACCAACCTCCTTGGTAGTAAAGAAAGGCTCAAAAATATGCTTCAATGTTTCCTCATCAATGCCGCAGCCGGTATCCGTTACAGAGATAATCACATAATCTCCCTGATCAACTCCTACTTTGCCAGGCGGACATTCGAAACCGAGCATGGCGCTTTCAATGGCAATGGTAAGAGTTCCTCCGCCAGGCATAGCATCCCTGGAATTAACAGCTAAATTTACAATTACCTGCTCAATTTGCCCAGGATCAGCCTTTACTTTTATCTTCTTCGACGCAGGCTTAAACTCCAGCTCAATATCTTCGCCAATCAGGCGTTTCAGAAGTTTAACGGTATTGGAAACCAATTCATTAACATCCATTATAACCGGCTCCAATGCCTGCCGGCGGCTGAACGCCAATAGCTGCCTGGTCAATTCTGCCGCTCTGTCGGATAATTCACGTATCTGCGTCAGATCCTTGCGCATAGGGCTGCCGGCAGGTAGTTTCCGCAGCAGAAGCTGAGTATATCCTGTTACTCCCGTCAGAAGATTATTAAAGTCATGTGCTACTCCGCCTGCCAGCCTGCCAACGGATTCTAATTTCACTGCCTGCCGGATCTGCTCTTCAAGGTTGAACTGTTGAGTTATATCATCAATGACCAGCAGGACCTCAGCCGGCTCTCCGGCAGAGCTTATGCTGCGTATGCGTATATTTAAATATTTCATCGTATGGCTCTCTGAGGTATGCCTCAAATTCAATACTTCCAATTGCCCGCCTGTAACTGCAATATCTTTGAGTTTTACTAGAAGGTCATTCTCCTCCAGGAAAGAGGGTGCCATAACCTCGGTAATATTTTTACCCGTTATATCCGATATGCTGAAACCGTGTTCCTCAAGATATTTATAATTTGTCATCAATATATTCAAATTGCCGTCAAGCAGTAGAATTGAGGAGGGTATCGTGGTCAGGGTATCTTGATAAAGCTGCAAAGCGGATTGCAGACGCTGCTCAGCCGTTGCTCTTTCGGTGATATCATAGCAGGAACCTATATAGCCGGCAAACTTACCATCCGGATCATAAAAAGGTCTGCCTATATTGACAACCCACCTGTATTCACCATCCTGTCTCCTGAAACGGCACTCGGTCTGGAAAGCCAGGCGATCTTTAAAAGCCGCGTGGTAAGCCGCTTCACATGCCTCACGATCCTCAGGATGAACTATCTGTTTCCAGCCATCCTCAATCTCCTCCTCCATGGATCGCCCTGTAAACCGACGCCAGGTCTTATTAAAATAATTAAACTCTCCGTCCAATCCTGAGCGCCATATAAGGGTGGGAAATTCCTCCAAAATGGTAAGATAGTAATCATGCATCCGAACAAGCCCGTCTTCTGCCCGCTTACGTTCACTAATATCCGTCACAAAGCCCTCTACGCCTTCCACCACTCCCGGTTGCGCATATAAAACGAGCCCCTTCTCCCAAACCCATCGGTATTCACCTGTTGCAGTCTTTATTCGGTATGTTATTTGAAAAGAGCATCTCATAAGAAGAGCATGGCTGATCTGCTTTATGACCTCTTCCCGATCATCCGGATGTATGAGAGTTCCATACGCTACATGCCGATTGTTGATTAGATCAACAGGATGGTAACCCGTAAGCGCCAAGCAGCCGTCACTGATAAAAAGCATTGTTCTTTCATCATCGTTTCGACAACGGTATGCCATCCCAGGAAGATTACTCATCAATGTTGACATTTTTCGCTGATTATCGTTTAATATACCCTCAATCCGGCGGCGCTTGGTAAGCATCAAGTGAGCATACATAGATAAGCTCAGGATGATAATATCAACAAAAAGCCACTGCCAGAACGCTTGAATATAAACGCTGGACATCTGAAATAACGATGTTTTCCCCTGAATTATGAGTAGATCCACCGTGGCCTTTATCATGCAGAAAAGTATCAGCAAACCTATGATATGCAACATAACCAGCATGGTACTTGCTCTGTCGAGTGCAGTATACTCTCTGCCGTTATGAGCGCCGCTACTATTTAACATGCTAATACCTCTTCAACCGGTTGGCTTTTATTATAGCTGCTTATCTTCGATATATTCTCCAAAGAGGACTTATTAACCTTTGTTTTTCTTCTTTTTGCTATAAAAAAAGGCATCAGTTTGATGCCTTTTAAGCTCTGGAGGCGGCACCCGGATTTGAACCGGGGATAAAGGTTTTGCAGACCTCTGCCTTACCACTTGGCTATGCCGCCGAAAAATGGAGCGGAAAACGGGGCTCGAACCCGCGACCCTCAGCTTGGGAAGCTGATGCTCTACCAACTGAGCTATTTCCGCACTACCATGATGTTCAATGTGTTGATTTACTAGATTTTATCATCACATAATATAAAAATCAAGGCTCTGTCCGCTATAAACGGGCATGGAGATTCATCTTAATCCATGGCCTACTTCAAGCGTTAAGGCTGAAGGCACCATATATGCTTTGCAATTTTTTCAGGTTATCACAATCATCAGCAAGAGCGCTTCCCGGTGTTTCTATGATGAGCGGAAGATCGCCCGGCAGCTTATTTATCCTGAACATGCTGGCAAACCCATCCTCTCCTATATATCCCTCACCTATATTTTCATGGCGGTCTTTCCTGGATCCCAACTCCTTCTTGCTGTCATTGGCATGCATCAGACGCAAATTTCCCATACCCGCTGCCTTATCAAAGGCGGTGAAAGTATTTAAAGCATCGTCGTCCGTTTTTATGGAGTACCCGGCACCCCACATATGGCACGTATCCAAACAGACACCTAATCTTTTCTTCATTCGGCTGGCTTCCATTATAAATCCTAGCTCAGCAAAGTCAGCGCCAGCCGTATTACCGGAGCCGGCGGAATTTTCCAATAGCAGAAAAGGTGATCCTTCTCCCGCCATATCCAGAGCCATATCAATAGCCGCAGCAATAATAAGAGCTCTTTCCTCCATAGCAAGGGCACATGATCCCAGATGCGTTACCACACCCGCAGCGCCTATTTGAGAAGCACGCTGCATTTCTCCGGCCAGCGCCTTGATCGATTTCTGCCATAATGCTTCATTCTCGCTGGCAAGATTCAGCAGATAGATTGTATGGGTAAAAACAGGCCCAAAATCAGCCTCGGCCATCTTCCTCTTGAATAGTTCAGCATCCGCCGCGGGGATGACAGAGCCTTTCCATCCCATGGGATTGGTGCTAAATATCTGCATCGTCCGGCACCCCATACCGATAGCCCTCTCAAGCGTGGCGCAAAGTCCTCCACGCATCTGCATATGAACACCGAATCGCATCATTTCTCCTGTAACTCCTGATAGATATGATCATCCAATAGCCTGGCGCTGCTGACCACCCAATTATGGCCTTTCCTGGAAAAATTCACCTGCACTCTGCCATTATACGCTAAGCCCTCACCCGGCATTATAAGATTGCATTTTAAAACAGCCGTCGCACTCTGTGCGCTCTTGCGCTTCATATTCATTATATCTACATCAACGGTTGGAGTTCCCTGCTGCCTGAAATACAATATCAAACGCAATTTAATATCTTCATATTTATTACCGTAAGCATCATCGTAGTTACGATCTACTCTGGATATTATTGCTCTTAAGTCCCTATCGATAACCCCCCTGGAAATCGCAGCTACTGTATCCTCCACGCCATGATTCCAGGGTTGTGCCGGCCGAAGAAAGATAAAATAGAGCATCAAAAATCCAGCGATGATGACAACGGGTATCAGGTATATGATCTTCAGCTTCATCCGGTAGATATCCTCTCTACGCAACATATCTATTTTACATGCCATCAAATCAATTTCAACAGTTATGAATGAATCACCGGAACGACAAAAGCATCCTGTATGAGATTCATCATTTTTGCCAAAGGAGGCATGCAAATGCAGTAAAGGAGATCCATCGTTCCAATCCCCAGCACCCCCCCTGGGCTCTTCCATGTGCACCCAACAGAGTATTGGAAGAAGCGATTTAGCCTGGGCCCGGCAACGATAGTAGCGTTATTCACAGCATCCAGGATATAGGCCATTCCGCTTTCGATCTCCTCCTTCATAAAAAGATCTTCTATAGAAGATCTTTTCTTCTTCCGTAGATTGTGTTCTAGCTACTTTAACCTGCAAAAGTGAGAAAGATGACTCAATATCAAGTTACCTTAAATAATGAGAATGTGCAAGACCTGCTTATCGACACGACACGGCCCGGTCAGCTTCCTTCCTGCCCTATCCGCCATTTCGCCGACGTTCGATGCTCCTGAACAGGGAAAAGCCAGTTTAGGTGTACTCCACAGGAAGAAGAATTTTTACCATCGGCCTTCCAATGCATATTTCTTAACTATCTGGCAGTATAAATCAGGTACATACCGCCCAGAATCACCAGCACACCGCAAATGCTCTTAATTATGGCTACTCCATGAGATTTCTCATTCCAATTAAGATATCGCTGGACGAATTCCGTCGAAGTTCCGGCAAAGACTATCACGGCACAATGGCCTGCACCGTAGACTACCAAGAGAAGAATGCCGTATATAAGATTATTGACTGCAGCCTTCAAGCTTACGGCCAGTATCGGTGCCATATAGGCAAAGGTACATGGTCCTAACGCTACGCCGAAGATCAGCCCCAGGATAAACGCGGCAAAGAATCCGCGTCGTTTAACGCCGGCGTTCCCCTGCCCTGAAAAGGATATGGGAACAATCCCCAGCAGATGCAGGCCCACCAAGAAGAATATCAGGGCAACAAAGTAGTTGCCATATCTGCCGATATCGCCCATCATCCGTCCCATAGCAGCAGTCAGCACGCCTATAAAGGCAATAGTCAGCAGAATTCCAAAAGCAAACAGAGCAGATATCCAGAAAGCCTTGCGCCTGGTAAGGTCGTTCTGCTCGCTGACGAAACCTACTATCAAAGGGATACTCGACAAGTGGCACGGGCTGAGGATTACGCTCAGTATCCCCCAAATGAAGGAAGCCGTTAGAGCGATAAGCGCAGAGCCTTCCGCTGCTCTGGTGAGAGTGATGAACAACTGCTCCAAACTATTTCACCCCTATCTCAGCCAATTTTGAAATGATCTGCTCCCTTGAGAAGAAACCGGTGTGCCGAAAGACTTCTTTGCCGTCTTTATCGAAGAATACCTGAACAGGAATAGATTCTATCCCATATCTTGCCGCCAATATCTGCTCTTTCCTAACATGCACGAAGAGAACGTTCAGCTTTCCGGCATACTCTGTCTTCATCGACTCCAAGATCGGAGCCATCATATCGCACGGACGGCAACCATCAGCTCCGAAATCGACAAAAGAGGGCTTCCCGGACAAACGTGCCTTATCGACAGGATTATCTATAGCGAAAGTATACTGCTTTTCAAGCCAGGTCTTGCTCACTTCAACTGGCCTTCTCTTGCCGATTGAGGCAATATGGGCATCAATAGTATCCTGGCGCTTAAGCCTCAAAAGATACTGCTTCAAGTCGCTCTTGACCTGCTCAAGCGTCGTTCCACCCATCATATCGGCGTTCTTATCGTAAAAATTTTTGAGTTCCTTATCATCTATGTCAACGCCAGCGGTAAGGAAATCGAAATAGGGCTTGAGAAGCTCTGATGTATCGGCAGGAAGCTTTTGTTTCTTATCCTTAGCCCAGGCCGTAGCTTCAGCCGCCAACAATTCGCGAGCAGCCCTGTTTTCAAGTATCAGAAAGATATTCTTTGCCAGCTGGGAACGAAGCTCTTCCGGCGCCTTGGCAACCTCGGCCTGCAGGTCTTTATCGATTATCTTAATGCTGCCTGCCCGCAGCAACATACCGGTGGGAAGTACGCTTAGCCTGGCTCCGGCCAGCATACCGTTGGTCAGTATAGGGTAAACATCTTTGACTAATTGCTGTGTCTCGTTGATTTGTTCAGCTGCATTAACGCCGGCCGTGCCCGTCAACATAAACGTAGTTAAAATGAGCAAGCCTGCAAATGGATTCAGATACTTTGCGCCCGCCATATTATTTCCTCTTTTCCAAATTTATACCGTGTGCCTTGAACGTGGACAGGATATCTTCCTTGGGAAAAAAGCCGACATGCCGAAAGACTTCCTTGCCAGTTTCATCAATGAATATCTGCGTAGGAATGCTGCTGATTCCGTATTTTTCGCCAGCACTGCTGTTTTTCCATACGTCTATAAATTCAACGATTAGCTGCCCCTTATATTCCGTTCTAAGTTCCTCCAGAACAGGTGCCATCATCTTGCAAGGCACGCACTTTGTCGCACCAAGATCGACCAGCCGAGGCAGCGTTCTCTCTGTCTTGGTCTGCGAACCAGATTTAGTTTTTACAGGTGATGATATCTTTGCCGTAGTCTTTGAAACAGAAGAACTGTCCTTGTCAGAGCGTTTATCTTTAATACGTATCTCTGCAGCCTTCTTTTTATGTGCGACGACGACATCAGGAAGCTTCTGATCGCTCTCCAAGCTCTCTTTCGGCTTTGCGTCTTCCGCTTCCACAGTAATATCATTCTCAAGCGGCGCAGTAGCCGTAACCAAGGAATTACCGATACGATTTCCCTTATCGCTCTTATTTGCCAGGATAGCACCCGCCACCACTATGATGCCGATAACTATGGCAATCTTCCACCAGTTGCTTTGCATAACGGCCTTCTCCCCTTTGCGTAAAATACAGCCTCTATTTCTCAGCAGCTATAAGCTTCTTGCTCTCATCCGGAGACAAGAGCTTGCCGACAGACTTAACCTTACCGCCAATGGCTAATTCGGGAGTCATTTAGAAAATTGAACTGCATAATCTCTCGCATATCCTGAATCTTCTCGATCTCCGTATTAAGTTCTGGCTCTTCTACCGCTTGCTTGACATTAGCCACAAGAGTTTTGCACCTAAGACAACCTGAACCAAGAATCTGTATTTTATTTTAGTCTTTCATTTATTTTACAGACAAAACCGTGGAAGCGGATTGCTTCCGTTTGGCATCTTCGCATATCACCGCATCAACACATCCAAAAAAGTTCAGAATACACGGCACACGCAAACTATAATAGACCTGCAATCCCTCTTTACGGCAGGAAACTATACCTGCGTTCTTAAGTACCGAGAGATGCCGAGAAACAGTAGAAATATTGCCGCCAACAAGCTCCTGAAGCTTGCACACGCATACTTCATTATTTGCCAGAGCATCGATGATCATAAGCCTGCTGGGATGTGCCATAGCTTTGACTATCTGTGCCTTGTATTCGTAGAGCTCCTTATCATACAATTCCTTCCCCTCACCCCTGTAATTTACTAATTTGCATTATAGGCAAATAGTTTGGCAGTGTCAACAGGCATGCATGTCCCTGTACACTGATTTGCCTCATTGTAAGCCTTTTTATATTCCAAGCATGTTTTTATATCGTCCGTGTATTAATCCATGCCTGAGCGCTCATCTGGATTGCACCCCAAAAGGTTCCCGGCAGCGGCACATAGTTGATATGAATATGCAGTTCTGTGCCCTCCTTTTCAGTCCGGCAATACTTTCTGACGCTGCGCCAAGTTCCAATCCTCCCGATTAATATATTAGCGAACCGTTTTTCGATCATGTCCGGTCTCCCGGGCAATCTCTGAGATATTCAGCCCTTTTACATAGAACATCTCTCTGATACAATCAATCTTAGCCATTGTAAGCATTCTCCTTTTTCACCTCCTGAAGTCTTTCAACTACAAGGATAGTGATTAATTCTGGTGCCTGCAATGGCTTTTGCATTTGTGGGGATTTTATCGTTGCAAAAGTGGGGAATTCTCTTTGTCTCTTTGTCCCTTTTTATTTTGCACTAAACAGCGGCTCGGTCTGATGAACTTATGATTTTTATTTCTTCTAATTCTTCTGTTCTTTCGTTATAGATTGTCCATTGAGGTTCCAAGTCTTCTTTAACAGTCAAACGAATAGTTAGCGCCGTGTTAATGTCATGGTCATGCTCTGGCTCATCAATTATCTCACCATTGTTATCAATAGATCTAAGGTAACCCCCATATTTTGTATCGCTCCAAAACTCTTCTGGTAAGTCTGTGATTGTAACCGATATGATAATAGGCTTCTTTATTTCACAGTTATAGAAATCATAATCAAAAAGATTAAGTGAATGGTAAGGATATAATACATACTCAATAGCCTTTAGAACAGTTGACTTCCTGGAATCACCTGGACCAATTAAACAAACCAAATCACTCTTGATCTTCCAATCAAGCGTTTTTATGCCTCTAGAATTGTTGATCGACAAGTGCCTTATTTTCATGCTAATCTATCCCTTACCCAACTATAATAGCAGAATTGAACTCAAATCCAGTACCGCCTGTCCAGTGTCCGGTATTGCACCGCCTCAGCTATATGCGTCGCTTCCAGGCCATCTTTACTATCCAGGTCGGCTATCGTTCTGGCTACTTTAAGTATGCGATCGTATGCTCTAGCGGATAATCCGAGTGTTTTCATGGCACGACTGAGCAAAGCGCTTCCTTCTTTATCCATCTGGCAATACTTTCTGACACTACGGCTGTCCATCTTGGCATTACAGTGGAATTTCCGGCCGCTATATCGCTCCTGTTGTAATGATCTGGCCCAACACACCCTCTCTCGTATAACACGGCTTGGCTCCCCGTCAGGACGCCCCATAAGCTGCTCCTCGCTGATCCGAGGCATCTCTATATGCATATCTATACGGTCTAGCAACGGGCCGGAAATACGGTTGAGATATTGACTTATCTGCGCTGGAGTGCAAACACAATTTCTTGTATGATCACCGTAATAGCCGCATTTGCAAGGGTTCATGGCAGCCACCAGCATAAACTGGGCGGGATAGCTTATTGTTCCGGCAACCCTGCCTATGGTGACCGTACCCTCCTCCAGTGGCTGACGCAAAACTTCGAGGACATCACGTTTGAATTCGGGCAGCTCATCCAGAAAGAGTACGCCGTTATGTGCCAGACTGACCTCTCCAGGGAGTGGATATGACCCTCCACCGATAAGGGCTACATTCGATATCGTATGATGCGGACTGCGAAAGCTTCGTTTGTTAATTAATGAGGAATTATCTGCCAGCAGCCCCCTGACGCTGTATATTCTGGTCACTTCCAACGCCTCTGATTGATTCATCGGTGGCAAGATACCGGGGATGCGCCTGGCCAGCATCGTCTTGCCGGAACCGGGCGGGCCGATCATCAAAATATTATGGCCGCCGGCTGCCGCTATCTCCATAGCTCTCTTGGCGGCATCCTGCCCTTTTACATCCGAAAAATCCTCACCAACAAGCGAATCTTCATCACTAGCGGTATCAACAACGGGTCTTTCCGGCAGATAATGACCATTTACAAGAGCTGCTACTTCATGAAGATTGCGGCAGGGGAATACTTCAACATCATCAACCATGGCTGCTTCACAGTAATTATTCCACGGCACCACCAGCAGCGGATGTTCGGCACTGCGGAGATCCAATGCGGTCGGCATGACACCGGTTACCGGACGAAGCTTGCCGTCCAGAGAGAGCTCTCCCACATATACAGCTCCGGCCATCTCTTCAGTCAAATGTATTGCTCCTGTGGCCACCAATATGCCTACAGCTATAGGAAGATCAAATGCCGGGCCCTCTTTGCGGATATCGGCCGGGGCCAGGTTGACCGTTATTCTGCCTATAGGAAATTCAAAGCCGGTATTGCGAATAGCCGCTCTTACCCGCTCTTTGGCCTCCTGTACAGCAGTATCCGGCAGACCGACTATGGTGAACGACGGCAGGCCGGAAGAAACATCGACCTCAACTTCGATGAAGTGAGCATTAACTCCTATGACCGTACTGCTTTTTACCTTTGCCAGTGACAAGTGGCTCTCCTTATATGCTCATATTTGCCCGAGCATTTATCAGAATACGATTGCATATATTCTACTAAGGTATTAAGGTATATGCAAACGCTTGATTGCTATGGTTCTCCATTACAAAGCATTTGTTGTTTTCCCACAGCCTTTTTCTCCCCCCTAAAAAGTTTTTTACTGCTATATTCGGGTATAAAAGATGTTATGAGGAGGTGCCAACCATGGCTACTATTGATGATCTAAAAGAAGCATTTGCCGATGAATCCCAGGCCAGCGTGAGGTATCTAACTTTCGCACGCAAAGCCAGAGAAGAGGGGCATGAAGATGTAGCAAGGTTATTTGAAGATGCAGCTATGGATGAATTATGCCACGCACAACACAATCTGGAACTGATGCAGGGAATCAGTAGCACAGAGAACAATCTGCAATCCGCCATTAATGGGGAAGCTGCAGAATACATCAATAAGTACCCCGAATATATAGAAAAAGCTTTTGAAGAAAATAATATGGCTGCCGTCAAGGCTTTCAAAGAGGCAGCTGACAACCAGCAACTTCATTCAGAGAAATTCATGGAAACGCTGGACAGCATTGCAGGCCCAAAGAGTGAAGCTGGTGATTGATAGCTAACGGACTATCTTACGCCGTCCTCTTGGCCTATCGGGGTTAAGACCTTTCTGCAATGCCAAATTATAGGCAAAGAGCTGTCCTACAACCATAAATACCAAAGGAGAGAATACCTCTTTTACCGGCTCAGGCAAGACCAGAGCGGTATCGGCAATTTCCAGCACTTCCTTACGATCAGATATAACTATAGTTTCGGCTCCCAGCTCTCGCTGCAATTCTCTGGTCAGCCGCAGCATATTATTATAGGTTTGTCCGCCGGGAACAAAGATCATAACCGGATATCCCTCCCCTACCAGAGAGATAGCGGCATGCGCAAACTCGGCCGATGAATGAGAGAGAGCTGAAACCTGACAGATCTCCTCTAATTTGAGAGCTGTTTCCAAGGCTGTGGCGTAATTAAAACCGTTGCCCAGCACTACGCATCTGGTCATATAGCGATAAGACTTGACCAACTCACACATACCATCCGACAGAGACAGAGCAGAATTCATCAGTTCAGGCACAAGCCTTAGTGCGCTGATTGTTTCTCTATCCTCAGATATGACAGCCGCCAGAAGATAGAGGATAGCCATTTGAGCCGTATAAGTTTTAGTGGATGATATAGCCTTTTCCACTCCAGCTCGTGTATTTATGCAGTAATCTGCTGTAAGCCCTAACGGGGATTCCGGTTCTTCCGTTATGGCAACCGTCATTGCTCCCAGCTCTCTGGCTATTCTCAGAACCTCTCGCGTTTCATACGTTTCACCTGAACGAGAGATGCCTATAACAACGGCATTTGAAAGGTTAAGCCTGGCTTGATATGCCATAAATATGGTTGGCGAAATAACCGTTGAAGGAACGGAGGCTATGGTCTCAAATATATATTTGGAAGCCATAGCAACGTTATTAGAAGAGCCGCGCCCTACTGCCATAACGAGGCAACTACGGCGCTCACGTGCTACCTGACCGATAGAAATAATATTTGAAAGCTCCTCCTCGAGGATGCGATTTAAAACCTGTGGCTGTTCAGCGATATCATCCAGCATTAACATATGTGCGCACCTCCGATAGGAATTATGTAAATAAAAATCTTGTTCAGTCATATATTATTCCTCTAATCTATCATTAAATCCTTTATTTGTTAATCCGGCACCATAATATTCTCCATAATACTTTGTTTATGGCTCTCTTTTTTCAGGTATAGAGTATGCAAAGGAGGTATAAGAAATTGCACATACCGATATTCTTTATCATTTTCATCATTTGCAGTTTATTAGCCGGCGCTCCCGTCATGGCTGAAGAAAGATTACCGACAGCAACCGGGGAGCAGCCGAAAAGCGATAGCAAAGATATCGCTATCAGGGGAAAAGCTATCTTCATCAACTTGCGGGCTCAAAGGATCTATGCTAAAAGCAACGGCCGTATAATCTATAACTTTCACATAAGCTCCGGTCGCCCGAGTAAATGCACACCGCGTGGGAATTACCGTGTTTTAGGCAAGGAAAAAATGCATATATCCAGCATCTATCCGCGTCCGCGAGGCGGCGCCGGCATGCCCTGGTCACTGCATTATAACGGCAACTATTTTATTCACGGTTACCATCATGTTCCTCCGCGTCCAGCCTCTAACGGCTGCATACGGCTGGCTGTACCCAGTGCGAAGAGGCTCTTTTTCTGGGCGCCGGTAGGAACGCCTGTAATCATACGCTGAAGCTATAACAGATGCTATAAAATCTTGAGAGCCCTCCTTTTCTGGAAGGCTCTCAGCAGTTTCTTACCTGTCAGGTAACTTGTAAAAATTACTTACCCATGTAGAAGGTAACCATCTCTTTCATGCTTACCTGCTTTACCTTGCTTGCATATCCGGCCTGACCAAAGGCTACCATACGGTCAATACAGACCTGCTTCATAGCATCTCTGGCTGGTGAGAGATAATCGCGCGGGTCAAAAGCAGTCGGCTTGCAGGAAAAAACCTTGCGAATAGCACCGGTTATGGCTAAGCGGTTATCGGTGTCCACGTTGATTTTGCGTACGCCATGCTTGATACCACGCTGTATTTCTTCAACCGGCACGCCGTAGGTCTCTTTCATATACCCGCCGTACATCCTGATAATATCCAGCAGTTCCTGCGGCACACTGGAAGAACCGTGCATAACAAGATGGGTATTGGGAAGGCGCTTGTGTATCTCTTCAATAACACTCATAACCAGAACATCGCCTGTAGGCTTGCGAGTAAACTTATAGGCGCCATGGCTGGTTCCAATGGCCACTGCCAGCGCATCGACACCTGTATCTGCCACAAAACGCTCTGCCTGGCCGGGATCTGTAAGGTGCTTTAAGGCTTCTTCACCAGTAAGACCTGCACCATGGCCATCCTCGATACCGCCGAGAGTGCCTATTTCGCCTTCAACAGTAACTCCCCTGGCATGGGCATAGTCCACAACTTCTTTGGTTACCTTAACATTATACTCATAGCTGGAAGGGGATTTCCCATCTTCCGAGAGAGAACCATCCATCATAACGGAGTTGAAGCCCTGCTCAATGGCGCTGATGCAAGTTGCCGGTGAATTACCGTGGTCCTGATGCATGGATATGGGTATGTTGGGATGAAGCTCGGCCGCAGCCAGCATAAGATGCCGAAGATAAGCATCATTGGTGTACTTCCGGGCGCCTCTGGAAGCCTGAACGATTACCGGTGATTCCGTCTCCTCAGCCGCTGCCATGATGGCTTGTATCTGCTCCATGTTGTTAACATTGAATGCAGCCACACCATAGCCGTTCTCCGCAGCATGATCCAACAGAATCCGCATAGGAACTAATGACATATTCTTTGCCCCCTTAGTGAATTATTGTCTGCAGATGCATTAAACACACCCTTGTTGTTTTATCAAAAATGATCCAATCTGTCAAATCGTAATTGTGTACGCCGGTTTTATCAAGTATAATATTGCCCGTATGTTCGAGCTGTGATCGGAGTATTATTTAATGGATTTATCTAATATTATTAAAGCTGAAGCGGAACGAAGACGAACCTTTGCTATTATTTCACATCCTGATGCCGGTAAAACCACCTTCACGGAAAAATTGCTGTTGTATGGCGGAGCCATACGCCTGGCAGGCTCAGTCAGAGCAAGACGAAATCAGAATAAAGCCACCTCCGATTGGATGAATATAGAGCAGGAGCGCGGTATCTCCATAAGTTCAGCAGCACTGCAATTTGAATATAACGACTATTGTCTCAACCTTCTGGATACACCCGGCCACCATGACTTCAGCGAAGACACATACCGCACCCTAACCGCTGCCGATAGCGCTGTCATGCTATTGGATGCTGCCAAAGGCGTGGAAGAGCAGACCAAAAAGCTCTTTCGGGTCTGCCGTCGCAGAAACATACCTATAGCTACCTTTATCAACAAAATGGATCGCCCTGGAAGGGATCCGTTATCGCTGCTGGATGAAGTTGAGGAGATACTCGGAATCACGGCCGTACCGCTGAACTGGCCGATAGGCTCAGGCGATGAATTTACGGGTGTCTATGATAGAACTGAGAAGCGCATATATCTGTATGAACGTACCGCGCATAATCAGCAGAAAGCTCCGGTTATTGCCGGTAACGCTGACGATCAGGCCATAAGAGAGTTGGTAGGAGATGACAAACACGCTATCTTCCTGGAGGAAATGGAGATACTGAGAGAGGTAGTCAAGCCGTTCAGCAGGGATGCATTTCTTTCTGGAAAAATGACGCCGGTATTCTTTGGCAGCGCTTTAACCAATTTTGGAGTGGAGCGTTTTCTAGCACATTTTATCGATCTCTCCCCCCTGCCGGGTGAAGGCGGAGATAATAAGATAAGAGCGGATGAGGAGAGATTCACCGGCTTCATTTTCAAGGTTCAGGCTAACATGAATCAACGGCACCGTGACAGAATAGCCTTTGTGCGCATCTGCTCCGGCCGGTTTGAACGCGGCATGACGGTCAAGCACTTGCGCACCGGCAAGATGATACGGCTTTCCAGCCCGCATGCTTTTTTTGCTCAGGAGAGGGCGGTTATTGATGAAGCCTGGCCGGGCGATATAATAGGCCTGATAAATCCTGGAACGTTCAAAATAGGTGATGCTCTCTGTGAAAGAGGAGAGCTCTCGCTACCGCCGTTTCCTCGCTTTGCACCGGAATGCTTTGCCACTGTCAGGCCGCATGATCCTGCTATGTACAAGGGCTTCCACAAAGGACTTCAGCAGTTATCTGAAGAGGGCGTAGTGCAGGTTTATTACCCGCTTCGAGGAGCACATGACCCGATGCTGGGCGCTGTAGGGCAGCTGCAGTTCGAAGTTTTTGTAAGCCGCCTGGAAGCCGAATACTCCACCCGAATATCGATAGAGCACCATCCCTATACCATCGCCAGGTGGATAGATAAGCGGCATATCGATGAAATATCAGGCAGCGGCTATGTTGTAGTAGTCCTTGATGATCAGGAACGTGCCGTAGCCCTCTTTAAGAAGGGCTATGATCTCCGTTTCATGGAGAAAAAGTATCCTGATATCGTTTTCTCAGAGCTGCCCCCGGACGATACTCGCACTCAGGATACCGCTTTAGCATAAGCCGGAGGCTTAACGGCCTCCTCTGGCCTCACGCGGCTTGGCTTCGTTAACCGTCAAAGATCGCCCGCTTACTTCCTTACCGTTGAGGCTATCGATAGCCGTGCGAGCAGCCTCATCCGTATCCATCTCTACAAAACCGAAGCCTTTGCTTCTCCCCGTAGCTCTATCCATGATGACTTCAGCACTTTCTACGGTGCCGTACGGCTCAAACAACTCCTTCAGAGCATCGTTATCAGTACTATAGCTCAGATTTCCTACGTATATCCTTTTGCCCATCTATACCTCTCCTTTTATATGAGCTCGATTCAGATGCCCGTTTATAGCGATTATCCGTAGAATAGATGCATCTGCAACGCCAACAGCTAATTACCCTGTTTTGCTGCAAATTAAACGAGTCCTGTCTATATGAAATCTTCATAACTATTCTGAAATTCTGTTTCAGATGAATTGCACAAGGGTAAAAAATAGGACATAAGACTATGGCATATTACCTGTTGCTTTGAATTTCTTTAAATATGATAAAGGAGATAATCATAATATGACAAAAAGATTATACGTCGGCAACCTTGCTTATGGTGTTGATAATTTGGAATTGGAAAATTTGTTTCGGTCATATGGCACAGTAGAAAGCGCCACCATAATAACCGACCGTGATACCGGCCGCAGCAAAGGCTTTGGCTTTGTGGAAATGAGCTCCGATGCCGAGGCTGAAACAGCTATAGAAGAGCTAAATGGCAAGGAAGCCGGCGGCCGCATTCTTACCGTCAATGAAGCCAGGCCCCGAATGGAAAGAGAGGAGCGTGGCGCCAGAAGAGGCGGCAAACGCTATTAAAAAACCGTATTCGCATACCGCATACCTCATCAAGAGTTGCCGCAATCCTCGCCGTTAATCCCTGAAGAACCTGCGCATTGCACCACCGGTTGTTCTTCCTGCAATTCTGCGCCCGATGCGCTTTGCGATCCTGTCAGATCTGCCGCTGCTGATGGCTTGATAATCTCCCAGCAATCGAGCCAGCATATAGAGGAAGCTTCTGGTCTTATAAACCCTCAAATCAAGCACCTTCCTTTTTACTGCTTTACCGCTGCTGCCATCTCCAAAATCCCTTGCTCAATTAAAAAAGCAGAATTTCCTTTCGAGGCATGGAGCAGCCGGAGAAACGCTCAGCGGCTACGCCCAAGTCAGCACCACCGCCAACATATACGCTCATGTATTCCCCAGACTAACGGATCCAGAGAGCGTTCCCGCTTTCCCTTCTAATCCCTTCTAGTCCCTGGAAGTCCCTTCTAATCCCTTCTAGTGTTATCTATTTGGGTTGAAGCTTTAGGGGTAACATGAAAGGGCGGTTTGATACTGTAACACCATCCTCCCAGTCCTTCAAAACGCCACATAAGCCCCCCTCAAAGCCCCTGAATGCATTAGCAATGCAATATCCAACTGCTACCGATTAGCCCTTTCAGCTACTATCAATGCCATTCCCTCTCATTCTTCTAAAACGTTACTTTCCTCCTCACAGTTACCTTTATCGGAGAAGATTTCACGACTTTCCCATTATTAAAGCTTGCTTCGACGCATATTTGATAATCCCCAGGCGCATACTTACTTGTGTCCCATACAAAGGATTTTGAAGCTGTATTCTGCTCATTCAGTAATTTATCATTAAGGAATATCTTTACAGCCGCTATATCAATAGGGGGGAATATGTTGCAAGCAATTTCCACTTTGCTCCCTTCTCTAAAAGAAGCCTTATCTGCGGGAGACAGGATTGTTACTATCTCCAGATTATCGTTCTTAGATTCGCCATGCTGAGGAGGAAGAGGCCGAGCAATAGGAGTGTCATGATCTACAAAGGCCGTTATCATAGTGCCTTCAGGTATAACAGCATCTCGTCCATTGATAAATACTCCCAAAACAGATAGGAAGAGAGTTGTCATGACCACCGCTCCACCGTTGCTCGCTCCTGTTGCATCCTGGGAAGCCCTAAGCGGTATTAGAGTTTCACCTGCTCCCTGAACTGATTCAATATTAAATTCGATTTTTCCCGCTCTGCCAAACATACCACGCGGTGTCGATGTAATGACTTTACCGTATGCTGACGCGCCATAGGGTATTAATACTTGCCCTTCTGAGCCTACTACATCTCTTATAACCTTATATCTAACAGCAGAGCCTTTTGTTGTCGCTCCTGAAACCATTTTCTCTGTAGTCTGAAGCATTACAGGCGTTCCCTCTTTAACTATTGCAGAGGAAATGGTTGTCGTAACTGAGGATGCTTTAGATGCTACAAGAGAAACAACTACCGGCTTAGCTGACAATTTCTCACCGGATTTAAGATAGGCAAATACCCTTATAGTGTAATCGCCAGGGCTATAATTGCTTGTATCCCATTTGATTGTATAGGGCTTTGTTTGTGTCATGCCTATACCTTTTGCGTCACATAAGGCGGATATAGACACGATATCCAAGCCTTCTTGAGCCACAATCATGATTTCCAGCTTCTCGCCCACATTCGCTATACAGTTCCCCTCAGGAGCTATAACCTGTATTGGCGGCGTTATAGTAGGTGTAGGAGTTTCCGAAGCTTTGGCAATTATAGGGGAGATCAACAACAACATAATGAAAAAAATACTCTGATGAAATTTAGGCATTTCTACCTCCTGCTAATT
>DHPR01000033.1:277219-369281 GCA_002410925.1 bacterium UBP13_UBA5359
TTCTACCTCCTGCTAATTAAGGTTGATTACATCGGCGATATTCCTAAAAGGCAACAATTAATTATATAATCTTGCTTTACAATTAGCAAATCACCGCATTGCCTCATATGAAAAATCTACTTGAAATACTCTCCGGATCGAGGGCTTACTTCGTATAAGTAAAGTAGAACAATCTGCAATCTGGAGGTTAGCTATGGCATTTACCATGAAAGAACGTAAAGCTATTACCAGAGAAACCAGAGATGAATACAAACATGCCTCCGAAGGGGATAAGAAGGCTATTCTGGACGGCTTTATCCATCTCACAGGATATAATCGTTCCTATGCTGCTTACGTCCTTCGTAAAGATCCTAAACCCGCTCGCAAAAGATCCTCTGCTATTCGCAGAAAGACCAAGCCCAGAGTATATACCCCGGATATCATCGATCTACTGCGCAAGGTCTGGGCTGTCTGTGGCTACTGCTGCGGCAAGTGCTTGTCTCCTTCTTTATCGAAATAGACCTTGTGGCCCATGATGGTGGTAATAACTGTGGCGACTTCATGCAAGCTCTCAATGATACCGATATCTACGCCGGTTGGACTGAGACCATTGCTGTAAAGAACAAAGTTCAGAAATGGGTCTTTGCTGCTATCCAGCAGTTGCAAGATCGTTTTCCTTTTCCCATCCTTGGCATCGATTCCGGCAACGGCAGTGAGTTTATTAACAACATCTATCTTCGCTTTCTATCTTCGCTTTCGCTTGCTTACCAACTACTCTCAGCCTGTTCGTAAACTCATCAAGAAGGAAAGGATAGGCAGTAAGGTTAAAAAACGCTATGCTATAGCTGCTACTCCTTTCCAAAGGGTCTTACTCTCTGCGGATATACCTGCCCGGAAGAAAGAGGAGCTTCAAAGCATCTGAGATGCTTTGAAGCCAGCCCAATTACGTCAAGATGTAAACGCTATACTACGAAGAATATGGCAGGTGTCTGCCCATAAATACAACCCCAAAAAGGAGGACTTCGCCATACCCTTCGAGTAGATTTTTACGTGAGCATCTTACTCCCTTGAATAGATTTTTTAATGAGGCATCACGTGCTAACCGATTAAGGGCCTGTCGGCATTTCTGCACCCAGCAAATATCAATAAGATAGACTATCATACTAATCATACCAAGCCGAATTTCGCACCTTTTTGCTGCCGGTAAATGAAAAAAGCGGCTCCGGTAACCTTCGGAAGTCGCATGAATACTAGAAAATCTTTGGCTGCGGGACTAGGATTCGAACCTAGACTAACGGATCCAGAGTCCGCCGTCCTACCATTAGACGATCCCGCAGCGATTTATAAAACGTGGCTCGTGTTTTTCCAACGTGCCTTATTATAGCCTATGGCGTTTGAGGCTGTCAATAAAAAAGAGGCCCGCCTGGAGGCCTCAGATGGACGATCGGGAGTGTCCGTGACTTAAGCCGGTGTTTCTTCCGCTCCCCTGCTGCTGAAATAGTAAGCCACAGCCGTAGCCGCTAGAGCAGCAACCGTACTTATTATTATGGAGAGCCCTGTTCTAGGCTTCTGCCTGCCTGCCCTGCTCAATTCACGCATTAAATCTCTTCTATCGTTTCTCATGCGCTGAAAATATTTACTGATAGCCGATCTAGCTGATTCTTCTTGAACATCCTTTAACAGCTGCTTTTGCATCTGTGCCTCATCCTTCAAATGCCTGGCAACAGTCTTCATGGCATCTTTGGCTTTCAAACTATTCACCTCACTTTCATAGTTGAACAAATATTTTTACAAAATGACAATACCATAAAATTTATTCTCCATTCAACCTTTGAGATTTATACCCGACCAACACAATTATAAACCGGTGCCCGGTCTGTTTGAAAGCACTTTTTAAGGGTATAAGTGGAATAAAATTCTAATGGAGGATATAAATGTTCAAGATACTGCTTGCTACAGATGGTTCGGAAAGCTCGCTTAATGCGGCATCATTTGTAGCTGATCTTTTTGGCAAAAATGGCGGCCTAATAACAGTGATTCATGTCTTCTCTATGCCTACTATACCCGCAGCCACCACATACGCTCCTGCTGCCGGCAGTATAGATTGGGATCAGGTCGTGGCAGAGATGGAGAGAGCCAGTCATGACGTTCTGACAAAAACTGCTGCGGTACTGGCAGACAGAGGCATAACTGCGCAGACCGTTCTGCTGCGAGGACGGCCTGCAGATGAGATCTGTAAATATGCGGAGAATGGAGATTATGATCTCATCGTCGTTGCCAGCCGGGGGCAAAGCACTCTCAAACAGGTTCTGCTGGGCAGCGTAAGTGAGGGTGTATCACATAATTGTAAAAAAGCGGTCTTGATTGTAAAGTAACCCAAAAGCCTGCCTATGCCGGCTTTTTCATCTCCACTTCCACCATGTGCATCAACCCATCCCGCATATCCGGCAAAAGGTTCCCTTCCACTCTCTTGCCGTCCATGATTATTTTATCAACGCCGGTGCCTGTACCGTAATTATTACGTATCGCGATATCATAGATACTGCCCCGGAATGATCTTCTAATGCGACATTCACGCCAAGCAGCAGGTAAGCAGGGTTCAACCAGCAATCCCTTGTAATGAGGGCGTACACCCATAATCCAATCTATGCAGACTCTCCACATCCAGGCAGCCGTTCCGGTGGTCCAGGTAAACTCTCCCTCGCCATAATATTCGGAATCCGGTCCGTAAAGATATTCGGCATATACATACGGTTCCACCTTATAGATATCAATATTCTGAGATCTGGTAATAAAGGAGCTCCTGTGCCAGATATCAAAGGCTCTATCGCCTCGTTTGAGAATACATTCGGCAATGACAGACCAACAAACAGAATGATTGAATATTGTACCGTTCTCTTTTACTCCCGGCGCAAATCTGGTTATTATCCCTATACCGGGATCAGGATTACCGTAGGCAGGAAGAAAAATAGCCGGCCCGTAATCCGTATCCAGCCTTTCAGCCACAGCATCCATACATTGAAATGCTCTATCCGTCGGCGCAGTCCCGCTGATTACCGCCCAACTCTGGGTATTAAGATAAATAGATCCCTCTTGCTCTTTTGCGCTTCCCAGAGCTCTGCCGTCATCGGTTGTAGCTCTGATGTACCATTTACCGTCCCAGCAGATATCGTTTATTCTGGCGGCAAGATCGTCCGCCAGGTGACGATAGTTGAGAGCGGCATCGATATTTCCTTTGTTTTCCATCAGATCGGCAGCTTCTCTAAGCATCCAGACAAGCTGTTGGCCTACCATCACACTCTCGCCATATCCTTGCCTCCCTACCTGATCCAAACCGTCATTCCAATCACCGGCCCCGATTAGCGGCAGACCTCTGGGACTACGGCTGGACAGAGCATAACTGAGCGCCTTATGAATATGATTGAGAACCGTATCTATGCCGCCATCATAAAAATCCACTTTAGAATCGACAAAATTTATATCTCCTGTCTCTTTGATATACTCGGCTACAGCCATTACCAGCCATAAAGGGTCATCCGAATGTCCTGTTTTGGAGCCGGTGTCACTGACAGGATCCCAGTTATGGATACAACTGCCGTCGGAATATTGATGCTCCAGCAACGCCAACAGACGCTTTTGAGCTCGCTCCGGTTCCATAGGCAAGATACCAAGAATATCCTGACAGGCATCGCGAAAACCTATAATAGAACCACCGCCTATATAATAAGAATCCATGCGTGCCCAGTATGAGGTAACCCAGGCCTGATACTTATTCCAGTAGTTGACTGATAAATCAAAGTTCTCATGAGGGGTTTTTATCTCCACTTTCTTCAGATAATCTGCCCAGTAGCTTCGGATATCGGTCAGCGACCGAGCAACATTACCGATGTCGGAATATCTCTCTTTAATATCCGCTACTTCGTCATATGTAGAGGCAATGCCCAACATTACAACATATTCCCTGGTCTCCCCCGGTATCAGTTCCAGATCATGCTCAAAAGCTGCTACTGCATATCTACCAAAGGCATGGCTATTGGAGCATCTCCCTTCCGTTACAGCCACCGGATTGCTCCAGTTGCGATTAGTACCAACAAAGCGCTCTTTAAGGCAGTCATAACCGTCAACCTCCTGATTGACGGCAAAGAAGGCGTATTTGCCCCAGTCGGTATTAGGATTTATTTGCGCTCCCGCTACTGCTACGTTCCAAAAGCGCATAGTAGCATATATTACTCCCTTGCTGAAAAAGACATTATCAAAGAGCTTGGAAAAACTGCTTTCCAGGAGTTTAAAAGCATTGTTTCCCATATTCCATTCCATAAAATCAAAGAGCTTCAACCGGCGGGTTTCTTCTCCATCATTACGTAATCTTACCCACCATATTTCCAGGTCATCTTGCAGCGGCACAAAATACGTTATCTCTGTCCAGATACGATTGTATTTTGAACTTACTACAGTATAACCCATACCATGGCGGCTCTCCCATTCCACAGGATTACGACAGACAGGCTGCCAGTTAGCGGACCAATATTCACCGCTGTCTCGGTCGCGTATATAGACGTATCTTCCCGGTCTGTCCTGAAGGAGAGTCTCCTCGGGATATTTCTTGGTGATGCGATCATAGCCGGAACTTTGCCAAAAGCTGTAGCCACCTCCGGTCTGGGAAACAAGGCCACAATATGATCCATTGGTCAAGTAGTTTATCCATGGTCTGGGCAGATCGGGTGTTTTGACAATATATTCACTGCCATCAACAGAGAAGCTGCCATAATCCATTGGTGCTGCCTCCGTTCGATTTCAATATAATACCGCTATTTCATTGATAACCTCTCGCACACCTGGAACACCTCTGGCTAAAAACTCTGCCTCTCTGCGCTGTTCCTCATTATTTACTCTACCTCTGAGAATTACAATCTTGCCATGCGCTTCTACGGTTATAGACAATGCCCCGACACGACTATCGGCTGCCAGTGCTGTAAGAACCCTAGCTGCTAGTCCCTCTTCACTCATAGCCATAAGCTGCACCTCCGGGATATTCCGTTTCAGCATCCTTATACCCGTATTGGTAAAACAGAAAACTTTCGGCTATCTTACGTTTAGCATGCTTATCCAGGGGTATAAATAACTCGATAAAAAATCATGGGGGTACCCGATATGAAAAAATCATTAGGTCTTTTATTTACGATCATGTTCTTACTGGTATCGGCAACAACATTGTGGGCATCACCCAGCTTCTATGGCTACACCGGTCTGCTCTTTGTGCCGACGGCTGCAACTCTGGAGAGTGGTGAATTTAATATCGCTGTGCAGACTATCAATCTCGATTTGGGGTCTCTAAGTGGCGGCAGCTTCACTTATGGTACTACTGATAAGTGGGAAGCCGGCATTGCGGTCGCCAGCCAAGATCTCGGAATAATAGATGGAACTTTAATCAATACCAAGCTTCGCATCAGCAATTTCGGTAATGCCTCCATCGTGTCCGTTGGTGGCATTTTTCCCTTCGAAGGCAGTAATTCCACCATATATGGTGTGCTAAGCCAACGTATGGCTATACCGGGTATAGATGCCAATCCCATTACCGGCCATATAGGCTGGGGTTCAGGAGGTATTCTGGATGGCATATTTATCGGATTAGATGGCGTCATCAATCCTCGGACAACAGCTATGCTTGAATATGATAGCTCTAATTTAAACGCGGGTGTTCGCTTTGCACTCACTGAAGAGTTCAGAGCTACTGCCGCATTATTCGATTTCAGTGACCTTGGCCTGCAAGTGAGTTATAATCGACGTTTCTAAAATTATCAATAAATTGCCCGGCCTTCTCCATATTGGAGAAGGCCCTGTTTTAACTATCAAAGAAGCATTCGGATGGGGAGCAATATGAATATCTGTGTTGTTCATGATTACCTTTTTCAGATGGGCGGTGCGGAAAAAGTAGTAGCGGAACTGCATCGAATATATCCCGAGGCACCGATCTACACTTCAATTTATCGTCCGGATAGAGTTTCTCCAGAGTTCCATAAAATGGATATCAGAACTACCTTTTTACAGCAATTCGCCTGGATGGATCATCATGCCAGAAAGCTGCTTCCATTATATCCGTCGGCATTCGAGAACTTTAATCTGGAAGGTTACGATGTGGTTTTGAGTAGCTCTTCAGCCTTTGCTAAAGGGGTGATAACTCCTCCGGGTACCTTGCATATCTGTTATTGCTATACTCCCATGCGTTTTGCCTGGATGTACCACGCTTATATCGAACGTGAGGAATTTAATAGAGCTATCAGGTGTATACTGCCGTTCATGATCAAGGGCATACGTACCTGGGATGAAGCGTCATCATCCAGAGTGGATCATTTCATAGCTATCTCCGGCTGCGTAGCCGACCGTATTCGTAAATACTATCGCAGAGAAGCAACAATTATTTATCCACCGGTAGATGTTAAACATTTCAATGATATACCTCGCAACGCAGGCGAATACTTTTTGATAGTATCACGTCTTGTTCCGTATAAGAGAATTGATACGGCCGTCAAGGCTTTCAACTCTCTGGGGTTACCATTAAAAATAGCAGGAAATGGGCGTGATTTGAAAAGCTTGCGCGCCATCGCCAATTCCAATATCGAATTTATGGGATATTGCAGCCATGAAGAGATCAGAGAGCTTTACAGCCGGGCTATTGCTCTTCTCTTTCCCGGATATGAGGATTTCGGCATTGTTCCGGTAGAGGCTCAGGCAGCTGGATGTCCGGTTATAGCTTACAATGGTGGAGGCAGCAGAGAAACAATAAAGCCTGGTGTCAGTGGCATCCTCTACAACGAGCAAACGGAAGATTCATTAAAAAAAGCAGTCCTTGATTTTGATCCTTCCGATTATAGCGTTGAAACGCTGCGTCGAGAAGCAAGCCGATTTGACAATGCGCGATTTGCATCGGAAATCACGACTTTTATTGAGAAAGCCTGTGACGACAGAAGATCGAGAAAGTTTGGCCGATGCCTTGGATAGATTGATTATGTAAGCCCCCTCCCCTGGTAATTTCCAGCGCGTGTTGACAACGAAGCCGCACCAAAGGTATAATATTAACTCGAAATGCCGAGGTGGTGGAATTGGTATACACGTACGTTTGAGGGGCGTATGGGGCAACCCGTGCGGGTTCAAATCCCGCCCTCGGCACCATTCATATCCATAAGGTTCTATTAATTATCAGCAGTCATTGATATTTAGCCTTAACCTCTCAAAAATCAGAAGGATTATGCGGAAGCCGACCATAGATGGCAGGCAACTGCATGGCCATTTGCCATCTCTTCAAGAAGAGGATCATGATGGCGGCAAACTCCCATGGCACAAGGGCATCTCTGATGGAAACGACAGCCGGTCGGTGGATTCATCGGACTGGGCAAATCCCCTTCCAGAACGGGGCCTTGCCGTTGATCCTTACCAAAGCCTGGTGCGGCAGACAGTAAGGCCTGGGTGTAAGGATGCAGCGGCTTGGCAAAAAGACTTTCTACAGGAGCCCTTTCCACTATCCGTCCCAGATACATGACGGCCACTTCATGGCTGATATAGCGAACCACATTTAAATCATGTGAAATAAAGAGATAAGCCAGCCCCAATTCCTTTTGTAGATCTACAAGAAGGTTGAGTATCTGAGCCTGTATGGATACATCGAGTGCCGATACCGGCTCATCGGCCACTATAAAGGATGGCTGCAGGGCAAGCGCTCTGGCAATACCTATTCGTTGCCTTTGCCCACTGCTGAATTCATGTGGATAACGACCGGCATGAGATGGATCCAGCCCCACCATGGACATCAAGCGCTCTATCTCCAGATTGCGTTCGGCATCTGAAACCATGTTGTGAACCTCCAACGGTTCAGATATGATACGCGCTACCGTCATTCTGGGGTTCAATGAGGCAAAAGGATCCTGAAAAATCATCTGCAGCTTGCGGCGCAAGGGTCTCATCTGCCTGCCGCTCAGCCTGAGGATATCCTGCCCTTCATAGCGAATAGATCCGGATGTAGGCTCAATAAGACGCAGCAATGTGCGTCCCAGTGTAGACTTTCCACAACCACTCTCACCAACAAGGCCCATAGTATGTCCGGCGGCAATATCAAAGCTAACGCCATCAACAGCCTGGACATCGCCTATTTTTCGAGCTCTTATAACGCCGCTGGTAACAGGAAAATGCTTAACAAGGTCTCTTACCTCTATCAGTTTATATGAGGACATCTACATCTCCCCCAGAGCATGATAATCGCAGGCCAGGCTGCGCCCGTCCGATACGAATCTTTCCACCGGTGAAAGATCGCTGCAGCTAGAATGTGCCGTTGGGCAGCGTGGATGGAAAACGCATCCGCTTATTTTATCTATAAGGTTGGGCGGATTGCCGCCAATCGTCTGCAATCGCTCTCCGGAAGAGGAGAAACCGGGAATAGAATTGCGCAGCGCTATAGTATAAGGATGTCCGGGATTGCTCAGTATTTGTTCGGCATTACCCCGTTCCATCACGCGGCCGGCATAAAAAACAGCCAGATCATGGCAAAGCTGCGCCGCTACCCTGAGGTCATGAGTGATCACTATGATGCTCATTTTATTTTCCGCCTGAAGATCACGCAGCAGATTCAATATCTGAGCCTGCACGGTCACATCCAGTGCCGTCGTAGGCTCATCCGCTATCAACAGGCGGGGTTTGCAGGCTATAGCCATAGCTATCATAATACGCTGCCGCATGCCGCCGCTGAACTGATGCGGATAATCTCCGGCTCTATCAGCGGCATCAGGTATGCTGACACGTTCCATGGCTTCGACCGCCATCGACCAAGCCCTCCTGCGGCTCGTTCGCTTATGAATCTCTATTGCCTCTGCTATCTGTTCGCCGACACTAAGAACGGGATTGAGTGATGTCATAGGGTCCTGAAACACCATGCCGATACCACCGCCGCGTACCTGCCGCATCTCTTCACGGCTCAAGGCAAGCAAGTCTCTGCCCTCAAAGAGGATACTGCCTGCCATAATCCTTCCCGGCGGCTGTATCAGCCGCATAACAGAGAGCATGGTCACGCTCTTGCCGCAGCCTGATTCACCTACAATGCCAAGGGTTCGGCCGCTTTCCAATTCAAGATCAACGCCATCCACGGCACGGACAAGGCCTGCTTCGGTCTGAAAATGAACTTGCAGGCCATTGATATGCAAGAGGCTCATTCTGCTCCTCCTGAAGATATGAAAGATGGGCCGATAGCAACAATCAGAGGATCTTGCATATATCGCCTGGCCGCTCGCTGTATGTCGGAAAGAGTAACATCGGCAAGCAAACAGGGATAACGGTCTACAAAATTGTAACCCAGACCAATGGTTTCGAACCAGCCCCGGTAAAAAGCTTTATCGGCGCTACGCTCCTGAGCCATCATAAAAACACCATGCAGATACGCCTTGGCACGTTGCATTTCATCATATGTAATACTTGCAAGCTTAACCTTCTCAACCAAATCAAGCATAGCTTGTTCAGCCTCCTGCGCCCGCTCCGGTGCTGTACCTATATAAAGAATCGCACGTGATCCCAGCTGCCTGGTGGAATAGAATGAGGCCGTTTCATATGCCAATCCTCTGCGCTCCCTCAGCTCACCGAACAGGCGTGAATCCATGCCGCCACCTATAACTGAGTCCAGAATCTTCATGGCGGCGTAATCACGGCTATCAGCCGGTGGAGCATCATACGCCATGAATATCCACGTTCCCTGTATATCCTTATCGAGATGATGCTTTCCCTTGGCGGATGATCGCAAACGAATGGTTGTCACATGCTGTGATCCCGGCCGTTGGATTCCATAATTTACCCAGCCATCGGAAACTCTATCGGCCAGATGCAAGGCATCTACATCACCGCAAACAGAGAGGACGGCGCGTTCCGGCCGATACCATCTCTTCAAGGCATTACGAATATCGGTTACGGTTATTCGACGCAGAAGAGCGGCTGTTGCACGCCTGTTCACAGCATAGGGATGGCGACCGTATGTTCTGCGATAAATCTCTGCCAGCCCGGCCTCCATCGGGTTATCCTCTGCAGCCTCCAGCCCGCGAAGAGCGAGAGTAATCTCATTTTTCAGTACGCTTTCTTCCAGAGATGGAGAGAGCAGCGCCTGGCGCATCATATCGGCAGCCAGACAGGCGTTCTCCTTCAGTGTGCGTGCGGATAGCAATACATAATCATCAGAGACTGCGGCGCTCATCTCTATTCCATTATCTTCAAGCATACCATTGAATTTCTCCGCATCAGCTTCAACAGTGCCCTTAAGAAGCATACCGGCTGTTAGATTAAAAACCGTCTTATTCTGCCCTGAAAGATGCGGAGATCGTATAAAGAGCCTGATAGAAACTATATCGCCCTCTGTTCCAGCCGTCACTACGGTCATGCCGTTGGGCAAGACATCTTTGCGCGCAGCCGACGCCGGCACTATAAAAGCAAAGGAGAGCAAGTACATCAAAAATGGGATCGTTAATTTTCTCATTGTTTTTGACCACCTTGCGGCATTACGGTATAGATGCAGAGCTTATCCGTTGTTAAATATCGGGCAACGGCATCTTTAATATCTTCCGGCTCGATCTCCGCAATATGTTGTAAATAGGTATCAGCGCCGGTTTGTCCGGCCACCCAGTTCCGGCCATATAGTCCTGCCGTAGCCACAGCCCCCTCGCAATTAAAGATATAATCACGTCGAATAAGCGCTTTAGCTCGGTTCATCTCTGCCGTATCCGGAGCATTGCGTTCAGTCAGCGTGCGCCGCAATTCGTCTTCTACTATCTTCACATCCTGAGGATGAGTCACTGCATAGGCTGCCATCAATCCGGCTCTGTTAAGGGTCATATTGAATGCCCCTACCTCTGATGCCAGCCCCTTCTGTTCACGCAACGTTTTATAAAGTCGGGATGCTTTCCCCTGTCCCAGGATTGCAGCCAGAACATCCAACGCATAGATATCTCTGCTGCTCTTTCCACCGGTAAACCCAGGTACAGGGCAGACGACGATTATATATGCCTGATTGACAGCCATGGGCAGAGTGAGACGCTTACCGGTCGTCATTAAAGTTATATCGACAAAATCAACAGACTTTCCTCTGTCTTCGCGATTATCGGCACCGGTTTGCCCGAATAACTGCTCTGCCATCTTGATTATGCGATCGTGTTTAATACCGCCGGTTGCTACCAGCGTCATTTCCTTCGGCCGATAAAAGCTTTGGTAATAACTTTTAAGAGTCTTCATATCCACAGCCCTAAGATCCAATACTGTACCTAGTGTAGTTCTGCCGTAGGAGGTGCCGGAAAAGAGATCGGAGAGACAGGCTTCAAAGAGATTGCCGAAGGGATCATCCGCTTTCCGTCTTATCTCCTCCATTACTACCTGGCGCTCTCCATCAAGATCAGCAGAATCCAGACGCGGCGTTAACACTGCCTCTGCCAGCAATGCCAGTGCCTCTTCCGCCTTATCGGACGGAACGCTGATATAATAATGCGTAAAATCCAGAGAGGTGGCGCCATTGTTGTAACCGCCCATGCTCTTTACAGTGCCATCCAACTCTGCCCGACTGCGGGCAGTGCTCCCCTTGAAGAGCATATGCTCCAACAGATGGGCAGTGCCGGATGCGCCCTCCGGATCATCGGCACTGCCATGTCTTATCCAGATATCGAGAGCAGCCACAGGGGAATCGGCATTCTCCACTGTGATAACCGTCAGTCCGTTATTCAATCGGTCTACCGTCGGCATCGGAGCCGCTGCTTGAGCAGGAATACCGGGCAGCGCCACCATACTCAGAAAAAAACCGATGATAATCTCTTTAACGCGGATCAAGTGCATCTCTAAGCCCATCCCCCAATAGATTGAATGATAATACGGTTATAAATATCATGGCTCCGGGAGCCAGCATCCAGGGATACGACGTCAGAACGCGTATATTCTGCGCTGCCTGAAGCATATTCCCCCAACTGGCCATCGGCTCCTGTATGCCCATACCGAGAAATGAGAGAGCTACTTCGCCAAGTATGTAACCGGGCAAACTGAGCGTGATAGCCACTATCACATAGCTCACGGTATTGGGTAACAAATGACGAGTGATTATTCTCCAGTCGCTCACTCCCTGCGATCTGGCAGCAGTAACATAATCGCGTTCTCTGATGGATAGGACCATACCACGTATAACCCTGGCCATGCCGGCCCAGCCAATAAAGCTAAGAACGCAGATCATGAGCAGATAACGCAAGGAAGAGGCCATACCGGTGGGTAAAACAGCCATAATAGCTAGAATAAGATAAAAAGATGGAAAGGCCATAACCAGCTCAGAGAAACGCATAATAAGGTTATCGACAGCCCCGCCGTAATAACCGGATATCCCCCCTACGGTCAAGCCTATGAAAAAGGTTATGATAATGCCGACAAGGCCGATTGATAGTGATATCTGGGCTCCATAAAGTAAACGTGAAAAGATATCGCGTCCAAAACGATCGGTTCCCAGCAGATATAATTTACCGGGGGCATCAATACCAAAGAGATGCCTGTCAGAGGGTATCAAGCCGAGCAATTTATATTTATCGCCTCTGACAAAGAACCTTACGTAGTAACGCTTTCCAGCAGCTTTCTCATAACCGGTAATCCCTTTGCCACTGCGGTAATCATACACAAAGGGTCGCCAACTCCACCCGCATTCATCACTCCAGCGAATACCGATAGGCTGATGAAATGATGCTTGCCTGTTCTGCCTGTCCATGGCATAAGGTGCAATAAAACCGGCCAGCAATGCAGATAGATAAAGAATCGCCAAGATTGCAGCTGAAGCCACAGCAGCTCTATTACGGCCGAGACGACGTAAAAAGAGGCGCCCCGGTGAAAGGCTGGTATGCTCTATCCTTGCTTTTATCGATTTATCAGCCATCTGTTTTCTCAGCAACCTGTCAGCACTCCTGAATTCATCTTTACACTTCACATCCTCATAGTTCGCTTGAACTCCCGGCTCCTAAACCTGCAACTGCATTCAAATCGCAAACAACCGGCTTAAACTTCTGTCTTCTCTCTTCTCAACCTGCAAAGATACTTAAATACTGAATGACCGGCCATACCTTCTTAATCATATCTTATACGCGGATCGCTGTAAGCCAGCAGAATATCCGCCAGCAGGTTACCGCCTATAAGCATTATGGAGCTGATTACCAGCGAGCCCATAACCAGGTAAATATCCTTTCCCGAGAGAGCATCCAGCATCAGACGGCCCAAACCCGGCCAGGCCATGACTATTTCTACCAGCGCCGCTCCGCTAAGCAGATCTCCGATATAATAGCCAAAAATGGTTATCAAAGGATTGATGGCATTACCAAAGGCATGGCGGTAAACAGCTACTCTTTCGGAAACTCCTTTGGCCCTGGCAGCGGTGACATAATCACTGCGCAGCGTTTCCAAAAGATTCGAGCGTACCTGTCTCATCAATCCGGCCAGCATTCCAATTCCCAAAACGAGTGTAGGCAGAATCAGATGCCGAAGCAGATCCAAAAACTGCTGCCAGGGAGCCATGAATTCATATGACATATGATGCATGCCGCCAATAGGGAGCCATCCGGTTCTGGCTGCTGCAAATACGGCCAGCAGAGCTAGAAAGGCTGTGGGCACGGATATTCCCATAAAGGCCAATATTGACGTTAGCCTGTCTATCCAACTGTTGCGATGCACCGCAGCCAGAATTCCCAGCGGCACGGCTATGCCCCAGGCAAAGATAGTGGAACTAAGGCCCAGTAACAGCGTAGCGGCTGCTCTCTGCGCAATAAGCTTGATCACCGGCATATGATAAGCAAAGGAATAGCCGAAATCCAGCCTGACCACGCCCCAGAGCCAACGTAGATACCGAATGTGCACCGGCTGATCGAGGCCGTAAGTTACTCTCAGCTTTTCGATCAGTTGCGGTGAAATCTGTGGATTGAGCGACATCTGCGTTAAAAAATCGCCGGGCGCCATTTGCATAATGGCAAAAGAGACAAGGGTTATGGCGATCAGCAGGGGTATAGCACTCAACACTCTTCTTATAATAAAGCGGTACATCGTCTCACCTTACATATATTTGCCATTCATTCCAGAGAGCCCCGGAGATGGCCGGCCGAAGATTGCCAAAGCGATTCCTTATAGCCGCTGTTCTGGTAGGAGTCGTCAAAAAGACAACGGGCAATTCATCGGCTATGATCTCCTGATATTCATAGTATAGTGCCTTACGCTTCTCTTTATCAAGTGTAACGGCTGCTGTATCGAATATACGGTCAATACGCTCTTCCCACGCAGTGGCCGGCGTAGATTGTGCCGGGTTCCAAATATGTAATTGTCCGCTGCTTTTCCAAAGATTGCTGCCGGAATGGGGCTCCAGCCCTCCGGTAAAGCCAAGTAGGCAGGCCTCCCAATCGGAACTTTTATCCAGCTTGGTTACCAGCGAATTAAATGATATGGGAGCCAGTGTAACTTTTATACCCAGACGCTGCAGATCATCCTTGATGATATTACCCTGATCCACCCGTTCCTTGTTCTCCACGTTGGTAATGATGGTAAACGCTACTGTGCGACCGCTACTATCCTCTATGTAACCATCGCCGTTTCTATCCTTGTAGCCTGCCTGCTCCAAAAGGATTCTGGCCCTGGCCGGGTCATATGGATATTCAGGCAATGAAGGGTTGTAATAAACACGATTAGCCGAGGATTCCGGGCCATTTTGGGGCACGGCCAGGCCGTCATAAACAGTACTGATAATTCCTTTTTTATCCACGGCGCAGGCCAGCGCCCGGCGAAAATTACGATCGCTGAACCATCTGCGTCTGGCCGGATCCAACTTGACTGCCCGAGGGTTCATATTGAAGAAGAGCATCTCTGTACCCAAAGCTGGTCCCAGATTATACATGGTGAAATCACCGGCCTTCTCCTGTCGTTTAAGCATAGCATAATCCGATCCTCTCACACTCAGAAGATCGGCTTCGCCCGCCATGAACCTGGCAGGCATGGATTCCAGGTCGGGAACAACCACATATATCAACCCGTCCAGATACGGCAATCTCTTACCTTCAGTATCCATCTTCCAGTAATACGGATTTCGGGACAGAACTACCTTTTGACCGGGAATATAGCGATTTAAAACAAACGGGCCGCAGCCGACTATCTTCTCCGGCTCCGTGTCTATGCCCCAGGTGGAGTTGAATTTACCGGCACGTACAGAGTGTTCAAGCTTATGTTTTGGTAGAATAGGCGTGGTAAGGCCGTTCAGCAGCGGCGCAAAGGGCTCCACGGTAACTATCTGAATGGTCTGCTCATCAACCTTACGTGTCTTTATAGGGTGCCCCTTGACACTTAGAACATCCGCAGTGCTGTTAGGTATACGTGAATCAAAGATAACATCGAAAGTAAAGATGACATCGTCTGCTGTCAGAGGAAGGCCGTCTGACCATTGCAATCCTTTGCGAAGAGTGAAAGTCCACGTCCGTCCATCCGAAGTGGTAGACCATGACCTGGCCAGCGCCGGCTCATAATCCATGGTTTCTCCGTTCATTTCCACCAACCCGGAGAAGATGTGGTTTATAATCTCTGTGCTGGATGTTTCAGAAGCGGTTACGGGATTAAATGTCTTAGGATCCGAGAGAGCCATCAGCACCAGGGCTCCACCATACCGACCGATATCACCGGAGACGGCTTTCAGTTCACATTCGGAAATGACAGGCTGCGCAGGCTTGACCGGAGCATCTTTACCCGTGCTGCATTCGGCTATCATTAAAGCTGCCAGAACAGCCGTCAAAAAGAACATAAGCTGTTTATACAAAGCCTGATCCTGCCCTCCTTCATATTAAAAATGCCTTTCCGCTGCAGCGTAAAGGCATTTTTAAATAACCAAATTATATTTCTTAGAGAAAGATGGGATAGATAAGATACATCACCAGAGCTGAAGCAAAGAAGGCTATAGCGAGACCTAAAGTAAGCTTATCCAGCTTCTCCTCTGTGCCGTACCTGGACTTTGCATGCTGCGACCATCCTGTTATGGCACCGGAAAGCCCGCCTTCGCTCTTGGTATTCTGCATCAGAACTACAATGATCAAACCGATACATATTAATATATGAACAATCATCATTACCGTTGCCAAGATCAAAACCTCCTGAAATAACTTAAATTATAATAACATAAGCGTGATTTAGTAGCAACCCGTCACTTATTATCAGGTATCATCCCGGCGGCAATCTCTCTAGCGCCGGCATTATCACTAACGCCCATCATCGACGACAGCTCGCAAAGGCGCTCATCGCCCGCCAGACGCTCAATGCTGACACTAACACTGCCGCCGCTGTCAGCAAACTTGATAATTTTCATATGGTTATCAGCGGCGGCCGCTATCTGAGGCGTATGAGTAATGCAGAGTACTTGCCTGTGCGCAGCTATTGCCTTCATACGCTCGGCAATAACCCCGCCGATACGTCCGCCGATACCGGCATCGATTTCATCAAAGACCATAACAGGAATTGCATCATGATCGGCCAGGACGGTTTTTATAGCCAATGCCAGACGCGACAATTCGCCTCCGGAGGCAACTTTGCGCAATTGCATGGGAGGCTGCCCCGGATTCAGGCTGACCATCATCTCTACTTCATCCATGCCCTTGGCGCTGACAGCTTCAAGCCGCTGCTCATCACTTCCCTCTATCGTATTTACAGCTACGGAGAAGACTTGCTTCAGCAACCCCAGATCTTTCAGTTCCTCAATCACTCTTTGAGAGAATGAAGCGGCAAATTGCCGGCGTAAACCGCTTAAAGTTTCTGCGTCCTGGAGAAGGCTGACTGAGACATCATGAAGCTTGCTCTCCAGATGTTCGGCACTGTATTCCTGCTCCTCAAGCGATGCCAGCTCTTCAAAAGCCTTGTGCCGATAATCAAGCAATGCTTCCGTATTACCACCGTATTTTGAGCAAAGACGGTTTATACGGTCAAGCCTATCCTGGATCTGTCCCAGGCGCTGTGGATCAAATTCAATTGTGGAACGATAACCGGCCAGATTTCTGCCGCAATCTTCAAGCTCGGCCAACATGGATTCCAGCCTGCTCTCTTCCTCTTTCCACTTGCTGTCAACGGCGGAAATGCCGCTGATAGCATCGAGAGCTCTGGATAGACTTTCCGCTGCTGCCGTAGCTTCACGTCCATAAACCTCTTCATAGGCTTGATCGGCCAGCGCATAGAGCCTTTCGGCATTGGATAGAATATTGCTCTCCTCTTCCAAAGCTGCAACCTCTTCCGGCACAATGCCGGCATCATCTATTTCCTGCACTTGAAAGCGTAGATAATCTATCCGCCGCAATCGTTCTTCAGCTCTATCACGTCTCTTTGCCAATACGGTGAATAATTCCATCCTGGATCCATACGCATCATTCACTCGCTGCCGTAAGGAGAGCACTTCCGCACCGGCATACATATCAAGCATATCTATATGCGTAGCCTGCCTCAGCAACGATTGAGTATCGTGCTGCCCATGAATATCGGCCAGCAGCTCTCCTGCGGAGCGGAATAGCTGTAAGGGAACTATCCTTCCGTTTATGCGGCATAGTCCTCGTCCATCGGAGCTTATCTCTCTGGAAAGGTATAATTCATCATCTATCTCTATTGCAGTACGCTCTGAAATTTCTTTAAGAGAGAGGGGCAATAGGTCGGAAAAGAGAGCTTGTATACGAGCCTTCTCTGCGCCCGGTTTAACCATATCAGCACTAATTCTTCCACCTAAAATAACATCTATAGCTTCAACGATCAACGATTTTCCTGATCCGGTTTCCCCGGTAAGCACGTTAAGACCGGGACGCAAAACCACTTCCAGTTGCTTTATAATACCAAAATTGCTTATCTCCAGAAGACGCAGCATAGATCCTCAATCCCTATCGCAAATACGCGCTTCATAATCTCCGCCCCACTTGAGTTTGGTGCGCAGGATAGTATAGAAATTACGCTCATGCAGCTTGACTACTCTGGCTTTAAAGGGTGCACTCTTTATCACAATGATATCGCCTTCGATGAGCTTTTCTCCCTCCTGGCCGTCTACTGTGATCATCGCTTCGCGGTCCTCACACTCTACCTTGATCCTTACCTCTTCATCTCCGGATACCACCAACGACCGCGCATGAAGCGAATGAGCACATATGGGTGTCACTATAATAACGCTCAGGCTGGAATTGACCACCGGACCGCCGGCTGATAAAGAGTATGCGGTAGATCCCGTAGGCGTAGCCAGGATTATGCCATCGGCGGCATAAGTAGCCAGATAACGATTATCCACATATGTCTTGAAGCGTATCATCCTGGAAAAAGAGCCTTTGGCCACTACTACATCGTTCATGGCTCGATAGAAGAGCCGCTCTTTTCCGTCAGTTAATACCCGAGCTTGAAGCATCATACGTTCATCTATGGTATAACGTCCCCGCGATATTGCTGACAAGGCTTCCTTCACCTTATCCAGGCGAACTTCCGTTAAAAAACCCAGCGTTCCCAAGTCTACGCCTAATATCGGTATGCCCACGGGTGCCGCCAAACGTGCTGCGCCCAGAAATGAGCCATCGCCACCCAATACCAACAAGAGGTCTATATCACATACTAATTCGTTATCTGCGCATCCATACCCGGGCCGGCCAAGCGCCGTTGCAAAAGCAGGTCTCATCTTGATGACGACACATCGCTCTTCCAGCCACTCCACAAAATGCCTTACTTTATCGATGATTTTTTCACTTTGTGGATGTGAGATAACGCCTACCGCTTTAGGAAAGCCATTATTCATCCGATCGATCACCTATGGCCTTTATTCTCTCCCTGGCTTTGTCTGTCCATTCATCCTTGGGGTGTTCATCGATAAGTTCCTGATACGTTCTCTTGGCCTTGAACCACTTTCCTAATTGCTCATAGCATTGGCCTGCCTTGTATTGACTTCGGGCAACCCTTCTTTCAAATGATTTGTAAAGTATCACGACTTTTAGATATTCGGTTAAGGCATCTTCATACAAATTTTGAGCTGCAAGAGCGTCACCTATTTTTTCCTGGGTATCGGCCAGAGCCTCACCTGTTATCAACGACAATGATTTACGATAGGCAGTAACCGCATCCGAATACTTCTTCTGTTGATAATAACAATCACCTATGGCAGCTGCCGCCTCGCGCATAAGCCCGTGCTGCGGGTAATCCTTTAAAAGACGCTTGAAAGACTCTATGGCTGAATCCCAATCAGATGCCTTCATGCTGAAATAACCGGCATAGTAGAGGGCAAACGGCGCCAGTTCCGATTTAGGATAAAGCTCCACTACTTTGCGAAATTCAGCTACCGCCTCTGAATACTTCGTCTGCTTGCTAAGCAAATTCGCCACCTGATACTGTGCATCACAGGCCCATTTACTGCTGGGATACCTTGATAGCACCTCGCGATATGCCGCAATGGCACCATTGTAATCCGTTAATTCGTAGGCAGCCAATCCAATTTTATAATAGATTATATCATTACGCGCATTATCCTTATCTATCGATATTGCACGACGATATATCTCTAAAGCTTTGGCATAGTTCTTCAAATTGAAACAATACTCGCCCATTTGATGAAGAGCCTCCACTGCCAGAGCACTCTTGGGATAATTATCGGCCAGCCTGGCATAGGCTTCCATAGCCTGATCATATTTGCCCAATTGATTATGACACCAGCCCTTATTATACAAGGCGTCGTGCGTAAATATGCTGGACGGATACTGCTTCAAAAGCTTATCATAAGCTGCGACTGCTTCCGCCAATTTGCTATCCTTGTGATATATCCATCCAATATAGTAAATAGCATCATCCGCCCATTCACTGTTAGGAAAATCTCGTAAAATAGCGTTGAAATCATCATATGCCTGCGCAAACTTATTCTGTTCATAATACGTCCAGCCGCGAGAGAAGAGCGCATCATCCACAAATTCACTCTGCGGATAATCCGTCAGCACTCTTCCATATGCCTCTACGGCTTTGGAGTATTCCTTCAGGGAGTAATATGCTTCACCGAGGCGAAACTGTAGTTCAGCAGCCAGCCTGGGGTTTCTATATTGATCCAGAGCTGTCTGATAAGCCGTAACAGCCCTCTGATAATCTTTCAATTTCATATAACAGAAGCCTATTGAGTAAGCGGCAAAACCGCTTGTTTCTCCCTTTGGCGCTTCCTTTAAAACGCACGAGTATGATTTTATAGCTTCCGCATACTGCTGCAGTTGGAAGTGGCTTTCGCCTGCATAATAAGCCGCCAATGAAGCCAATTCCTTGTCCTCGGCAGAGAGAACAGTGCTAAATTCAGATAAGGCCTTTTCATATTGCTTGGCTTTGAAATAACCCTCTCCCAAACGATAATGCGCCTGCATAAGGTACTGGCTGCTCGGAAATTCGGCCGTAACCCTTGTATATGCCTGAAATGCAGCCTCTTCCCGGTTCAGCTTATTGTTGCACTCGCCGATAAGGAAGACCGCATCTCCCTTTCTATCTCCCCTGGGGAATGCAGTAATGTAATTGCCAAACTGCTTTGCAGCCTCTTCATATAGCTCCTTATTATAGAGGCCGACAGCAAAGTAATACTGTTCCTTGGCATCGGCGGTATCATCCGCTCCGGCAGCAGCAATTGCAACAATAGAAGTCAGGAGAAGAGTAACTGCTCCTATACTTAATACTTTTCGTAACCGGTCGATCATAATGCTCACCTCGTAATTATCTTCTCAATCTGAAAACTGGCCACCGTACATAGTTCTGCGCTTTGTATGCGGATACCTTTTTTCAGAATCAGAAAAGACCGATGATTCTCCCATCGTCACTCAGGTCAATCCCCTCTGCAGCAGGTTTTGTCGGTAAACCGGGCATGGTACGTATATCGCCGCAAAGAGGATAGAGGAATCCTGCCCCGACGGAAGCGCGAATCTCTTTGATCGGCAGCCGGAATCCCGATGGGCATCCTTTTAATAATGGATCGTGTGAGAGTGAAAGATGCGTTTTAGCCATACAGATAGGCAGCCTGTCATATCCCATTTCCGTATACCTGGCTATCCCTTTCTCGGCCGCAGGCAGATAATCAACACCCTCTGCTCCATACACTTTGGTAGCGATAATCTCTATCTTTTCCTTTATTGAAATATCCAAATCATACAAAAAACGAAAATCAGCCGGAGTTTCGGCCGCCCGGATTACAGCTTCGGCCAGTTGGATGCCGCCCTGGCCGCCGGCAGACCAGACATTGCTGATTACAGCCTCAAAAGCACCGGCAGACAACGCCTGCTCGACGACCATATCTATCTCCGCCTGTGTGTCGGTAGGGAATGAATTAATAGCCACAACTACCGGAATTCCAAATAATGCTGCATTTCTGACTTGCTTTTGCAAATTGGCACACCCTCTGAACAATGCATCGAGATTCTCTTCCAGCAAGCCCCTGTCAAGGGGCTTGCCGGCTACAATTTTGAAATCTCCGCTATGGCTCTTCAATGCCCTTACCGTTGCCACAAGAACCACAGCGTTCGGGCGCATGTTGCTATAGCGACATTTTATATTCATGAATTTCTCGGCACCAATATCGGCGCCAAAGCCGCTTTCCGTCACAACATATCGTCCCAAACGCATAGCAATCATGTCTGCCAGAATGGAGCTGTTGCCATGAGCTATATTGGCAAAGGGGCCGGTATGAACAATACAAGGATTGTTCTCCAGCGTCTGCAAGAGGTTAGGCTTGATAGCGTCTCGTAAAAGAACGGCCATAGCTCCTGCCGCCTTCAGGTCTTCAGCCGTAACCGGCCGACCATTTTCTGCAGCAGCTACAACTATGCGTCCCAACCGCTTGCGAAGATCCTTGAGACCGACTGTTAAGGCTAGAATAGCCATCACTTCAGAAGATACCGATATGTCGAACCCGGATTCCAAAGGCACGCCGTTCTCTTTGCCGCCAAGCCCGGTTACTATATGCCGAAGAGATCTATCGGATATATCGATGACTCGCCGCCAGTTTATAGTATTAAGGTCGATACTCAGCCGGTTACCTTTGATAATACTATTATCCAGCATAGCGGATAATAGATTATGTGCCGCACTGACGGCATGCACATCACCGGTAAGATGAAGATTGAAGTCTTCCATCGGGACTACCTGCGCATAGCCTCCGCCTGCAGCTCCGCCTTTGATACCGAATGTCGGCCCCATGGAGGGTTGCCGTATAGTGGCGATTGCCTTCTGTCCTATATGATTCAGAGCCTCTACCAATCCGATAGTGGTAGTGGTTTTACCTTCACCAAGGGGTGTGGGTGTTATGGCTGTAACATCGATATACTTAGCATCCGGCCTCTGCTCATACTTCTCTATGACATCCAAATTTATTTTAGCCTTGTATTTGCCGTACAGCTCTATATCATCGCTATCCAATCCCAGTGATGCAGCAATATCGGTTATGGGTTTCAGTTTGGCAGCCTGGGCAATCTTCAGATCACTCAGCATATTTTATCCTTTCTCTACTTATCTTTAACAAGCAGATTCATCATCTCCGACCTGGTCGCCATCTTTGTTCTGAATATACCGCGAACGGCCGATGTAAGGGTCGATGTACCCGGTTTCTGAACGCCGCGCATGGACATGCACATGTGCTCTGCCTCAATGATTACCATCACGCCCATGGGGTTCAATTGCTGCTCCAGAGCATCGGCAATCTGCGCGGTCAGACGCTCCTGTACCTGTAATCGTCTGGCATACATATCAACAATTCTGATGAGCTTGGAAAGACCGGTCACTCTGCCGCCCTGCGGTATATAAGCCACATGGGCCTTGCCTACAAAAGGAAGCATATGATGCTCGCAGAGTGAATAAAGAGGAATATCCTTTACCAGTACCATCTCATCGTAATCTTTCTCAGTAAAAACGCGCACGACACTGGTAGGATCTACGCCGATCCCCTTAAGAATTTCGCCATACATTCTGGCTACTCTGGCCGGAGTGTCGCGCAAGCCTTCGCGCTCAGGATCCTCGCCCACAGCCTCCAGTATCATCCGCACGGCTGCTTTAATTTTATCCTTATCTATCATTTCACTACAGCGACCTTTCCGCAGCTTTCACAGTATTGCTCATCAGCATGGCTATGGTCATCGGCCCTACGCCGCGCGGCACAGGAGTGATATAGCCGGCCACCTTCTGCACCTGGTCGAAATTGACATCTCCTACCTGGCGATCGCCCACTTTATTTGTGCCGACATCGATCACCACGGCCCCGGGCTTTACCATATCTCCGGTAATAATTTCAGGCTTACCGACTGCCGCTACCAAGATATCCGCCTGCCGGCATACCTCCGGCAGGTTAGCCGTTTTTGAATGACATATCGTCACCGTAGCATTCTCTCTTAGCAGCAGAATAGCCGCGGGCTTGCCGACCATATTGCTTCGTCCCACTACTACAGCCTGTTTGCCGGCCATCGGTAGGCCGGTATGCTCTATCAGCTTGATGATACCGGCTGGTGTGCAGGGAATAAAAGCTGCATCACCTATCAACAGCTTGCCGATATTCAACGGATGCAGACCATCTACATCCTTCCGCGGCTCAATAGCATTGATAACCTCACCGGCATTAAATCCGGAAGGCAGCGGCAATTGAACTAATATACCGTGTATGGCAGAATCGGCGTTCAGCCGCTTTATCAAGTTCAGAAGCTCGCACTGGGATACTTTTGCCTCCAGTTTATGCTCCTCCGAACGAAGACCAAAACGCTCGCAAGCTCTTTTCTTCATATTGACATATATTCTTGAAGCTGGATCATCGCCGACCAGCACTACCGCCAGCCCGGGGCGCACATTCTTCCGTGCAAGAATATCTATGCGCTCCGTTAATTTGTTATAAACAGTGTCAGCCACTGCCCTACCATCGATAACAACAGCCATATTAACCTCCTCTATATGCTAGCTATGCCTATAACCAATTTCACAAGCCTTTGGCCTTTAAATATTGATCTATATTCCTGGCAGCAATCTTGCCGGCACCCATAGCGGCTATGACAGTAGCCGCTCCGGTAACAATATCGCCACCGGCATAAACGCCGGGAATGCTGGTGGCCATAGTATCAGGATCAGCCGTTATATTGCCCCGTTTATTTGTCTCCAAACCGCCGGTGCTCTGTACAAGCAATGGATTTGGTCCCTGGCCGATGGCCACGATAACCGTATCCACATCAAGCACGTATTCCGATTCTTCAATAACCACAGGCCGGCGCCTGCCGCTTTCATCGGGTTCGCCCAGTTCCATACGAATACATTCCATACCCTTGACCCAGCCCTTCTCATCACCCAGAATGGCCACAGGGCTATTCAGAAGCTTAAAATCAATGCCTTCCTCGTGTCCATGATGTTTTTCTTCCGCACGAGCCGGCATCTCTTCCCAGGCACGTCTATAAACTATGCTCACTTTCTCCGCACCCAAGCGTAAAGCTGTTCTGGCAGCGTCCATGGCCACATTGCCGCCGCCTACTACGGCAACATGCCGGCCGATACGCACCGGAGTGTCATACTCCGGAAAACGGTAGGCTCGCATCAGATTTACACGAGTCAAAAATTCATTGGCAGAGTAAACACCATTTAAATTTTCACCGGGAAGGCCCAAAAAATAGGGCAACCCGGCACCTGTACCGATAAAGACGGCCTTATAGCCATCGGCAAAGAGATCATCGATGGACAGCGTAGCGCCTACCAGCATATTATATCTGATATCCACTCCAAGACTGCGGATATATCCTACCTCCTCATCGAGAATAGTCTTGGGCAGTCGGAATTCCGGTATACCGTATCTAAGAACGCCTCCAGGCGCATGCAATGCCTCAAAGAGGACAACCTCGTATCCCAACAAGGCTAGATCGGCAGCTGCGGTGAGTCCTGCTGGGCCCGCACCGACAACCGCCACTTTGGTTTTACTCCCGGAGGATGGTGCAGCCGCCATCCCGGTCTGGCGATGCTCTCTCTCATAATCAGCCACAAACCGCTCCAGCCTGCCGATAGCTACCGACTCGCCCTTTCGGCCCAGAACACAATGGGCTTCGCATTGGCTCTCCTGCGGGCAGACACGTCCGCAAATGGCAGGCAGACTGTTCTTACGCCTAATAATCTCAACAGCGCCTATGAAATCGCTCTCCTTTACCCTGGAAATGAACTCCGGGATATCTACTTCAACCGGGCATCCCTGGGTACAGGGGCGTTTCTTGCAGCCTAGACAACGTGACGCTTCCTGTAATGCCTCGCATTCATTATAACCGTAAGGCACCTCATCAAAGTTCTTTATCCGCTCTTCTGGAGATTGCTCTCGCATTCTTACCTTATCCGACACTTGTGTTCCTCTTTTCTGTACCTATCATAGGCCATCTTTTCTTCTTCACTGAAACGAGTCTGTCTTCTCAGCAGCTCTGCAAAATCAACTTTATGCCCGTCAAAATCCGGCCCATCGACACAGGAGAACCTTGTCTCTCCGCCTACGGTAACACGACAACCGCCACACATGCCGGTACCATCCACCATCAAGGCATTGAGACTCACCACAGTGGATATGTCATACTTCCGGGTAAGATCAGCTACCGCTTTCATCATCGGCAGAGGTCCGATGGCAACAGCCATATTTACCTTCTCTCCGCCTTCGACAATATTCCTGACAGCATCAGTTACAAAGCCATGCAGGCCATAACTGCCGTCATCCGTAGTATAATGAACCGCATCGCTTACGGCTTCCATCTCAGCCTGAAAAAAGATCAAATCCTTTGATCGTGCGCCTATAACAGAGATAAGCCTGTTTCCTGCTTCCTTGAAGGCCTTCGCTATGGGATATACAGGTGCAACCCCCACACCGCCTGCGACGCAGAGAACTGTTCCCGCCCGCTCTATATGTGTAGCATGTCCCAGCGGCCCCAGCACATCGGTCAGAGCATCTCCCTCCTGTAAAGCACAGATTTCGGAAGAACTCTTGCCTACACTCTGCACCACCAGAGTTATCGTTCCCTTTTGACGATCATAATCTGCAATAGTCAGCGGTATGCGCTCACCCTTTTCTCCATTTCGCACAACCACAAAATGCCCGGCCTGTGCCTTGGCCGCCACCATCGGAGCCGATACGACCAGGAGCCTGATACTCTCTGCCAGATCAGCTGCATATCCTATCTTATACATAACTATTATCTATCCTGCCTTCCTTTTTAGTATCCCCAACAAGCACAATAATTTACTGGCTATCTCTCCGACAAACCGTTACAGCTGCTGAGAGCAGACTCTCTTGATGCTGTTATATAATTAATACAAAATTCGTCTCGTCCCGACAAAGCTTCCGCAGCCAGCAATTCCGCCATCAGATCCTTATCATTCGGGTCCAGTATAACCGCATCCAGGCCAACCATAACAGCCATAGCAAGGAATGCCCTGTTCAGCAGCCTCCTGTGCGGAAGGCCATAGGAGATATTGCTTAAACCACATATAGTATGTACGCTCGGATAAAGACGCATAATACCTTCTATGACGGTTAAAGCCACCTTGGCACTATCTCCTCCTACGCTGACAGGGCGAAGCAGGGGATCGAAATAAATATCTTCGGCTTTCACACCGCCGGCGAGCAGATCGTTGTAAAGTCTGCCGGCTATGTCAATTCTTTCCGTCGCCCCTTCGGGAATGCCTTTGTCATCCATACAGAGGGCAATAACAGCACAACCATAATCCCTTATCAGAGGCAGCGTATTATCATAACGCGCCGTCTCAGCAGTTATTGAATTAACCATGGCCTTGCCTTTATGAACTTCAAGCGCCTTTGCCAAAGCCAGAGGGTTCGGAGTATCGATGCATAAAGGCTTATCTACAACAGCCTGAACCGTCTTCACCAGCCATTCCAGCATCGCAACTTCATCATTTACAAAGGTACCGGCATTGACATCAATATAATCGGCGCCTGCCTCAGCCTGCATACGAGCAAGGTTACCGATAAAATGTGAATCACCATTTCTTACAGCAGCTTCCACTTCCTTACGACTGGTATTTATCTTTTCACCGATTATGATCATTTGCTCCTCACCTTCAGTGTTTTACTGCCTGCCACATCGAAGCTCGCAAAGCATAGGCGGGTGTCTTAACCTGCAAACGTGCCTCAAGCTCAAAGAATCCACTCTGTTTTCACTTCCCAAACAGACCGGATGCTTCATATATTAACCGCTAATCCGTATTTCTGGCAAGAGCCAACACGGCTGCTGTGAAATAACTTCAGGCGGTAATTCAGCACGCAAGCCCTTCTTTCTCTTATCCTCCGACCAAGCACCCTTAGATCTGTTTGGCTTGCAACGCAGTTATGGCTGTAACATTCACGATATCCTCTACATTGCATCCGCGCGATAAATCGTTCACCGGTTTGGCAAGCCCTTGCAGTATAGGTCCATAAGCCTCAGCCTTTGCCAACCGTTCCACCAGCTTGTAACCTATATTGCCCGCCTGCAGATCTGGAAAGATCAAAACATTGGCCAGACCCTTCAGTGGACTGCTCTCGGCTTTTTTAGCCGCCACACCGGGAACGATCGCTGCATCTGCCTGCAATTCTCCATCAAGCTTCAAATCCGGACGTTTTTCATGTGCAATACGAGTTGCCTCCACCACCTTATCCACCAGAGGATGGCTGGCGCTTCCCTTGGTAGAAAAAGAGAGCAGCGCCACTTTGGGCTCTGAAAATCCCAACAGCCTTACAGCCGTATCAGCTGAGGCGATAGCTATATCAGCCAAGCCTTCAGCAGTGGGGTCAGGTGTCAAGCCGCAATCCGCAAAAATAAAAGTTCCATCCTCGCCAAAGCTATGATCAGGCACAACCATAGCGAAAAAGCTGGATACCTGATTCACTCCGGGCGCCGTCTTGATTACCTGCAATGCAGGCCTTACTGTATCCGCCGTTGCATGGGAAGCTCCCGCTACCTCTCCGTCAGCGTCACCGTTCTTCACCATAAGTACAGCATAATACATAGGATCTTTAGCTGTTTCCAACGCCTCTTCGGGGGTCATTCCTTTGCTGCGACGCAATTCGTAAAGCAGTTCGGCGTATTTCTCTAAATTTTCGGAAAGAAGAGGATTTATGATCTGCACACCAGAGAGAGAAATACCTCTTTCAGCAGCTTTCTCTCTGATAACTTTTTCATCGCCCAGCAAAACGGCTCTGGCTATTCTCTCCCTTGTTACCATAGAGGAGGCGATTATCAGTCGTTCATCCTCACCTTCCGGGTAGACTATCCGCTTATCCAAAGAGACCGCTTCTTGTCTGATCCTTTTAATAACGCTCATTTTTACCTCCCAATATTTTTGCGCTTAATTCAATAACTCCAAAAGCGCATCAACATTAATATAACTCTCGATTATCTCAGCAGCGAGTGCAATCTTTACGCTATCTGTGCCGCGTATCTTAACCGTTAGATCATTAATGGCTGAAGCTGCCTTATACGTATCCATTGTCGTAGCCAGAATAGGCAGGTTGATCTTCTTCAATAAATCCAGAATAGAAGTATGCGGCATTATGCCGCCTGTCAGGAGTATTCCCGAAATCATCGGCTCGTCAGATAAATTATGCTTGATCATAGCCGCCAAAAGCATATCTTCACGATCTCCCGGCGCTATCAGCAAAGAGCCCGGCTTTATAACGGTCAAGGCCTGATGCGGGGTCATGGCGCCAATGAAGAAGTCCTTAACCATTCTGTTAAGGACCTCGCTGCCGCTGAGAATTTCGCATTCCAGTCCTTCCACTATCTGATCTATAGTAGGATTGGAAAGCACATCGTTATATGGCAAGGAGCCAAGCAAGCTTATGCTCTTCCTTCCCAGGCCTAATCTCAGATAATGGCTGATTTTCTCATATTTGGCTGGTAAAACCTTATTGATAACCGTACCTATGACATCTACGCCTTCAAGCTTGAATAAGGCTGTGCTAAGACTTATCTCATCTATCGGCCTACCGACGCCCCCCTGGGAGACAATCACTACCTTTGCTCCGAGCATCCCGGCAACAGTAGCGTTGGATAGATCAAAAACAGAGCCCACACCGGCATGCCCCGTGCCTTCTATAACGACAAAGTCTTTATCGGCAGCCACTCTGGCATAGGAAGCCATGATTCGCTCACGCAAAGGCTTGTAATTCCCGGATTCAATGTAATCCTCGGTAAATCCCCTTGCTATCGCAATAGGGCTCATATCCGACAGGGCGTCGTCAAGATTGAAAACCTCCTTTGCCAGAATGGAATCTTCATCTACTTTGTGACCATCTATCTCCAGGTAGCGTTGTCCCACCGGCTTGATAAAACCGACGCGCAGATTTCTTTTGCGTAGAGCCGATATAAGTCCCAGTGAAAGCATAGTTTTGCCGTCATTGCGCATAGTGGCGGCAACAAAGATTTTTTTAGCCATAATACCACCAGTCGTTTATGGAACAAGACGAGCAAGAGCTGAGCGATATGCCTTAAACTCCTTGCTTCCCGCCGTTCTTATTATCTCAAAGAGTGCGCTCTCCACGGTTGTCAGAACAACCCCGGATCTTTCCGCCCGTTTCAAGGCCATATCCATATCCATCTCACGCTGCGATGAAACGGCATCCGCCATAATATACGGGTTATACCCTTTATCCGCCAGATCAAGAGCCGTCTGCAGCACACAGACATGTGCCTCCACACCAGCGATAACTATATCCGTTCTCTCCAAATCGTCAAGAGTCCTGTTGAAGCTCTCTTCACCACAGCAGCTAAAGCTCATTTTCTCAAAGAGCTTGCATCGACTCAGAAAAGGCTGAAGCCTGTCGACCGTTGCTCCCAATCCTTTAGGATACTGCTCTGTTACCATTACCGGCAGATCCAGAGCCTGAAAAACGGCCGCAGCTCTTTCAGCCTGGCCAATTATTTTCATACTATTAAGGACAACCGGCATCAGCTTCTCCTGCATATCGATCACCAGCAGCAGGGCTCTGTTCTTATTTATATGCTTGATCACTTGGATTATTCCTTTCGCACAATGGAGCACCATTGCCGAACTTTTATAAAACTATTTTATACTGAGTCGGCGTTACGGTCAATCTTGATACTCCTCATATCTATCTACTCTGAAACGCCATAGTTGAATATCTTCGTCATTTCGTATGCCGGCTTTACGCCTGGCAATATCTATCTGCTCTTCCGGCGTATCAACCCCCTCAAGATTGGGCAATAGCAAGCCGCTTTTGGCACCTGCTTTAACGATAACTCCATATACAAGAGGATCCAGTTCCTCCGGGCCGGATATGAGCTCCGGCTCGTGAAGAAGATCCACTGCATAAGATAACCGGGATAATTCGTGTCGGCTTATGCCAGGAAAACGAGGGTCTGCAACAGCGGCGCTGATAGCATTACGACACACCTCTTCCGCAATGCTCTTTTCAGTCGGATAAAGAGTGCCTATGCATCCGCGTAATCCGCCCTCGTGCTTTATACAGACAAAGGCTCCTGCCCTGCTCTGCCGCCAATGAGGAGCTATTAGGCCGGGATCGTCAGGCTTCGCCCCTGTATTAACATAGCTTTCCACTGCATATCTGGCTAAAGTGAGCAGCTCCTTTCCTCTGATAATATCCGCATCTTCAGAGAAACGCTCTGCGCTGTAGAGAGCGGCAGCCAGGTTTCGTTTTGGCTTCAAGCCCTTGATACGATAATACAGGTTCAGATATCCAACGCCGTAAGGTCCTTCATATGAAAGTTTGACGGCTTCAACATTCAATCCGTTGACAGCTCCCAGTAGTGCCATAGCTGAGCGATAACCGCATTCCCCGGCCTCTCTGCGCAAATCCGGATCAATGGTTACCAGAGAAATGGGATCGGCTTTTAAGAGAGCCGCTATTACGGCTTCATCAAACTCATATGCCCTGGGACTATATCCCGCTGGCGCAGATAATGTCAATCTATGAGACAAATCTCCGCTGGCAACGAAAGCTACTTTCCGATCCAGAACAATAGCGGCTTTCTGGACAGCTTCCCCCATAACGTAGTGATCCTCATATGACGTATCCAAACCTATTGAAAGAGCTACCATGGGGATCTGTAAACCTGCTTCCTGCAGATAATGCAGAAATACTAATATTCCATGGTCCAGAGTCGGCCAAACCACAGCACTCGCCGTTTCCGGAGTAATGCTATTTACAGCTACATTTGCCAAATTAGCCTGATTCATTATCTCGCCAGCCAGTTCCTTATCTCCAGCAATCTCATACTCAGCCTCAGGAGCACCAAAAGAGGAGAGATCTCCTTGCAAAAGAGGTAGCTCCAGAACGGTAATACTGCTGTCAACATAAGGACTGTGAGGAGTAATTATAGCAACCGTCTCAGCACCGGAAGCACGTAGCTCTCTTGCCATCTCCTGCATGCCTGCAACGGTTGCAGCTACATTCTTTATCTCTTTTCCGCCCACGGCCGGAATCAGCAATGGTGGGTGCGGTACAATTCCCGCAAAGACAATATTTGCCGGCATAATGCACCTCCATCTATTTATTCTATCCTCTATCTGCTTCGTAAATACATTTTACAGGGCATTTCTGTACGCATAATCCGCAGCCAGTGCATAAATCAAAATTGATCTTCGCCGGACCATTATCAAAGGAGATAGCCACAGTAGGACAAATATCGGCACATTTATGGCATTTAATACAACTCTTACTGCAAACCTGCCGTGCTATTTTTGCCGCTTCTCCTGAATTGCAGAGAACCTGTACGCCAGCCCTTTTCGGCATCATGACCATAACTTGCCTGGGACAAGCATCAACGCATAGGCCGCATCCAGTACACCTGTCTCCGTTTATAACAGGCAGCTTCAGGGAAGACATCGTTATAGCGCTGAACGGACAAACACCGATACATGTACCCATACCCAGACACCCATGCCGGCACTTTTTAGGCCCGCCGTAAAAACGTGCCGCAGCTCGACAATCTTCCAGGCCGGAATAATTAAAAATCCTGGCGGATGTATCATTATTACCGCGACATTTGACTACCGATATCATTTTATCGGAGCTGATATCCATTCTCTCTTCCTGTCCGATAATATCTGCTATATGCTCTCCGATCTCCTTTCCAGAGACCGGACACCCGGTTATAAGAGCGCTGCCGGTAACAAGAGCTTCAGCATATCCGGAGCATCCTGGATAGCCACAGGCACCACAGTTGGCGCCGGGCAGCTCCGCCAGCACAGCATCAATGCGTGGATCTCTGGTAATGGTAAAAGCTCTGGCGGCATAGGCCAGGCCGGCACCTAGAATAAAGCCCAACGCAGCCAGGACGGCCACCGATAAAATTATATTAGAAATCATCGGTATGGCCTCCTCATGCCATTATAACCGTATCGTCACACAATATCCACTGCCCTCATTTTACCATGCCGGCAAATCCGAAAAATGCCAGGGAAAGGAGGCCGGCGGTTATTAATGTTATCGGAGCGCCACGCAGGGCCGGTGGCACATCGCTCAATTCAATCCGCTCTCTTATTCCAGCCATCAGCGTTATAGCCAGGGTAAAGCCTATTGCTGCTGCGGTGCCGTTAACCAGACTGAGTAAAAAACTGTAACCGGCTCTGATATTAATTACCGCTACGCCAAGAACAGCACAATTGGTCGTTATTAAAGGCAGATAAATGCCCAGCGCCTGATATAAAACCGGACTGCTCTTTCTGATCACCAGCTCAACAAATTGAACAAGCGCCGCTATGACCAGAATAAAGGCTATAGTCTGCAGAAAAATCAGATTCAACGGCAGCAGGATATAATATTGCACTATCCAGGTAAAGGCTGAAGCTATAGCCATGACAAAGATGACGGCCATACCCATGCCCAGAGAGGTTTCCAGTTGCTTGGATACTCCCAGATAAGGGCAGCAACCTAAAAAACGCTGCAAGACATAATTATTTATCAAAACAGCACCGATGATAACAATCATTATCTCTCTGATATCCATACCTTTTTCTCCTCAATGATGTTTTGTAAGAAGATTCATTAAGCCTATCATCAGACCGAGCATTATAAATGCTCCCGGAGCCAGAATCGTTATCAGAGCCGGATCATATGATCCATAGATAATTTTCAAAGAGAACTGCGGCAGGCCAAACATCTGATATGCGTTGGAGAGACTGCCGGTACCGATAACTTCACGCGCAGCCCCCAGCAAGGTAAGTGCCCAGGTAAAGCCTAATCCCATCCCCAGGCCATCGGCTGCTGATCGCACGACGTCATATTTTCCGGCAAATGCTTCGGCCCTGGCCAGAATAATACAATTGACCACGATAAGAGGAACGAAAATCCCCAGAACGCCGTACAGCTCAGGGGTGAAACCCTGCATTACCAATTGGACAACTGTTACAAAACTGGAAATCACGACGATATAGGCGGGTATCCTTATATCTTCCGGGATAACTTTACGTAGAAGAGAGATAATGGTATTGGAGCATACCAGCACAAAAGTGGTGGCCAGACCCATACCGAGGCCGTTAATGGCAGCAGTGGTAACCGCCAAGGCAGGACACATTCCCAATATAAGCCTGAAAGTCGGGTTTTCCCGGAAGAGCCCGTTGCTAAAATCTTCGACAGGTCTCACTTCAACCCCTCGCTATCATGGAGATACTGATCCACCGCACTCTTCACACCGCTTGTCACAGCCCTGGAAGTTATTGTGGCTGCAGTTACGGCATCGATCTTTCCTCCATCTATCCTCAATTTCAGTTCTTCTGTACTCTTACCGGCATACTGCCTGAGAAAGGGCGGCTGCGCCGCTTTGCTGCCCAGCCCAGGCGTTTCGCTTTGCGATAAGATACTGACCCCGGTTACCCTTCCTGCCGGATCCATGCCGACTATGATAACAATGTCGCCGCCATACCCCTTGCCCGTGACAGTAAAAATCACGCCTATCCTTTGGCCATGCTGCCATCCCGTCTGGTATTTATGGCTACCGATTGTAACCTCTTTGAAAACATCGGCTCCGGGAAGAAGATCCCGGTATAATCTTTGCCTGGCCGCTTCCTCCTGTGCCTTTATCCTGGGTAATGTTATATTATATGTAAGCCCCAGCGCCAATCCGGCTACGGCGCATATCGCCAACAATGCCAAACCGAGCTTCATCACCTCTCTCATCTCGCCCTCCTGCCGTAAATGCGAGGTCGCGTATATCTGTCCAGCAGCGGTGTAGTTGCATTCATCAATAGAATAGAATACATAACTCCCTCCGGCAGTGAACCGAAAGCTCTTATCAGCATGGTCAGCAATCCGGCCCCCAATCCAAAATATATCCTGCCTCGTGGAGTAACAGGTGTTGTTACTGGACAGGTAGCCATATAAAAAGCTCCTAGAATGAGTCCTCCGGCCAAAAGATGAAAGAGGGGGTCTCGCCCCAAAAGCAAGGCGGTAATCGCCACTGTCGATAGATAGGTTATGGGTATATGCCATGTTATCACGCGCTTATACATAAGATATGCGCCACCTATTGATATGGCCAGAATAGATGTTTCCCCCAGACAACCGCCACGGTTGCCAAAAAACATCTGCCGGTAAAGAGATAGATTGCTTTCAACATGCAGCAGCTCTTTGGCAGCCTGCAGATTACCTCCCATCTTCATTACAGCGAGCGGCGTGGCGGTTGCGACGGCATCGAACGGAAGAATCCATCTGGTCATAAGCATGGGCCATGCCGCAAGCAAGATTGTCCTGGACACTAGAACCGGATTGAATGGATTGTATCCCAAACCTCCATAAACCATTTTGCCGAGCCCAATAGCTATCAACGCTCCGATAAAGGGCAACCAAAGCGGCACGGTAGGAGGCAGGTTATAGGCAAGCAGAATGGCTGTTACCAGAGCGCTGCCGTCTGCTATAGTCACACGCCTTCCTATGGCTCTCTGCATCAGCGCCTCTGCGCCCAGTGCACTGGCAACGGTGATGAGAAGGATGAGCAGGCTGCGCAGACCAAAGAAATATACTGCCGCAATGCCGGCTGGAGCAAGAGAGATGGCGACATCATACATCATATGACGTATATTATCCCGTCCTCTAACATGGGGTGCCGATGAGACTATAAGCTCCCCGGATAAGGGATCAGCCATTCTTCACCTTCCACGTTGTTTTTGCCTTTTATTATTTACCTCTGCCTTGGCATGCTTTATCGATTCCACAAGCGGTAATCTTCCTGGACATACGTAAGAGCAGCAACCACACTCGATGCAATCGAACAATCCATATGCCTCCACCGCTTGGTCATAATTTAGAGAACGAGAGTAGTGATAAAGAGCAATCGGCATCAGATAAACCGGACAGGCATCCACACAACGAGCGCATCTTATGCATACCACCGGGTCCTCATGAGATATATCCTCATGCCGCATTAGCACAACGCCACCGATACTCTTAGTAAGAGTTACAAGTGTTGTAAAGAGAGAGATGCCTGTCATTGGGCCGCCGATAATGACCTTGGCGATTTTTCCCTTATAACCTCCGCATTCGCTTATCAGTTCTTCTATACTGGTACCGATACGGGCAATCAGATTCCCGGGAGCATTTACACCCGGTCCGGAAATAGTTACTCCCCTGGATATCAGAGGCATCCCCGTTGTTATCAGTTCAAAAATTTTAGCAGCGGTAGCTACATTGTTGACCACAACTCCTGCTTCAGACGGCAGACCACCTGAAGGCACTTCTCTATCCAGGAGCACTTTGATCATTTCCTTCTCTCCGCCCTGTGGATATTTGGTATCAAGGGCGATTACGCTTATGTTGCCACCCACTCCGGCAGCTTGCCTTATTGCCGTTAGTGCATCCGGCTTATTAGCCTCAATGCCGACAAGGATTTTAAGATTACCGAGTATATGAGAGATGATTAGGGCACCGCCAATCACCCACTCAGGGTGCTCTACCATCAGGCGGTGATCAGCGGTAAGATAATCTTCACATTCCGCCCCATTAATAATTACGGTATCGATGCTTTTATCAGATTGAGGCGCCAATTTGATATGCGTTGGGAATGCAGCTCCGCCCATGCCGACAATGCCGCCTTCCCTAATAATCTTTCTGAGTGTATCGGGATCGAGGCGTTCCCAATCAGGATGCGGCGTTATATCAGGATAGAGTTCATCCTCTCCATCGTTCTCAATGACTACACTCAGCACATCCCGTCGCATAACGTGGAAACGCGCCTCCAGAGCTATCACCTTTCCAGATACAGGTGAATGTACCGGCGCGGTTATCAAAGCTTCGGCATCACCGATCTTTTGCCCCATAAATACATGGTCACCGACGTTTATTTGAGGAATACAGGGGGCACCGACGTGCTGAATCAGCGGTACTACAGCAACAGCAGGTGCTTTAGCTATTACTGTCGGCTTACCGGCGGTTGCCTGCTTATGGTACCTGAGATGAATACCCTGAGGAAACGTCTTATTACGCAACCGGGTTTCCTCCTCGAAGCAGCATATGGATTATTCACTAGCCGGTAATTTAAAAGGCAATTATTATGCCTGGATAGCCCTTAGCGTCTGGCACCGATGTAGCGTGCCCTGTAATACCGAGATGATAACCGGTCCATGGTGACACGCCGCTTCGAGGATGATGCGTGGATAAATTTATCATTACCTATATATATACCGACGTGAGACGGCCCGCGTCGATAGGTGCTAAAAAAGACTCTGTCTCCAGGACGCAAAGCGCTCCGGCTTACCGGAGTACCAACTCTGTATTGCGCGGCTGAAGATCTGGGCAATCTTATACCACAACGATTACAAGTGGCCCTGACAAAGCCGGAACAATCATAGCCTCTCCTGCCGTTGCCACCCCAGACATAAGGCTTTCCCAGGCAGCGTTTGGCCCAGGTGACAATATCGTATCTGCCGCCTTCGAAGGCTTTTGCCGCATGGCTCGAATTACCAGCGGCAAAAGCGGGTGAGTATATCATAAACGCCAGAATCATAACGGTATATATTTTAATGCACAACTGCGACAAGTTATTTTCTCCTAAAAACGGAACTTAATAATTCACCCGACATGCCTCCTGCAAGATGCATGCCGCGGGCATTTCTATCATATGCTGCATATCGCTCGAAACTGCGCAAAGGCCGCGTACGATGTCCGCGGCCTTTGATTGTAATATGTATCTTTTTTTATCGTTTGGAGAACTGGAATGCTTTACGAGCTCTTTTCAGACCGTACTTTTTACGTTCCTTCTCACGAGGATCTCTGGTAAGAAAGCCTGCTCGGCGCAATACTGTTCGCAATGCTTCGTCGGAAGAGACTAACGCTCTGGCAATACCATGCCGTATAGCGCCGGCCTGACCGGCAACACCGCCACCGAGCGTTCTGGCAACTACATTAAATTTATCAGCCATAGCTACTGTTACCAAAGGCTGCTTAACAAGCATCGCCAGCGTTTCGCGTCCTACATAATCACGAAGAGGCTTATCGTTAACCGTTATTTCGCCGGTACCGGGGATCAACCAAACCTTGGCAATTGCCTCTTTACGGCGCCCGGTGCCGTAATATTTTACTGCTGCTGCAGCTTTTGTTCGCGCCAAATTCAATCCACTCCTTCAAGAAACCGCATATATTAATCGGATATCAGTATTATCCCGGATATATTGTGTAAACGCTGTCAACCTTAACGAAAACTCTATATTTCCATCGCTTCCGGCTTCTGGGCATCTTGCCCATGTTTCGCATCCTTGTATACCCTCAGCTTGCGGTACATCGCTCTTCCCAGACTATTATGAGGCAACATTCCCTTAACAGCCAGTTCAATAATCCTTTCCGGCTGCTTTGCCATAAGCTTTTCAAAACTTATAGCCTTCAATCCGCCAGGATACTGGGAATGTCGGTAATACATCTTATCCGCAGCCTTATTCCCGGTAACCCGGACTCTGGCTGCATTCAAAATTATGACATGATCTCCTGTATCCATATTAGGGGTAAAAATGGGCTTATGCTTGCCCATCAGGACTTGTGCAACCTTGGATGCCAAACGCCCCAGCGGCACATCGGTGGCATCTACCACATACCATTTTCTGTTAATCTCGGTCGGTTTTGCCGAGTAAGTTCTCATACCTCTACCTCTTCCGTTGCTAATGACCTACCTATTTTAATATATCGCCTATAGGATGTCAACACGTACGTAAGGTGCTCGCTCGCTTAGGATTCATTTATCATCCCTTCCCAGACAGAATATATGTTGACTAAAAATTTACAGCAGGTTATAATTTCTGTCAGTGCCGAAGTGGTGGAACTGGTATACACGACGGTCTCAAAAACCGTTGGAGGTGACTCCGTGTCGGTTCGACTCCGACCTTCGGCACCAGCTATTCCTGATACTTCTTAATCAACATCTGATTTTGCCTTTTTATATGAGCACGTATTGGTCAGCAATATGCTGAAAAACATATCGCCTCCTCTATCGGGAAGAGCCACACTGGCCGTAATGCCTCTCTCTTCACTCATCTGCCGCGAGAACTCCAGGCCGATAAGCCCTTCCCCTCCGGTATTAGAGAATATATGTCCCAGAGTAAGCCCGGTGCGATCGTTGATATTATACCCCAGGCCAACAGCTGTAACGTTTCCTTCACCCTCAATATGGTCCGCTTTGAGGATGAACTTATCTCCAAAGCTTCCTTCTATGCCGGTAAAGAAACGATTTTTTCTATCCTGACGCATTGCGCCAAGATGCACCCTGTAATCGGAGATCGTATAAGCGGTTACTATGTAGGGAGTGGCTACTCTATCCGATGTTATATCGTATACTCCTAAAGCAACCCCGCCTTTTCTATCTTTATCAGAAAAGGCAAGGTACTTGGCATTGATCAATGACCTGGAAAGATCGTCAAGATCTATATCTGCTCCTGCCTCAAATCTATCGTTATAGCCAAACTCGCCGCAGACATATTTATAAGAGTTTTTTAGATCATTAATCTTTCCATCCACACCAAAATCAAGGTAATAGCTCCCGTCACAAACGATATCGATTGTTGGAATGCGCAAAAGCTTGCTCAACTCTGCCTCCGCTCTCTTGGCAAAGAGAGAGATGGCGCTTAAGAATATCAACATAGCAGCAGAAATAACGCTTATTCTTTTCATTTTAATTGCTCCTCCCGCCAAACGCTCGCTATCGGATATCATAAAATATAGCGTTTGGCACCGACAAAACGTGTTCTGTAATAAGATGTAAAGCGGGTAATAGTCACCTTACCGGCCGCTGAAGAGGCGTGAATAAAGGATTCATCTCCCATATATATGCCTACATGAGAGGCGCCGGAGGCGTAAGTTGTAAAGAATACTGCATCCCCGGGAAGGAGATCTTCAAAAGCGATTGGCCGGCCTTCACGAAACTGATCAAATGATACGCGAGGCAGGCGAACACCAACAGCAAGGAAAACGGCCTGTACAAACCCTGAGCAATCATATCCTGAAAGAGAGTCTCCTCCCCACACATATGGGATGCCGAGACATCTTTTAGCATTTTCGAGTATGGCATCTGCGGAACGACCGCTGCGGCTGATGCTTTCTGCAGTCTTGCTGCTTATGAAGGCCTTCCAAACCCAGCCCTCCCTGTCATTATCAATCCTGACATTGCTCCAGTCTTCGCTCTCATTTAAAAGAGTTACCCTTGTTCCTCTTTCCAATAATGCCAGCGAGCTGTAATTAAGACCTGGTCCGGAGCGAAGGTTAACTGCATCGGCATTAAGGATACCTGAACTTTGCGATCTCTTTTTTAAGGTCTCATCGTTAATATCAAGAATTTGTCCGGGAGTTATTCGCCCGGGATCTTCTATGCCGTTAAACTTACAAATGGCCTCAACGGTTGTACCGAGCATTTTGGCGATAGACCATAAAGTATCACCGCTCTTAACCGTATATTGTGCCGCCATGCCAAGGCTGGGCAGAAAGAAAAACATAAGGATAAAGGCTAGGCATATCGTAGTACGTTTAAGCATGGTTATATATATTCGCCGGATTGAATAATTTTCCCTCTTTAATATTCCGCTTTGCAAGAAGGCGCCGGTAAAGCTTCTTTACCGGCGCCTTTCAGATAATCGAAGAGGTTCAGCGTATGGATAGGAGCACTATTTTAAAGGCAAAATTACAAAGAACTTGCTGTTTTGCTGCCTTACCAGAAGAAGTACTTTATCGCTTGCAGCAGCTATAGCCTTTTTATAATCTTCCATATCTTTAATCTGCTTGCGATCTACCGTTTCAATAAGCATGCCCGGACGCAACCCCAGATCCGCCGCCTTGCTGTTCTGCTCAACAGCAGCAATCAGAACGCCCGTCGTCTCTCCCTTAATACCGAACTTGGCAGCCAATTCAGCGGTAAGATTCTGCACCATAATGCCCGTTCTAGAAACCGCTGTATCCTTATCCCGGTTTGCTCCTTCCAGATCCGCCTCATTACGCTCCTGCACTGTTATCTTCAGCTTCAGTTCCTTCCCCTCACGATTTACAACCATAAAAACCTTGTTGCCGGGAGCGGAAGCGGCAACAGCATTGCGAAGCTCGTTGGTATTAGCTACCTTTTTTTCATCCCAGGAAATAATAATATCACCCTCGCGCACCCCGGCAGCGACTGCTGGCGCATCGGGAAACACCTGCGTTACCAAAACGCCCTTGATATCTTTGACACCCATGGCTTTGGCCAATTCAGAGGTCATATCCTGAATGCCTACGCCCAGATAACCACGGACGACCTTTCCATCCTTCACAAGTTGATTCATAACATCTTTAGCCATATCAATAGGTATAGCTAAGCCTATGCCTGCATTAGCCTGTACCACCCCACCCGTTACAATAGCGGTATTAATGCCAATGACTTCGCCATCCATATTTACCAGGGGTCCGCCACTATTGCCGGGATTAATAGCTGCGTCCGTTTGAATAAAATTCTCATACGCGGATATACCCAGGTTATGCCTTCCGGTATAGCTCACGATACCTGCTGTCACCGTCTGGCTGAGACCGAATGGGTTTCCAATAGCCAGCACCCACTCACCAACCCTTAGCTCCGCGGACGACCCCAACGGTGCCACCGGTAGGTTGTCAGCATCAATTTTGATAACAGCAACATCGGTCGGTTGATCGCTGCCTATAAGCTTTGCCGGCAGTTTTCTACCATCCGACAGCTCAACATTGATCTCATCCGCATTACCCACAACGTGATTATTGGTCAATATATAACCGTTTTTGCTAACGATAACGCCTGAGCCTGCGCCCTGCTTGCGATAGCTCTTAGGCTCGCTGCTCTGACCGCGCGGCCCGAAGAAGAACTCAAAGGGATTGAAATTGAAAGGGTCCTGAGAGCCTGAGGATTGCCCCTTTTCAATGGTAACCACCCGTATGAAGACTACCGCCGGGCGCACCTGTTCGACTACCTTAACAAACTCATCGCTGATAGCACGCAATGTCGGCGTTTGAACTGCTGCTGAAGCCTGGGCGGCTTCAGCATAAAATCCTGTTGTCAAAATAATTACAGCAACCAGGGCGAGTGTTAATACTTCGCCTCTGCGCCATAATGATACAATGCTTGAACGATGCATATCCATACCCCCCAAAGAATTATCATTAATATAGTAGCCAATGGCAAATATATTGTCAATTATCAGCTTCAAGCGCTTTTTATGCACAGCAACCTATCTGAAAGCCGCATATCACCTCTGAATATCCTTAAAACGCTGGTTGACAACGCTCCAATCTATATTATGCATAAAGGCAGCGATATAGGAGGCCCGGCCGGCACCGTAATCGATAAAATATGCATGTTCGTATACATCCATTACCAGCAACGGTACTGCCCACCATATGCCATAGGTATTATGATCATCCGCAATGTAATTATATATCCGGCCATCCGCAGGCTCGTATGCCGCTATAACCCATCCCCGTGCAGCCATGCCGGAAGCCTTAAAATCCTCTTCCCAGTTTTCATAAGAACCGTAAGCCTTAGCCAGTTCCTCTTTCAGGTCCTCGTCGATTACGGTATCAGCGCCGGCAAGATTATAAAAATAGGCTTCATGAAGCTTAACCCCATTGAGAGCAAAGCTGAGCTCTACCTTCAATTCTCTGAGTTCGCTGTATGTCTGATTAGCCTTATCACGTTCAGCTGAAGCCAGCCTTTTATCGATTTCATCGGTTTTGTTCACATACCCCTTGTAGAGGATATCGTAATGCTGAGTAATTTGATTTGACGATATTCCCTCCATTTTCAATAGACCATCCTTCATGATCTTGGGCTGCAACTTCATTCTTTTCCCTCCTACAATTAAGAATATGCACCGATAGGCATTATCATCTCCGGTTCTTCTTCCGGATTCAGATCGATCAACTGCCGTATTCTGTTATCATCAAAGGCGCCCACACATACGGTGCCTAAACCGAGCGCCTCTGCCTGCAAATAAATGTTCTGAGTGATGCAGCCTGTTTCTATATAAATATATCGCACCCCTCTTTCACGATAGCGTCGGATAGTTCTCTGCGGCACGGCTATAAGCAGAACGGATGCCGCTGCTTCGGCTATAAACATCTGTCCATAGGCTGCCTCGGATAGACCGGAGCGTATATCACCTTTATATCGTGGTTCCAGGCTATGCTCGGTGCATACGTACCTGTATAAACCTGCCTCTAAACCTTCGATATTTCCAGCGGCAAGATAGATCTCCGTTGCATAGGTAGCTCCGGCTGAAGGGAATGTCCTGTTGCTGCCGGCAACACCACTTTTGCCCACACCGCCCGCAGCCCATAGCATCTGGCCGGCTTTCTGCAAAGATAAAGGCTTGCAAATATAATTCCTTCGGGAACGGCGGCAGTAAAGAGCGCTCTCCAATGATTGCGCCCCTTCAAACAGAGGCACAGGTAGCTTAACGGAGGGAGCCATTTTCTCCTCCAATAATTTTTTATATATCTACCCCGGGGTATAATGGCTTAAACATATCATGACATATATGAGAAATCAATATCGAGAATTAGCATACAGCCGTAGCTCTGTCAGGCATCGTGAATTCGTTCTACCAGGGAACCGTCGATATGAATAGTAACAGCCCGTCCGATTGCCTCGACATTAATAACGATAGAGTGTCCATGTTCACGTTTATCAATAAGGATTCCGGCAGTGCCTGCCAGAGGACCGCGCATTACTAAGACCCTGTCGCCCTGCCGCAACATGGGGTAAGGTTCTGCTTCGATATTAGATACATCGATAATGCGAAGCGATTTAATCTGCTCTGCAGGTATAATTGCAGGGTGGCGCTCATATCCCACTATTCCGGCCACACCATTTGTCTTGAGTATATCCAACCAATGATTACCGGTCATTCGGCAATTGATGAAGAGATAACCGGGAAACATCGGTATCCTGATAAGTTTACGTCTATCCTTACGTTTGCTCCAGCAGTTCAGGCGGGGCAAAAAAATATCAAATCTCTTCTTTTGAAGACGCTCGGCAACCCTTTCCTCATGTCTTGACCTGGTGTGCACTGCATACCAGTGTTTCATATTCCAACAAAACCTCTCTTGGTATAAACTCCGTTTATAAAGCTCTCGCTATAACATACTCTTATTCCTGATTAATTTTACCTGAAAGACGGCTATACTTCCAGAGGCAACAGAATTTCCAGTATAAAACAACCACCAAGTATCCGTATGCCAAAGAGCAAGAATGAGCACTCGCTTTCTGACACCACCTCTTATTTTTGGGCAGCTTTACGTAGCTCCATTATCTCCGACGGGGCCAGCTCACGATATTTTCCTGGCTTTAGATTGCCCAATTTCAAGCCATTTATGGCTATGCGACATAACTCAAAAACCGGATGCCCAACAGCTTCGAACATTCTTCTCACCTGCCGCTTGCGCCCTTCATGTATCGCTATCTCCACCAGTGCTTCATTATGATCAGCCTGTACTATTCGTGCTCGGGCAGGAGCGGTTATACCATCATCAAGAAGGATGCCCTTTCTTAACCGCTGCAGCTCGGTCATATTCGGCTTTCCTTCTACTCTGGCCAAGTATGTTTTATCCACTTCATGGCTCGGATGAGCCATCAAATAGGCAAATTCACCGTCATTGGTTAAAAGGATAAGCCCGGAGGTATCTTTGTCCAGCCTGCCGACCGGATAAATGTTCTTATACGGCACAAGCTCCATTAAGGTTCTTCTTCCCTGAGGGTCATGCCTTGTAGAGAGGTATCCACACGGTTTATTAAGGACTAAGTATATGAATTTAAGTAAGGGAGCAACCGGTTGGCCATCCAGACATATTTCATCTGTTTCCGGATCTGCCCTATCCCCTATCAGAGCGCTATGGCCGTTTACGGTAACGCGACCAGCTCTGATCAGTTCCTCGCTCCCTCTGCGGGAAGCTATACCTGACCTTGCAAGTATCTTTTGCAAACGTTCTTCCGGCATATATACGCACTCCCATGATTGTTATAAAGCCTAATAAAGCAAGAAGCTTCAAAGCATCCAATGTTTTAAACAGCCATGATTTTTCTATATTACCCGCTGCCAGCAATTCGGCACGGCCAATCTGCTCTCGGCCTTCATAAAGTATTATATACCCGCATTTATCACCTTTCTTTATGGGTGCACGGGCTCTGATCAGCTTTATTTCCTTACGCGGCGCAGCGCTCTTTCCTACAGGAACAACCATCAGTAAATCTCTATCGGAAACCAGGGATACTTTATTTCTTTCTCCGCCGCGCACGGATATCTGAGTAAAGATACGATCCTTTTTAGCAATATACTGTGGCTCGAAATGCTTAAAACCGTAATCCAGCAGAGAAGCGCTATCTTTAACGGCATCACTGCTTCCCAAAACTACTCCCATAATACGCCAGCCATCTCTCGTAGCGGAGGAAACCAGGCACCTACCGGACTGACGAACAAATCCTGTCTTAACACCATCGGCGCATTTATAAGTCCAGAGCAAGCGATTACGATTTACCAGCGTTCTATCCCATTTTTTTCCAGGCCAGGCGATAACCGCTTTTTTGGCGGCAATAACTTCATTAAATATCTTATAACGCATGGCATGCCGGGCCATAATCGATAGATCGTAAGCGGTGGTGAGATGATCCGGATGGTATAGTCCATTAGGATTCATAAAATGCGTATTTACCGCTCCCAGCTGTGCCGCACGCCTGTTCATCATATCAACGAAGCTTTCCACGGAACCGCTAGTGTGCTCGGCCAGAGCTACGGCTGCGTCATTAGCGGATTTTATCAGCAACGCATTTAATAGATCGCTTATCGTCAATTCTTCCCCGGCCTGTAGCCAGATGGAGGATTCCGTTGTTGCATCCTGTGCTCTTTGACTGATGATGGTCTTTTCATTGAGGTTTGCATTTTCAAGAATCAGAATGGCCGTCATTATCTTAGTCGTGCTGGCGGGAGGCCAGCGTTTATGTGAGTTCTTCTGCCAGAGAATCTTTCCGGTAATGACATCCACAAGTAAAGCACTTGTTGCATTTACCTGTAAAGCAGCTGCTTCCGCTCTCACCGGTGCTGGGGAAGCGAGAGTAATGCCGGCAAAAAGAGAGAGCAGAGCTAACACATAGAGACAGCCGGCTCTTAGCAGATATAGCCGGCATGGTCTTGTGCTTTGTGAATAAGAGCTCAAATAATTATGTGTCGGCATCGCTCGCTCCTCCGGCAGCTTACATTCGGTAGATATTTTCAGCCGGAACAGCCTCAATACCATGCTCTTTAAGAAGTTTTGCCGCTCGTTCAATCTCCTCAAGCCTGAGAACAACAAGAGCATTATCTTTTGCTTTGCCTACGAAAGCATAAATATATTCGACATTGATGCCGGCATTGGATAGCAGCCTTATCGCACCAGCCAGGCCACCCGGACGATCTGGAATTTCCAGGGCCAGGACCTGTGTTTCCGTAACGGTAAATCCAGCTTGCCGGAGATGTTCACAAGCGAGAACCGGATTATCGACAATCAGTCGCAGCACACCATAATCTACCGTCTCTGCCACTGATAAGGCTCTTATATTGATGCTCGCTTCAGCCAGAACCTCCGTTAATTCAGCCAAACGACCGGATTTATTCTCCAGAAAAACTGAAATCTGGGTAACAGCCATGGCTAACCTCCACTATATCTCACGCCTGTCGATTATTCTTTTGGCTTTGCCCTCGCTGCGGGCAATAGCCTTGGGCTCAACCAGCTTCACGCTGACAGATATCCCCAGAAGGGCTTCTATTTCATGCCGAACTTTTTTCTGAAGAGCTTCCAGTTTACGCATTTCATCAGAAAATATATCTGCTGATACCTCTACCCATACTTCAAGAGTGTCAAGACTCTTCTCTTGACGATCAACGATAAGCTGGTAGTGCGGTTCTGCCTCCTCTATCTCCAGAAGAACGCTCTCAATTTGAGATGGAAAGATATTTACACCGCGAATAATCAGCATATCATCAGTACGACCGCTCACTCTTTGCATACGTGCAAAGGTTCTTCCGCAGGAGCATTTCTCGTATGACAGGCTGGTGATGTCTCTGGTGCGATATCTGATAACGGGAAAGGCCTCTTTGGTGATGGTGGTAAAGACCAGCTCTCCTCTTTCTCCAGGAGGTAACGGCTTTTCGGTAATAGGATCGATTATTTCGGGGATAAAAAAATCCTCATTAATATGCAATCCGCATTTCAAGAGACAGTTGTATGATACGCCCGGTCCCATAACCTCGCTCAGACCGTATATATCCAGTGCATCTATTCCAAGAGAATCTTCAATCTTCTTTCGCATGATTTCTGTCCAGGGCTCAGCGCCGAAGAAGCCGGCCTTTAATGGGAGTTTCTCCAGATCAAGCTCTGCCTCAGCAGCCATTTCGCTTATATAGAGTGCATATGATGGAGTGCAACAGATAACATTGCTGCCAAAATCCTGCAAGAGCTGTACCTGCCGCTTGGTCTGCCCGCCAGAGATAGGAACTACAGTAGCGCCTAATCTTTCGGCGCCGTAATGAATCCCCAGGCCACCGGTAAAGAGTCCGTAGCCATAAGCATTGTGTACTATATCTCCGGCTGTAGTACCTCCTGCAGAGAGAGTTCTGGCAATAGCCTCGGCCCAGGTATTGATATCTTCGGATGTATAGCCTACGACCGTTGGATGGCCAGTAGTACCTGAAGAGGCATGAATTCTGATGATTTGACGCATCGGAACGGCAAACATGCCGAATGGATACGTTTGACGAAGATCATCCTTTACCGTAAAAGGAAGAAGCTCTAAATCTTCAAGAGTTCTAATATCCCTTGGCCTTATCCCTTTAGCATCAAATCGCGTTTTGTAAAACGGTACATTTTCATATACACGCTTGACAGTCTGCTGCAACCGCTCCATTTGCAGCCTTTCAAGCGCTTTGCGGTCCATACATTCAGCGGAGGCGTTATAAATCATTGCCATACTCCCTAAAGTCTCTTGCCACATTATAAAAGAACCGGCAGGCATTGTGAAGAGCGCCTGCCGATTTTAATAGCTTTACTAAACGGTTCTGGCCGTTTCCTCAATAGTGAAGACTACTATGCGATCGCCTTCCTGTATATCGTTATTTCCATCAAGGCCTATACCACACTCATAACCGGCCGCCACTTCGCGTACATCCTCTTTAAAGCGCCGCAATGTATTTACACGGCTTTCAAAGATAACCTCATCAGATCTTACAAGCCTTGCTCTAGCGCCTCTTACAATCTTGCCATCAAGAACGTAAGACCCTGCAACAATGCCCTTCGGTGTCTTAAAGATAGCCCGAACCTCGGCTGTACCCAGCATCACCTCATGCTGTTCCGGCTCCAGCATACCGTTGATCGCAGCATTTACATTATCAAGCAATTCATAAATAACCTTGTAAAATCGTAGATCGATATTCTCAGCCTGAGCCGCTTTCGCAGCTTTGCTATCCGGTTTTACGTTAAAGCCTACCACAATGGCGTTTGATGCCGTAGCCAGCGTCACGTCTGATTCAGATATGCCGCCCACACCCTCGTGGATAATATTCACGCTTACTTCATCTGTCGCCAGATTTTCCAGCGACTGCCTGACAGCCTCGACCGTGCCCTGAACATCCGCTTTCAAAATTATATTCAGTGTGTGCGTAACGCCTTCTTGAACCTGCTTAAAGAGATCATCAAGAGACATGCGCTGCCCCTGTGCCAGCTTCTTCTCCCTATCTCTTATTTGGCGCCCGGCAGCTATTTGACGTGCAATACGTTCATCTTCAACTACATTCAATTCATCGCCCGCTTGCGGTACTTCAGAAAGACCGAAGATCTCCACAGGCATAGCGGGGCCTGCCGTCTTGACACGTTCCCCCCTGTCGTTAGTCATGGCACGTACTTTTCCGCTGACCGTTCCAACAATGATATTATCGCCTACTCTTAAAGTGCCATTGCTTATGAGAACGGTGGCTAATGCACCCCTGCTCTTATTCATACTGGCTTCTATAACTGTTCCCATAACCTGCCCATTGGGCCAGGCCTTGAGTTCGGCCATTTCAGCCACCAGAAGTATCATTTCCAGAAGATTGTCAATTCCCATCTTTTTGAGAGCAGATACTTCTACGCAAATAGTATCTCCTCCCCAGTCTTCCGAAAGCAAATTGTGCTCGGCTAATTGCTGTTTTATCCGCTCGGCATTAGCATCAGGCCTGTCAATTTTATTGATAGCCACTACTATCGGCACTTCGGCGGCTCTGGCATGATTAATGGCTTCAATCGATTGAGGCATTAATCCGTCATCCGCAGCTACTACCAATACGGCAATATCGGTTACCTGCGTACCTCTTGCCCTCATAGATGTAAAGGCTTCATGGCCCGGCGTATCCAGAAAAGTTATTCTTTTGCCGGACAACATAACCTGATAAGCACCGATATGCTGAGTGATTCCACCGGATTCGCTCTCGGTTACATTTGTCTTTCTTATCGCATCGAGCAAAGAGGTCTTGCCATGATCCACGTGCCCCATGATTGTAACAATGGGCGGACGCTCCTCTGCAGGACCTACTTGTATGCCTTCACTGATTTTATCAGCTTCCACATTGATTTCATCTTCTGCATGAGCCGCTGCTCTGCCTGCATCAGCCTGAACATTGTCAGCATCTATCTTTACAGATACCTCGGCCTCTTCCTCAACGACCGCCTCTTTAGCCAGCTTTGCCTGATAAGCCTCTCTGGCTTTAGGAATCATCTCCTCTCCACCGGCAATAAAACCAAATTGTGCCGCCAAATGCGCTGCCACCTGCTGATCAACCGCCTGATTTTCATTGGCTGCAACCCTGAAAATTAGAAGCTTTTTCAGTATCTCCACCGGATCTATACCTATGGCAAGAGCCAGATTTTTGATAGTTATCTTATCATCTACCCTGACGAAATTAGGCGGCAATTCATTGCCTTCGTCCGAGTTTTTTCTCTCCTCTTCCAAATATTCTCTGACAAGTTGAGCTTCCGATTCGTCGATGCTGCTGGAATGATTCACCGCTTGAATCCCCAGATCATGCAATATATCAAGCAAATCTTTATTAGAAAGATTTACCTTCTTTGCTAATTCATATACGCGCACCTTCATCGCACTCACCCCTTTCTTGATAATTTTAAGACTGCCTTAGCCAATTCGAGATCAAGTTCACCTCCAAAGGCTATATGAAGCCTCCTACTCTTCAACGCCTGAGCGTAGCATTCCGGTGACGGGCAAATATAGATACCACGTCCGGGCTTCTTACCGCTCTCATCTACCTGGACATGGCCTTCCGGCGTCCTTACCGCTCTGACCAGCTCTCGTTTGGGCCTGGATGCCCCACATCCCGCACACATGCGTATTGGCTCATGCCGTGTCTTCACAGTGGTCTCTCCCTATAGATAGAGATCTTCCTCATCCTCTTCTACCATAGCCTTGCGGCTTCTCTTCTTTGTCCTCGGCTTACCAAGCATCTTCTCCTCTTCAGAGCGCCCGGATTTCTTCTTTCGCTTTCCTTTACCGGTGTCTGCTCTCTCTTCATCATCTATGAGACCCAGACTATGGGCATTGATATCCATAGCCAGATCATCAAAGGTAATAACGCTGCTGATATCCGCCATGGTTATCAGATTATCCTGCTCCGTATCCTGGCTCTCTTCTTCCAGATGAGCAGCAGCAGAAAGAGCCTCATCGAGCTCCTCAGGCTTGAGCTCACTTACGGGTATCTCTTCGGCTTCAACTTCTTCAGCCCGAGTTGCTTCGCTTTCTTTATGCATTTCAGCGGTAATGCTGTCCATCAACCGCTCCATCTCTTCTATATGGCGCTGTGCTTCCTGGGCCTCAATCGCCTTATAATCAGTAGCGCTCTTGATATCTATCTTCCACCCGGTAAGCTTTACAGCTAAGCGTACATTTTGTCCGCTCTTTCCAATAGCCAGAGATAACTGATCATCCGGAACAACAACAATGGCGCTCTCTTCATCGGAATTCAATCTGACAAACGTTACCTTCGCCGGACTAAGAGCCGATGAAATAAAACGGGAGATATCAGGATCCCATGGTACAATATCAATTTTCTCGCCCTTAAGCTCGTCAACAACCATTTGCACCCGAGAACCCTTAGCTCCAACGCAAGATCCTACCGCATCTACGCTTACGTCCCTGGAAACGACAGCAATTTTAGAGCGAGAGCCGGCTTCACGGGCTACCGACTTAATCTCTACAATGCCGTCATGGATCTCAGGCACTTCTATCTCGAACAGGCGCTTTACCAGCCCAGGATGTGTCCTGGAGACCTTTACTTGCGGGCCTCTGGGTGTTTTAGCCGCTTCCATAACATAAACTTTTATCCTCTCGTTATGGCGATAGCGGTCCTGAGGAGCTTGTTCGCTTGGCGGAATCACAGCATCCGTCTTTCCAAGATTAATCAGTACATGACGGTTCTCCGTTCGCTGAACGACACCGGTAACAATCTCACCTATACGACGAGTGTATTCCTCATATATCACATCGCGTTCGGCTTCCCTAACTCGCTGCATAATAACCTGCTTCGCGGTTTGCGCGGCAATTCGCCCAAATTCACTTGGAGTAACCTCATACGCCACAACCGAACCCACTTCTGCAGCATCATCAACTTCCCTGGCCTCTTCAAGACTTATTTCAGCTGCTGAATCTTCAACAACATCAACTATGCTCTTTTCTGCTATTACCTTAACGTTATCATCACTATCAAGATCTATACGAATAGACTGCGCACCGCCATAATTCTTACGATAAGCAGAAACAAGCGCAGCCTCCAGAGCTTCTTTCAGCATCTCTATAGGCACGCCACGCTCCTCGGCTATCTGGTGAAGCGCATCCATCAGTTCCATGTTCATAACTATTTACTCCTCTCCTTATATCTCTGCAACCAATCTAGCTTTGCTTATATCTTCAAGAGGTATTGCATAGGTGACATCTTCCACCTCTATCAGAACTTTTCCCTCTTCTAAACCTTTAAGCGTTCCATTGAACTTCCTGCGGTCATCTACAGAGGAAAAAGTGGTTATGTTTGCCTTCTTGCCGGCAAAGCGCCGAAAGTCCTTCTCTTTCTTTATTACTCTATCCAGCCCCGGTGAAGATACTTCCAAATGATAAGCCTCAGCTATCAGATCGCTCTCGTCAAGATAAGCACCGACTGTGCGACTGATATGCTCACAATCATCCAGTGTCACACCGCCATCCTTATCGACAAAAAGACGGAGACAACTATGCCGGCCGGCTTTAACGAATTCTACGTCCACCAATTCGTAATTCTCTCTCGCCAGTATCGGCTCTATAATCGCTTCCAGACGCTCAACAAGCTTCATATAGGCACGCTTCCTTTCGAATACCTCATCAACAACAAAGAGTGGGCGAAATCCCACTCTTTGCAAAAAACACATAAGCTTAAAGTATAATATCATAATTCAAGGAGCAATACAATAGCGATCAATCCCAGCTAACCGCCTTAACCCCTTCTATATCTCTTATTATAGATTTAATATCATCGAAGGTGAACTCAGACGGTATACTCAGCAGCAAATTCATGATCAGAGTCTCATTTTCCTCACCTTGAGAGATATCTACACTACGGATATTTACCCCTATTTCTCCCAGCTTGGTACCGACTATACCAAGCTGCCCGGGACGATCTACCATGGTTAGTGTGAAAAGACGACGGCGGTCACGAGGCACAAAGAGGCTCTCGAATCTGGCCAGCAGTATCAGTGCGGATAAAACTATAAGCGTAGCATAAATCGCTATACGAAAGAAGGCTCCGCCTATTCCCACTGACAGACCTATGCCGGCTGCAGCCCACAGACTGGCTGCCGTGGTCAAACCTTTAGTGGCACTGCCGGAACGAAAAATAGTGCCCGCCCCCAAGAAACCTATGCCGGTTACCACCTGAGCTGCAATTCTGGCCGGATCCATATTCGGCCCGTTGAAACCAAGCGAAACTATCATATATAAAGCTGCTCCCACACTAACCAGGACATGTGTCCTGAAACCTGCCGGTTTATCATGCATTTCTCGCTCCAGGCCGATCAGTCCTCCCAAAACAACGGCCATCAGCAAACGTATGATCACTGATAGGTCAGATGGTACAAACAAAAGCGTCCCCTCCCAATATGGACTTGATCTCCATGGCTGCATCTGCCAGATAGACCTTCTTCTCCTCATTGCTTCGGCGGCACTTTATCTCTACCTGCTTGCTTTCCAAAGATCGAGGTCCGATTATCGCTCTGACAGGCAATCCTATAAGATCCGCATCTTTGAATTTTACACCCGGACGTTCATCTCTGTCATCGAGAATATACTCTATGCCGCCGCTGTCAAAAGTAGCACATAATTGCCGTACCATCTCTGCCTGCCTCTTATCACCAGGAGAGATCTGCACGATATAAACATGGTAAGGCGCTACTGAGGCAGGCCAGATAATGCCTTGCTCGTCATGATTCTGCTCAATAATGGCAGCTGCCAGACGACTTATACCTATACCGTAGCACCCCATAATAATCGTCTGCTCGGTTCCGGTCTCATCAAGATAAGTAGCGTGCATGGCCTGAGTATACCTGGTACCCAGCTTAAAGATATGCCCTATCTCTATCCCCCGCTCCTCTACCAAAAATCCATTGCATTCAGGACAGGGGTCTCCTGATCCGGCTAATTTCACATCGCCAATTATATCCGGCGAAAAATCTTTGCCCGTATTGGCATTTATAAAATGAGCATTAGCTTCATTGGCTCCGATAACGAAGTTGCGCATTTCGGCAACATCTGAATCTACGACAATAGTTGCTTTTTCCTCAAGCCCAACAGGCCCTGAAAAACCCACCGGAGCGCCGGTCAGCGCTTCTATTTCTTCCGGCTCAGCCAGAATCAATTCACTGGAATTAAGCAGCCTTACCAGCTTAAATTCGTTGACTTCCCTATCTCCTCGTATCAAAACAGCAACCATTCTTCCTTCACCATTCCGATAGATAAGGGTCTTTACCATCCGCTCAGCCGGAAGGTTCAGAAAGTCTGTCAATTGGTTTATTGTCCTTATTTCTGGGGTCAGAACGGTTTCCATTTCCTTCTCCGGCTCATTCTCCCCCGTTGTTGTTCTGATCCTGGCAGCCTCACGATTAGCAGCATATTTACAGGTATTGCAGATAATAACAACATCTTCTCCAGCATCGGAAGGAGCCATGAATTCCATAGAATCCGTGCCGCCAATCATGCCCGGGTCGGCTTCGACGGCTAGAGTTTGCAACCCACAGCGTCTGAAGGCTGCATCGTAGGCCACATACATTTTATTATAACTCTCATCTAAACCTTTCCGATCACGATCAAAGGAGTACAAATCCTTCATTATAAACTCCCGCGATCTTATCACCCCCGAACGGGGACGTAATTCGTCGCGGAACTTGGTCTGTATCTGATAAAGCATTAGCGGCAGTTGCCGATAGGAGCGAACTTCATGACGGACTAGATCGGTAACGACCTCTTCATGAGTAGGCCCCAGGCAAAAATCTCGATCGTTCCTATCCTTCAAACGAATGATCTCTTTGCCTCCCTTGAGCCACCGCCCGGACTCCTGCCACAGCTCCGCCGGCTGCAAGGCCGGCAAAAGTACCTCCTGTGCCCCTGTTGCATTCATCTCCTGGCGCACAATATTAGAGATCTTTTCCAAAGTTCTGTATCCCAGCGGCAAAAAGGAATATACCCCTGCCGCCAGTTTTCTTATCAACCCTGCCCTGAGCATGAGCCGATGGCCGGGTGTTTCCGCCTCTGCCGGTATCTCTCTTAGAGTAGTCAGAAAGAGATTACTCATGCGCATTTTTCTTTCCTCCCGCTTCCCGTTTCAATATATCATCTACTTCTGCCATGAGCGCCGGTATCAGAAGACGCTCCGGCAGCACTTTGAGCATCTTTCCACATCGAAAAAGCATACCGCGTCCACGCCCGCCGGCTATCCCCACATCAGCATCTCTGGCTTCACCGGGCCCGTTTACAACGCATCCCATAACGGCTATTTTTATCGGTTTTGTAACACCGCTGAGACGATTCTCCACCTCCTGGGCCATGCCTATAACATCCACTTCACAGCGGCCACAGGTTGGGCAGGAGATTATTATGGGACCTCGCTGGCGTATGCCCAGAGATTTCAATATCTCCCAGGCTGTTTTAACCTCTTCTTCCGGCTCAGCCGTCAGTGAAACGCGCAGAGTATCGCCCAGTCCTTTATAAAGCAGTATGCCTATGCCGATAGAAGACCTTATCGTTCCGGCCCAAGCACGCCCTGCCTCAGTTATACCTATATGAAAAGGATAATTCGTTCTTTCAGCCATCTTGGCATATGCGCCCACAGTCTTCTCTATATCAAAGGCCTTCAATGATATGACAATATCTTCAAAGCCATTCTCCTCCAGCAGACGAACCTGCTCCCAGGCGCTCTCAACTATAGCTTCGCTTACAGCACCGCCATATCTCTCCACGATATCCGGAGAGAGCGAGCCGGCATTGGCGCCGACTCTGATAGGCACGCCTCTGGCCTTGGCCTCACAAGCAATTTCCTTAACCTTGCCGGCATCGCTAATATTGCCGGGATTAAGCCGCAGCTTGTCCACACCCTGCTTCAGCGCCTCCAGTGCCAGACGATAATCGAAATGTATATCGGCTATCAATGGCATACCGGCAGTTGCCTTTATCGCTCCCAGAGCATGAGCGGCGTCCATATCCGGCACAGCTACCCTAACAGCTTCGCAGCCAAGATCTCTGAGCCGGGCTATCTGCTCAGCCGTCTCCTTTACATTTCTGGTATCGGTATTGGCCATCGATTGCACCATTACAGGTTCATGTCCTCCGATATAACGCACGCCAAAAGCAATACGCCTGGTATCTCTGCGAACAATCATTTAGAATATCTCCCTAAGGGTTATGGCTGCTATCAGGGCCAGCAGAAGGACCAATCCGACCAGATGCACGAGTCCCTCCTTCTTGGGGTCTATCTTTCTTCCGCCGCGAAGCGCTTCTAATATCAAAAAAGCCAAACGGCCGCCATCAAGCGCCGGCAAAGGCAGAAGATTGAAAACACCCACGTTGGCACTCAATGCCGCCAGCCAGAAAAGCAAGCTCATTATCCCACCTGTTCTGGCAGCATCGCCCACTATCCTGGCAATGCCCACGGGCCCGGAAACAGCATCAACCGGCACTCTGAAAGTCATCAGCCAGTAAAGCGATTTGATGATATCTTTGGTAAGCTCGTAAGTTTGCACTATGCCCACAGAGAGAGATTCGCTAAAGCCCATCGGCCGCGTAAGGACTTTGAATACTACGCCTATGCGCCCGATATCCTTCTTAACTATCTTCTCTCCTTCCTGAACAGACCCGCTATAAACCTCTGTCTTTAACACTACCTGCTGCTCAGATCTATTTCGCTCGATAAGTAAAACAACCTTTTTCCCCGGTCGAGCGGATATGTAGCGTGTTATCTGGGCTGTGGTATCAAAGCGTCTGCCGTCCACCCCAAGAATCTTATCTCCCCGCTTGATCTGGGCATGATCTGCAGGTGAGGCGGCAATCACTCGATCGACTACAGGAAGAACACCGACAGGGCGGCCACCGACCATGCCAAGAATGATAAATACCAGGGCGGCAAGAAGGAGATTCATAACGGAGCCCGCTACGATAACCATCATACGCCTGGATAGCGGCTTGGAATTAAAACCGTTTGCTCTGTCGTCTTCTTCCCCATCCATACCAGCGATCTTTACATATCCGCCAATGGGGAAGAGGTTTACCTGATACCTGGTTTCACCAACAGTTCGATTGAAAAGCATCGGTCCCATTCCCAGAGCAAATTCATCCACCACTATACCGGAGCGCCTGGCAGTAATAAAGTGCCCGAACTCATGTACCAGAGTGAGCACACCAATGACGATAATAAAAGAGATAAGTGTAATAAGCATCACAGTTCCCCTGTTCAGAAATCAGAAATCAGAGCATAGCAGCTCAAGCCGGCAACCGGACAATATCCCGGGGCTATTAGGTAACGGGTATTTAATTATTCCCAATTATAATGCCAAAGACCACAATTTACAAACATCAATGCAGAGAGCCGACAGCACGCCATGCTGCCTCTCGAGCCCATTTATCCGCATTCAACAACTCTTCCAAAGAGGGATTAGAACACACGGTGTGAGCAGATAAAACTCTTTCAGTTACCTCTGCTACGGCAATAAAGGAAATCCTGCCTTTCAGGAAGAGCTCAACAGCCACCTCATTGGCAGCATTCATTACCCCGGGAGCGGTTCCGCCCTTTGACGCCGCCTCTCGTGCCAAGCAGAGAGAAGGGAACCTCTTTTCATCCGGGCGTTCGAATGTCAAGCTGCCGATATCGGCCGGATTCAGACGCTCTCCATAATAGCCCAGGCGATCGGGATACCCTAAAGCATAACTTATCGGTATCTTCATATCGGCCGGACCCAGCTGTGCCAGCACAGAGCCGTCGACAAAACCGACCATAGAATGAACAATGCTCTGTGGATGAATCACAACCTCTATTTTATCCAGCGGCATATCGAAAAGCCACATGGCTTCTATTATCTCTAGACCTTTGTTCATCATAGTAGCAGAATCTACCGTAATTTTCGGTCCCATGCGCCACGTGGGATGACAAAGAGCTCTTTCAGGTGTTATTCCTGCCATCTCATCTATTGCCATATGAACAAACGGGCCTCCGGATGCTGTCAGAATTATCCTCTCCAAAGCACTCTTTTGCTCTCCCCGGGAAAGCTGAAAAATGGCACTGTGCTCGCTATCGACAGGCAGCAATTTCACTCCGTGCCGCGATACCTCCGGCATAACCACGCTACCGCCCAGAACTAAAGTCTCCTTGTTTGCCAAAGCAATATCCTTGCCTGAACGTATAGCTGCCAGGGTCGGCATCAGACCTACAGCCCCACTGACGGCTACCATGACAATGTCAACGGATGGATGCACGGCCGCTTCCGTCAGACCGTCCCGGCCACATCCTACTTTACATCCATCCAGCCTCGATTCCAGTTCATGCGCAGCCGCTGAATCATACATGCAGATATAATCCGGTTGAAATTCTTGGGCCTGCGCCAATGCCTTTTCGACATTTCTACCGGCAGACATAGTGATAAGACGATACTTATCGGGATAAGCAGCAATAACTGCCAGTGTCAGGCTGCCGATGACACCGGTGGCCCCCAGAACCGCTACTCCTTTTCTTCTATCCGGAATCATTTCACCTCTCCGAATCGTCGCTCGCGCTGCTGATAATCCCTTATAGCTTCAATCAGATGCTCTCTGGTAAAATCCGGCCATAGAACATCAACGACCGCAATCTCTGTATAGGCTATCTGCCAGAGTAAAAAGTTGCTTACCCTGAAATCGCCTCCTGTTCGTATAAGCAAATCAGGGTCCGGCTGTCCGGCCGTATCAAGCCTGCCGCTTATAGATGCCTCGGTCAGCTCCTCAACCTTGAGACGTCCATCAAGAATATCGCCGGCCAGAAGATTCATCGCCCGGCGAAGCTCATCTCTGCCGGAATAACTGACGGCCAGATTTAGTATAAGAGATTCATTATCGGCTGTTGTCTCCATAGAAGATCTGAAAATCTCGGCTAGCGATGCGGGCAGCCTATCCATATCTCCAATTACCCTTACACGCACACCTTCAGCATTCATCTCCGCTAATTCAGCCTTCATATAATGCTCGAACAACACCATAAGGGTGTTCACTTCTTCAGCCGGCCGCCTCCAGTTTTCAGTTGAGAATGAATAGAGCGTAAGATACTTTATACCTGTATCTTTACATGTCCTGATTATCTCTCTTACGGTTTCTGCCCCTGCTGCATGCCCGGCCGATCTAGGCATACCTCGCTTGCAAGCCCACCTCCCATTGCCATCCATTATAATAGCCACATGCACGGGCAACGAATTCTGGTCAAGGGTGCTTACGGAGTTATTCAATTTCGAATTATTTGCGCTCTTATGCTTGAATATAAATGATAATAGCCTTTTTACTATACTCAATTCATCATCTCCGCCGTACTTTTCGAGAGTAAGATAAATCCCCTCTTAAGAGGGGATTTATCTTACTCTTCGCTGATAGCTTCTATCGGACATTCATTAACACATGTTCCGCATTTCGTGCATTCATTCTGATCAATAAGAAAATTCCCATTTTCTTCCTTGATGGCACCTACCGGGCAAGCATCCACACAAGTGCCGCATTGGACGCATTCATCAGTGATCTTGTAGACCATCTTCAGCCACCTCCTTCCCCCTTTCAACCTCATGAGCCAGGATCAGGAAAAGCCTATTCTCGCCATCTTCACGTTGGCTAATCACTCTCAGCTGTCCCATTCCCTGCAACAGATGTCTGGTAGGGCAGGTTATTTCTGCACCTCCCAGGCAAATACCCTCGTTGCGAATAATCTGCAGAGCTCTATCATAAGTATAAGCAGTCAGATCATACATAATGAAGCTACCAAACCGCTGAAAATACGATTCAGACCTCCATTATCTCTTTTTCTTTGTTCTTCTCAACCTCATTTATATCCTCGATGGCTTTATCGGTGATTTTCTGCGACTCTTCCTGAGCTCTGTGCATATCATCTTCGGATATATCACCATTCTTTTGCATCTGCTTGAGCCGGTCATTGATATCGCGTCTCACATTACGGATAGCTACCCGTCCTTCTTCTATCTTGCGCCCAACCATCTTGACCAGATCGCGACGACGCTCCTCCGTCAACTGAGGAATTGCTATTCTTATTACCTGCCCATCGCTGGATGTCGGAAGATCGAGATCGGACTTAGCAATAGCACGCTCAATTACGGATACCATGCTTTTGTCCCAGGGCTGTATCGCCAGCAGCCGCGGCTCTGGCACAGAAATATTGGCCACCTGATTCAACGGTGTTTCGTTGCCGTAATACTCAACATATATTCTGTCCAGAAGCGCCGGGTTCGCCCGCCCGGTACGAATGCTTGCTATTTCTCGTTTGCTTGCCTCAATACTCTTACGCGCCTTATCTTCCATATCATGGAGCAAATCTTTTAACATGATTAAGACTCCCTCCTTACCAAAGTACCTATTTTCTCACCACAGATAACCCGAGCTATATTACCCGGCGTAGTGATATTAAAAACTATAATCGGAAGGCCGTTATCCATACTGAGTGAAATAGCCGTTGAATCCATTACCTTGAGTCCCTTCCTCAGAACCTCTATATAAGGGAGTTCGGCATACTTGACGGCGGCTTTATTCTTTTTCGGATCGGAATCATAGACGCCATCTACATTGGTTGCCTTGAGGATTGCTTCCGCACCTATCTCTGCCGCTCTAAGAACGGCCGCCGTGTCCGTAGTGAAATAAGGATTTCCGGTTCCTGCCGCAAAAATCACCACTCGCCCCTTCTCCAGGTGCCTGACGGCCCGTCGGCGTATAAAGGGCTCCGCTACTTCATGCATGGCAATAGCGGTTTGTACTCTGGTGTAAACATTATAGCTCTCAAGCATATCTTGGAGGGCAAGAGCATTGATGACCGTAGCCAGCATACCCATATAATCACCCGTAGTCCTATCAAGACCTTGCATACAGCCGGAAACTCCTCTGAAGATGTTACCGCCGCCGACAACTATGGCTATCTCCACGCCCATCCCTCTGATATCTCTGATTTCCTGGGATACGGTACGTAAGATCTCCGGGTCTATTCCTCCTCCTTGCTTGTTGCCCATCAGTGCCTCGCCACTTAATTTAAGCAACACGCGTTTATACACAGGCTTTGACATATTATCTCCTCTTTCGTGGGATATCAGATGACCGTAAATGACCTACTCTTGCACCCCCTGGCCAAGGACATAACGTGTAAAGCGACGAATCACCATATTTTCGCCTAATTTTGCTATGGTTTCCTTAAGGACATCGCCAACCGTTTTGGAATCATCCTTTACGAAGGGCTGATCCAGAAGACAAACCCTGTTGTAGAATTTATCCAGACGGCCTTCTATGATCTTGTCAACTATATTCGCCGGCTTGCCTTCCTGAAGCGCCTGCTCTTTTAAGACGCTCTTTTCACGATCGAGAATATCTGTCGGGATATCATCTCGGCTGATATAATCGGGATCAGTGGCGGCTATTTGCATTGCTATATCCCGTGCAAAGGCTTTAAATTCATCCGTCTTGGCTACAAAATCAGTTTCACAATTTACTTCTACAAGCACACCCAGTTTGCCGCCGCCATGAATATAGGGCTCAACAACACCCTCTGCTGCAACACGACTGGTGCGTTTGGCAACTGAGGCCAGGCCCTTCATCCGAAGTATATCGGCAGCCTTATCCATATCGCCGTTAGCCTCGGTCAACGCCTTTTTACAATCCATCATACCGGCACCGGTTTTTTCGCGCAATTCTTTAACTTTGGCTGCAGAAATATCCATTCTTTACCTCCCTCTAATCAACTTTTAAGATTAAGCCTGGATCGCCGACTAGAGCTCTCGCTGCCGGCTTTCGGCTCCTGATTTCTAAAGCAAGTAAAGAGGCAAGAGGCTGCATGCCTCTTGCCTCTTTAAAATCGCATACTTTCTCACACTGTCTGAGGTGCTTCCTCAGTCGTTTCTTCGGTCTCCTTTTCAGCTTCAGACTCATCGGCAGCAGCTTTGAATGCCTCGGCCAGAGCCGTTCCGGCTGCCTCACTTGCGGCTGCGGCTTCAATTGGAGCCACAAGAGGTTCTGCAATCTCTTCTGCCTGCGCCTCTTCCTCAGCCTGTTCACCCTGCTTGGCTTCCAGCACGGCATCAGCCATTTTGGAAGTCAATAGGCGAAGCGCTCTGATGGCATCGTCGTTTCCGGGAATAACGTAGTCAACCTCATCGGGATCACAGTTGGTGTCTACAATAGCCACAATGGGTATATCCAAACGCCTTGCCTCGGTTACGGCGATATGCTCCTTTTTGGTATCGGTGATAAAGAGAACAGACGGCAAACACGGCATATTTTTGATACCGCCCAGGTTTCTCTCCAGCTTATCCATCTCGTCCTGAAGAGAGCTGACCTCCTTTTTGGGAAGCACTTCAAAATATCCGTCTTCCTTCATACGCTCAAGATCTTTCAACCGTCTGATACGCTTCTGAATAGTATGGAAATTGGTTAAGGTGCCGCCCAGCCAACGCTGATTGATGTAGAACATACCACAGCGAATAGCCTCCTCGGCCACAGTTTCCTGCGCCTGCTTTTTTGTGCCGACAAAGAGGGCTATACCGCCGCCATCCACCACCTCTTTGATGAAGTTGTATGCCTCTTCTACTTTTCGTACCGTTTTCTGCAGATCGATGATGTAAATCCCATTTCTATCGGCGAAGATATACTTCTTCATCTTAGGATTCCATCTTCTGGTCTGATGACCAAAATGTACGCCTGCTTCCAAAAGTTGTTTCATAGATACAACCGCCATTATGGTCACCTCCTTTCCTATCGGTTTTCAACCTCCGCCGCTCTCGTCTCCGCCGGAACCCGACATTTAAAAACTGTATGCCGAGCCACCACCGGCCAGATCAAACGACGTGTGTTGTTTTTTACTGCCGTAGTATATCATAATTTACAGCTCATTATCAAGCCGGCCTGCAAGCGTATATCCGCACAATCACTCCACTGCTTCAGTCGGCTTCGCCTGAATGTTGCCGGCGCCTTCGCACTCCGAGCAGCCAGGATTGATGCAAGTGTACGTCAAGCCTCTCTTCTCTGACCCCTTGACAGCGGTGGGCCCGCCACAGCGGCTGCATTTATGTTCTGTAGAGATCCTACCCCAAACAACAAAATCGCATGCCGGATAGCGGCTGCAGCCATGAAAGATTCGACTGCGCTTACCCTTTCGTTCAACGAGCTCCCCTTCGCATTCCGGGCGAGGACACTGCGCACCAACGGTCTTCCTGATCGGCCTGGTATTGCGGCACTCGGGAAAGCCGGGACAGGCCAAAAACTTGCCGAATCTCCCTTCCTTGATTACCATCTTTCGTCCGCATTTTTCACATACCTCTTCAGTTTCCACAGGAGTAGGCCTGCGTTTCTCAGCCTCTTTTTCCGCTGTATGCAGCGATCTCTCAAAGGGGTGATAGAAGGCAGATATAACCTCGTGCCAATCCTCGCCCTGCTCCTCTATCTGATCCAAATCCTGTTCAACCCTTGCCGTAAAGCCGGCATCCATTATGGCCGGAAAATATTGGACCAGAAGATCGGTTACCAGAATACCCAGCTCCGTCGGCCGGAAACGCTTCTCCTCTTGCTCTACATAGCCACGCTCCTGAATAGTATGAATAATGGGAGCATATGTACTTGGCCTGCCTATGCCTTTCTCCTCAAGAGTCTTTATCAACGTAGCCTCGGTATAGCGAGGAGGTGCCTGTGTAAAATGCTGCTTAGGGGTAATTTCTTTGCAATTCAACCTTTCGCCCGGCTCCATTGCAGGGAAGGTACGCCTGGCCTCTTCATCGGCACTATCATCAGCCCCTTCGGTGTAAAGGCGTGAAAAGCCGGGGAACTTCACCGTAGAACCTGTGGCTCTGAATATGCATGATCTGACATTAATATCGATAGTTACTCCGTCCAGTATCAGCGGTGACATCTGGCTGGCCATAAAACGCTTCCATATAAGGTCATAGAGCCTTTTCTGATCACGCGACAACCACTTTTCCAAATCCTCCGGACTCCTCATCACGGAAGTGGGCCTTATGGCCTCGTGAGCCTCCTGAGCCCCGCGGCGGCTACGATATACGGGCGGCTTCTCCGGCAGATACTCCTTGCCGAAACGCTCCATAACGCAATTACGGCTCTCCTGTTGAGCCTCAGGTGCTACATTGGTTGAGTCGGTTCTCATATATGTTATCAATCCTATATGGCCGGCCTCTCCCATCTCTATTCCTTCATAAAGCTGCTGAGCTACCACCATCGTTCTTCGAGCGGAAAAGCCAAGTTTGCGAGCAGCTTCCTGTTGCAGAGTACTGGTAATGAACGGCGGTGCGGGGTTCCGTTTCTGCTCTTTCCTGGTTACATTAGCAACCTGCCAAAGAGCATCGTGCAATCCTGCCAGTATGGCCTCCATTGCAGCTTTGTCGGCAATCTTCTTTTTCTTGTTATCTATCTTTTTGCCGTCCACTGCATGCAGCTTGGCCTCGAAGCTCTCTTCATGGCCTTCCTTTGTCAGAGTAGCAATAATACTCCAATATTCTTCGGGAATAAAGGCGGTTATCTCACGTTCACGGTCAACAACCATACGTACGGCAACGGATTGAACCCTGCCGGCACTCAAACCTTTGCGCACCTTTTTCCAAAGCAACGGACTGAGCTTATAGCCTACCAGCCTGTCCAAAACACGCCTGGCCTGCTGTGCATCAACACGACAGCCGTCTATATCCTGCGGATGTTTCAAAGCCTCTTCAACAGCCGAGCGTGTGATCTGGTTGAACTGTATCCGACGTGGCTCCTTAAGTTCAAGCGCACGGGCCAGATGCCAGGCAATTGCCTCTCCCTCTCTGTCCGGGTCAGTAGCCAGATAGATTTCGGAAGCAGATTGAGCAGCTTTCTTTAGATCCTTGATAACACTCTTCTTTTCCGGGATAATTTCATAAGCAGGCTCGAAATTATGTTCAACATCGACGCCCAATTTGCTGGAAGGCAGATCCGCTACATGTCCCATGGATGCCTTGATGACATATTTATCACTAAGAAAAGATTTTATCGTCTTTATCTTGGCAGGGGACTCTACTATAATAAGTGCTCTTGACATCTTTCACTCCTATTACGCTTTATGCCCGGATATATGCGCCTCCGGATAGTTGTTTAATATACCCTTTCAATTCCAATAATGTCAAGTCTGATCCTATCATGGCAGCGGAGCCGCCGGCAAGCATTATTATCTCTTCTGTAAAGCGGGGCTTGTAATCTATAAACTTCAGCAATGCGGCCTGGCTCTCTGTTAATGCTTCGAGCGTTTCTTCCTCACAGGAATTGAAAAGACGCAATTGCATACCCAGTGCTTCAATAATATCATCAACTCCTTCAATGAGAAGAGCGCCCTCTTTGATAAGCTTATGAGGGCCGCGGGACATGGGATTATCTATTGAACCGGGAACGGCCATCACATCCCGCCCCTGTTCCAGTGCTATATAAGCCGTTATCAATGCTCCGCTCTTATCTCCTGCCTCCACCACGATTACAGCCAGAGCCAGGCCGCTGATAATACGGTTCCGCTGTGGGAAATGCCAGGCTGCAGGGATTGATCTTAGGCAAAATTCCGATAGCAACGCCCCCGTTTCGACTATCTTATCAGCCAAACGGCAATTCTCCGATGGATAGATGTTATTCAGGCCGCTGCCCAGAACCGCCAGAGTTCGTCCGCCGGCCTTCAATGCGCCATAATGCGCCGCCGTATCTATGCCTCTGGCCAGGCCGCTGATAACAGTTATGCCCTGTTCTGCCAAACTACATGCTAATCTGGCGGCAATCTCCTTCCCCTGCTGCGTAGGCCTGCGTGAACCGACAATGGCCACAGACTTCTGATCATATGCGCTGAGGGTGCCTTTCACATACAAAGGATTGGGGGGATCATATATTTCCTTTAGATTTGCAGGATAACCATCATCGCCCGGTAAAAGTGCCAGACAGCCCGCTCTTGCCAAGCGATCCATTTCAGCTTCAGGAGTAGTGGACGCACGCAACTCGGATAATCGTGCGGCTAAATCTGCATCGAAACCGTTGATGGCCGCATCCGATGCCTTCCAAAGAGCATCGGGACCGCCGAAGTATTTCAACAGCTCCGTTTTACGCTTGGGGGTCAAATCGAGCTGTCCGATAGCCACCATATACGGCAGCATATCGGCATCCCCATACTGTATGGTAAGATCGCAACTCATAACTGTCTACGGTCTCCTGATATAATTATCGGCCTGCCTCCATTGAGACAGACCGATGTTAAATTAGGTTAATTGACGCTAGACGGCCGTTTGCTTTAATCGACGCGTAAGAGCAGGCAGTATCTCCAGCAAATCGCCTACAATGCCGTAGTGCGCCACCTTGAATATAGGCGCATCGGGATCCTTGTTAATGGCTATTATCGTATCCGCAGATTGCATGCCGGCCAGATGCTGTACAGCACCGGATATTCCACAGGCGATATATATTTTAGGCTGAACAGTTTTTCCGGTCTGCCCCACCTGATGAATAGCCGGAGCCCATCCGGCATCAACAATGGCTCTGGAAGCGCCCACGGCGCCACCCAATGCCTCCGCCAGCTCTTTTATCAAATTAAGGTTTTCGGGCTTACCCAGGCCACGGCCGCCCGCTACTACGATCTCTGCTTCTTCAAGATTAACACCCTGCCCGGCCTCTTTGATAACTTCCAGCAAGTCACATAACAGGCACTTTCCGTTAAGACAGGAATCTACAGGAAGGATTTCGCCAACGCAAGAGGTGTCACGCGGAGCCGGTTTGAAAACCTTGGGGCGAACAGTAGCCATCTGAGGGCGGTGATACGGGCAGAGTATGGTCGCCATAATATTGCCGCCAAAAGCAGGTCTGGTTTGTGCCAACAGCCCATCTTCATTTATATCCAGTTCGGTACAATCCGCTGTTAAGCCGGTATGGACTCGCGCTGCAATTCTTGAAGCCAAATCACGACCTTGATTTGTTGCGCCTATCAGTACAATATTGGGTTTATAAGTGGTTATCAGGTTGGAGATGATATCCGTATAGGGTCCGGTCTGATAATGTGCCAGGCGTGGTTCCTGAGCTATATATACCTTTTTTGCTCCATGGCATATCAATTCATTAGCCATATCACCTATTTCTTCACCGAGAAGAAGAGCACATAAATCCTGATGAAGCTTATCCGCCAGTTTTCGGCCCTCTCCTAGCAACTCCAGCGTTACGCTTCTTAGCCGTCCTTCATTATGTTCGGCAATAACCCATACATCCTTATACTGACGGAGATCGATCTCTGCCTGCCTGTTATCTTCAACAACGATAGCGCCGAATTTGCAGGAATCGGCACAAGCGCCGCATCCGCTGCAGTTGTTCAGCAATCCGGCTCTCTTATCCTTTACTTCGATAGCGCCGAACGGGCAACTTTTCAGGCAGGCACTACATCCCACACATTTGTCATCAAGAATATAAACACCCATTATTATCCTCCATAACAGAAGTCAAAAGCTGTAATTCAAAATGGCCGGAATATGCTTTTTCAATGAATAACAGCTTTCTCATTCCGACTCCTGAATTCCTGCTGTGCAGCGTCAAATATTCAGCTTCGTTATAACCTCGGCCAGGGTCTCCACGGCCTTCTCAGGTTCACCCTCCAGCATAACGGCTTTGGTGTTTCGCTGCGGAGTGAATATACTTACCACCCTGGTGGGGGAGCCGGCCAGGCCTGTTCGCTTTTCATCAGCGCCTATATCCGCCGCGTTCCAAACAGTAATCTCCTTCTTCTTGGCAGCCAGTAAACCCCGCAATGAAGGGTACCGAGGCTCGTTTATCTGCTTGACAACGGTTACCAATACCGGAAGGGCTGTTTTTATTACCTCATATCCATCTTCAAGCATGCGCTCCACCAACAGCATGCCGTCGTCCATCTTCATATGCTTGGCATAGGTCACCTGGGGTATACCAAGCTGCTCGGCAATTCCAGGTCCTACCTGAGCGGTATCGCCGTCTATAGCCTGCTTGCCGCCGATAATAAGATCGTAATCCCCAATCTTTCTAATGCCCATGGCCAGCGTATAGGCCGTAGCCAGCGTATCAGCGCCGGCAAAAGCTCTGTCGCTGAGCAAGACAGCATCATCTATCCCCATGGCTACAGCCTCTCTCAGAATATCTATTGCCTGAGAAGGCCCCATAGTAATAGCCGTTACCTTACCGCCCACTGCTTCTTTAAGCTGAAGCGCTGCCTCCAGCGCATTGGCATCAAACGGATTTACAATACTCTTGACACCATCCCGTATAAGGGTATTTGTTTCCGGATGTATCTTGACATCAGTGGTATCCGGCACCTGTTTTATACAGACAATTATATTCATATTCTTCCTCCGTCCATCACCTCAGAAGATGATTGGCGATAACCAGTCTCTGTATCTCCGAAGTTCCTTCGACTATTTCAAAGAGCTTGGCTTCACGCATCAGGCGCTCAACCGTGTATTCCTTGGTATAACCGTAGCCGCCATGTATCTGGACCGCTTTTGTAGTTGCTCTCATGGCTGTTTCCGAGGCAAATAGCTTGGCCATAGCGGCTTCCTTCTCATAAGGTATACCCTGGTCTTTCAGGAAGGCGGCTCTTAGGACCAGCAAACGGGAGGCATCAACTTCAGTAGCCATATCGGCAAGCATTGCCTGAATCAGTTCAAAACTGGATATAGGCTTACCAAACTGAACTCTTACCTTTGAATACTCCAGCGCTTCATCCAGGGCTGCCTGAGCCAAACCGACAGCTCCTATACCCATGCCGATACGCCCTACTCCCAGAGTTTCCAGAGCTACACGAAAGCCTCTCTTCTCCTTGCCCAGCAGGTTCTCCTTAGGGACTTTACAATCGGTGAAAATCAATTCACGATTAGGCAGAGAGCTGTAGGCCATCTTCTTCTCGTTCTTACCAATCTCAAATCCAGGCGTATCCTTCTCAACGATGAAAGCCGTAAGCCCGCGCGCACCCTTATTGATATCCATATTAGCAATAATTACATAAATATCCGCTTCTCCGGCATTGGTAATGAAAACCTTGCTGCCGTTGAGAAGATAGTGATCACCGGCATCTACTGCCCTGGTTCTGACATTTCCGGCATCGGAACCTGCGTTGGGTTCCGTCAGGCCGAAAGCGCCTACAACCTCTCCTTTGGCCAGCGGCACCAGATATTTCTTCTTCTGCTCTTCGTTTCCAAAGAAATAGATAGGATAGATGCAGAGCATATCGGCGCCAAACACTGCTCCGGTAGTAGTGCAGGCCCGCGAAATCTCCTCACCTACCATGGCCCAGGTTGTAAAATCAAGTCCGGCTCCACCATATTCTTCAGGTATGGGTATTCCCATAAGATCCATTTCAGCCATCTGCCGTATATTCTCCCAGGGCATCTCTCCACTCTCGTCCACCTTGCGAGCCCTGGGTTTGAGAACGCCGTCGGCATATTCCTTGACCATTTCCATAATCATCTGTTGCTCTTCTGAAAGATTGAAATTCACTCTTACCTCTCCCCCCGTAAGTGCATTAATGATCAGCCTGCGGAACAATGATGGCTGCAGGCATCATACTCTCTGGCATTATAAAGCACGTGAGAAAGGGTTGTCAATCAGCCTGGCCGACGGAAAGATAAATCAGAACACCTGATGCCGTTTAAAACCTTCTCCCAGAACCTCATGAGTATCAGCCATTATTACAAAGGCTTTCGGATCAATCCCATTAATAATATCTTTAAGCTTTCCTCTTTCAACTCTATTGATGACGCAAAGCAGCACCTGGCGCTTCTGCCCGCTATACAGCCCCTCGCCTTCCAGCCCGGTTACGCCTCTACCAAGGTCCCCCAAGATGGCGGCTGCGATATCTTCTGAATAATCTGAGATAATTATCGCCATTTTGCTAACACTAACACCCTCTTGCACCAGATCTATCACACGGGTATTAATGTATAGATTTATTAAGGCAAAAAGGGCCAGCTCAGCATTAAAAACTACCCCGGCTATAGCAATAATTATGAAGTCCACAATCAACAATGCTTGCCCAACAGTAAGAGAGGTAAACCGGTGCACCAACCGAGCTATCATATCCGTGCCGCCCGTAGTGCCCCTAAAGCGAAAAACAATACCCATGCCTATACCGGTAAGCAGGCCTCCGTATATGGCCGCCAGAAGCAGATTATGGGTTATAACCGGTGCGAACGACGCAAAGAGATCCACTTCGAGAGAGAGAATAATAGTGGCAATCAACGTCCTGAGGCCGAAGCCGACTCCCAAAATTTTTATGCCGGCATAGAAAAGCGGTATATTAAGGACAAGAATGGTCGTTCCCACAGGAGCTCGTAACAGATAATGCAAAATTATCGCCAGACCGGATACGCCGCCACCGGCGATCTTGTTGGGAACCAAAAAAACATCCAGACCGATTGCGACCATCGTCACGCCGATAAGTATACCGGCATAATCAATCGCAATTCTCTTCCAGTTATGCTCTGTTAATCTGTAACCGGGCAATCTCTTCAAGCTTTGCAATGGCGCTCACCGCTATTACTATTTCCTGGCGGAAATAAAATTATGCAGGCTTATTTATATAATCTCCCTGCCTCCCATGTATGGTCTGAGAGCCTCCGGAACGATTACATTGCCCTCTGCAGTCTGATAGTTCTCAAGTATTGCCGCCAGGCACCGCCCGACGGCCAGCCCGGAGCCGTTGATGGTATGAACATACTCTGTATAGCCTGATGCCGAACGATAGCGTATTCCCGCTCTGCGAGCTTGAAAATCGGTAAAGGAGCTACAGGATGATATCTCTCGATAGAGCCCCTGCCGGGGAAACCAAACTTCAATATCATATGTTTTTGCCGAGGAGAAGCCCAAATCAGCAGCACACAGAACTATCACCCGGTATGGCAACTCTAAAAGCTGCAGCACCTCTTCGGCATCCGTCGTAAGCTTTTCCAGCTCTGCAGCCGAATCTTCAGGGCGAGTTAATTTAACAAGTTCCACTTTATTAAATTGGTGCTGTCTTATCAACCCGCGAGTATCTCTTCCATATGAACCGGCCTCGGCACGAAAACAGGCTGTATAGGCAGTATAACATATAGGCAGATCGTCATCATCCAAAATCTCTTCCCGATGTAAATTGGTTACCGGCACCTCTGCCGTAGGTATAAGATAGTACCCTGTAGTGGTTTTAAAGAGATCCTCTTCAAATTTAGGCAGCTGCCCCGTGCCGGTCATAGCATCGGCATTCACCAGAAAAGGTGGGAATATCTCCCTATAGCCATGCTTCTCGGTATGAAGATCGAGCATGAAGTTCACTAATGCTCTTTCCAAAAGAGCTCCGGCGCCCTTCATAACGGTAAACCTGGCACCGGATAGTTTGGCTCCTCTTTCGAAATCCAGAATATCCAATCTCTCTCCCAAATCCCAGTGCGCCAGCGGTTCAAAAGCAAACCTGCGTGGCTCAGACCATCGCCTCAACTCAACGTTGTCCTGCTCACCGGTACCTTCAGGGACATCGGGAAGAGGTATATTAGGAATTCCCAGCAGCAAGCTGTTCAAAGCTGTTTCGCAGGCCTGTAATTGCTCATCAAGCTCCTTGATACGAGAGGATACCACCTGCATTTCTGCAATCAATTCATCGGCGTTTTCTTTGTTCCTCTTGCGTTCGCCAATAACTCTAGAGAACTCATTTCTCTTATTCTTAAGTGCTTCTACTTCTATAAGCAGCTCTCGGCGGAGCCGATCGTTCTCTTGAAACTCCGTAAGGTCAATACTGCTATGGCGTTTTCTCAGCGCTTCCGCTACTATTTCCGGATTCTGTCTTATAAGTTTCATGTCCAGCATCTGTTTCTGACATACCCCCGTCAAAGCTAATTATTCTATTTTTACCGGTGCTCTTGGCGCAATAAAGCGCCTTATCCGCATTACTCAACAATTCAGTCGATGTTGAACCGCCTTGAGGAAAGATAGCAACTCCGCCGCTAATTGTCAATCTCTCTGCCAGCCACATTTTATTCGTTGTATGCTCATGTGCCTTGCCAATCATCTCCCTGATACGGTTGGCGGAAAGCAGAGCTTCATCTCCCGTTTCCGGCATAAGCAATACAAATTCTTCACCACCAAACCTGGCAGCCATATCAACATCACGTATGCTGTCCTTGATAATTCGCCCAATAATAAAGAGGGCCTCATTGCCCATGAGATGTCCAAAACGATCATTATAAGCTTTAAAATCATCTAAATCAAACATAATTAAAGCCAGCGCTCTGGAGTAACGAAAGGCTCTTCTAATCTCTTCTTCAAAGCGCTTCTGAAAATAGTTGAAATTGTATAGCCCGGTAAGATGATCAATTATCGCCTGGTTTTTCACCTCAGTATAAAGGCGGGCATTCTCTATTGCGCGTGCTGCAGATGCCGCCAGCAAATTCATAAACTGCAGATCTTCGGTATCGAATACCGCCCCGTTTTTTTTATTAAAAACATTGAGAACACCAATAACCGATCCCTTTGACCACAGGGGTACGCTCAATTGCGTTCTCAACAGATTGCCGCGCCCCAGAGGATCCCTGAAACGCCAATCCTTATGGATATCCGCTACGTTCTGAGCTTCTCCGGTCATAGCTACCCAACCGGTTATGCTATCTCCCAGCGAGAGCTCTACCTCATTACCCGGATAGCATGCAGGTTCCACGCGTCTGGGAATAAGGACTTTACGTGCATTATCAATCATATAAAGGGAGCCGTATTCAGCCTCCATCACCCTGAGAGCAACATCAACGATCATATCCAGCGTTTCCTCAAGGTCTAAACTCGCACCTAAGGCACGGCTCACTTCGTGAATAACAGACATCTCGGAAAGGCGCCGGTTAAGCATATTTTCCGTTTTTTGCTTTTGCAGCAGAAGATCTTTTAAGTTCTTCTGCTGCTGTAGCAAGCGCCGACGTAATCTACAAAATAAATATGCGGCCACGACAACAGTGCTTATGAGAATCAAAGGCAAAAGTGTAGCCGGTTCCGACAATAAACCTCACCTGCCTAAAAAAGTGAAAGATATACCAATCGCAATCAAGAAACAGATCAGGCCAAAGAGATAAGCCAGATAGCGACGTTCATCATAGCTGAGCTTCAGCTCTCCGCTTAAAGTCGATAGCAAGGCTGCAGACATGAAAGGAATGCCCGGAACACTTTGCCGATAAGCGAAAGCTATTATACCGGCTACAACTAAAGATAAGGAGAGCAGAATATATCGAAAAGAATTAAAGAGCTTAAGCTTTCTTATTACCAGAACGAATAAGAAAAAGAAGAGCACATCTCCCAAACCGAAGAGCGGCAAATGCGGGCCGCCAGCGGGTCCCGGATAAGTAACGATCATCTTATCGACAAGGGCTTCATTCTGTAGCATTTTGGCAGTGGGACCATAGTAAACACTCCAAATATCAGCCAAAGCAGCTACCAAAGCTATAGGAAAAAGTATGTTCACCTCCCGGATCAGCAGGCTTACGATATAAGCCAGCCATATGGCGGAAGCCATTATCCAAAGGTTAATCATGACTTCATGCAGCACATATCTGGAGGCAATAAGAAAGAGCAGACCGCTTATTATCAAGCCGACCGCCAAGCCGCTGGAGAAATCCATCCTTGAAAGAAAATATGTCGACAGGCAAAGTGTAAGTATGCCGACAAAATAAGGTAATGCACCGCTTATTCCTGCCTGGCTCGCAGTCATACCGCTGATGATACTCATTGCCAAATAGCCGAGTATCAGAATCATAATCCCGGGCAATGCTTTTTTTAGATTCGACAATTACCTCACCTCTTAAAGGGTATACATACTTATTCTCTAAGAAGGGAAGATATCCTTCTACAGTACCCTCGGCCGTCGTTTCTTACAGATAGCCTCTTTTGCTTCGGCATTATATCAAAGCACCAATATATCCGGGCGACGATAGACTTTACCGTTTATCTCATGCGACAATAATGGCCAGGCACTTGTCTTGGAAATAATAGAAGATCCGTCAGGCATAGTCAATATCGTATCCTCTGATTTTGTGCCGCATATAGACGGATTCCAGGCAAAGGCCTGGTAGGGCTGCACTATCTCTGTTGAAGAGAGCATCCCCTTATAATCTCTGCCTGCATAGCCGGTAGCGCCTCCCTGGTGATGCAAACGCCATTCATCGGCATATCCGGTCTCTTCATAAACACGACGGCCACAATCAAAAACTGCGGCTACTGCAGCTCCCGGCGTGGTAGCCTCGATATAAGCGGCCTCCACTCTGGTCACTGCATTATGCTTGCGCCGCAATTCTAAAGGCACTTGGCCGATGTGCACCATTCTGCTCATAGAGATTATCAATCCGTTGCGACGGCCGCAAACCACCAGCATGGCAACGCGATTGAAAGCCTTGTCGGTCGGCAAAGGATGACGATAACGCTCAATACGTTCATCCACAGCTATCAGCAACGTTACCGGAACAACATGTCGGCCCATAAGAGCCTCTGACAGAATACCGGCCATGGTGCACTCTCTCATGCCTGGTTTAATGGACGGTGCTACTTCATCCATAGCAGCGGACGTATCTGCTCCCACTTGCCTATATCTGTCGATTTCCTCCGGCAATAACGAGTATCGCAAAGCTGCTATGTCGGCTGACACATCCACAGCGCCGGCAAAGGGAATATCCGATCCCGTCGATTTTTCAAAGAGACGCTCTTGTACAGCTGACGGCATCGCATACCAGGGTTCTTCAATCAAGCTAACTTCCACGCCGCTTAATTCTTCTTCTCTTAATCTGGGCGCTTCTATATTATTGGTAATAAGATAATCCTTTTCCAAAGTCAGCAATAGAGTTGCTGAAGCCTTCTCAGAAGCAATGGAGACGTATGCTTCAGCACCGCATAGATACCATGTAACGTTAGCCAGCCTCCCCAGCAAAAGAAGATCCAGTCCCTGCCTTTGCATATACTCTCTTATACGGGTTCTTTTCTGCTCAAACTCTCTGCTGATGCCGTCATCAATCATCTCTCGCTTATACCTCCCTGACCGCAAAATAGACCGGTATACAGAGCAGGGCATATTCCAGAATATGCCCTGCTCTGTATACCGGTTTCAAAGGCTCTACAAATGACATTCTATTTCTTTTCTTTGTCCGCCGCCTTAGCGGAATTCTGCTCGGCTTTCTGCGCCGCCTGCTGCCGTTGCTGAGCTTGTATCATCTGCGCCATCTGCTTGCCGTATATCTCCTGAGCCAGTTTCTCCTCATCCGCCGCTTTATTCTGCATACCCATCTCCTTATATATACCGGAGAGATTATAATGTATTAAAAAATCGGCATAAGATAGATCGGAGGCATCCTCATATTGAAGCAACGCCGCATCCCGCTTGCCCTGTTTGCGATAAATATTTCCCAGCGCCAAATGTAAATCTGCACTGCTTCCACGTTTGAGGGCTCTATCATAGGCTTCTTCCGCTTTGGCAAGCCGGTTCTTTTTCTCATATAACTGCCCTATTTGGTAATAGACGGAAGCAATATAAGGATCGTAAGGATTCTGCTTCAATGCTTTTTCAAAGGCCAGCAAGGCTTTATCGTCCTTCCCCTCCGAGAGGTGTTTATAAGCTCTGATTTCTGCATCGACCACCTGTATATCTGCACTCTTACGAAGATCGGCCATCCACTTGGCAAGAGCCGTAGATTGTCTCTCTCTAAGTAGCTGCTCGCGAACCTCCTTAGCCTTGTCATTGAATTCTTTTCCTGCAGGCTCCTTCTTGTATTGATCTTTATATGCCTTCTTGACATCGGCATCGCTGACATTGACAGCCTGTTTTTGTTTATCCACCAATGCCTGAAGTCTCATGCCTTCAGTGATTTCACGCCGTAACATATTGACATCATAGCCCAGAGCTCTCAAGCGCTCACGAAATGCTTTATCCGAAGGGAAAGACTTTCTAATTTCGCCCATCCGCTTCTGCACATCTTTACGGCCGATTTTGATCTTCGTTCTATCGGCCTCCTGCAGAAGTATCATTCTATCCGATATTTCTTCCAGTAGTTGCGCCTTCACAGCTGTGGCATCGGTCTCTTTAAACTGCCCTCCGCCGGGTTGTTCCTTATATGCTGCGACGCGCCTGGCAAACTCCCTATCGAAGTTTGCTCGAAGCAAGGGCTTTCCGCCGACAACAGCCACCTCTCGAGACAAGTTCTGCCCCTTTTCAGTATTCGACATCATGTTCCCGCCATACATATAAAAGGCAGAGATGAGAAATATAGCGGCAATGACGCCCATCCCCCATTTCATGGTAGTTCCGAATTTTTTTCGGATATAGATTATCGACATATCTATCTCTTCTCCTTTGGTCTTAAGAAATCGGAGGCCGGAATTTCAGTTAACCCGAGCACACTTCCTCAAAAAACGGAAATGTTAATTCTGACCACAGAATTCTTTTCGCTGATTAGCCACCTCATTATAATACAGGACGGCTTTTCCTCCAACCCCACCCGAATGCGGAGGTACATATATCATTTCAATTTATGGTCTCCCCTCTTCTGTAACCTCCCCGTTAGTATCGAGACCCTGCCGAATAGCCTCGGCTATGCCATCCATCATGCGATGCCCGATCTCATTCAGTAAAAGACGATCGTATTTTTCTGCGCGCAGATCATCCAGGTACAAAGGTTCGCCAATAATTGCCTTTACCGGATGCGGATGTAAAATAACTCCGCCCGGCGGCAAAACGGCAGCCGTGCCGATCAGACCTAGCGGCACTACCGGCACATTGCTTTGTGCTGCCACCAGAGCTGCGCCGGCTTCAGCCGACTGCAAGGTGCCATCCAAACTGCGCCGTCCCTCCGGGAAAATACAGACTACATTGCCATCATGCAGCAATGCTCGAGCACGCTTCAGGGCACCTCTATCAGCAGTGCCGCGCTTTACGGGAAAGGCTCCCGTTCCGGCAATAATAGAACCCATTACAGGAATCTCAAAGAGCTCTTGCTTGGCCATAAAATAGATGCTCCGGCTGATAGCAGCACCGACAAGAGGAGGGTCCAGATAGCTGACGTGATTGGCCACCAGCAAACAACCGCCGCTTCTGGGAATATCCGCCCCCATAACCTCCATCCTGCAGAATATCTTGAAAAAAGTTCGGCATATGGCTCGCCCGAAACGATATAGCATCATCTCTTCGCCGTTACTCCTTCGCACACGGATATTATCTCCTGTATCACGTCATTGATGCTCTTCTTATCGCTATCTATCAGAATAGCATCTTCCGCTGGGCGCAGTGGCGCCAGCGCCCGATCGCTATCACGGTTATCGCGTTCTTCAATATCAGCAAGCACCAGCTCATAACGAATATCGCTGCCTCTTTTCTGCAGTTCCAACCAGCGTCTTCTGGCACGTTCCTCCACGGAGGCCGTCAGGAATATCTTCACCTGCGCCTCAGGGAAGATAACGGTGCCGATGTCTCTGCCCTCCATAACTACTCCGCCTCGCTTACCGAGACGCCGTTGCAACGCTGACAGTTGTTCTCTGACTCCTGCAACAGCCGATATTGGTGAAGCCAGGCGTGATATCTTTGGCGTCCTTATTTCATCAGTAATGTCACAGCCGTTTGCTACTATCCGCTGGGCGCCGTTTTGCCGGACAAACTCAAATTTCATATCCGCCGCCAGCCTGGTCAGTTCCTCTTCATTCTCCACAACGCCGTAGCGCAAGCCAAGCCAGGCCACAGCTCTGTACATGGCACCGGTATCTATATAAGTATAGCCTAAATATTTAGCCAAGCCCCTTGCCACACTGCTCTTACCGGCTCCGGCCGGGCCGTCTATGGCAACAATCAAATCCCCGGCAATATTATGCACCAGCGCATACCTCCTCCAATATCTTATAAAAATGAGGGAAAGAAATGTCTATACAATCTGTGTTCATAATACGGCTTTCACCCAAGGCCAAGGCTGCCGCTATCGAGGCTGACATAGCAATGCGATGATCGCCGCTGCTATCGACAACAGCACTCTGTAGTCTGCCGCCGCCGATAATTCTCATCCCATCCTTCGTTTCCATAGCTCTCGCACCAAAAGCGCGCAGCATACTGCATACGGAAGCAATTCTATCAGTTTCCTTTACCCGCAGCTCGGCGGCATCCTTGATCAGTGTTTCCCCATCAGCCAGAGCAGCGGCCACGGCCAAAGCCGGGATTTCATCGATAAGCCGCGGTATCAGCGGAGCATCGATTACCGTCCCTCGTAATTCACCGCCGATTATCGATATATTGCCCACCGGCTCGCCGGCCTCCTCTCTGACATGGGCTACCTTCAACTCGGCGCCCATAGCGCGAAGAACATCTATGATACCTGTTCGGGTAGGGTTAAGCCCTATATCGACTAAAGTGAGGGCGGCACCGGGAAGAGATGCGGCCAGTACCATAAAGAAAGCAGCCGACGATATATCACCCGGTATGCTGATCTCTCTGCCTGTCATAGTGCCGCCGGGGTTAAGAGCAACACTGTTGCCGTCGATAGAGATATCCGCCCCAAAGGCCGCCAGCATACGCTCTCCATGATCGCGTGATTTATACGGCTCCCATATATTAGTAGGGTCCTCGGCAAAGAGACCTGAGAGCAGCAATGATGTTTTTATCTGAGCACTGGCCACAGGAATTTTATAGTTCAAACCTGCCAGCGGATATCTGCCCCGAACTGCTACCGGTGCCAATATCCTGGCACTGCGCCCCTGAAAGGTCGCGCCCCTTAGAGAGAGCGGTCTGGTAACGCGATCCATCGGTCTTTCTCTCAAAGATTCATCTCCGGTTACAACCGCAAACATATCCAATCCTGCCAGAAGCCCCAACATAAGCCTGGCTGTAGTACCTGAATTGCCCGCCTGCAAAATATCTTCGGGTTCATGCAGTCCCTGTATGCCCCGACCCTTTACAATTACATGGCTGCCTTCCTGTACAATGGAAACACCCAGCATTTTGAAGATATCCACCGTTGCACGGCAATCTGCCGAATCCAGAAAATTATGGATAACGGAATCTCCTTCTGCCAGCGCTCCTAACATAATCGCTCTGTGTGATATCGATTTATCACCCGGAACTCTGATTACGCCGCCAACGCTTCGACATGGTAGTATCGTTTTGCAGCTCATCAGTTTAATCCATTCCTATATTCTTTGGCGTTCTCCAGAAACCTCAGCAAAGACTTCTCGTCGCTGCTGGAGATCATATCCGATAAATAATCAAGCTGCTTCCTGAATAGATCCAACGCTTTAAGAACTTCCATTTTATTACTGACATAGATATCATTCCACATCTTAGGATCGCTGCCGGCCACCCGGGTAATATCTTTGAAACCACCGGCGGCAAGCCGTGTCAGCTCCTTCAATTGCATATCGGCAACAGTATTCACCAGAGATTGCGCCACAGCATGCGGTAGATGGCTGACCATGGCTACCAGAGTATCATGCTCAGCCAATTCCATAATCTCCGGCAAAGCGCCCACTCCTTTCACCAGCGCCGTCAAACGCCTGATATGATCACCATGATCATCAACCGGCATCAGTAGATATCTGGCGTTTATAAAGAGATCCGGGGAGGCATACGCTATGCCCGCCCTCTCTGCACCAGCCATAGGATGCCCACCGATAAGAGAACTGCCTTCAGGCCTGAGCTTCTTCAGTTCATCAATCAGCATGGATTTCGTGCTACAAACGTCTGTAATCAACGAACCTGGCTTCATATGAGGCATCATTATTCTTCCAAGGTCTATGGATGCCATTACCGGAGCAGCCAGCACAAGTATATCGGCACCCATAGCAGCCTCTACCGGGTCCAACGTTCCCTGGTCCACTGCCCCCATATCCAATGCTCTCTCTACTGTCCGAGCAGATCTGCCCAAGCCTACTACCTCTTCGGCCAATCCGTTCTGCCTGACAGCCATACCCAGCGAGCCGCCAATCAAACCAAGGCCGGCAATGACACAGCAATGGTAGAGGGGCATTCTAGACTCTCCTCCCTAAAATCTCGGCAATAGGCTTGATCTCTGCCATTAGCTTGACAAAGTTTGCATATGTAAGTGATTGCGATCCATCGGAGAGCGCTTCGCCCGGGCGAGGATGCACTTCTATCATCAGACCGTCAGCACCGGCGGCTATGGCCGCACGCGCCATCGGCGCCACCAGACGCCAATGTCCGGTGCCATGGCTGGGATCCACCCATACGGGCAGATGAGAAAGTTCTCGAATCAAGGGCACTGCGCTAAGATCCAGAGTGTTACGGGTATATGGCTCGAACGTTCTGATTCCACGCTCACAGAGTATGACGGATGTATTGCCTTCCGACATGATATACTCTGCCGCCATAAGCAGTTCCTCAATAGTAGCCGACAGCCCCCTTTTCAACAAAACAGGCTTCCTGGATTTGCCTACCTCTCTCAAAAGAAAGAAGTTCTGCATATTTCGGGCGCCTATCTGCAACATATCCGAATATTCCATTACCAGATCTACGCTGCGGGGATCCATGATCTCAGTAACGATAGGCAGCCCGGTCTCCTGCCTGGCCGCAGCCAGTATCTTCAGCCCCTCCTCTTCAAGCCCCTGGAAGGCATACGGAGATGTCCTGGGCTTGAATGCTCCTCCACGCAGTATGCCTGCTCCCGCAGCCTTGATGGCCCGCGCCGTTTCCAGCAACTGCTCTTGGTTTTCCACAGCGCACGGCCCGGCGGAAATAACTACTGCATCTCCCCCTATGGTTACATCGCCAACCTTAATAATCGTATTCTCAGGCTGAAACTCCCTGCCGGCCAGACGAAAAGGCTTTAATATAGGTACGACTTTTTCAACAGCGGTTATGGCTTCCAGCTGCTCTGCCAACAAGGCTTTCTCGTCATTATGTACGCCGATAGCACCTATTATCGTCTTCTCTACACCTTCAGAAACATGAGTTCCATAGCCCTTATCTCCCAGACGTCTGACAACCTGGCGTATATCGGCCTCAGTCGCCTCCCGCTTCATGATAATTATCATATTCCTTACCTCTTCTTCCTACTCAAACTACTATCTCCCAAGCACATCTGAAAGGGCCTTTACGAACCTTCCATTCTGCTCCATATTACCTATGGTAACACGGATATAGTCCGAAAGCCCGAATATATCGCCCGTTCTGATAATTACTCCCTTGGACATCAGGGCTCTGAAAAGCTCTCTTGAATCCAGGCCGACCCTGACCATAATAAAGTTAGCTTCTGTTGGTATATAATCCAGGCCCATAGCGGTAAAGCTCTGTTGCAAGAACCTCTTTCCTTCAGAAACGAGCTGCCGGCTACGCCTGACTTGATTCGGATCACTCAAAGATGCCTGTGCCGCTGCTAGCGCCAGACTATTGACATTAAAGGGTTCCTTGACACGATTGAGATGAGCAACTATCTCCGGCGAAGAGACTGCATACCCCACGCGCAAACCGGCTAAACCGTAAATTTTGGAGAAAGTGCGCAAAGTCACTACATGTCGCCCTTCACCGATATAGCGAAGGCTGTCCGGATAATCCTCAGATTCCACATATTCATAGTATGCTTCATCGAAGACGGCAACAGCATCTGCCGGCAGCTTTGTTAGAAAGCTCTCTACCTCATTCTGCCTTACTATAGTCCCTGTCGGGTTGTTAGGATTACAGATAAAAATGAGCTTTGTCCTGTCGCTGAATTTAGATGCCATGGCATCCAGATCATGCCGAAAATCCTTCAAAGGCACCTTTATAAGCCTGGCGTTCATCAGAACAGCAGCTGAATCATAGCGTGAGAATGAGGGATCGGCCACTATTACCTCATCTCCCGGATGAAGATAAGTTATCCCTAAAAAGTGTATTATCTCATCCGAGCCGTTGCCGATAAAGAGCTGATTGGGTTCTACTTTCAACATGCAAGCAAGCGCTTTTTTCAAGTAATAAGCATTGCCGTCAGGATATATCTGCATTCCGGCCGCCGCCTTGCGTGCGGCTTCAACAGCCAATGGTGAGGGGCCGAGCGGATTTTCATTGGATGCCATCTTGATTACCCCTGTTATGCCCAGTTCTCTCTCTACTTCCTCAACCGGCTTTCCCGGCTCATACGGCTCCAGATCCGCTATACAGGGACGTACCAATGCATCAATAGACATACTATTACCTCCAAATAATATCTGTTTCACTGACGAGTTTTGACACCGGATATTGCTGCCGCCGTGTCGGACTCTAGCGCACCGGCTCTCTCCAGCAACCAGAAACCGGCCAAAATTATCAGACAGGCAAGTGATTTATATACATGCGCCAGCAAGTTATGGGTACCAAGCATCGTAACGACACTAACTGCCGAAAAGGCCGTAGCAAACATACCGATGATAAACATCAGCATCAAAGATCCTCCGCCCTGCCGATGCAGCTTCATAAATCCCAGTGCCGCTACTACATAGAGAAAAGCAATAATAGCTTCCATATACATGGCCGGTTCGCCTACACTCTTGCCGGGAATATAGGCAAACGGCCTCAATTGGGCAAATGATTCCAGGAGAAGATAAAGCAGCAATGCTACAAGTATGGGCAACAGGGCTTCCTGAAGAGGATTCTCTGCAAGAAGATAATTTCTTCTTTTAGGCATAAAGACTGCTGCAATGATCATAAATGCGCCTATCAAACGTGAACATATCCAGAGCCCGATAGTCATTCCATCGTTCCCCTGAGATAAAATCGATATGCCTCCGGGAAATGTCATCAGATGCAAAAGATCGAGCAAAGACATTACCAAAAAAGCCTTTCCCAACAGAGAAAGGCGGCTATCGCCTGTCCGCCTGGCAGCAGAAAAAGCAATATAAAAAATTATTATGCCTACCGCTGACGAATAAAGCTCCATCACGGTATGCAAATAGAGATATGGCATCCCACTAAGATCATTATAGCTATAACGAAAGATAAACTGGGCAAAGAGGTTGATCATGGCAACCAGAACTATAAGATGAACCTTATAACGATTGAGAAAAGAATCCTTAACCTTACACTCTTGCTGGGTTTCTGAGGCACCGCTAAAAGCATCCGCAACCCCTTCAATCAAATCCTTGGATAAACATGAAGCCATGACCACCCTATTACGACCGGTCTGCTTGGCTCTATAAAGCGCTTTGTCTGAGGCAGCTAAAAGCATGGTTTTGGTGGATCCATCGACAGGAAATGTCGATATGCCTATACTTACTGTTACTTTGCTCTCCGAACCATCATCCTGATTATAGTAATGCAGAGTCTCTCTAACTTCCCTTCTTATACGCTCAGCTACTAATTCCGCTTCAGCTACGCTGGTTTCAGGTAGCACGACACAGAACTCTTCACCGCCATAGCGAGCCAAAATATCTATACTCCGAGTATTGCTCTCCAGAAGACTGGAAAGGCGCTTCAACAGAATATCGCCGGCCAAATGCCCGAAGCGATCGTTGTATCGCTTAAAATGATCTATATCGAGCATCAATACGGAGAGTGGCCGCTGGAAACGTTTGGCCCGCTCCAATTCATCATCAAGACGCTGCTGAAGATATCTGTGGTTGTTAAGTCTGGTCAGACCATCTGTTATCGCCAGCCTGGAAACTTCCTTAAAGAGGCGCCCATGCTCTATGACAACAGCCGCTTCGTGGGCAACTACAGTAAGAAGGTTTATCTCCTCTGTAGAAGGATCATGCTCCTGTCTGTAACCCAGATGCAAAACGCCCAGGCTTCTGCCTTCAATTTTCAGGGGTATCGATATTATTGTTACCGTCTTTCCCAACGAAAAACGAAAATCATCCCGGACGGGAAGCTCACTCTCGTTTATGTCGGCAATAATATCGTATTCACCGGTCTCTATTACCTTCCCGCTGAGATCTTCTCCCGGTGACAGCTCTATGCTTCTTATCATGGGCGAACAACCGGCAGATGCCAGATGACGAATAATCTGCTTCTCTTCGTCGAGTATCATTATTATGCCGGTGCTTGCTCCGGAAAAATCCATTACCTTATGCAGAAAGCGGATGGAATTCTCTTCAAAGTCAAGTTGACCGTGCAAAGACTTGCTTATTTCGAAGAGATATGATAGTTCCTTTACTTTAAGATTAAGATCGGCTTCCGCCTGCTGATAGAGATCAAAATCGCGCCTGGACGCAGCGATGATATTGGAAACTATGCGGCTGAGGGCAGCCAGAAAGGAAGATACCGCCCGACAATCATTTTCCACAGTATCAAATGGGCCGGCCAGAATAGCTGCCAACAGCCTCTCTTCCAGCATAACAGGTGCCAGGCAATAATCTCTGCCGGAGATACCGCAACGAATAAAGTTACCGTCGCCCACAGCAGCGACAATCTCCTCCCAGGAGATTGATATATTATCAGCACCGACGCCGGAAATACTTCCCGAAGTGCTCCATATATGAACATCAGCACCGATCAAGTGTGCTGATGCCTTTTCAAGCTCTATGATATCCCGCATATCAAATATTTGCAGGAGATCATATCTTGCAAAATTTGCAGCCCCCATCGCGACTCCTACAGCTATGCATTTAATGTCATTATTATAGCATAGAGATAACAATAAACCATATCTTTTCGGTTGGTTTCTTATATGATGCAACGCGTACCGGAATGCTTACCGGCAAGCGTATCCCCGTCGTTGCGCCCTCTATCGTCTGCAGATATAATTATAGCAAGGGGGAAGGTATTTTGCACATTATTAATATAATCTTTCAAGATGCTCCGCAAAGCGAGAGTATTCGCAATCTGCGGCAAGGTTCAAAAAGGGCGATAGTTCATCTGGATATGGAAAATGATGCAGATATCTCTACCAGCGCCATACCCGGCCTTGCAAAAAAAATGGAAATAGCGCTTCCGGGCATTCTGGAAGCGCCTGCCGAAGAGCTGCAACATATATGCGGCTTGGCTGACACAGATGCGCATGATTTCAAAGAAGAGATCACAGAGGGCACCAGCCTTTGCCATCTCTTAGAGCATATTATCATTTATATGCTCGGGCGCCGTATGGGGCGCTGTGCCGGTTTCTCAGGGCAGCGTTCACAGGATATAGAGGCCGGGTTGAAAACACACCATTACCTGGTAGTAGAATACGCTAACAAGCTTGAAGCCATTGTGGCCATAGATTTGGCATTTCAGATGGTCAACGCCTGGCTGCATGATAAAACAGTCAGCCTTGATCGTGATACGCTGATAACCGGGGTGCAGAAGCGCCTGGCCTTAATGCTTCCGCCCTATACGGGCAAGCCCATACAAGGCATTACAGAGCTCAAACCCTCTCATACGGCATAAATAGTCTCTTATATTCGTCCAGAGCATAGCGGTCCGTCATACCTGCAATATAATCAGAGATTACCACCTGTAAAGGCAGAGAGTCCATCCTCTGTTGGACATGCGGCGGCAACTGCTCTGGGCGATTGATATAAACATCAAAGAGACTTTTAATAAATCTTGCAGCTTTATCGGCCATGCGCATAACACGATAATGCCTGTAAACCCTGGTCATGAGAAAGCCTTTGAGTTCGCTGTTCAATTTCATCATCCAAGGAGAGAAGGCCACCAGTCGCTCGCTAACTCCCCTGACGTCATCAACCGAAGATATCTTATGCTTCTTAAGATTGGATAGAGTCTGTTGCGCGGCATCCATTACCAGATCATTTATCAGCTGCTTTACCACTTGATATTTACGTCTGTCCATATCCAAGCCGGGATAGAACCTCTTTACATCATCATAGGCTCTCTTCCAAATCTCCAGTGATAACAGCTCTTCCTCTGTAATTAACCCGGCTGTCAGTCCGTCATCGAGATCATGATTATTATAAGCTATCTCATCGGCCAGATCTACCAGTTGTGCTTCAAGAGTGGGAGATTGACCCGGTTGGTAATCAGCATTTCCAGGGTAATCATAATCGGTATTATGCTTTATTATCCCCTCTCTAACCTCATACGTAAGATTTAGCCCCGGGAAAGCGGGATACCGCTCTTCCAGCTCCTCTACAACTCGTAATCCATGCCTGTTATGCTCAAAGCCGCCGAAATCACGCATGATTTCTTGCAATGCATCTTCGCCTGAATGTCCAAAGGGAGTATGCCCCAGATCATGAGCCAGCGCTATAGCCTCCGTCAAATCCTCGTTCAAGCGGAGCATGCGGGACATAGTCCTGGCTATCTGGGACACTTCAAGCGTATGCGTCAATCGCGTCCGATAATAATCCCCCTCGTGAATGACGTAAACTTGAGTCTTATACTCCAAACGCCTGAAGGCAGTGCAATGTACAATTCTATCTCTATCCCTCTGGAAAGAGCTGCGATATGTATGGTCATCTTCCGGATAACGCCTTCCCGCACTATCTACCGCACACATAGCGTATGGAGCCAGCATCGTGCGCTCAATCTCCATATAATCGCCGGATGGTAAGAGATTATACACCAAAGCTTCCCTCCTTAGCTGATAACATATCCTTTATAAGTATGCCATTAAACAGGATATCAACACGCGATAGAAGCGAGATCGGTACGCCGGATCGTAAAGAAGGCTATCCGTCAAGCACCTCATCAAGATGCTTCATCTCTGAGCATGGCAATAAAATCATCCTGAGTCGCCACACCCATATCCCCCTTCTCCCTGTGGCGCAGAGAGAGCGTACCCTTTTCAGCTTCACGGTCGCCTATCACCACCATATACGGTATCTTTTCAGATTGAGCCTGACGTATCTTGAAACCCGTTTTTTCGTTGCGCTTATCCACTTCAGCTCTGAAATCAGCCTCCCGCAAACGAGCGCATACGGCATCGGCATAATCGAAGTGCCTATCGGCTATAGGAAGCAGACGCACCTGAACCGGAGCCAGCCATAGAGGGAACGCACCGCCATAATGTTCAATCAACGTTCCAAAAAAACGCTCCATGCTGCCAAGCACTACTCGGTGAATCATTATCGGGCGATGCTCCTGCCCGTCCGGACCGATATAGGAGATATTGAATCTCTCCGGAAGATTAAAGTCAACCTGAACGGTCGGTCCCTGCCAAAGACGACCAAGTGCATCTCTTAGCTTAAAATCAATCTTCGGCCCATAAAAGACGCCCTCTCCGGGATCAACACGGTACGGCAGATTTTTGGTTTCCAAAGCATTGCGCAACGCATCCGTAGCCCGTTCCCAATTCTCATCACTACCGACTGATTTTTCCGGACGGGTACTAAGGAAGAGCTCGATATCACTGAAACCGAAACGTTTTAACATAAAGAAAGCAAAATCTACAACGCCGGTAATTTCGCTTTCAAGTTGCCCGGGCATGCAGAAAATATGAGAATCATCTTGTGTAAATCCTCTGACTCGCAGCAATCCGTGCAGTACTCCGGATCTCTCATAGCGATATACAGTGCCCATCTCAAAGTAACGCAGCGGCATATCCCGATATGATCTGGTCTGCGTCTTGTAAATCAGTATATGCCCCGGACAATTCATGGGTTTGAGAACGTATTCTTGCTCATCTACGTTCAAGTAGTACATATTCTCTCTATAATAACCGGTATGCCCCGATATCTGCCATAGCTCTTCTCTCGCAATATGAGGCGTAATCACCATCTGATAACCACGGCGTGCATGCTCACGCTTTTCGAAATCTTCTATCAGGGTTCGTACCAACGCTCCCTTAGGATGATAATAGATAAAGCCGGCTCCGGCCGTTTCATTGATACTGAACAGATCCAGTTCCTTGCCCAGCTTACGATGATCACGGCGCGATGCTTCCTCCAGCTTGAAAATATGCTCATCTAACTCTTCCTGGGTTTCGAACGCTGTTCCGTATATACGTTGAAGCATTTCACGCTTTTCATTGCCACGCCAGTAGGCACCGGCTACGCTAAGCAGCTTAAAGGCTTTAATCTCTCCTGTTCTGCTCACATGCGGGCCGCGACAGAGATCAAAGAAATCACCCTGATGATATATTGATACCAGCGCATCGGTCAACTCCTTCAATAATTCGACCTTGTATTTCTCATCGAGCTCACCGAAAAGCTTTAGCGCCTGCTCCCGCGAGACCTCTTCACGCCTGAACTCCAGATCACGCTCAATGATATCTCTCATGCGCTTCTCAATTGCTTGAAGATCATCCGGCGTAAAGCTCCTGCCAAGATCAAAATCATAATAGAAACCCTCTTCTATAGAGGGTCCTATTGCCAATTTAACTTCAGGATAGAGCTCTTTAACCGCCTGAGCCATAATATGGGCTGTGCTGTGGCGGTATATATCTCTCTCCTCTTCGCTTACAAAGCCTTTAGCACTCATATTGCACCTCCAGAAACTTTAAATTATGTTAGCACCACTGTATGAACTTGTAAAGCGCATTTTACGGAGAAGACGGGATTGCCTGAGCTGCTGCCTTGGGCTATAATTCAAATATTAACCCTAACTATTAATGCTGGCCGGAGGCATAAGACATGATTATGGATATAAACTGGCTTGATATTATTGAGCTTTACCTTCTTATTTGCTTCACTTATCTCTATTTTTACCAGAAGAAGCGAGTGTATAATTTGGAGAAACACGTCGACGCTCTGCAAGCGCAAATTATCGCCATGGAGAACATTGATGAGAATTCATAAAGAGAATAAAGGACAATCCGTAATAGAGCTTGCCTTTCTCCTGCCCTTACTCTTGCTGTTGCTGATAGGCGTGTTTCAATTCACGCTGGTTCTGAAAACTTATATCTCCCTTTCGCTGGGATCTCGCGAAGGGGCACGCGCCGGAGCGGTGGGCCGAACCAACACCGATATTGTTGCCGTTGTAAAGAAGCGGCTGCCTGGCTTTAATACCAGCAACCTCACCATTGCGATCACTCCCTCCAATGAAAGCTCACGCCGTGTCGGAGATTATATTACCGTTCGTATTGATTATGCGCAGGATCTCATCATGCCCTTTATAAGCTTTGTACTGCCTGATCCACTCCCTATAAGCTCAACAACCGTCATGAGAATAGAAACACTCTGATTCGGCATGCCTCAGATAAAAATAGCCCGCTCTTTCAAGCGGGCATACCTTTGGGGGAAGGCGTATATTATATACCCCGGATTCAGCATTCTAAACATTTTTAAATATATTCTCGCTGATCTCAAAGAGGACGGCCTTCACCCCGGCCGCCCTCTTCAATATACAAATATGCATAAAGAGTTTGCAACAGTGCCTCCCTTACTGAGCAGGCACTGTCTCGGATATATTGGCATTGCACCAGCCGTCACCGCATTCAAGCTGAAGAGTTTTAGTCGTAGCATCGCAAATCTGGGATGGTCCGAAGTATTGAATCGGACCGGGAAAAACATAAGCATCTTCCAGCAGCCATTTATCTTTTACCTGAACAAAAGCCTTGAAAACATCACCATTAACATCCACCAAGGCCTTCTTAATAACGGGTTTCATCTTGCCCTTGCGCAATTCCATGGTAAGCATGGAGGCTACCGGCACACCGCCCATAACCCATTCTTCAACAGGCTTTGCTAAATTGGTAGCGGATACTGTATACCCGGTCAGTCCTGCTCTCAGCAACAGTGCCGCCGTATATCCCAGCGTATAAGTGTAATCGGCATCAAAGTTGGAAGGAGCGACACAGCGTCCTTCATAACCGAAGAAGTGATTCAATGCCGCAAATTTTCCTTTGAACTCTCCTGTTGCCTGCATAAGCCGTATTCTATCGGTTACCAAATCTATCAGAAGTTTCTCAGTCTCTATCTGTGAAAGCGTAAGATTACCATGCTTATCACGTCTCAACAACACCTGTTGAATATCGTCGGGAAGAGAACCATATACTTTGGCGGAAGCAGGGGTTAACCTGGTATCGATATGCTGCCTCCTATCCGATGGATCGGTAAGGGTTTTAAGATAGCTTTCATCAGTATCCAATATTTTTCCCAGCTCAGCAATAAGCCCTTTCATATCGGCCAGGAACTCCAGTAACCCTTCGGGGATAAGAACTATGCCGTAATTCTTACCAACCTCCGCCCTTTTGCAGATACCGGTCACTATCTGATCTACCACATCGGAAAGAGTCCATTCCGAGGCTTCAACCTCTTCAGAGATTATGGCTATATTAGGATGTGTCTGAAGAGCCACTTCTAATGTTATATGGCTGGCAGCACGCCCCATAAGACGAATGAAATGCCAATATTTACAGGCAGACATGGCATCACGACAGATATTACCTACTAATTCAGCAAAGGTCTTGGATGCAGTATCGAATCCAAAAGAAGTTTCTATCTGCTCGTTTTTCATATCGCCATCAATTGTTTTGGGAACACCGATCACTCGTATATCATAGTTATTGGCCGTAAAATACTCAGCCATAAGAGCAGCATTAGTATTGGAATCATCTCCGCCGATGATGACCAGAGCCTTGACACCAAGATTTTCAAGATTATTACGGCATGCTTCCAGCTCCTCGATCTTTTCGATTTTATCGCGGCCGCTGCCGATTATATCAAAGCCGCCGGTGTTTCTATATGCAGCAACTAATTCGGGTGTAAGCTCCTTATATTTGCCTTTTACTATTCCGGCCGGTCCTCCCAGAAAGCCTATGAGGCGGCTCTTCTCATTGGCAGCTTTAAGTGCATCGAGAAGACCTGCAATGACATTATGCCCGCCCGGGGCCTGCCCTCCGGAAAGCACAACTCCTACTGATATAGGTTCACACGATAGAGCGCCTTCTCCAACAACAAATCTGGCCAGCGGTTTTCCAAAGGATTCAGGAAACTGCTTGCGTATTTCCTCTACCGATGCCATATCAGCAACCACATCCTCAAATACCAGCATAAACTTGCCGTCTTTCAGAAGCTTCGGCAGCTTAGGTATATATTCCGACCGTGCCGCCTGAAGCACAGATAGTTTACTGTTCATATTACAAATACCCTCCCCCAAAATTACCCAGGAAGACAGAAGACAGAATTAAGAACAATCCAACACATTAAATGAATATTGCCCATTCGCTCATCTCAATTTTCGAATATGCCTTTATTCTATACCATGTCCCTGCAATTATTCCTGTGTATTGTTGCTTTTGACACAATTGATATTATCTACCATTCAAAGGACAATTTCAAGAGTTGAAGCAGCAAGCCGCTCTTTAAATATTGAAGCATTGCTTTGAATTATCTCAAGCATACCATACATGTAATAATAGATTTACTCGTTTGGGAATCTGATAGCTTCCGTTTCTGAGCTATCTGAATGCGCTACTCTGTATAGAACATCTATCATCTCTTCAATTCGGTAAGGCTTGTTTATTACGCCGCTGAAACCGCATTGCTCATATTCAGCTAATACGGGATCGTTGGAATAGCCGCTGGATACAATAATTTTTGCTTTCGGATCCAGCGCTTTAAGCTGCTCGGCAGCCTCTTTTCCTCCCATGCCACCCGGAATGGTCAAATCCATAATGACTACATCAAATGCGGAGTCTGAATTCAAAGCAGCCTCGTATGCTTTTATAGCCTGGCTACCATCTTCGGCATATCCTACTTCCCAGCCCAAATATTCCAGGATTCTTCCTACCACGCTCCGTACAGCCTCTTCATCGTCCATCACCAAAACTTTACCCGTATCCTGAGCTATAATCTCAGCCGCTTTATCTGCTGCCTTTATCTCTCTTTGTGAGGCGGGCAGATATATATGAAAGGTCGTTCCCTTGCCATGCTCGGATTCAACAGTGACAAACCCATCATGTTTCTTTACGATGGAATATACTATAGCCAACCCCAAACCGCTACCGCTTTTTTTAGTAGTAAAATAAGGATCGAATATGCGTTGCAGATGCTCCTGCGGCATGCCGACGCCGCTATCTGAGATAGATATTTTTATATATTTCCCTTCGGCGATAGCCCCATCGATGCAACTGGGTTCAATAGATATATTTGTCGCAGCTATTCTGATGACGCCTCCTTCCGGCATTGCCTGATCAGCATTGATCACTAGATTGCTTATAACTTGACTAATCTGCCCTTCATCCGCCTCTATCGGCCAGAGTCCCTCAGCCATATCGTAATTACAGCTGACATTAGAACCTCTTAACGCAAAATCGGCAGAATCAGTAATAATCTCCTTTACAGATGCCGTACTCTTTATGGGAGTGCCCCCTTTGGAGAAAGTCAACAACTGCTGTGTCAATTCCTTGGCTCTAATAATGGCTTTCTCTGCTTCGAAAAGCTTTGCATACAGCCCTGTGCCAACCCTTACCTCTCTTCTAGCCAATGAGATGTTGCCGAGAACAGCCATCAATATATTATTGAAATCGTGCGCTATCCCCCCGGCCAGAATCCCCAGAGATTCTAATTTTCTGGCCTTTACCAATTCCTCTTCCATTAATATCTTCTCCGTTATATCTCGAAAGACTATAACAACGCCGATAATAGCTCCATCCTTTCCATATACTGTAGTTCCGCTATCAGCTATCGTTCGTTTGCTTCCCTCTTTTGAGATAAGAACCGTCCGGCTTGTCAATTCGACTATGCACCCGGCCTTGAGTATTTTTTCAAAAATACCTCGACATCGCCGGCCTGTTTTGCCTGAAATGATATTAAATATTTCATCTATTTCTCTGCCCGCAGCATCTTCAAGCGACCACCCGGAGAGCTCTTCCGCCACCTTATTCATCGTAATTATTCGGCCTGTAGTATCAGCTGTTATCACAGCATCGGCACGAACATCTTCATAGCAAGCCTGTTCAACATTGCCGAAAAGCGCATTGTTAACCAGCTGAAGCCTCTGCAGAGCGATCTTGCTCTCCCGCTGTTCACGCCGGCGTGCTATGCCTCGCCTGACGATCTCCTCTGCATCAATA
>DHPR01000033.1:369363-499903 GCA_002410925.1 bacterium UBP13_UBA5359
CTGACGATCTCCTCTGCATCAATACGATCGAAAGGCTTTATCAAATAATCTATGGCCCCATACTTCAAGGCATCACGCGCCGTCTCCACTGAAGCATATGCGGTAACCATAGCCACCACTATATCGGGATTTTTGCTCTTTATCTTCTGCAATACGGTTATACCGTCATCCTCAGGCATGCGGATATCCAGAAGGATCAAATCTATCTTGTCACCCTCGTTATCCGTAATTGCCATCGCCTCTTTACCGCTGCCGGCCGTAATTACTCTGTAGCAGTCTTTGAAGAGCATCCGAAAGGCTTCCCTGGGACCGAATTCATCATCCACTACCAGAATAGTCGCCCTGCTACTCATGCTTTCCTCCCTGTTAATATCCACTTCAATGCCAGTGCTTAACCTGCTTGGAAACATTGGTTAAGTGCCGTTGTATATCCGGCAACCTTATATTTAAGGCAATTTTTACCAGCTCTGGATCAAATTGCGTGCCGGCGCCGTTATAAAGCTGCTGCCAAACCTGTTCAACCGGCATAGCTTTTCTATATGGACGATCAGATGCCATGGCATCTACGGCATCGGCGATAGACACAATCCGAGCATACAGAGCTATATTATCGTGCCTGGTGCCATACGGATATCCGGTGCCGTCATATCTTTCATGGTGATATAGGACAGCAGGTATCATGTCCCGCAAAAAACCCACCGGCGCCAGAATCTCCGCACCTATTGCAGGATGCATTTGCATCTCCTTCATCTCTTCCGGCAGCAAAGGCCCTTTTTTTCTTAATAACGCCTCATTTATACCTATTTTCCCAATATCATGCACCTGAGCAGCCTGACATAGAAGCTCCAGCTCTTTGCCGGCCATATTGCATGCCGTGCCCAAATACCTGGTAAGAGCTGCCACGCGCTCAGAATGGCCGGCCGTGTAATGATCCTTGGCATCGATAGCGGCTATCAGTGCTCGAACTGTACCGGCGAAGTGCTCTTTGACATCCTTTCCAGCCTTCTCTATCTCACCCTGCAGAGTACTATTTGTCAATTTAAGCCTCTGCAGAGCGATCTTGCTCTCCCGCTGTTCACGTCGGCGTGCTATGCCTCGTCTGACGATCTCCTCTGCATCAATACGATCGAAAGGCTTTATCAAATAATCTATGGCCCCATACTTCAAGGCATCACGCGCCGTCTCCACTGAAGCATATGCGGTAACCATAGCTACCTCTATATCGGGATTTCTGCTCTTTATCTCCTGCAATACGGTTATACCGTCATCCTCAGGCATGCGGATATCCAGAAGGATCAAATCTATCTTATCACCCTCGTTATCCATAACTGCCATCGCCTCTTTGCCGCTGCCGACCGTAATTACTCTGTAGCAGTCTTTGAAGAGCATGCGAAAGGCTTCCCTGGGACCGAATTCATCATCCACTACCAGAATAGTCGCCCTGCTACTCATGCTTCTCACCCTGCTCAGCGTTTGCCGGCAATATCAGCTCAAAGCGCTCCCTATTATTTCCATTGATAACGAGTCTTCCGCCATGATCATGTATAATGCGCTGCGCTACAGCTAACCCTATATCGGCGCTCCTGCCGTTGCTGGTAAAGAAGAGGCGAAAAATATCATCACCGCTACCAACTGATAAGGGATCACCGTCATCATCAACCGATATCTTCACATGCTCCTTATCGATATTCTCCACGCTCACACATATGGTACCGCCGCTTTTAGTAAAATTGATGGAATTATGAATAACATATTCGATTGCTTTACCCATTTGCTCTCTATCCAGAGAAAGCAACACAGGGTTATCCTCTATATCAAGCTTGATATTGACTCCGGATTCAATGGCATGCTTCTTCAGCTTCTTTACTCTATCATCAAGCAAAGAGGATAAATCCATTGTTATAAAATTATAATCAGATTGTTTGGATAAGGCGATAAGCTTGCCGAGCAGATCATCAAGCCTGTGCACATCTTGGCAAACAGCCTTGTAAAAACCTGTATTAAAATCATCATCATTCTTCCGCTCCGGAAAGAGCTCGATAAACGTATTGACGGAGACCAACGGATTCCGCAATTCATGAGCAAAGAGAGCAACAACCTTGCTCAGCGTTTCCAGCCTCTGAGCATTCTCTCGCTCATGCGCCAGAGTCCTTTCCATACTGATATCATCAAATATCAAGACAGCCCCTCTTACAGAGGACAGTACATCTATCAGCTGAAAAGAGCTGATTTTAAGGTAGCATTCATGCTTGCCGGCCAGCTTAATCTCATATCCGTTTCTCTTTCTACCGGTAACAAGGCTTTCATGCAGCATATCACCCATGGGAGATGGAAGATTGCGTAGATCCTTTCCTATAACCCTGTCCCTGGGAATGTTAAGAATCTCGGCTGCACGATGATTAAAAATAGTGATGCGATCCGAAGCATCAATAGTAATAACACCGCTATGCATCCGTAGAAGTATCTCTTCTATGTACGATTTTTGATGCTGAAGTTCATTAAAAATATCTATATCCTCAAGAGCAACAGCTATGTTGCTCGCCAATATATATAGCATTTCCAATTCTTCATTGCTGTATTGGCCACCCACAACCTTCTCTCCAAGGTTGATAACTCCCAGTACTCGTCCATTACCGATGGACGGTATACTGACAACCGCCTGCAATAGTTCCATCTCCCGAACAACATCAAGCAGAAGAGGGTCGCCGGAATACTCCGCTTCGGTTTTACGCAGAACACGCCCCTGCTGTGTCAGCCAGAGGAGAAGCCCTCTATCGGAAGAAAGGCAGAGACTCTCAAGCATATCAGGATGTAGCCCTCGGCTGCTGGCTATAATATATTCCCCTCCAGGCTCTGCCAGAATTATAGAAATACGGCTGACAGGATTAAGCTCGTCAATAGCCTCATGGATAAACTTAATCAATCTTTCGCGATCGAATCCTGCTCCCAACCCCCTGGCAAACTTTCTTAAAACACTGTTAAACCGTGAATCTGAGTGAGCGACCTGATTATGCGGATATTCAATATAGCGTTTTTCATGCAGGTTGGTTTTCAGATGAGTTATCTCTCGCAACAGCTTGCTGCGCTCGATGGCCCGCGTAATAGAAAGATGCAACTCCGTGATATCAACAGGCACTCGCACTGTTTCATAGCACATATCCGTCACCAAATCCTCGCCTTCACGTTTTTTTGCAGGGAGAATAGCGATGACGGCACAGCCAGGCATATGCTTCTTCACCTGGCTGATAAGGCTGACATGCTCGCTGCGCCGGCCGGTGATATCCACTAAAGCAATATCTGCGTCTAAAGAGGCATGGCTTATTACCTCTTCCGGCGTACTTATGTGTACTGCTGTACATCCCTCTGGCAAGGCTCGCCGCATGGCAGCCAGCATATATTCTTCTTCACTGGCTAAAAAGACCGTATTCATTAACTACTATGCCTCTATCCCTATAGAAGGTACTTTAAATGCCGGTAAATCTATATTAAACATGGTAACCTCTTGATCTGACAAAAAGATATTCCCTCCGTGCTCACTGATAATTTTTCGACATATAGACAGCCCCAGGCCTGTCCCCCCCGGCTTGGTTGAGTAGAAAGGTGTAAAAACCTTCTGTTTTAATTCCGGAGAAATCTTGTTGCCTGTATTGGCGATCATAATCCTGAACCACTTATTGCCATCCTTATCATAAGAAGCTATATCAATATTAAGGCTACCGCCATCAGGCATAGCCTCAATGCCATTAATAAGCAGATTAAGGAATAACTGCTTCATCTTTCCACCGTCGGCAAATACAAGAACGCCTCCCGGCGGATAATCTTTTTTTACCTCTATCTGCCGCTCCTGTAACCTATTAGATAACAACAAAAGCATCTCGTCAAGAGGATCTTTAATATTAAGCGGCATCATCTCTGCTTGAGAGCGAGCAAAGCCAAGCAGCTGGGAAATCAGAATATCAATACGTTCAATCTCCTTGACAACCAGCTTTGAAAAGACCTCTCTAAACTCCTGATCATCGAATTTATCAGGCAGCAGCTGAGCAAAAGTTTTTATTGAAACCAGAGGATTCTTAATTTCATGTGCCAGGCCGGCTGCCAGCCCTCCGACGCATGCAAGCCTTTCTGCCTGATTACGCTCCTCCTCAAGCGCTTTGATACGAGACAAATCACTGAATACAAGAATTACGCCCTCTATATCTTTTCGTATTCCTTTAAGAATGGTAGAGCTTACCATCAAAGGAAGGCTCTCTTCATTCTGCGAAAGAGCAATCTCCAGATTGCTGCAGGTAACTCCTCTCTCCAGCGCATCGTCAACCTTCTCAGCTAGAACCGAGTTTATTTCATAAATATGGCGCCCTGTAAGATCATCCGTTTCCAACGCAAGTATACGAGCGGCAGCACGATTAAAGAGAACAGCCGCACCCTCCTTATCCACGGTTATCACGCCGCTCTCCATGTTAGCTAATATGCTCTCGTTATAGTCACGAACACGGCGTACTTCCTCATACAATTGCGCGTTGTTTATGGCAGCTGCAGCCTGATTGGCCATAGCCATCAAAAGCCCCATATCTTCCATGGAATAAATATCCCCTGAAAGTTTCGGGCCAAGCACCATGACTGCGGAGAGATATCCATCCAGGATAATTGGAACCGCTACGTCCACGCCTAACTTCGTCATTTCAGAGATTACACCCTCTATTCCCCGTTCAGAGGAGAGGCGTATAAGTTCCTCACGCAGCATGACTTCTCTCTTTGAGGCAAGGTAGGCGGCAATTTGGCTGTCTCCGGAAAGCATCTCTCGAAGAGTGCCGGTTTCTTCCATAGGAGATCTGGCCAAGGCCATTCGGAAACCGCTATCTCTGCCGCTTTTTAAATAAAGATATACCTTTTCAGGATGCATAGTGCTATAGATTACATCGTAAATATAATCGGTCAGCTCCTCCAGACGCAACATGGATGTAAGCGAGCGGCTTGTTTCAAGCAATGTGCTGTTATAATCATATGCTTCCCTGTAAAAATACCTGTCAAATATGCTTTGCAGCCATACTCTTAGCGGCTGGAAACCGATAGCGACAATCAAAGCTATAAGAGACATGGTAGTAAGAGATGATAATCCTAACACGCCACGCATTACTTTTTCACCATAAATTAGAAGAAAGATAAAGCTGGCAACGGCCAAGATGATGGAAAAAAAGTATACAAAGCTCTTTTTAATAACCAGACGGAGCTGCAATAGCCTGTAGCGCACAATAGTATGAGTAATAAAAGCAAGCATTATGATACTGAAGGATGGTCCATATCCGGCGAAATACGAAGATTGGAATATCAATGGAAGAAGAAGATTAGTGTACGTGGTAATAAACAATGACACTGCTATTCCCAAAGTAAGGTACTGTATCTGCAGCCTCTCCACGCCTCTTGCCGTTTTATGTTTGGAATACAGATTTACAAGTGCCCAGGCAAAGCATATTGTAAAATAAACCGTATATAATGGAAGAAGTGGGCCCGGCCGATCCTGAACCCCCCAGGAATATATATGTGCTCCGGCCATGATAGCCGGCGTAAAAGAGATGCCGCAGAAAATACAGCCCAAAACAAAAAATACTTTTATGTCGCTGGTAATCGCTAATTTTCTTCCCAAGGGAAAGACTCTTACGAACATAAGGCAGCTAACCGGAATCATGCCGGCGATAGCCAGAGCCATTCTCAACCATAGAAGAGCAGCGGCCTCGGATTGAGCACTCTCTATAAAAAAGTTACTGAAAACCCAAGCGCTGACCAACAAAGCAAAGAGAGAGAAAAGGCGATTGACTGTTAACCGGGGATTCTTTGCCAGCACAAATATACTGAAAGCAGCATTGATGATTGCTGACAATAATAAAAGGATACACTTTATCTGCATTATCGGCAGCTCCGTTGTTTGCCATATTTTCCAAAGAGTAAGGCAGCATGGGTCCCACCTACGCTGGTGCCGTTCATCAGTGCATATCTGATCCGAACTTTTCTGGCGCCTTTTGTAACGTAATCAAGGTCACAAAGAGGATCGGGAACCTCACAATTAATCGTTGGGGGTACTATGCCATGATATACGGATAATGCGGTGGAGGCAGCCTGCAGTGCACCTCCGGCAGCCAATGCCTGCCCTATCATTGAACGAATTGAATTGACAGGAATAGAGTACGCCCGTTCTCCCAGTATATACTTTATGGCATTGGTATCGGCGATATCACCGGCAGGAAATCCCGTGCCATGGGCATGAACATAATCGATATCATCTCCGGTTAGTTGCGCATGGGAAAGCACCTCGGCAAAGGCTTCCGCAATAGCTGCGCCTTCAGGGTCGGTATCCACCATATCCGATGCCTCTCCACAGGAAGCATATCCCAAAACTTCGGCATATATACGTGCGCCACGCATAAGAGCATGGTCCAACTCTTCAAGGATAAGAGCAGCCCCTCCTTCGCTAAGAACCGCACCATCTCTTCCTGCGGCAAAAGGCCGTGATGCCTTGGCAGGATCGCCTTGAAAGGTGGTCAGAATACGGCTGGCGCACATAATTGAGAAGCCAAAAGCGGTTATCGGCGCTTCAGACGCACCGCAAACGACCATATCGGCACTATTATTTGTAATGGCTCTATAGCCCCAACCTACAGCTTCCAATCCTGTGCAACAACCCGCAGAGATTGAGCTGGCAGGCCCTTTCAATCCCAGTTCGATGCAGACATACGCCGTAGATGAATGAGAAGTAAGCTCTGTCCAGGCTGTCGGGCTTATGCCGCTGACACCTCGCTTTGAGAAAGCGGCATGTTCCCTATCGGCCATATATCCTGCCATTGTGCTGCCAAAACATGCGCCGTAACGATATGAGTCCTTTTCCCGGAGAGGATAATCAGCATCACTGATCGCCATCTTGGCAGCAGCTACTGCAAACTGTGAAAAACGCTTCAGACGTCGAGTCTTCTTTGCCTCCATATAAGCCTTAGGATCAAAATCATTCACCTGGCCAGCTATCTTTATTGGATATGCCTTAGCATCTAAACACGTAAGCGGTCCTATTCCGGATCGCCCCGCTTTGATTGCTTCCCAAAAGAGAGCCTTATTTGAGCCGTTTGGCGAAATAGCGCCTATGCCCGTAATTACAACACGGCGCGCGCGTGCCCTTCTCTCATACATGACCGATTGCCTTTTCATTGATTTTTTCTACCAAATCAGCAATAGCATCCTTTTCACCAACATAGAACATACGCTTTATCTCTGAGGCGTATTTCGATGCTTCTATGTTCAATATGCGGCTGAGCAGCATAGATTCATCCGTCATATAAGTTGTCAGGTTGTTTCTCTCCAATTCAGCGACAAATTCTGCAGTTTCAGCCGTAAACGTCTTAAAATCCTTGCCGTCCACAGTGTATGGAAGCGGTTTCCAGAATTGTGGCGGATACATGGTCTTGATCTTATAGTCCATATTATCTTCGGCGTAATTCTTACCCAGATGAATATTATACTTCTCCGGATTTCTAGCCCAGCGGCTATGAGGATATATACCGGGAAAGTAGACCAGAACAGAGTCCGGGCGTACACGCAACAGCGTACGAATAGTCTCCATGCGGGTTATTTCATTATCGCCCGGGGCCGGATATATAATACTGACAACGGTAATTATTCCCGCTTCTTTACTCTTCAGCAATACTGCTTCTATATCTTCCACAGTAGTATGCTTCTCCAGCGAGCCATCCAAGATAGTTTGACTGCAGGATTCTACACCGAAAAAGACGGCAGTTAACCCGGCTTGGCGGAGAAGTGAAAAATCGGTATTACGCATTGTATTAATATGGCTGAATGAAGTAAACATTATTTTCAGCTCTCGGCGCAATATCTCTACGGCTACTTCCTCCATTAGCTTGCCGGGAGTGAATTGACCGCCAAATCGAAATAATTTTACACCGGTCTTTTTATAAGCGCGCTCCACCTCATCTACTATCCTGACAGCGGATTTCTTACGCCATTTGTTATCATCGCGAGAGCTTTGCGGGCAAAAGGGGCAGGTATAGATACATCCTCTGCTCTCATCCAGCACCATTACTTTGATTTTGCTGTTGCCTTTCATGGCCGGATATACACTCTCATCATATACCGGATAGGGCAGATCATTCAGGTTTTGCGGCCGTTGAACAGGATTGCTTACAATCCTGCCCTTATCTTTGTAGATGATATTGGGAATATCCTTCAGGCTCGTATTGCTTTCAACAAGCCGAAGCAAGGCTTCCTCTCCCTCATCGCAGACCAGAGCATCAAATATATCCGTCTTTTGCAGAATCATCTCTCTGAAGAGATAGACATGCGGGCCGCCGCCATAAATCCGTATATGGGGATGATCACGCCTGATTATCTCTGCCATTAATATAGACCCATAAAAGCCATCTCCATTCCAGAGCTTGAATCCAATGAAATCAGGGCGTTCCCTGCTGGTAAAAGCGGAAAGCTCCTCTGCCATAGCCGCTACTTCTCTATTGTGAAGTGCTGACAATGTGCCATCCAGCCTTTTAAGCTGTGTAAATCTGTATAACCGGCAAAGCCGGTTCCAAAGGCCACCATGCTCATTATCCGCTAATGCGTCATATATGCTTTCAAGCCTATCTTTATAAAAAGCAGGCGTCAATCTATCGATTATTTCAACAGTGCCGTAATCCAAAATGGTAACCTCATGACCTGCATTCAGCAATGAACCTGCTAAGCTGGCCAGGCCATTATCAGGCATAAGGCTGCTGGGAGTGTATGGATAACCGGCATAACTAACAAGAAACCCTTTAGCCACTGCTACACCGCCTTTTTAAGCTACTGCTAATTTATTCGATGATACAAAGTATTTGTCCTGCATCATTAATACGCGCTGTAATTATCCGACATATCGACATATCGCTATGCCGCCAATTGATTGGCAAAATCAAACAAAAAAGAACCGGAGCGTTATTAAATATAATGCCCCGGCTCCGTGCTTTAAAATGGTGCGCCGTAGTGGAATTGAACCACTGGCCTCTTGCGTGTCAAGCAAGCGATCTAACCGCTGATCTAACGGCGCATATCTGATTTTCAATCGAAGATGCCCTTGGTCACATCGTGGAATTGAACCACTGGCCTCTTATGTACCAGGCAAGAGATCTAACCTCTGAGCTAACCGCCCTCAATATTTATGGCCTATGCCGTTTCCTTATGACTCTTTTTCGCCTTCATATCCCTGATATAGACAATTTCAGGGTCTAATCTTCTTTCCACTACCTCAGCAGTTACCTTACACTGTTTTATATCTTTCTGAGAGGGTATCTCATACATTATATTGAGCATAACCTCTTCCAGTATCATCCTCAAGCCCCTGGCGCCGGTACCACGCGCCATTGCCTGTGTTGCAATAGCCGCTACCGCTTCCCTGGTAAAGGTCAGCTCTACCTCATCAAGAGAGAAGAATTTCTGATACTGCTTAATAAGGGCGTTCCTGGGCTCCGTCAGTATCCGTATCAGATCATTTACATCAAGCTGATCCAATGTGGCCACAACGGGCAACCGGCCGATAAACTCGGGTATAAGGCCGAATTTCAACAGATCATCCGGCATCACTTTTGCAAGAATACGCCCTATAGAACGCTCTTTCTTGCCCTCTATCTGCGCTCTGAACCCGATAGTTTGATTGCTGATTCTGGAAGTGATCATATCTTCCAGACCGTTGAAAGCGCCTCCGCAAATAAAGAGTATATTCTGCGTATTTATCTGCAGATACTCCTGATGCGGATGCTTTCGGCCTCCCTGGGGAGGCACGCTGGCAATCGTTCCTTCGAGTATTTTCAAAAGAGCCTGCTGCACACCTTCACCGGAAACATCACGCGTTATAGATGGATTATCAGCTTTCTTGGCAATCTTATCAATCTCATCTATATAAATAATGCCGCGTTCGGCTTTTCGGATATCATGCTCGGCAGCCTGTATAAGCCGTAACAGTATATTTTCAACATCTTCTCCCACATAGCCGGCCTCTGTCAAGGAGGTTGCATCGACTATGCAAAAGGGCACATCAATTATCCTGGCCAGCGTCTGTGCCAAGAGGGTCTTACCGGATCCTGTTGGCCCTATAAGCAGGATGTTGCTTTTCTGCAGCTCAACATCATCAACCTTGGCATTAACGCTTATTCTTTTATAGTGATTATAAACCGCTACCGCCAAGACCTTCTTGGCATTGGCCTGCCCAACTACATATTGATTCAGTATATCATAGATCTCCCTGGGCTTCGGGATATCGATAATTTCCTCCTCCGGGCTCTCGCCGATATCCTTGCAAAGCTCTTCCTCTATGATCTCATTGCATAATCCTATACATTCATCACATATATATACGCCCGGACCGGCAACAAGCTTTTTAACCTGCTCTCTGCTTTTACCGCAAAAAGAGCATTTCAATTGCATCTCATCATCTCCATCGATTAGCCTGTGCATGCTTTTCAGCATTAAACATTATACTATCTCTCAGCTCTGGTTGCAATCACCTTATCTACAATGCCGTATTCCCTGGCGTCATCTGCGGACATAAAGAAATCTCTGTCCGTATCTTTCTCTATTCTGTCCAGCGGTTGTTTGGTATGCCTGACAAGAATATCGTTGAGTATAGCTCGTATGCGCAATATCTCTCTAGCCTGAATATCAATATCCGTTGCCTGACCCTGTGCTCCCCCAAGCGGTTGATGAATCATAATACGCGCATAAGGTAACGCAAAACGCTTGCCGGCGGTACCCGCTGCAAGAAGCAGTGCCGCCATACTGGCAGCCTGTCCCATGCAAATAGTAGAAACATCAGGTTTCACCAGCTGCATGGCATCATAGATAGCCAGACCGGCGCTGACGACACCACCTGGAGAGTTAATGTAAAAATCTATATCCTTATCAGGGTCTTCCTTCTCCAGGAATAAAAGCTGAGCAATAATTGTATTGGCTATATCATCAGAGATAGGCGTTCCAATGAAAATAATTCTGTCTTTAAGCAACCTAGAGTATATATCATATGAACGCTCACCTCGGGCTGTCTGCTCAACAACAATAGGAACTAATGACATCAGGCAACCTCCTTTATATTTGCATTTTTTAACAAGAGCTCTATCGCCTTATCCCTAAGAATACTCTCTTTTATAGCTGCTATCTGATCTTCGGTAGCCTTTTTGGCAAACTCTTCCGGTTTTTGCCCGTATCTACGCGCAATATCTTCCAGTGCACGGTCAATCTCTTCCTGAGGCGCCTCAAGCGCCTCAATCGCTGCGATGGTATCTAATGACAGCTCTGCCTTTATCTGGCTTTCAGCCTGCGGCTTGAGATCCTCACGCAAGGCCGCTTCATCTTTGCCGATCGCTTCCAGATAGCTTTGCAGCGAACTCTGCTGATACTGCAATCTTAAATTCATATCCTTTAGCATGTGATCTATCTCATGCTCGATCATAACCTCCGGGATCTCAACCTGAGCTTTTTCTGCCGCCTGTTCAACTATATCAGCTCGCATTTTCTGCTCAACGTCGCTCTCGGCTTTAGCAAGCAAACGAGCTTTTAATTCTTCGCGAAATGATGCAACATCCTGGCTAGCACTGATCCTCTTTACCAGCTCATCATCAATCTCCGGCAGTTTTCTCGCTCTCACCTCGTTTACCTTGATTTTAAAGACCGCCGTTTTACCTGCCACGTCAGCGCTATGATAATCCTCCGGGAAGGTAACGGTAGCCTGTCGTTCTTCCTCCGCGCGCGCGCCCATTAATGCCTCTTCGAATTCCGACATAAAACGACCGGCGCCCAGCTCCAGGGTAATTCCTTCGGCTTTACCGCCTTCAAAGGGAGCATCATCGATCATACCCTCAAAGTCAATTATTAGAACATCGCCCTTTGCAGCTTCGGCTTCATTATCAACATCATATGTCGCCAATCGCTCCTGTAAAGAACTCAGCTCTTTTTCAACATCTTCGTCGGATATTTCAACTCTCTTCTTCTCTATATCTATTCCCTTGTATCCCTCTATTGTAACTTCGGGCTTCACAACTACTTCAGCGCTGAATATAAACGGCTTCTCTTCCTCAAACTGCCCGATATCGACAGATGGCTGGTCCACCGGCGAAAGCTCCGCCTGCTTGACCGCTTCCTTATAAACCTCCGGCAGCAATTTCTCCATGGCTTCTTCATATAGCACGCCTTTGCCTACATAAGCCTCCAGTATGCTACGTGGCGTTTTCCCCCTGCGGAAGCCGGGTATCCTTACCTGGCCTCGCACCTTGACGTAAGCATCGGCCACAGCCTTATTCACGCGCTCTGCTTCAACCTCAACCGCAAGCTTTACCTTGCTCCCCTCAAGCTTATCCACTGTTACCTGCATTTATGCATCCTCCACCGACATCATGTCTCCGATCAACATGCAACCGATTATAAATAATGTAGAGCACGCCGTCAAGAAGCCGTTCCATATGCCCAAAAATATAACCCTCTCAATAAATGAGCAGGGTCAGCATTGAAAAATGGAGCGGAAGACGGGATTCGAACCCGCGACCCTCGCCTTGGCAAGGCGATGCTCTACCACTGAGCCACTTCCGCTCGCCATTTCTAACTTAGAATTATATCATTGTGAGATACTATGTCAAGCCTGAAAATCAAGTTTTTGCCTATAAATCTCATAAGCGATAACAGAAAAAGCCGTAGCGGCGTTAAGAGATTCGACCCGAGGAGACATGGGCACACGCACAGTCATATCCATCAACCGTAATAACTCATCCGGCAACCCGGTAGCCTCCGCTCCTACAAAGAGCGCTATTCTTTCTGTTAAGTTAGCTTCATATAGCTGCAACGATCCGGATATATCGGCAGCAACCATCTGCAATTCGCAATAATGTAAATCATTTATCAACTTCATCTCATCCGCATAGTGCAATATGGGGAGATGAAAGACGGAACCCATACTTCCCCTAAGAACTTTGAGATTATATGGGTCTACAGAGGATGATAACAAGATAGCCTCCATGCCTACCGCATCTGCGGTTCTGATAATCGTTCCCAAATTACCGGGATCGGAGAGACCTACGACCACGGCTATAAAGGAGGCCTTCTCAAGGATATTTTTACCTGCTTCAGGCATGTGAGCAATTGCTATCACACCGGGAGATGTCTGTAACTGAGATATTCGGGCCAGCAATCCGGAAGCAATGGGAATTATCATTTCCTGAGGTATCTTTTGAAGCTCTGTACGGGACATCTCGGCTTCATCAACCAGAATGCGCTCAAAGTGAATACCGGAGGCGACGGCTTCCATCAAAAGCCTAAATCCCTCCAGAACAAAGGCACGCTCTGTTTCACGTCCGCTGCGGCGTGATAACGAACGCACCCTCTTCATCCATTCATTATGTATACTAGTAATTTTATTCATCCAGTACATACCAAAGGAGACACAGAGTGTGCCTCCTTTTTCTCAATAATCTCTATGTTAGGCGCTGAGCGCCTCCTTGGCCACTTCAGCCAGCCGGGAAAATGCGGCAGCATCATTAACAGCCAGCTCAGCCAGAATCTTACGATTAATATCTATTCCAGCCAACTTCAATCCGCTTACCATACGGCTGTATGATAATCCGTTGTTTCTGGCTGCCGCATTAATTCTTACAACCCAGAGCCGTCTGAAATCGCGCTTTTTATTCCGACGATCTCTATATGCATACTGCAACGCATGCGCTACAGCTTCCTTGGCTGTCTTTAAAAGCTTGCTCCTGGCGCCACGATAGCCTTTCGCTAGTTTGAAAATCTTCTTCTTTCGTTTATTGGCTATTACGCCCCGTTTAACTCGCGGCATAAGAAATCCCTCCTAATCAGCTTTTTAAGCCGAAGTCTATTAATCAGACTATTCCGTATAATCCTAATGAAGTAATTATTTAAAGATAGGGCACCATTCTACGAACTTTTTTATTTTCAGATTTGGCCACCATTCCTACTTGCCCTAATTCTCTCTTTCGTTTGGTGGATTTCTTGGTCAAAAGATGACCTTTATTGGCCTTGTCGTGCATAAGCTTTCCAGAACCGGTAACCTTTAATCGCTTGGCCATGGCCCGGCGTGTCTTAATCTTAGGCATTTCCGTATTAACGCTCCTTTCCCTCTGGCTTGGGTGATAATATCATAGTCATGTTACGTCCCTCAATCTTTGGAGGCCGCTCAACAACAGCGCTATCCGCAACATCAGCCGCAACCTTCTCCAGTATCCGTATTCCGAATTCCGTGTGTGCCATCTCTCTCCCGCGAAACATAATAGTCATCTTGACCTTATCGCCTTCCCGGAGAAATTTTTTAGCATTACGCGTCTTGAAATCATAATCATGCTCATCAATTTTAGGCCTCATCTTGACTTCCTTGACTTCGATCTGCTTGGCTTTACGGCGTGTTTCCTTGGCTTTCTTGCTCTGCTCATACTTGAATTTGCCGTAATCCATTATCCGAGCAACAGGAGGCGCTGCATTTGCAGCCACTTCCACCAGATCCAATCCTTCCTCACGCGCCCTGGCCAGAGCTTCCCTGGTAGGCATTATGCCGAGTTGTTCGTTTTCGCTGCCGATAACTCTGACTTCCGGGACACGAATACGCTCGTTGATACGCAACTCTTTGATATTAACTCACCTCCGATTATTATGCTGGAAAACAAAAAAGGATGGCATATACCATCCTTCTCCTGCAAGTCATATATACTTACCTGCCAACAACCTTGACGGCGCCTGCAGGTGAGAAGCGGACGGCTTCTGCTTTCCAGCTACATTGAATTTTAACAGAGCCCCTCCTTCTTGTCAATGAAATGATCGCAGTTGAATGATATGAAAGATCCAAGATGACCTTGAATGATCGCCCAAAGGCCACATTCCCAGATTCTACTATCAAGCAGTAACCTGCCAATCTTCCCTTTGAGCAACGATAAATCCTTTATCCATAGGCAGCTTTGGTATTTGCAGCCCAACATCTTGCCAGAGCTTATTCAGCACCCAGGCAGGTATAGGGCGCGTTCCATCTCTAGCCTCACTGATAGACCACAGGCAAAATGCCAAGAACTTAGCCGGTGTCACTTTTGAATAGCTTATTATAATGTTCCAGTCCAGCGTTTCCCAACGCCTTTGAATTATTGACGCTGCATCCCACCAATCCGGCCTATTCTCATACTGTATGGATATTTTTGTTGCCAAAAGATCTTCTTGGGAAATTACAATAAAAAGCTCTCCTTCCACATACCGGCGCTCGCCTCTGGACATGACAGCTCTGTTCATATCTATCCCGGAAGTAATATTAAATATCAGGTCCACCCGGGTGCGCTTCTTCCATGCCTGAAATATCCACTCCGGATCGGAACGCCGGGTTCTGAAACCGGCCTCTGATAAAGCATTTAAAGCCCTATCGGCATCATGGCGCATAATATAGAAATCCACATCTGATGAGACTCTAGGATGGCCGTACTCCCTGACTGCAAGCCCACCTCCAAGAAGATAAGGTATTTGATTTCTCTCCAGTATATCCCTGGATAGAACGGCCGTTTCAGTTATTCTGGGAGAATATTGCGGTCGCTTCATTATCTCCTCCAACAGAGTATGGGCAGATACTCTATGGCGGCTACAATATCTATGCCGTGTCGCCAACAGCGCAAGAAAAAGAATTGTTATCGCTTGCCGAAGGGAATATCCTCATCCAGAGGTGCTTGCTCAAAAGATAGATGCCCCTCTTCATCGCGGAGCAAAAGATCCACTCGTTGCTTGGCTTTATCCAGAAAAGAACGGCATATTCTCGATAGCTTGACGGCCTCTTCAAATTTCCGGAGCGCCGTATCCAGGCTTAGCTGGCCACCTTCCATCTCAGTTATGATATTTTCCAGATGCTCGAAAGCATCTTCATAGCTCATCTTATCCGTGGAGCCTTTCATTTCTTACCTCCGTAACATTTCCTTTAAAGCTGCCCTGAAAGAGAATTACATCTACTTCTTCGCCAATCGCCAATTGATCGCTATGCTTGACCGTTCGGCCGTCGGCGGCCGATTTCACTATGCCATATCCCCTTTGCAAAGTGGCCAGCGGGCTCAGCATATTCAACGCTGATACCAAGGAAATAAATTCGCTCTCCTTGGCCGCCAATGAGGTTCTGAATAAATTAGCCAGAGCAGTGATACTCTTTTGCAGAGCATTATGCCGCTCAGCCAATGCCTCGGGAAAACGACGGAGAACATAGCCTTCATGAATGGCGCGCAGCTCGCTTTGATGCAATTGAAGAAGCGCAAGCATGCTGCTGCGGGCTCTTCTCATTTTCATCAGTATATCTCGTTCTAACTCCGCTCTATCAGGAACCGCCAATTCTGCCGCTGCCGAGGGCGTGGGCGCCCGCATATCTGCAACAAAATCGCTGATTGTAAAATCCGTCTCATGGCCTACTGCAGAGATAATAGGAACGGCGGACGCAGCAATAGCGCGAGCTACGATTTCTTCATTGAATGCCCACAAATCTTCGAGAGAACCGCCTCCGCGCCCTACGATGATGACATCTGTATTTCCCGCTTCATTGAGATCGCGTAAAGCTGTAGCAATAGCTGCAGGCGCATCCTCACCCTGTACGGAAACGGGTGCCAGTATAATTTTAACTGCGGGCATACGGCGTCTGAGTATGTTGAGTATATCTCTGATCGCCGCTCCCCTATCGGAAGTGACCACACCTATTGCCGAAGGAAAGCGCGGAATGGCTCTCTTTCTAGAAGCTGCAAATAATCCTTCAGCCTTCAGCCTGGCCTTTAGCTGCTCAAAGGCAAGCTGGAGTGCGCCGATTCCTGCAGGCTCAATGGCTTGCGCCACCAAACGAAATTCCCCTCGTTTTTCATACAATCCCACTTCACCGGCGGTTATTACCTCCAACCCATCTTCAAGCCTGAATTTCAATTTGGAAGCAGCGCTTCTAAATAGAACGACGCTTACCTGAGATTCGCTATCTTTAAGTGTAAAATAAATATGCTGCGAAGCAGCAATTTTGAGATTCGATATCTCGCCTCTGATTCTGACCCAGGGCAGATTAAGCCCGATAATACCGGATACCTGCCGGTTCAGCTCAGATACGGTTATAACAGCGGTATTATCTAACTCAGCGAACAGCAACTTGTTGCTCCAATCATTATTGCAAAATTCTCATGCCTTGCTTATAATGGTTATTCGCTGGTCTTAGAGTGAAACCCTTTGACTTCAGCGTTAATAGTTTAGTAGTATTACCCTCTGGGTAAGATTGATTAGAATTGGCTCGGGGTGAACACGTGTCCATTAAATTGCTACACATCGATGATGAGGCAGATACCGTCCAGATGGTAAAGCTGGCGCTGGAAAGCGAAGGCTTTGAAGTTATACCTGCTCGTTCCGGCCTGGAGGGCATTCAGAAGATTCTGCAGGAGAAGCCCGATATCATTCTTCTGGACATCATGATGCCGGGTCTTAACGGCTATGATGTTCTCAAGGCCCTTAAACAGAAGCCCAATCCATTGCCCACGCCTATAGTTATCCTCTCCGCTAAAACTGCTCAGGAGGATATAGAGAGGGCTATGGCTTACGGTGCTACCGATTATATTACCAAACCCTTTGATATCCTCCTGCTGGCAGATAGATTACGTCATGATTTAAACATCAGCAAGGAAACCGGCTCCATCAATCCTTGCGAATAATACTCGCTGTTCAGCATTTATTTGCTTGAGCGGGTACGGGACATTCTCCGTTCGGCAGCATATTCTCGTTCAAAGCACTGGTATCAAGAGCAGTTGCCGAGTCTTTTCTACGATCAAGCAAGGTATATACTACGGGTATTACAAGCAAGGTAAGCAGCGTGGAGGTAATAAGACCACCGATAACCGCTATAGCCATAGGCGAACGCAATTCTCCGCCATCGCCCATGCCCAGCGCCAGAGGCAGCATGCCAAAGATAGTTGTTAAGGTCGTCATCAATATGGGCCGAAGTCTGATCGGACCTGCCTGAAGCAAAGCTGCTTCCCGCCCATATCCCTGATCTCTCAGCGCATTTGTATAATCCACTAACAGAATAGCATTCTTGGTCACGATTCCTCCCAGCATTATCAAGCCGATCAATGATATCATATTCATGGTTTTCCCTGTTAAGAGCATCAGCACAAAGGCACCTATACCGGCAAGCGGCACTGAAAACATAATCACTAACGGGTAAATCAGAGATTCATACAGAGCCACCAGCCCCAGATAGATGAGTATGATAGAGAGTATCAGCGCCTGTATCATAGGGCTGAAGATCTCTTGCATACTCTCGGCCTCGCCGCTATACTCGATAGAGTAAGCATCCGGTAAATCGAGCTCGCTCAATTTAGCCTTAATCTTTTTGTTGACCTGGCCGATGTTATGGTTGCTGTCCAGGCCGGCATAAACCTTTGCCAGGCGCTGCCGGTTCTCACGATTGATCTCCGCAGGTCCGCCGGCCGGCAGAATATCCGCTATTTCTCCCAATCTTACAGTTTCTCCAACATTGTTAAGAAGCAGAAGATTTTTGATGCCGTCAATCTCCTGCCTATCCTCTTCACGCAGCCGAACAAGAACATCATACTCCTTGCCACCATCCTTGAACCTGGTAGCCACATTTCCTGTCATAGCGGTATAGATTGTTGAGGCCACCTGGCCGGGAGTGATTCGTCTGTCCTCTGCTAAACGTCTATCCACCTTTATTTGCAATTCGGGCTTACCCATATTCATCGTGTTGCCGATACCAATAAGCCCCTCTATACCGGAAAGCTCCTTTTCTACTTCGTTGGCTATTTCGGTCAATCGCCGGGAATCGGGGCCGCTTATTTTTATCTGTACCGGCGCCGTGCCGGAGGCGCTATCCTCGCCGCCACCCATAGAGGCGGCTTGTGCACTTACTTTGGCACCCGGAATAGTGGAGAATCTATACCGTAGATCATCAGCAACCTTACGGCTATCCTGTTTATGCCCTTTGCGCAATTTAACAAAGATACTGGCCTGCCTGGCTCCACCTGTCCCAATCTCCGCATAAGCTATTTCCGTATCCTTAAGGCTAAGGAGGTATTTCTCCATTTCGCTTACACTTTTATCCGTTAGATCAAGGGATGCTCCGGTCGGCATCTCAACATAAGCCTTTATCTCTCCTCTGTCCACAAAAGGAAATGCCTCTCCGCCTATTATCGGCAACAGCATCAGTGAAGCTATGAGAGAAAAAGCAGCCAGCCCTACCACCTGCCACTGATGAGCCAACGCCCAGGACAAAGCTCTTTTATAAGCGTGCTCCAATCTAGTGTAAAAGCGATTCCATGCACTATCCCTGTCCATACCCTCACGACGCAATAGCCTGGCAGCCAATGAGGGTATCAGGGTAAGGGACATAAAGAGTGACATAAATATGCTGAAAGCGACGGTCAGCCCAAACTCCTTAAATATCTGACCCACCATTCCTTTCATGAAGGCGATGGGAACAAAGACCGCCATAATGGTAAAGGTAGTAGCAATAACGGCGCCGCCGATCTCACCGGTGCCGCTGGAAGCAGCCTCAGCCGCATCTTCGTTACGCTCAAAATGACGATAAATATTCTCAAGCACCACAATCGAATCATCAACCAGCATCCCCACGGCCAGAGCCAGCCCCATCAAAGAGAGGACGTTTAACGTGAATCCGCTGTAATAAATAAAGGCAATGGCGGCAATCAATGATGAGGGTATGCTCAGGAAGATAATAAAGGTACTTCGTGCGCTACGCAGAAAAAGGAAGATGACCAGAACCGTAAGCAGTATGCAAAGTAGAAGATTGTCACGAACCTCTTTGACGGAATCCTTGATAAAGGTTGAGTTATCGATAATCACTTCCAGCTTATTACCCTGCGGCAGCCGGCCTGAGAGATCGGAGACGGTCTTACGTACCGTATCCGCCACTTTAACGGTATTAGCTCCGGATTGCTTTTTGATTACTAGTGTCACACAATTCTCACCGTTGAAACGGGCCTTCTGCCGAACTTCCTTAAATGTATCCTCAATCGTAGCCACATCACCGATAGTAAGGGGCAGGCCGTCAATAACGGCCAGGTTGATCGCAGCTATCTGCTCAACAGATGTAAATTCACCCACGGTACGAACGGTATATTCTCTTGAACGCTGATCTATTCTGCCACCGGGCACATTCAGATTATCGCCTTTCAAGGCGGCTACCACCTGTGCCAGCCCCAGCCCATATGCCTCCAAGCGCCCCTGATCCACCCGCACATCTATCTCTCTCTCCAAGCCGCCGACAACATCAACCGAGGCTACACCGTCAATTCTTTGCAAACGCTCCTTAACAGTATCGTCCGCCAGCTTCCGGGTTTCCGCCAGAGATCCCTTGCTAAAGAGGGTGATGTTCATTATAGGATGAGCATTGATATCCACTCTAGCAATGCTGGGATCCACTATATCTTGTGGAAGATCGCCACGAACGGCTGAAACTTTATCCCTGACATCCGCTACGGCACCGTTAATATCAGTACCGAGCTCAAATTCGATTACTACTACCGATGCGTTTTCGCGGGAAAACGAATATACCTTCTTTATGCCACCGATAGGACTGACAGCATCCTCTATAGGCTTGCTGACAAGGCTCTCTATTTCCGCCGGCCCCACACCTGGATAAGCCGTCACTATGGTAACATATGGTATATCGACATTGGGCATGAGATCAATCGGCAAACGTGTCAGGCATATCAACCCAAAGAGCGTCAGAACTAATACAATCACACCCACGAACAAAGGGCGTTTTATGGAAATATCCGCAATATACATCTAGAAGGCCGCTCCTTCCATCACCTTTACCTTTTGTCCCTCAACAAGATCATCCTGGCCTACAACAACAACAGATGTCCCCGTTGAAACCCCCATAACCTCTATCCGATTCTCTTGTTCTATGCCGGTATGTACTTCCATCTTCCTGACTTTGCCATTCTCGACGCAGGTGATGTATTTCCTGCCGTCAGACTCTCTTATAGCATCATGAGGCACACTGATAGTGGCACTATGCGTGGAAACGGCAACCTTAGCTCTGGCAAACATGCCGGATTTGACATTACCATCCTGAAGAGATATACGAATCTTAAAAGAGCGCGTCTTGGCATCAGCCACCGGCACTATTTCAGCTACCTTGCCGACGATCGCTTTTTCCGGCAAAGCATCCACTCTTATACCGGCAGCCTGGCCGCGCTTAAGCTTTGCAAAGAATCTCTCCGGCACTCTGGCCTCAAAATAGAGATTATTCTGTTCCGTTATCCTCATAAGCGACGTACCCGGTAGAACCATCTCGCCTTTATCAATTCTACAATCGGATATAACGCCGGATATAGGAGCACGTAAAATAGTATGACCGAGTTGGACACGAATCATATCCACATTACCTCTTGCCTGCGATACACCGGCTTCAGCAGCTCTGATATCCTCTCGCCTGGCACCCTCACCGACCATGGATAATTGTGCCCTGGCAGAGCTTAATTGAGCTTCGGCGGCCAGATATTGCGCTCTGGCGGCATCCAATTGCTGCTCAGCTATAGCGCCCTGCGAACGGAGTGATTTTATCCTCTCGTAATTCTGACGAGCATTGTCAAAGACAGCCTGTGCCTGCCTGGCACCATTCTCTGCCTGCAAGCGTTCTTGAGATCTGGCGCCGGACCTAAGAGCAGCTAGCCTGGCTTCAGCAGCAGAGACCGCCGCCACAGCAGTAGATAGCTGTGCTTGCAGTGCGCTGTCATCAATCCTTAGCAGAACCTGGCCGGCAGATACCTTTGTTCCCTCATCTCCAACTCTGTAGATTACCTTCCCGACCGTTTCAGCTGCAACGGCAACCTCGCTTTTGGGGACTATTGAACCGGTAAGCTCTATGCTCTCAGTCATATCTTCGCTCAGCGGTTTTACTACGTATACGCTTTTAATCTCAGGTCCGTTATCGTTATCAATTTTCTTGTATCGCTTTCCGACTATCGTAAAAGCAGTTGTTAACACAATCACCGCTGCCGCCAGCGCAAATACTCGCTTCATAATTACCTGTTTCCTCCCTACAACTCCATAGCGACTGCTCGCTCCAACTCGGATAGAGCAATCTCATAATCGCTTACTGCATTGCTATAATTTATCTTTGCCTGAGTAAGTGCCGTTTGCGCATCAATCAATTCCACACTGGTAGAAACACCGGACTGGTAACGAACAACAGCAATTCTGTTGCCCTCCTCCGCCTGCACCAGTGCCTGACGTGAAGCATCTATCAACTTCTTATCCTGCTGTAATTGCAGATAACTCTGTCTTACCTGGAGCGATATATTGCGTTTGGCATCACCGGTCATCAGCTTAAGCTGTTCAGCGATATTGGTATTCTCACTCAATCTCGATTTTGCCAGTCCGTTATCAAAAAGGGAGACTCTGGCCGATACACCTATTGTCCATATTCCGGAGGTTGCAGCCGTCATATCCTGATGCAGAACGGCATAGCTTAAAGTACCGTCGATATTAGGACGAACGGCTGATATTATTATCTTTCTACCGGCTTCATTAAGTCTGACCGACAAAGCTAAAGAACGCAGCTCCGGCCTTTGCTCCCAGGCCATCGATATAAGATCATCAAGGCTGTGCTCTATCGGCTTTATTTCAGGCGAGAGCTTTAGTTGAACGATAGTGCTTAAATCTATTCCCAACAGATTATTCAGCGCATTCATTGCCAGGCCAACCCCATTTGATGCCGTGAGCAAATTCTGTTGAACCTGCGCTAACTGAGTTTCTGCCCTCAAGAGATCATATTTAGCTACCGTACCCGCTTTATAGAACTTCTGAGTTACCTCCAGATGCGCCCTGGCCTGTGCCACAGCCTCCCTGGCCACCACTTCCATGCGCTGCGCCTTAGCCAGACCATAAAAGGCTCGCTTAACGGATAGAATCAGATCATCCTTTTTCGCCTCCAGATCCACTCCGGCTTGTTCAAAAGCTATCTCGGCCTGCTCTTCCTGTGCTTCCAATCTTCCTCCACTGTATATAGGCTGATTCAACTGTAGTCCCAGATCATAGGAAGTGGAATTTACAGGAAATTCATTGGGTAGAAAGTGGCTGGCGCTAGCCCCGGCGCCAACGGTAAATTTCTGCTGTGCCCTGGCCTGTGCCAATCTGTCGGCAGCAATATCCACCTTCTGTATTTCCGTGTTCAGCATCACATTTTTCTTCAGTGCCAGAGCTATACTCTCCGGCAATGTCAACGAAATAGTTGGCGTTGCCGATGCTTCGTCGGCAAAAGCTGCTGTTGCCGCTGCAAAAAAGAATACTCCGGCCAGAGCAATAGATGCCGTCGTTCTGATCCTTATCATTTAAAAGAGCCTCCTCATTTCTTCATGCTCCATATTAAAAAGATTCGATTTCAAGATACTTTGTACGCGATTTGCATATGGAAGACCACCCATTATTGCATGCTTGAATCAGAACCGCGATCGATGATCAAATTACAAACAAAAGATGTTATCTCACTGCTGTTCCAGGTCGTTCCCTGCTTGTCATGCAACGTAAGGATATGAGCCATTCCAAATATGGCGCAAGCAGCCATTTCCGGTTGTCCTATTCCCAAATTACCTCTGATTAAAATACCTTGCAAAGACCGCTGCATTCGTGTCACAATGCCCGGCAGTAGTTCATGCAAACGTTCACCCATGCCGGCCAATTCGCGAAATGCTAATTTTATTATCGGTCCTCTGTTATGAGAAAAATCAACGTAATGCTTTATAAATCGGCGTAAAAGCACAGGCGGTTCTTCTTGTGCAGAAGCGATTACTTCCAAGCCCTTCACCAATTGTTCCATATCATGAACTACCAGTGATAGATATAGGTCCTCCTTGCTCGAAAAATAGTAATAAATCGATGCTTTGGAAATACCGGCGGCAGAGGATATTTCTCTCATGGATACACCCTTATATCCACTTTCCGCAAAGAGCTCTGCAGCGCACTTAATGATCCTATCTCTGGTATAATCCGTTGCGTTTTCTTTTGCCATTATCCTTCTCCCCAAAAGATCAGGCCACCTGTCCGTCTGACTGACCGGTCAGTCAGACGGACAGATTATATCTTTATAGCGAACTATTGTCAAGCGTTATTTCCGTACGGAGCTGAACCCTCGGTGTTCCGGCGCCTGCTAAGCAGTATTCCTGATCATCCCGCCAATTATTAAAAGTCTTCCTATCCGCTCTGCTGCTGCAGCTACGGCCTGCTCTGCATTTTCAAGCGCTGTCTCCAAATTCATACACTCCGTTACACAGCTAACAGCTATCAGAAGATCGCTCCAGGAAGAGAAATCATTTGCAACCGATCCTCCCACGGCCACTACCGGTAAGCTCAATTGCTCCGCCACAGATATCACACCCGATAAAACTTTACCACAAGCGGATTGGGCATCAATTCTTCCCTCGCCTGTAAGAATAAGATCTGCCGCCCCGGCCTTAGCTTTAAAATCGAGGACATCCATCGTCAGCTCAATACCCGACCGTAATTTTGCATTAAGAAAGGCCATAAGTCCTGCTCCAAGGCCACCGGCTGCACCCGAACCCGGTATCTCTGCTATATCCAAGCCTAACTGGCGCTTGATTACGGAAGCTAAATTTGCCAAGCATTCATCAAGATATGCGGCTATCTCGGGTGTAGCTCCCTTCTGATAACTGTAGATATGCGCTGCTCCCTGCAAGCCGCAAAGCGGATTTTTGACGTCACTGGCAACCAGAATCTCCGTCTCCGATAGGCGGCTATCCAAGTTACTGATATCCAATCTATCCAGACGGCACAGCTCGCCACCACCCATTCCCAGAGCGCAACCATTGCTATCGAGAAATCGAATGCCTAATGCCTGGGCCATTCCCATACCGCCATCGTTGGTGGCGCTGCCGCCTATACCTATAATTAAACGACGGCAACCTTCATCCAAAGCAGATCTGATTAGCTGTCCAGTGCCATAAGAAGTGGCTCTCACCGGATCTAGTTCTTCCCCGGACAGCAATGGTAATCCGGAGGCAGCTGCCATCTCTATGACAGCCGTCCGGCCATCTTCCAATTTGCCGTAAGAGGCTTCAATGGGTCTTCCTAGAGGGTCATCAACTTTTACCCTTACATATGTGCCACCCATCGCTCTAACCATGACATCTACCGTGCCTTCGCCGCCATCAGCCAGAGGCAAAAGGGTAGTATCGGCATCGGGGCAGGCCTTTTTAATGCCCTCTTCCATACATATAGCCGCTTCTATAGCAGATAAGCTACCTTTGAATGAATCCGGTGCTATTAATACTTTTAATCGCATCTTCTTATTCTAACCCTCATTCCTGTGATCACATTTTTGAGTATTTTGAGATCGCCTTCAATCCTACCGATAATATTGACAGGACTGGCCGGGCGTATTTCATTGCCTATGCTGGCAGGCGTAATTCCAAAAAAAATACAGAAGGCACGGCCCGGAGGCCAGTAAGCAATATCACCTGCACTCACCGTTGATTTGCTATTCTCCTCATTCATATTTATAGGTACAGAGAAATAAATTTCTCCTCCCCAAGTGGTAGCCTTCGTTTCAATCGGAAGCACTTCCCAAAGCTTCCGAGCAGTTGCCGAGTCATTAAGAGTTGCCGTAACGCTTATATTGCCGCAATGTATATTGATTTGTCCCCCCATGACTGATCGCGCCCTTCATTGTATTCTTCTGTATTCTTTTCAGGAGTGATAATCAGATTGCTCTACGCCCTGTGGTTGATACTTGCAACAGCTTACCTACCAGCCATAATCTAAAGTTTATATCTGTTTCATACATCTCAACCAGCGACCGTATAGCAGAGAGCCGTGTTGAATCTATTGCCAGAGAGTATATCAACCCCCTGTTATTACATACTTCGCTATCGAATATGCCTGCTGCGACCATCTCATGCATAGCGTCAGAGATCTCTGCTTCCTGCCTGCCGATCTCTTCAGCTAGCGCTACGATGGTAGAATGAGCAGTTACATCCCGCATATAGTACAGCAGTATGTCCAGAGCGGCAAAAGAGTGGATAGCCTCCTCAACAAGGCCAACCACTTCTATTCCTATTCTTGATAGAAATCGTGCAATCAGTACGTCCTGAGGCAAAGGAAACAGCACCTCTCAAATGCATTAATCAACGATGATCTATTGCTTTGATATTATAACCTGCTTCTAAATGGCCTTTATGATAAAGATACGATTACGCCGAAATGGATTTCCTTTACCGTTATGTTTATTCGACAGTATTATCCGTTAATCCTTTTGATGCTAAAACGAAGAAGCTGTTTGTAGCTTTCCCGGCCTCGAAAAAGCTCCTCAGAGTGCCTCCCTAAGGCGGATAACATTCTTGGCTTGCAAACCTTTATCGCCTTGCATAAGATCAAAATCGACGGTATCTCCCTTTGTGAGACTTTTAAAACCATTTCCTTGAATTGCCGAGAAGTGAACAAAAATGTCCTCGGCCCTATCTGCCTCAATAAAACCGTAGCCTTTGGCAGCATCAAACCATTTGACCTTGCCGATACTCATGAACGACTTTCTCCTTTCACCGGTTTACATTATTTAAAGAAATTCTACCCATAAGAGCCATCGCTTAAACATCAGGGGAATTTGCACCTCAAAATTTATGATGATATAATTATTTAATCGTAAGCATAGAGATGGCTGGGTTAGGTTTGTCGTGCCATTTTTTGAACCAATCGCCCGCCTCAAGCCATGTCTGTATGCCGAAACCATGACTTGAGGAAGGAGGAAGATCATGTATCAGGACAAAACTATGACTTGCCGTGACTGCAGCAATGAGTTTGTGTTCACCGCTGGTGAGCAGGAATTCTATGCCTCCAAGGGCTTTGAGAACGAACCGTCTCGTTGCCCTGAGTGCCGCACAGCCCGCAAGCAGAGCCGCAACGCTTACGGTCAACCGCGACAGATGTTTACAGCAACATGCACAACCTGCGGCAACGAAGCTGAAGTGCCTTTCAAGCCTCATCCTGACAAACCGGTTTATTGCCGGGATTGCTATCAGGCAAAGAGCGAATGAACTTCGGTATCTAACACAAAAAAGCGGGGAAGAAGCGCCCCGCTTTTTTGTGTTTTTCCATATCTCTTAAGCTTCACTTTGCTGTTTTAAATATGCCCATATAAATCTATCGAGATCTCCATCCATTATAGCCTGTACATTTCCCGCTTCTTCTCCGGTACGATGATCCTTTATCAAGCTGTATGGATGAAAGACATAAGACCTGATCTGGCTACCCCAGGCTATCTCTTTCTGCTGCCCGCGCACTTCTGCCAGTTCTCGTTCTTTCTCCTCCCTTTGGCGTTCATAGAGCCGGGCTTTTAGAATCCTTATCGCAGTCTCTCTATTCTGATGCTGCGACCTCTCGGATTGACATTGAGCCACCGTTCCGGTAGGTAGATGCGTTATACGCACAGCGGAATCGGTCTTGTTAACATGCTGCCCGCCTGCACCTGCAGCCCTATAAGTATCAATCCGCAAATCATCGGAATTTATATTTACTTCCATCTCTTCTTCTACCTGCGGAATTACCTCCACCGATGCAAAAGAGGTATGCCTGCGCTTGGCTGCATCGAATGGTGAAATCCGTACAAGCCTGTGAACGCCTCTTTCACATTTCAAATGGCCAAAGGCATTGAAGCCATTTATCATAATAGTCGCACTTCTGATGCCGGCACCATCTCCGGGTGTAATATCCGTCAATTCCATGCCATAGCCGCGCTTCTCCGCCCAGCGAAGATACATTCGCAACAGCATTTCCGCCCAATCGCACGATTCAGTGCCACCGGCACCCGCATGAACGGTTAATATCGCATCCGACTGATCGTGCTTCCCGCTGAGAAATGAACTTAATTCACTTTCATCTATACATTGCTCCAGTTCTTTTAGACCGCCTTCCATCTCTGCTATGATTTCCGTGTCATCCTCCTCAGCCAATTCCAAAAGGATACCTATATCCTCCGCTTTGGCAATCAGATGATTCACCGGTTCAATTTCCGCTTTAAGGGCGGTGAGACGTTGCATGACCTTTTGTGCCTCATCAGGCTCATTCCAAAAATCGGGTTGCGCTATCTCCCCTTCCAGTTTTTCTATCTCCAGCTTGTGTGGGTCAAAGACGCCTCCTAAGATCTTCTATGCGATTCATCGCTTCGTAATGCGCGCTCCTTATCTCTGCCAGCATGTTAACTTCCTCCCGGTTTATTTTTGTCAATTTTTTATCTTCACTGGCTAAGCCAAATAGTTATTGTTCTCTTCTGTGCCACATCTTGCCCAACCCTGATAATTTGAGAATCTCAACAGAGCTCCGGCCTTGCTTAATCGGGGCTAAGATGCAGACGGGGAGCCATTTATGCTCGTATGGAAGGCCCGGCTATGCTGTCCTCCATCTCGTATCTAAGCGCCGCAGCAACGCTTGTATTTCTTGCCGCTGCCGCAAGGGCAGGGATCGTTTCTGCCAACCTTGCCGGCCTCATTATATACCGTAGACGGCTTTGACGGCTCATCGCTTGCACCGTAAGTTACCGGTCGATACATACTCCTCTGCTCCGTTACTACCTGAACACGATAGACATAGCGTACCGTATCCTCCATTATGCCTATCTTCATACCGTCGAACATATCAAAGGCTTCTCTCTGATAGGCTATCAAGGGGTCAATCTGCCCGTAAGCGCGTAGATTGATGCCCTCGCGCAGCTCATCCATGTTATAGAGATGGTCTATCCATTTGCTGTCTATGGCGCGCAGAATAACCATCCGTTCTAATTCACGAAGCAACTCCAATCCCAGCTCTTCCTCACGCCTGTTATAAGCGGATAGAGCGATGGCAGTGACCTCTTCCGCAATCTCATCGCGTAGCTTTCCTTTGAGATTACCGACGCCTATGCTTCCCTCCAGAGGAAATATAGACCGCAGGCTCTCATAGAGAGCGGAGATATCCCACTCTTCCATAGGAATGGATTGTGGCGTATACAGATCAACCTCGCGCTCTATCAGCATTCCGATATAATCGATGATGTTAGCATGAAGATCTGCCCCCTGAAGCGCCTTGCGGCGCTCTTCATAAATGATCCGGCGCTGCTCATTCATTACATCATCATATTGCAGTACGTGCTTTCGAATGCTGAAGTTATGTTCCTCCACCTTACGCTGTGCATTCTCCATGGCCTTGCTGATCCAGGGATGCTCAATCGGCTGATCCTCTTCAAGACCTAGCCTTTCCATAATACCGGATATCCTCTCTCCACCAAACAATCTCATCAATTCATCTTCAAGAGAGACAAAGAACTTCGAAGCACCCGGATCTCCCTGGCGCCCTGATCGGCCGCGCAACTGATTATCTATACGGCGGCTCTCATGACGCTCCGTGCCGATTACATACAGACCGCCTGCATCCCTTACTCTGTCAGCCGCCTCGGCATTAACCGGATTACCGCCTAACAAAATATCCACACCGCGCCCGGCCATATTAGTAGCAATAGTAACGGCACTGGGGCGACCTGCCTGAGCAATGATTTCCGCCTCCCGCTCATGATGCTTGGCGTTCAGCACCTGATGTTCCACGCCACGGCGCTTCAGCATATCGCTCAAACGTTCTGATTTTTCGATAGAACGCGTGCCCACCAGCACCGGCTGTCCTCCGCCCTGAGCGGCGATGATCTCTTCTACTACAGCCCTGAACTTGGAATTCTCCGTTTTATAGATTACATCGGCATGATCATTCCTGATCATAGGCATGTTCGTAGGGACTATAACTACTTCAAGCCCATATATCTTTACAAATTCGTTCTCTTCCGTTTTAGCGGTTCCGGTCATTCCTGCCAGTTTATCATAAAGCCGAAAATAATTTTGGAAAGTTATAGTCGCGAGCGTCTGGCTCTCATGCTCTATTTTTACATTCTCTTTGGCCTCTATAGCTTGATGCAAACCATCACTATAGCGTCGCCCGAACATCAGCCGCCCGGTAAATTCATCAACTATTATTATTCGGCCATCTTTAATGACATAATCGACATCTCTCTTAAAGATATATCTTGCTTTTAGCGCCTGTTCCACATGATGATTGATCTCTATGTTCTCAGAGTCGGACAGGTTATCAATGCTCAGCAGAGCCTCAACCTTAGCGATACCATCCTCGGTAAGAGTTACGGTTCTCTCCTTCTCATGAATCTCGTAATCCTTTTGAGCATGCAATCTGGCTATAACCCTATCCACCTTGTAATAGAGCTCGGTAGGCTTATCACTAATACCGGAAATAATCAATGGCGTCCTGGCCTCATCGATAAGGATCGAATCCACCTCATCAACTATGGCATAATTCAATTCCCGCTGCACCATTTCAGCGGGATCAGCCACCATGTTATCCCTGAGATAATCAAATCCAAATTCATTATTGGTACCGTAAGTAATATCTGCATTATAAGCGGTACGCCGTTGTTCACCATCCATATCATGCTGAATAACGCCCATAGACATACCCAGCATTTCAAAAACAGGACGCATCCATTCACAGTCACGCCGCGCCAGATAATCGTTTACGGTAACCACATGCACACCACGTCCGGTCAAAGCATTGAGAAATGCCGGTAATGTTGCCACCAGCGTTTTACCCTCGCCGGTCTTCATTTCAGCAATCTTACGATTGTGCAGTACTATGCCGCCCAGCAACTGAACATCGAAATGGCGCAGGCCGATAGTACGTACCGAGGCCTCACGTACTAATGCAAAGGCTTCAGGCAAAACAGAATCCAGGTCATCACCATTTGACAGACGCTTTTTCAATTCCGCCGTCCTGGCCTTCAGCCCATCATCAGTCAATGCCTTAATTTCAGGTTCCAGAGCGTTAATAATCCTTACTATCGCCTTTCCCTGTGCTAATTCCTTCTCACCGCTATCGAATATCCGCTTTAAAAGCGCCAGCATACTTATACTCCCTCTTAATCTCTATAAAAACAAAGAAGCTGTCAGCAACAAGCTTTCAGCTTTCGACGCGATAATTATAACATAGAGAAAATTAAAATTGAAGCGGAAGCCCCCGTTGTGCTTCCGGGGGCTTCCGCTTCAAAATCGGATCTTGCAACATTAGAATTTCACGCTTAAGGTAGCCTTTGTTACATTTGAAGAGCTGTTAAACTCCGGCACATTGTCCGTATAATCCAGTATAAAATACTGCAACGCCAGTATGCTGTCAGCACTGAATCGGTATGCAATACCGAATGATGTAGTGTTCTGCCGACCATCTACATCGAACGACGATATTGCAGGTTCGCCGTTAGTAAATATATCCGTTCCATCAGCTGTAACCTTACGCTGTTTAAACGCAGCCAGCACTGTGAAGGAATCGGAAAGATCAAGTGCCAGAGAGGCCATTATGGTCTGGAAAACTCCATTTTCCAGAGTGGTTGCCAGCGTTCCCGGCACAGGGCTGATAATCTCAGTAGTATTTGTGGCCGAATCGATCTGAGAGAGCCGTTCATACCCCAGCGCAGATCTGAAGGCTCCATCCTCTGCTCCGCGAAGCAGCAGAGGTGATATCGGGTTTAAAAGATCGGGCCTGGCGGCATTAAAGCCAACGGTAGCTCCATAACCTCTGATATTGTTATTAAGATCGTATCGGGGCACTGTGAGCGGATAAAAGAGATTAGGCTGCTGGCCGAAATAGAGAATGCGCCTGGCAGGATCAAGCAATCCGCCCATTCCCGGATCATGTCCGTTAAATAAAGTTGCAGCAGCCGGATCGCCATAATAAGCAATGAAGGGATCTGTAACTCCACCGATCTTAAGATAATAGGCATCCACCGGCCCAACTATTGCTCCAACTTTATAAGCGTTGCCGCTGGTCGTATCCCCACTTATAATATTCTCATTACGGCTATCGGCAAACTCACCATAGATTCCTAAGCTACCGGCTACCAGATCTGCATTGATACCCCAGACACGATTTTTAAAGGCCGGTAAGGCGCCTGTGTCAACTATGATGGGAGCGTCGGCATCATCATCGTTAACAAAAACGTAATTGCCGGCCACTCCTAATGTATTGCTCAACTTAACGGCCGCCCGAGCGCCGAATAAGGTCTGGTCATATTGAGGTTCGTTGATATCCCGGTCACGCGTATCGCTGATCAGAAGCTGCGTATCAAAGATTCCCAGATTGGTGCTAAGTTTGGCGCCATTAAAATACCAATAATTGTAGAACGCCGGAATCTGTTCAAGTATGCTCTCACTGCCGTTAGCCAGAGTAAAAGGCGTGAATTCAGCATTGAAAATACCAAGATCCAGCCTGGCATCGCCACTGGTCAGAAAGATGCCCAGATTTGTATCAAAGTTATCGAGATTGGCATCTGTTAAATCCTCATTGACAGCAAAGACCCGGGCGCCTATGCCCAGACTTCCGGTTAAGCCTGCTCCTACCATGATATCAAAAGCAGCCCCTGAGCTGAAACCTTCTACCAGTGGACGGTCATACTCATTGACCAACAGATCTTCAAAACCTGGCGTTACATCTGTTACACTGACATTGCGGGCTGCCACACCACCAATCATATCGAACAATATGCCCCCTGCAGGCCGCTGCTCAAGCCGTGTAACTCTCTCCTCCAGCTTGCCGACTCTACTCTCTAGAGCAGCAAGACGTCTTTGCGCTTCATCAACACGGACACCGAGAGCAGTCAGGTCAGTGCGCAGGTTATCTACCAACCTCTGCAGCCTGGCGATATCCTCCTTGGTAGCCAGATTTGCCAGGCGATTTTCAAATTCAGTCTTGGTCAGATAGTTGTTCAAAGTATTCTGTAACTCTGCCTTGGTAGGATAATTATTGAGCGTCGTCTGTAATTCCGCCTTTGTCGGATAATTTTTCAGGGTATTCTGCAGCTCGGTCCTGGTAATAAAATTAGATGTATCGCCGTCGCTAGGTAGGTTCTTCAATAATCTGGACAGAACAACCGCCAGTTCATAGCGAGTCACCGCTCTGTCACCACGAAAGCTGTCGTCGGGGTAGCCGACGAATATACCTCGATTGTAAAGATCACGCACAGCTTCCACAGCCCAGTGATCGGCCGGCACATCAGACGGCACCTCTGCTGACGCCGGTATGATGGTCGCCAATAATAACAGCGCCATCATCAATAGAAGATATTTTCTCATTTTCCCCCTCCTTCATAAAATTATCGGATGTTTCCATGTTTCCACCCGAATGATGGATATTTATACCCATTTAGGAGGGAAAATAATCAGAGGGCATTACTTTCTGAGAAGATTAATCTCCAGCTCGAAAGCTTCCGTCCTTTGGCGCCAGACTGCTCTGAGCTCTATACAATGTAGATAGCGTCCTAAAGAGAATTCACTATCCCAGATATCGCCGACAGAAAGATCATAAATTGTTTTAAATCCAATATTCCATGCGCGGCCAATATCTCTATTTACAGCTCCCTCAAAACGATGCGGTGCGCTCAGACGATCAGAGATAAAGGGCGTATTCCCCCAGATCTTATTCCAACCGTAACTCAGCGCAAAATCGGTATGCTTGTCTGGTTTCCCGGCATAATCAAGCGTAATGCCGATAGAAGAGTATGTATCATCAGTGCCATACCAATGCTTCCTCATATTAAGGCGATATTCGGCGCTCTCTCTATCTCCACCGATAAGATCACCGCTCCTGGCCTGAAATTGCATGCCTGCCCGGTAGCTCCGGATATCTGTAGGCATTTCGTAAATACTTCCATATTCCATTCCCAGTCCGACCCTGTGTTTAAGCAAAGCAAACTCTTTGGTGTGAATAGAGAGATTGGGAGCATAGCTCACTCTGCAATCGGGATGATCAGGCACTGTCCGGTTATGCTCCATAGAAAATTCCAGGTTATATGCAGGCTCCTCTCTCTGTATGTTCAATCTCCCACCAATCTTGTTACCAATCCTCAAATCGGCCGATACAGATGTAAATTCATCCAGTGGTTGGCTATAGGCTGTGGAAAGATGCCAGCCGTAATAAGTGTCATAGCTGACGGAGGGCAGCGCCTTCGTGCATTTATCATGCAAATTCCAACGATATTGCGGTAGATAGAATACCCTGTAGCGTCCTATCCAGACGCCGATATTGCGCAAAAGAATATCACCGTTAGAGTAGTAATCCATGCGCTTTGTCGTCAGACGATAATGGGGGTTCGGTAAAGAGCAGGTAGTAAAGGTTCCTTCCAATACGCTTATCAGCCGGCGTGATGCCTCTACTCTTTTACCGCTAAAATAGATATCCTCGACGCTTCCCCTGCCATCCTCTATAACTGCACGATCTGCCTTGATATCATATTTCACCCTTGAGCCGCGGATGATACGGTCACCACTGAAGAGGGCGACATTTCCCAGAGCCGTAACCATGCCTGAAAGAGGCTCAAGAAGAATGCTGTCAGCGGCCAGGCGGTTACCGGCATATGTTATCAAAGCATTGCCGCGTGCCTGCCCTGTGCCTCGGGCAGGATCATACTCTATCACATCAGCTTCAAGTTTAATAAGAGGGGTTTCATCTCCGGAAGTGCCTCCAATAGGCATAGCAGCCATATCAATATCAGCTATACAGATGCCCCCAGGCACCATGCAAATCATACCGGCAACACAAAATACGGTAATGACCTTGAATATTCCCGTCAGCCTTATCAAGCTCCACCATCCCCCGTCTTCTCGCAACTTGTTTCTCATTCCCGGTTATTCGCCAATGCCTTCTCCTTTTTCAGATCATGCTCCTGCCCGGGCTTTCAGCATAAAGCAGCAACGGGTATCCGGTATCGAAGAGCAAGAAGAGATTCCGCTTCTGCTTCCAACATTTAAAATTCGCCGTCGCCGAAGATTATTCCTTCGATCAGCAGGCCATAAAAATAAACGGGACTCTGTACGATACGGAGTCCCGTTTATGTTCGCCTTTATTTTATGAAGTTCTTAGAACTTCACGTTCAATGTAGCCCTGGTTACATTTGACTGGCTGTCACGACCAAGGTCGATATTCTCACTGTAATCGATCATCATATGCTGCAATGCCAGGTAGTTATCGGCATTGAGCTTATAAGCCACGCCCAGGCTGGCTATGTCCTGAGACATCCTGCCGGCAAGCCCGGCATCGTCAAAAGTAACTTTACGGTTCTTAAAGGAACCGAGCAATGTAAATGAATCTGACAGATCAAAGGCGGCATCCACCAGATATGTTCTGAAGATACCGTCGGATAGGCCAGTATCCTCCACCTGGCTTAAACGCTCATAACCCAAGGCCACACGCAGAGGTGTGCCATCATTACCGTTGAATACGGCTGAAACAGGATTAAGAAGATCTGCCCTGATATTGCCCAGGCCGACCAATGCGCCGTAACCGCGGATATTATTGTTCAAATCTTGCAGATCATTGACCGGATTAGGTGCTTGGCCCAAATTGAACCGATCCAGGAACGTACCCAAGCTGGGGCCATGAGCATTGAACATGGTAGCCGAAGAGGGATCCCCATAGTAGGAGAAGAATGGATTGGTCGCGCTGCCTATCTGCAAATAGTAGGCATCTGCGGGACCCACCGCGGCTCCCAGCTTATAGGCCATACCGTTAGCGGAACCGTAAATGCTGCTATCAACGCTGCTGTCGGCATACTCGGCCTTGAAATCAAAGGGGCCGGCATTGATACCGGCATCGACGCTCCAGACACGATTTTTTGCCTGGCCTAAAAACGTGATATCTGCAGCTCCTGTCCCCGACTCGTCATTCACCCTGACATAAGTAGCTCCCAAGTCCAGCATCGACATGGGGCTGATGGTTGTCCTGGCTGCAAAGAGGGTCTGCGGATACTGTGCAATATCCGTAGTATTTTCAAGTATTTCATCTCTTGTCCGGCTGAAGAGGACAGTTGTTCTGAATGCACCCAGATCGGCAGCCAGCTTGGCGCCGCTGAAGTACCAGTCATTGCCAAAGGCCGGCAACTGCTCCAGTATACTCCGGCTGGAATTAGCCAGCGTAAATGGTGTAAAGAAAGCATTGAAAATGCCCAAATCAAGACGATTGGCGCCGGAAACAACAAAGAGCCCCAAATCGGTGTCGAAGCTGTCCAGATTGGACAATGCCGCTTTGCTTAGGTTATCGTTAGTTGTAAATATTCTGGCACCCAGCCCAAGGCTCTTGGAGAGATTGAAGCCGATACTGACATCAAATGCCGCTCCGGCGTTGAACCCTTCGTCCAAAGGACGATCATATTCATTAACCGAACCTGACCCGTATTCAGTTAATGATACGCTGCGCGCGGCAACGCCGCCCTTGATGCCGAAGGTCACGAGCTCTTCCGGCTGCGGGCGATTCTCCAGTCTGGTTACCCTCGTTTCAAGATTGCCAACTCTGCCTTCAAGCGCGGTGAGCTTTTTCTGCACATCATCGACACGAACGCCGAGAGCGGTCAGCTCGGTTCTCAGATTATCCACCAGCTTCTGCAGCTTTGCAATATCCTCCTTGGTAGCCAGATTAGCCAGACGGCGCTCAAATTCCGCCTTGGTCACATAGCTGTTGAGCGTAGTCTGCAACTCCGTTTTAGTAGGATAACCCTTAAGAGTATTCTGCAGCTCTGTCTTTGTGGGATAACTATTAAGTCTGGTCTGCAGTTCGGTCTTGGTTACATATTTGGAAAGATCGGCCGATTCCGGCAGGCTCTCCAGCAACCTGGACAGAACAACCGCCAGTTCATAGCGGGTTACCGCTCTGTCGCCGCGAAAAGTATCATCAGGATACCCAACGAAGATACCACGGCTGTAAAGATCACCAATAGCCTGAACAGCCCAGTGATCAGCCGGCACATCGGCCGGCACCTGTGCCGATGCAGGCACGATGGTAGCCAGCACTAATAGCGCCACCAACAATAAAATCTGTTTTTTCATTTTGCCCTCCCTCTCTACCTCTGTTATGCTTTATGTTACGACTACGAGATAATGTTCTACAGCAGCAAGCGAAATTCCTCTTATTCACCTGCTCTGTAAGCGCTTTTTACAACTTTATATTATACCCTAATCAGCTAAAAAAGAAACCCCTATTTTGAAAGATATCGCTCAATCAGTATCCGGGCTACATAATCGTCATAGTCAACGGGGGGCAAAAGAAAGGATACCGGTATCAAGCGTCGCCAGCCTCGCGGCGGATTAATTTCAAAATATTTCCGCCTGGCTTCGAGTGTACTCCCCGTTTCATCAACGCATATAGGAGAGCCATATCCCAGGCGTGACAGGATCCAAGCTACGGATGAGGCCGCCGTTCCGGTTCCAAGCAGCACAACCTCCGGCGAATATAACTCCTTTATCAAAGCCAGTTCATCCGACAGCTTGCGGCAGGATACCACTTTACTGATAAGAATATCGCCATTTTCATCAGCAACCGCCAGGCCGCACTTTGACCGGCCGGGATCTATAGCCATAAGATGGTTCATATATCATGCTCAACGGCAAAGTCTATCATCAACGGTCCGCTTGTCCAAGTATCGAAGGCGGCCTTGACGGAAAAATCAACTTCCTTGCCATATCCCTTTATATTTCTTATAGTATCAAGGATACGAAAGGCGGAAATACTTCCTACCGTACCCTCTTCCGGGTCGGGCAAGACACCTTTCAACAGGGCAGTCTCTCTGACACGGCGCAGCAGCTTGATAATCTCTTCACCAATTGCTTCCTGTGTTTTGCTCCCATCAATTCTGGCGTTGATAATCGCTTCACCTCGTCTGAAAATCAGCTTGTTCTCCATGATATGGAAGGAGAGAAGAACGGGCTCCCCCGGCGTCGTATTGGTAAATGATGAAACTGTAACAACACTATTGCGTTTTGCTTCTGCCAGCAACCTCACAGCATGTTCAAATTGCTCACGGCTCCAATACACACCGTTACCGACTGCAAGCCTCTTTTCTCTTAAGGCCGAGACAGCATCACGAGCACTTCTGGCACCCATACGCACTGCGGTTTTGTCGGCTTCATCAATCAGCGCGAGCAATTTAGCCCTGCATTTTGTAGGGTTATAATAATCCGGAACAGCTCCCAGCGTCAGTACCTGGTCAGCCCGAAAAACGACCTGGCCGCGCTCCTTGACAATGGCCATACGCCGGGCAAAGGCTCTTACATCTACCACATCGGTTTTTAAACGCTCTATCTCCTTCAACAGGGAACGCTTGCTGGCATTAAGTTTTGCTACCTCATTCTCTGCCGATGATAGTTTAACAGATGTTGATGCATAATCTCTTTTGAGCATGGAAATAGCCCTTTCCAGCTTTTGCAACTCATCATTTTTATGCTCAAGCTCTTTCGTAGCCTTACTCAGCTGCTGCTTGAGAACCTTTTCCTTTGATGCATAATCAGTGGAAATCTTATATAATTTACCACGCAAAAGAACCAGCTGCGTATTACGCTGGCTGATTTGCGCATTAAGATAGAGAAGTTTTTTTCCCAGCTTCTCTACCCCGAAGAGCGCCAGGCGCGCCTGCTCTGAAAGCAGTAAAATAGCTCCCAGAGTAAGCATAGTAATAAGCATACCGGTAACAATCGTAACCAGAGTAGCCGTATGACGTGGACGCAATCCCAGAAGGCTACGTCTTTTTCTGCCCACATTGCTACCCAGACGATCGCCTATCAAAGCTATAGCGCCGCTGACTACAACGAGGATGGCTATAAACAAAAAGCTGAACACCTTACCGACCTCCTATTATCATGCCTATGCCTGTCGAATTGCTCGCCCAATCAGAACTATTCCGGCAACGGCCACAATGCCGTTGGCCATCCAGGCCGCCATCCACGGGGGCATATTACCGCTTTGCCCGAGCCTTAAGCCTAGAGTCATCAAAACATAATAGATAAATATGATAACCAGGCTTAGTCCAACTCCCATAGAGGAAGAACTTCTATGCGGCTTCAAACCTAAAGGCACCCCAATAAGCGCAAATATGAAACTGGCAAACGGCACAGCAAACTTCATATGCAGCTGCGTCATAAGAGGCGCAGTATTCTCTCCCTCCCTGGCAAGGATTGCAACCAGTTGCCTTATCTCACCGGCACTCATATCTTCAGGACGCTTTCGGCGCTGCAAGAGGTGTTCCGGCGTATTGGAGAGAAGCAAGCATTGCCGCTTGAATTCTATCTTATAGGTTCTACCTTCGGCATTCATTCTCTGAGAAAAACCGTTTACCAGATTCCACATGCGTCCGCTCCAGACAGCCTTTCTGGCATAAGTTAGAGCAATTGGCCTGCCGCCGGCATCCTTTTCCAGTATGGAAACGCCCTGCATCTCTTTGCGCGCCGCATCAAAGGTATCTGCAGAGATAATACGTGAAGACTTTTCACCGCGTTCCTGCAAAAGCACATTTCTCGCCTTGCTCTTCAATTCTTTGCCTTCGGAGAAGCTGATGACGATGGCTTCAGAGAGAGAATTGGCCATGGGAACAACCGTTTCATTTAAAAATATCCCGGCCAGACTAACAATCGTTGCCATAGCAATGACCGGTCCGAGGCACCTTATCAGACTTATACCCCCGGCTTGCATAGCAATTATCTCACTATCAGCCGAAAGCCGCCCGAAAGAGAGCAATGTAGCTACCAGCATAGCCATAGGGAAGCTCATGGCTGCTATACCGGGCAACCCCAATACAAGTATTTTAGCCACACCGATAAGAGGGGCACCATTATCAACCATCAGGCGGCTTAAATCGAGTATTCTGCCGGCAACCAGTGCTATGGTAAATACCGCTATCCCAAATAGGAATGGACCTCTTAATTCCGATAATATATATCTGTCAATCAATCGTCTCACAGAGAGAACCTCTCTCCTAGATAAAACTCCCTGGCTACCGGGCTGTCACTTATCTCTGTTGAAGTACCCGATAGCAGTATTCTGCCGTCATGCATCAAATAAGCCCTCTCCGTAATAGAGAGCGTTTCTCTGACGTTATGATCGGTTATCAGAACTCCCAAACCCCTATCTCTGAGATGCATTATCAGTTCCTGCAGCTCTCCAATAGCGATAGGATCTATACCGGTAAACGGTTCATCAAGCAGAATAAAGGATGGTGATGCCGCCAACGAACGTGCTATCTCCACCCGACGCCTTTCTCCCCCTGACAGAGCGCTGCCGTTTCTGCCGGCAAGATGAGCTATATTAAATTCCTGCATCAGCGATTCAGCCCGCTCAACCTGCTCCTTTCCATGCAATCCGGCAGCCTGGCAAACCATTAATATGTTATCTCTGACGCTGAGACGACGAAAGATGGATGCTTCCTGTGCCAGATAGCCTATACCCATAAGGGCTCTTTTATGCATCGGCTTGTTGGTAATCTCCTCGCTATCAATGACAACCTTTCCCTCATCGGCACGCACAAGGCCTACCATCATATAAAAGGTAGTGGTCTTGCCTGCTCCGTTAGGGCCAAGCAAACCTACTATCTCGCCGCGTTCTAAATTTAAACATACTCTATTCACGACAGTCCTGGCACCATACCTCTTAACCAATCCTGTGCCTGCAATGCTCTCAGCCATTCTTATCTGCATCCTCTAAAGGCATTTCCAGCCGGGCATTTCCCTCAGCCCTTATCAATCCGCTCGTAAAGAGCATCCTCTCTGCGCTGATGCTCTTATCAGCCTGCCAGGCCTTTACGGCACCACTAAGAGTAATCTCCTTCGAGGCAACTTTATAGATAGCCGTCTCGCAAACAGCCCTTATATCTTCACGCTGAAGACGCACATCACCGCTGGCAGCGAATACCTGCTTTTCCATCTCCATTTTTTTACTCGACAGGGTAATACCCTCGCCCGCAAGGAGAGGATTGCCGGTTACTGTTACACGCCTGCTTTTGCCTTTGCTGTAAAAAAGCGCCTCTCCTCCGGTTATCTTACAACTATTCTCTCTTATTTTAACTGAACCAGCCGCTTTAAAGAGTCCTGTATCTGTTTGATAATCTATTCTGTCCGCCTCTATAATCGCAGCCTCGGCAGGACAGAATCCCAAGAGCAAAGACAGATAAAGAAAGCCCAGAAAGATTCCAAGCACCATGCCTGGAGCATCGTACCGCCGCAAAGCATCGAATTTAATAAAAGGGAAGAACCTTTTGCAATAATAAATCATAAGAATTACCCTCCTCTCTTAATTCTAACCTCTTTCCTCTTTTTAGCTATAGAAGAGAACACCGGCGCCTATGCCATAAGGACAGGCGCCGGCGACAGTAGCATTATTATAATAGATTTCGACGCAATAGGCCAATATCCTACTAAAGAAAAATGTGCATGCCAGACTAAGTATACAACGCCGGATACCCGCTTCTGCAATAGTTAGATCATTACCCGACATGCACATGCCTTGTGAAATGCATCTTTATACGATAGAATTAATAAGGTCTCGATGGCCTTGAGCTGCTAATAGTAACTATTGATATTGCTACATAATAGATGAAAGGTATCGATAATATGCTTCAGCAAAGTATTTCAGTAATCCTCCCAGCATTTAACGAAGAAGCAAATATTGAACAAGCAGTCAAGCTATCCCTGGAGATAATGCCAGACTATTTCAGTGAGGTAGAGATCATACCGGTAAACGACGGCAGTGCGGATGCCACAGGCGCTCTTATCGAGCGCCTGGCTGATAATGATCCGCGAGTAAGACCGGTTCATCACTCTGTTAACAGGGGTTACGGCGCTGCTTTACGTTCCGGGTTCGAGGCCGTCGGCGGCGAGCTGATATTCTTTACCGATGCGGATAACCAATTCGACCTCCATGAGATAACCTTGCTGATAGAGAGATTGAAAGAAGCGGATATGATTATCGGATATAGAATTCGGCGTAACGATCATTTTATGCGCATTGTCAATGCTTTTCTGTATAACATGCTGATACGGGTATTATTCGGACTGAAGGTAAGAGATATTGATTGCGCCTTCAAGCTTTTCCGGCGCGATCTGCTAAAAGAGATAAAGCTCGAATCTGATGGTGCGCTCATTAGCGCAGAACTGCTTATCAAAGCCAAAATGTCCGGTTGCAGTATAACCGAGGTCGGAGTTCATCACTTTCCACGCCTGACAGGAGAGCAGACCGGTGCTAATCTTAAAGTTATCTTAAAGGCCTTCGTAGAAATATTTAAATTCTACAGCAAGCTTAAACATTCTACCACTGCCCACTGCTCTTGCAAATGTGCTTCCGGCAAGAAAGGCTGCTGCTAATTATGAATAATGAAAAAAAACGTACAATTTGGACTCCGGGCATGATGCTGCTGTCATCCTTCTCGATAGTTACAATCATTCTTCTCCTTAATCTGGGTGCTACCACACTATTCGATATGGATGAGCCTACCTATGCTCAGATAGCTCGAGAAATAGTTAAAACGGGAGACTGGATAACCTTGCGTTTCAATGGTTTGCCATGGTTTGATAAACCACCTCTCTTCTTCTGGCTGATTGGAGCATCCTTTAAACTCTTTGGCTTTAACGAATTTGCCGTTCGTCTGCCGTCCGCCCTTGCGGCTTTGGGAACGCTGATAATTACATATCTTTTAGGTTGTGCCTACTTTGGCAATCAGCGGCAGGGAATTAAAACCATGCTTATAACGGCCGGATGCTTGCAGTTCTATGTCATTGCCCGCCTGGCAGTGGTCGATATGCTTCTGACATTTTTTATTACCCTTGCAATCTACTCTTTTGTGCTATGGCGCCAGGGCAAGAAAAATGCTATTTTACTAAGTTATGTGGCTATGGCGCTGGCTACAATGACCAAAGGACCGGTAGGCGCTATAATACCGGCAGCGGTAATCATTATCTATCTTGCGCAGCAACACCGACTTCGAGATATATTGAAGATGAAACCTCTATCCGGATTGCTTATCTACTTTCTTCTGGCCGCACCATGGTATCTGGCTGAATACAATCTATACGGCAAGGTATTCATCGATGAATTTTTCGGTCATCGCACATTCACAAGATACCTACAACCTCTGGAACAGCAAAGCGGCCCCATATATTTCTATATTGTTTTCTTATTGATCGGCCTCTTTCCGTGGTCTCTCTTCCTTCCGAGCGCCATTACCGCATCTATCAAGAATAGAAGAGACCCCCTGCCTCTTATCTGGGCAGGTTTTATTTTTCTTTTTTTTACCGGAGCAGCTACCAAGCTTCCAAATTACATGCTTCCCCTTTATCCGGCTCTGGCTCTGACCATAGCCGGCATATGGCCTGAGAGCAATCCGCTCGATATTCGGGGACAACGGCGGGCCTATGGTGGAGCAATAGCATTAATAGCGGCTTCCGCCTTGCTGACATGGGGTATCTTTTGGCTGGCGCATAACAAGCTGGACCAGGCGGTAGCAACAGAGCAGATCAAACGAATACTCCCCGTACTAATGATATTACCGGCAGGCTTTTCAATCTCCTGCCTTGCTGCGGCCTTAAGGCGAGAGGGCGCTATTATCTATAAAGGTATTACCTTAACGGCTTTATCCTTTATAACGCTCTTAGGGTTATTGATATTTCCAGCGCTTAATGCCACCAAACCGCTGCCTGAACTGGCTGCTGAGGCTGCAACCTTGTTGGGGAACGATGAACCTATATACAGTTATGAGATGTTCAATGCCAGTATAACTTACTATTCCGAACGTAGAATGCTCCGTGTGAAGTCATTACAAGAGGTTTCAAAAGCATTACAGCACCGAGAGAATATGTTGATGCTTGTCAAGCAGATAAACTATGATGCTTTTCCGACGCATATCAAAGACAGCTTCGAAACAGCAGCATCGGCAGGAAATATTCTGCTGCTCAAAGAGATACCGAAGTAACGTCCGATACCATAAAGAAAGAAAAGAGCGTAAGGCTGCTACGCTTTACACTCTTTCATGGCAGCTGTTGTTTCCTTTAGCTGCTTGATTATCGGTATATGCTGAGGGCATCTCGGTTCGCATTGTCCGCACTCTACGCAGGCAGATGCCCGTCCATCCTCATTTTTCTCCGGCTTATGGAGCTCTTCGTATCTTTCCACAGCCAGTTTTCGCAACCCGTAGGCTCTGTTCATGTTCATTGCCATAAAGTTTGCCGGAATATCAACACCATTAGGGCAGGGCATACAGTAATTGCAGCCGGTACAATATAGATCGGCCAGCCGTTTCAGATCTGCAGCCAATTTCATCACACTTTCGTATTCCTCGTTCGTCAACGGTTGCTCGCAGGAAGCTGAGACAATATTCTCTTCCAGCATTTGCATACTACCCATCCCGGATAGAGCAAGGCTGACATGAGGATTAGAGAGAACAAAACGTATGGCTAACTCTGGAGTACTAGATACGCCCGGCACGGCTCTCATAAGCTTTTCAGAAGGATGCATAAGCCTGCCTCCGGCTACAGGCCCCATAACGACTACACCCACTCCTTTGGAATGAGCATAAGCAACAGCATCCTCGTTACTGCGATCCAGTAAATTATACTGAAGTGTTATTACCTCGAACTCTCCTGTATCGATAAGCCTTATAAGATTCTGCGGTGTATCATGGAAAGAGATACAGCAATGCTTGAAAAGCCCTTCATCATATGCTCTGCGCGCCTCCTGACCGAAGCCACCGGGAACATCATACTTCTCCGTATATGTCTGCCAGTCCATACCGTGCACCACACAATAGAAATCAATACAATCGGTCCCCAATCTATGTAGCGACTGATCGAGTGTGCGACGCCATATTTCAGGCGAAGAATGATCCCAAACAGGGTTTTTAGTGGAAATATATACCTTGTCACGAAGATCCCTCAGAGCCTCCCCCAAAACAGCCTCACACTCTCCATTGCCGTAGCCGACTGCGGTATCGAAATAATTCATACCCATCCTGACTGCCCGCCTCAGCATAGGAATAGCCTCGGCCCTATTTATATCCTCTCCGGACATAGGAAGGCGCATAGTCCCGAACCCCAGCCTGGATACTTTTGCGCCTGTTTTGCCTAACTCAGTGTATTGCATTGCTTAGCTCCTTATTGGAATATTCAAAACACCATCCCTGCCGTTATTTGTGATTGATTACTCTCCTCCCAAAAGATTAAGGATTTCCTCGGTTTTCTTCTTTAACAACTCTTTGTCTCCGCGTGTTTCCACATTGAGCCTTACTACCGGCTCTGTGTTGGACATACGCAGATTAAAACGCCAGCGATCGAATTCCAAACCGATACCGTCCGTCCTGTCTATATGCAGGCTCCTAGGTCCATATTCTGCCAGAACCCTCTCTATAGCCTTAGCCGGATTATCGAGCCGTCGATTAATCTCACCGCTGACCGGGTAAAGCTTCTCACGCTCGTATACAAGTTCAGATAATTTTTTACCGCTGTTGCTCATCGTCTCGAGGACTATCAGCCAGGGTATCATACCGCTATCGCAATAAGCAAAATCTTTGAAGTAGTGGTGAGCTGACATTTCGCCGCCGTAAACGGCATCCTCCGCCCTCATGCGCTCTTTCATAAAGGCATGCCCCGTCTTGTTCTCTATTGGAGATCCTCCAGCTTCCCTGACTATCTCTACGGTATTCCAGGTTAATCTGGGGTCATGAACGATCCCGGCGCCGGAATGTCGTTTCAATATCTGGGAAGCCAGCAGACCTACGATGTAATATCCCTCTATGAATTCTCCATTCTCATCGAAAAAGAAGCAACGATCATAATCTCCATCCCAGGCAATACCTATATCCGCCTTCTCTCGTCGGACCACTTCAGCCGTTGCTTTACGGTTTTCCGTCAGCAACGGATTAGGTACGCCGTTGGGAAATGTTCCATCAGGCGTAAAAAGAAGTTTGATGAAATCGCAAGGCAGATACTTCTCCAGAGCATCCATAACCATGCCGGCACCACCGTTGCCGGCATTGCAGACAACCTTGAACGGCTTGATCTTTGCAGCATCAATAAAGCTAAGAAGGCATTCTATATATGCAGGCATAATATTCACTTTCTCCACATCTCCTGCTACCCGGCCGGTTACCTCCTTGCCGGCAATCACCAGCGCCTCTATCTCTCTTAACCCTGAATCACCGCTTATCGGTCTGGATTGCTCCCGCACCAGCTTCATACCATTATAGTCTGCCGGATTATGACTGGCGGTAACCATTATTCCCCCATCCAATTCCAGATGAGCGGTGGCAAAGTATATCTGCTCTGTTCCACAAAGCCCTATATCGACTACATCAACTCCGGCTTTGACAAGTCCCCTGGTCAGAGCACCGGCCAGCGTCGGGCTGGAAAGACGAATGTCGTATCCAACAGCAATCCTTTTTGGCTGGAACAGAGCGGCATATGCCTGTCCTATACGATAAGCCATCTCCTCATCAAGTTCATCGGGCACCCTGCCACGGATATCATATGCCTTAAACGCCGCAATTTTCATAGTGCTCATTATTTCCTCCTGCTATTAAGCTTTTCTATCTACTTCAAGTATATTACCCAATACCCGCCATTAAGACAACCTGCCATGCATCAAATTATCCTCTGCAGGCAAAGATATCATGTGCCTGAGCCATGAACGCTGCTAATCTGGCATCTCGTCCGGCATCGACAAACCCATCATAGTCCAGGCTGAGAAAGGGTATGCCGTTATGGAAACGACGCAGCTTATGTCCGAGTGATGCAGCAATATTACCCGGCATACAGTTGAACGGTATCACGCTGATAACACCAGCCAGGCCACGCAGGGCAAAGTCTTCCGCCTTTCCCATGCTGCAGATGGCTTCGCCCCCTATAGACCTGTGGAGATAATTAGAACCATTGGCAATGACCTTCTGCGGAGAGATATCGTCAAAGCCTTTCATAAACGGAAGAGTAGCGTTAAAAAGTCTATGCTCATCTCTGGCCGCAAGCTGTGCCAGCACTCTCTTGGATATGCCGTTCTTCAAATCTTCCCAGCTCCACGTATCCCTGAATGCGTCCAGGTGGAGTATGCCGCCGATAAGATTGGAATAACCGAAAAATTCGGTCAGCGGTGCCAGCCAGGCTTCCCCTCCGGCTTCCTCTACCTTGCGCATCACATTCTGATTAGCGCGGGCATGTATGCGAACATAGAACTCACCGACGACTCCTATCAACGGTCTCTCACAATAATCGCAAACAGAGGCGAACTCATCTCTAGCTGAATGCAACAGATCGATCAGCAACGTCAGATGCACACCGTTCAGAATTCGCATATGCCCCCTCTGCCCGGAAATACGACGACGCTGCCGGGGCAAGAGGTCGCAGAGGGCTTGAATATTACGCTCGAATATTCTGTCCGCCATACCTGCCACACGTTCATAAGGACGGGCATGATGTAACATCTTCTCCATCATATCATGTGCTACCAGAGCATCCCAGGCCAATAACGGCATCTCTATGCCATAGCCTGCATCATAATTGCTGTTGCCCAAAGTTACTATATTAACCTCTTCAATGCCCAGCCTGGCCAGAATATCCTTTTGCAGCATATAGTACATACCGTAGCGGCATGGCCCCTCTGAAGCTCCCTGGAAGAATGCTTCCTTATGCGGATTGAAATCCGGCTGCATAACCCTTTCGATTATATCCTGAGTTGTATAAAGCATCGGCACGCAAACATCCTCAGATATATGGCGCCGTGCCAGGTTCAAACCGGAATCCTCGGAAAGCGGCAGAACATCGGCATTGATATCGAATGCTCTCATTACGCCGGCCAGTACCCTGGCCCCCTCGGAGGCATAAGGCAACCATAAACGCTTTTCCTTTATCCATGCCAGCGGCGTATCTGTGGCAGAGATATTACGCTCTTTATTACCGGCGGCGGCAGCGGATGTATCAGCAAATGCCTCCAGCCTAGTTATAACTCCGGCATCGGCTGTATGCTCATCGAGCTGCATAGCATAACAGGGCATATCAAGCTCTTCTCTGAAAAATATATTGGCAAATGAATCCGGCCCACAACCAAAATAGGTCAGAATAACAGCTCTCAGCCGCTTGTCACGTTTAAGAAGCTTGGCTGCAGCCAGCTTTTTCTGAATTTGGCGAGAAAATATATTAGGCCAGACATCATTAGAGCGCTCCTTTGAGAGCGGCAAAAAATCCATAGGAATAGCCAGGATACCTAAATCCCTTATCTTCTTGCCTATATCCATGTTAACCATTCTATCGTACAATGTGTATGGCCTGCCTATAACTACAAAGGCCTCTTCCTCGTCACCCAGTTTCTGATAGATTTCAGAACCTCGCGTTTCCACCCAATCATGCAAACGCTTCAAAGCGGTAATTCCGGCCTTCACCGCTCTATCGATTGCACTCTTGCCGAATCCCAGTTCGCGCCCCAATTCACCGAGAACCCGCATTACATGGCGCTCTCCTCTTTTAAAGAAGAAGCATGGTGACAAGAGGCGTACTCCGAAGTTCTCATCAAGCCGTAAAGCAGCAGCTGTCAGATCAGGGCCAGCCTGCACATAGGGACAGGTATAGCTTTGCCGTATATTTTCATCATTAATTTCCGCATTGATAACGCGCGGCATAAAAAGGTAATCTACGCCTTTCTTAATAACGTCGGCTACATGCCCATGAGCAACCTTTACAGGGTAACAAGGCTCACTCATAACACGCCTAATTCCGTCCCGCACAATAGCTTTATTGGTAGGCGCGGAAGGAACCACCACAAAACCCAGTTCGGCAAAAAAACCGGCGAACAAGGGAAAATACTCTTCGAACATCAGACCGCGTGGAATACCTACTCTGGCTGCACCGGGTAATGCTTTTGTCCGACAGAGATTCATCAGCATCTCTTCTCGCTCAGCAAAGAGATCTGGCAAGCATCTATCAGATACCTTCTTATGAACAGCGCTATATTTCTCACACCTGTCGTTATAAAAGTATTTCGGTCCACCCTCTATTTGAAAAGTATTCACATCACAGTTATTGGGGCAGCTTTTGCATTCAAAGGACGACATATTATAAATGGCATCGGCCAGCTGAGAGAACCCTTTGAACGATGTCTTCTCCGGGCAATTATCATAAGCTATTCCGGCCATCCCGACAGCGCCTGTCAGATGCGGATAAGGCGGCACCACAATCTTCTTGCCCAAAAGAGTTTCAAAAGCAGCCACCATGCCTGCATTAAAAGCCACGGCTCCCTGAAAAGCTATACACTCTCCCATAACCCGATTGCCTATATTCTTATGAAGATAATTCTTGACGGAGGCCAGGCATATGCCTGCGCAAAGATCCGGCTGGGGAACGTTGTTCTGCTGAAAAAAGAGGATAGCGGATTCAGTGAATACAGTACAGTTCCAATCAAGCTCGGGTGGATTGCTTCCTTTCAATGCCAGATCGCCGAATTCCTCTATTGGAATATCCAAACACGCCGCCTGCTTCTCCAAAAAGGCACCGCAGCCTGCGGCACAGGCTTTATTCATTTCAAAATCTACGATAACTCCCTTATTGAGCCTTATATATTTAGAATCCTGACCACCTATTTCCAAGATAGTATCTATTTCCGGCACAAAGATCGCAGTGCCATTGGCTTGCGCTGTGATCTCGTTGCGAATAGTATCGGCACCTATATAATCGCCTGTCAGATACCGTCCAGAGCCTGTTGTTCCGGCGACAATACGGTTAATATGATACTCGCTGGATTGCTCTTCAATATGAGCCAACACATCTTGCACAGCGGATAAGGGATCACCGTCGGTCTTTCTATAATAGGAGGCCAGAACGCGGTATTCATCTCCCTCTCTGGTTATCAAAGCAGCCTTGGTGCTTACCGAGCCTATATCTACTCCTAAGGCGGCAGTTTCTATCTCCTTACGATATCCGCCGGCCTTTTTGCTGCCCATAACCTGTGATAATCTAAGCTTCAGCGGTTTAACATAAGCATAGCTGAACGGCCTGGATGCCAACTCATTCAGGCTATTGAAAAGATCCGTTTTTACGATACTCTTTGCGGCTTTCAATGCTGCACCGATAGCCCCGAGATGGCGGTAAATTTCAGGAACAAACAGATCATTCTCCTCTAAACCTATTTCCTGTGCCAGATACTTGATTACTGCTCTATTGGCAGCCACGCCACCGATAAGAGCTATGCGTTGCTCAAAATCCTTGCCGCGGGCTATGCCGGAGCTATAATTTCGGCAAATAGCCTGGTGTATGCCTGCAGCTATCCTCTCACGGGGAGTTCCCTTTTGATAAAGATGAACAATATCCGATTCAGTGAAAACAGCGCACCTTCCGGAAAGAGTAGCCGGATTATCAGTCTGATAGGCCGTATCAGCAAATTCAGTCAGTGAAGAAAAATTCAACCGCCGATGCATATGATCAAGAAAAGAGCCGGAACCTGCAGCACATTTGCTTCCCATGGAACTATCTTCAAGCACCAGCCTGCCTGTTCTATCGTTCCTGGCAAGATGAATAAAACGCTGAGTCTCTCTTCCCATCTCCACAAGAGTTCTTATATCCGAGTAATATCGGCTGCAGGCGGCGGCCAAAGCGCTGGTTTCATCCACCTCATCGCCTCCCAATCCGCTTATCCTGCCGTTACCGGTAATGCCGAACTGCATCTCCTCATTTAGCAATCCTGCGCTGTTCATTTCGGATAATAGCTCGTTCAAGCGATACAGCGCCCGTCCCTGTACTTCAACCAGCCGGAGGTCAAGTATTGAGCCCTTCTCATCCAGAATGGCGGTTTTTAAGGTTTCTGCTCCAATATCTATTCCTAACTTACGCATCTAAAGCTATCCTCCAAACAAATAATCCCTTGCTAAATATTATATTACACAACAACCGGTAATTACAAAATTCTACAAGCTTAGCCGGTGCAAAAATCAAGCCTAAAGAGCAAGCAAGTTTATTGCTGGAGAATTGAAGTGCGGTTGCTAATTGTCAAATTTATCTAATTCCTGCTAAAATCAACTATTATGAGTAAAATAATTATAACCGCGCCCGGCACGCCGCTACGCCGGAGCATAGATCATATTTTAGGCAGCCTGTGCCCACAGCCGGCAGGGAAAAGAATATGGGTCAAACCCAATATGCTGGGTCCCTTTGAGCCTGCCCAGGGTGTAACCACCAGCCCGGAAGTCTTGGAAGCAGTGGTGGATGCCTTGCTGAATCGTCGAGCAAGTGTCGTAGTAGGAGATAATCCGGGAGTACCTGGCAATCAGGAAGGGATTGCTGCCATAACGGGTATCCTGAATGCATCAAAAGGTTGCTGGCGCAATATCGGTGCCGATGCAAGCAAGATACGCCTCGCCGGGCGCTGGTCAGATGTAACCATCAATATTTCCTCCATCTGGCTCCAGGCGGACATGATCATTAATCTGCCCTGTTTAAAAACTCATGCTTTGACTCTTATGACAGGAGCCATAAAGAATATGTTCGGCGGCGTACCGGGAAGAACAAAATCCTATCTTCACACTCTTGCTCCCTCTGCAAAGAGCTTTGCCGAGCTGCTGGTGGAGATATACAGCATCAGGCCGCCTGAAATTACAATTATGGATGCATTAAATGTCATGGAGGGAAACGGTCCCTCAGGCGGAAGATTGCGGCCCCTAGGCGTAATCATCGGGGGGGATAACAGCGTTTCGGTCGATGCCGTAGGCAGCATGATCATGGGCTGCAGGCCTGAAAAAATTCCTCTTTTAAGAGAGGCTTATCGGCGTGAATTGGGAGAGATAGATCCGGGCAAACTAGACGTTGAAGGTGAAATACCTCTGCTGCCGCGCTTTAAAATGCCTTCTACCACAATGGCATCCATAGCCAGCCGGTTCAATCCGCTGGCAGCTATATATGCAGTTGTGCCGCAGATAATCAAGGATAAATGCATACGTTGCGGCCTATGCGCCCGCACCTGCCGTTCCAGAGCAATTATTGAGAAAGAGGCATTGTATTTTATTGATTACAACCGCTGTATATCATGTTACTGCTGTGCCGAGGTCTGCCCGCGTCAGGCTATTCGCCTTCCATCTGCAAGGGATGACCTTTTTCAGCGCATATTTCACCTGTTTGCAAAACGTTTTCGTGATGAAAGTTAACCACAACAAAGAGCCGGTTCTCATTTGAAATGAGAACCGGCTCCTGTTCGAGTCAATAAAATCTTAATGACTCATAATGACACTACCAAGAGCTGCGGCGGGACGTATCCGGCTTATAGCACTCGCGGCAATATACCGGGCGATCGTTACGCGGCTGAAAAGGCACCTTGGTGTCTTTTCCGCAAGCAGAGCAAACAGCATCAAACATCTCTCGCTGTCCTCCAAAACCTCTGTCACGTGATGCGGCTTTACGAGCTGCACGGCAATCGGGACATCTCTTGGGGTCATTGCTGAACCCCTTCTCTGCATGAAATTCTTGCTCACTTGCTGTAAACACAAAGGTTGCATTGCACTCCACACAGGTCAGTTCACGATCTTGAAACACGCTATGTTCCTCCCTATTCTTTTTCGTCATACTAAAACGGGCTCAGATTCCGTTAGTATGACGACCTCCTTGGGTGAACATAACGTGACCGAGACTCATTTTGCAGACCTAATTCATTATACAGACGTCAATAAAGATTGTCAAACTCAACTCAGCAGGCTAAACAACACCGTTAATATTGCCTTAACGTTACTGACCGGTCCTTTTTTTCTCCATTGCAAATCATCTTCTAACTTTTAAATCCAAGCACATTTACCGGTATGTGCCCCATTGAAGCAAAGGGAAGCTACGTTGAAAAAATATTTATGACAAAGAGCTCCATTTGTAACGGACTGTATACTCGAGAATGGCCTCCTTGCCGGCAGAGATCTGCAGAGGAAATTCCACTGTTCTGGCATCCTTCTTCTCATACTTTGCCGTAGCTCTGACGATTTCCCAATCAGTATAACGATCTAAATGTTCGACTGCTTTAACGGTTACACTCTCTCTTTTGTGATTACGAATCTTTATTTTATAACTCTCCTCAATAACTCTGTCGGCTATTCTGCGTACGTCGGTCTGCACTCGCTCTCCTACAACGTCGAAGGCATTGCCTACATAGAGAGTGAGAGTTTCGTCTTTGGGCGTATGCCCAAGAGTATCCTCACCGATGAATTGTAAGCTGCCCTCGTCATCGCCCTTGTTGATTCTGATCTTGCCGGCAGGAAGAGGCATTCCAAGATTATTCTTCTCGCTGTTGGCCAGCTCGATAAATATATTTATCTTGGTGTTGCCCGCAGCGGCAGGTATATAGCCCTTGTATCCGGGCGGAGCATATCTCTTTTTGGCGCCGTCATAGTAATAGAGCTTTTTAATCGGTACTCTGGAAGCGCTGAGAAGCTCGATCTGCTTAATCTCATTATTGAGCAAGGTGGCAGGTCGCTGCAAAGTGTAAAGATGATACTCAAAGAAGCTCTGTTCTTTAAATTGTTCTCCTGCTGCATCGGTCAGCATAGCCTCCCGGGCATAGTTGGTCTTCATCGTGGGAGATGCCGGCGTTACCAGATTCAGATCACCGGCCATGAGCTTGAGCTTGGCATTATTATAGGTTCCGCCACTTCTGTTGTTGAGCGTCACCCAGCCTGTCAGATCAAGCATCTTTTCATCTGGCGATAACGTGGCCACATAATCTGATTTCCAATCTATACCGCCGGTCAAATATCGCACCTCTACAAGATGCTTTCCCGCTACGGCATTATCAATCTCCCAAACCATTGTCGGCCTGGTTATAAGCCCTTCCGGTAGAGAGGGATATCTTATCTCCCTTACCTTATCAAGACGAATATTCACTATCCGGCCATCATTTCGCATAAGGATTATGCTGCCGCTCCCGGCAAGACGGCTCGCTCCGCCACTAAGCAGCTTGCCGTCATATAAGGTGGAATCTTCAGTTACAACGACTATCTCTTTATCCAGATAACGCTGCAGCAAAGAATGGTCGCTAACCAGGTCATACTGATAACTCTGTTCCAGTATCCGACACTTTCCGGGGCTTGTCAGGCTGTAGAATTGTAACGAGGTGGGATCTATCATCCCGGCTACACCCTCATAACGTATTTCAGAGGTTCCTCCCTTTAGATCCATATATCGTCGTTCTGTTACCAACCCCAAATTCCTGTTATAAACAGTAAGCTCAATACCCTCCCCTGATTGTTTTAACGATCCCGCCTGAGCTGTAACAACCTGTATCGCCAATACAGCCGCAACCAATCCAACAATAAAAGTCTTTCTCATTTCAACCTCCTGTATCTTGAGCAGAAAGTTACAGGCAGGTATCTGCCCTCCATCCATGTAACTATCTGCCGGCACTACAGTAGTTAGACGATGTCAAAAGTTCGCCGGTTCCATTATATTCCTACTTCTTTTCTCCCGATAAACCCTTCTGAGGTTGTATGGGCAAAATAGCTTTAGCCTTATCGGTTATAACCGACACATCCTCATCGCTCTTAAGTATGCGCGGCGTAAGAAAGACCATCAACTCACTTTTCCGGTCAGCCCACTGACTGGATTTAAAGAGATTGCCGATTAACGGCAGTTCGGACAATATCGGTACGGCATTGTTAATGCGCTCACGGTTGTTCTTGATTATTCCACCGATAACTATCGTCTGGCCATCTCTGACCGTTACCTTCGTCTGAGCTTCCCGACTGGCGATTATAGGCGCATTCAGCCTGCTATCGCGCCCCACAATCTCATTTATAGTCTGGTGCACCTCCATGGCGATAACATCACTGGCTCCATTGACATGCGGCGTAACCGTCAGCGCTATAGCCACATTCTTAAATTCTACGGTACGCCTTATATAGCCGCCCTCAGTCTCTGTTTCGCTGGAGACAAACGGCTCATCCTGGCCGATACTAATTCTGGCCTCAACGTTGTCGGCCGTAGTAATGGTAGGTGTAGAGAGCACTTTAACGTCGGTCCTGGTCTTCAGAGCATGCAGAAGTGCCTGAATATTATCACTGACGATACTATATTTGAAACCGGTAGATTCCTTTGCTAAACTGAAATCAGCGCCGCCTTCCTGAGTTCGGCCGGAAGGGCTGACGGGATTGGTCCAGGACCATTCAAGGCCGAATTTGGTATTGTCATCAAGCGTTACATCGACAATAGCAACCTCTACAAAGACCTGCGTTGTTCTCATATCGAGCTTTTCAATCAGATTCTCGATAACAGAGAAAGAATTCGGTGGGCCTGTAACTAAAAGGGAGTTCGTCTTGGTTTCGGCCACCACAGTAATATTCTTCAGCTGAGCCAGAGGACCATCTGATGTCTGAGCGCTGTTAAAGAGCGTGAAGAGATAGTTTCTTGAGCTGCTTGGAGCGCTTGCCCTGCCCTGAAAAAGATTATTCAGAGTAGTTGCCAGCTCTGATGCCGTGGCATATTTCAGCGCAAAATGCCGGGTTATTTCGCTGAGAACCTTAGGAGCATCAAGCTCTTTTATCATCGTTTCAAAAGCCTTCATATTCTGCTCTGTAGCCGTCACCACAACCGAGTTGGTCCGAACATCAGCCACTATCGTATTGCGCTTCAATCCGGCATAACCGGACGCGGGCGCATTGCCTCCCATCACCGCTCCGCCAAAGGTATTCTGATTACGGCGCTGTGGCAAATTACCGCTGCCGGCGCTCTGTGTTGCCTGCTCAAAGAGAAGACTCAATTGATTCGCCACAGTGCCGGCATCGGCATATTGCAGCGGAAAGACCCTGGCCTTGACCTCAGGCTCGGTATCCACATCCAGCTTTTTCACCATCTCCATAACCAACTTCACCCGCTCCTTGGAGGCCGATACAATCAGGCTGTTGGTGCGCTCATCGGCAGCAATACGAAGCTCCCCTTTGAGGCTGATAAGGCCGTCATTCCCTTGTAATTGCACCTGCACTTGGCCTGCCTGCTGTTGCTGGCGGCTGGGACTCATCTGTGTAATATTGGCAGGAGTATCCTGCTTGCTCTGAAATATTTTTGCCACTGTGTCGGCCAGGCTGGAAGCGCTGGCATACCGACATGTGTATATCTCGACATCGAGAATATCGGAGTTATCCTTATCCAGTTCCTTGATTATGGCGGCGATACGGCGCACATTGCCGGCTGTATCGGTAACGATTACGGTATTGGTAGAGGAAATAGCCGTAAGGCTGGCCTGATTATCGGATACCAGCGGCTTCAATTCATCTTTTAGTTTTACAGCATTAACAAAATCCAGCGGTATGACCTGCGTTACCATGCTGTCTCCGGCAGCCATCTGCTGCGGGTCCTTGCCTGCTCTTACATCCGTATTATCGGCAACCGCCTTTTGTAAAGGAACAACACGTATCACTTTGCTGCCCGGGCCGCCTACCATAGTATAACCGCGAACTTTGAGAACAGCATTAACAACTTCATAAGCTTCGGCCAAGGTTATATCTTTCATGCTGACAATGGTAATATTGCCTGAGATATCCGGATCAGCAACAATAGGCGTTCTGCTGACAGTACTCAAATACTTCAATACGCTGCCGATATCCGCTTTATCAAAGCTCATGGATATGCGTGAAGCGAACCGATCGGATTGCCTGTTTTCTGAAGAGATATCCTTTCCAATCCCGCCCGCCGGCCGAACTCTGTCGCCTCTTTGAGCAGCAGGCGGCACCAATGTCGATATAGGTGTATCTGCATCCTCCGCCGCTATCGCTATCCATGGATAAGCAGCAAAAAAACCAAACGAGCAAAGTATTAAAAGCAATCCCATTCTTGAACGCATATTCTTTTCTTCCTTCCTTTTTGGCCTCTTGATTGAATAAATTATATGCTTGCCTTTCTTTTTGCGCTTCCTCTTGCTATCTGGAGCCGGAAGAAGCATTTTCAGTGCTCCCTGCACCGCCCCTTCTCCTGTCTATAAATCGGCGCCGCATATTTTCATAGCGTCTGCTATTAACAGGATCACCTTCCGATGGCCTGTATAGGCCGTCGGACTGACCGGCGCCAGAGGATTGATCCCGGGTAGAAGATCGGTCTGCTGCACTTGCAGACACTGCCCGTCCGGCACCGGAGACAGCATCGGACTTGTTATCACCCAGCCCCAGCCTCACTTGAGCGCCATCTTTCTCCAATAATACATATCGTTCACCGATCTCCGCCAGCCGTAAGCCGAAAGCCTCTTCTCCCTGTGCCACAAAGCTTGTTTCCGAGGTTGATAAGTTTTCCAGCAGAGCACGCTTCTCACCTCTGCTTTCCACCACACCGGTAAAAGCGACCTTCTTACCGGCATCACTGGCGGGAGCATCTTCTGTCCCTGTCCTCTGTGCAGAGGAGGTTCCGGATGATGCCGGATCAGGCAAAATAAGTGCGGCCAGATCCAAAGCGGCGGTATCAGCTCTTTCGGATGCCTTCCCCGACTTTGAGCTATCGGCTGCATTTGTCGCCGTACCTGCAGACATAAATAAATTTCTTCGGGGTATTATTGCATAGTCGGCAAAGTTCTCACCAGGCTTTGCCAAGCTTTTTCCTGTAGCTTTATTGCCGGCAAGAGGTCTCGCAGCTGAAGTGCTATCCGTATATCTGCCTGTATCGCTGACAGAGTTTACGGGTATGCGGCTTAGGAAACTCTTTATCCATATAATGGCCGCCAGAAAGGCCAGCAAGAGGGAGGCTATGGCTATTCCTGCAACAAAAGGACTTATTTCTACTGATTTCAACCGTTCAATAATATTCATCTCTCTCCATCCCCCTTATCTGCAAAAATATTCTTGCTCTGCTTCAGCGAAAAGGATGCCACGGTTATCTCCACTCTCAGCAGTTCAGAGATGCCCTTATCGTAATCATTGGAGAGGCGAATATCCATCCTTTCTATGGCAAGAAGATGCTTGCCTCGTTCCATTTTAAATAGAATCCTGGTCAGATCATCAAGACTACATTCCAGGCTGACCTTCATGGGAAGACGAGATATACCCTCTTTCACGGTTGCCTGTCCCGGCCGAAGAGTGGTTACGACGCAACCCTGTGATTCAATAATGGCCGTTACTCTTTTAATTACAGCCGAGACATCATCTTCACGGACGAAGGCATCGGCCCTGGCAATGCCCAGGCTGGAGGATAGATCAGCATACTCATCGGCATTAAGCCTTAAAGCTTGAAGACGCCGTACCATATCTGACGACTCTTTCCTTGAGAAACCCAATTCTTTGGTTACACGCAACAAAGAGACTCTTTGGCCTATAGCGCCAACAAACATGGCTGCAACTAGCAGACCCATAAAAACAGCAGCTGCGAAAGATGGACGTCGTTTAAAAATATCAATCATTGTACCGTAATCCCTGTTTTTTGGCCATTACCCATTTGTTTGTCAACGGACAATCCGCCTTTCTTCTTTATCCAGGAACAGGTTATTCTGAAATCATAACCTGCCTGCGTATCAGCTCGTTCCTTGTTGGAGTAATCGAGCACCACGTTATCGAAAAGAGCTGTTTCCCAGAGCCTTCCTACTGCGGTGGCTATGGCCGAGTTGCTATCTCCTTTTCCTGCAATGCTCAAGGACTTCTCTTTCTCATATGACAACTCTACCAGCCATATGTCGGGCGGCATCTTCAGGCTGAGCAGGCGCAGCAATTCAAGCGAGCTTTTCTGCCAGCTCCTTATATCATTAATCTGCTGCCTTAGTTTATCAGAAGGGATGCCTTCAGCCCCTCCCTCTTGTCGTATGGCACGCTTAATCTCTTGTAAATGCATCTTTGTTTTCTGTAATTCAGCTGATTTGGCAGACAGAGAGCTATACCCGCTCATGAGAAAAAATGCCAGCAATAGCACGGCAACCCCTAACCCCAACAAAATAATATTAGTTCGACGGCGTATGATCCGCTCTTCAATCCTGTGCTCCGGCAACAGGTTAATAGCTTCTTTGCCGTCAAGGCCCATCAGCGCCAACCCGGTAGCAACAGCAAAAGCAGCTGGATTGGCGGTATCCTCCTTGATGCTCATGGCGGGGATATTCATGCCATGCCATGGGTCGCCCGGTACAACCTCCATCATTGATATTTCTGACAGTTTACGGCATATTTCACAGATAGAAGCCTCTTCGCCAACCGCCACAGCTTTAACAGGGATAAGAGCGCTTCCGGATGCCGCCAACGAAAAGATGGAACGCTTCATCTTGGCGGCCGTCTTTTTCAACAACACCTCCTCGGCATCATCTCGTTCATTATCCCGCCTTACGTTGCTTACATGCACAATGCTTCCCTGCCAGGCAATGCCTATGCTGATCCATTCACGCCGAATATCCAATATCATGACCGACTCTGCAGCATTGCCTACGCTCCTGGCAGCGGCGGCCATAGCAAACGTAACCATATCGGGCGCCAAATGTGCTGCTTCGGCCATTGCTACCGCTTCATCGGCGGCTTCATGTCTGATGCCGGCGATTAGAACCGATTGCTCCCCCTCCGCTATCGGATAGTTACAGATGCCATACCCCCAGGCCATATCGGCCAGAGGCAACGGCATCTGTAATTCGGCTTCATAGCGTACCATACCGGCAAGCTCAGCTTTGGCCGCTTTTGGCAACTTCACCAGCTTAAGGACACAGTCCTCTGTAGGCAAACCACAGATAATACGCCCTGATGTAATGCCGGCTTCAAAGATAAAGCACCTCAATGCAGTGGAAATATCACCTTCGCCGGGATCAAGGAAAGTAGCATGTGCAACCTCATATCCGCCGGCGCAGGACCGCAGTTCCACAATTCGGATGCGTTCGCCCTCCATATCTATCCCCAAACTAGTTCTGCTTATCAACATCTGCGCTATCACTCCTGCCAGTAAAGTATTCTTGGTGTTCCGGCATTCATATCAACCACACAGGTTATGATGAACGGCCTACCCTCGCGTATAAATCCGGAAGCCGTAAGTCTGTAAACAGATGATCTGGCCGTAAGCAATGGTGCGATCTCACGAAAAACGGCCATGGGAAGATCACTTATATTCAGAAGAGCGCCTACATCAGCAAAGGGCCCGTTCTCGGTACGATAGGCAGTAATCCTCTCAGCCATAGCTTCATCCAGACCGGGTATTGCAGCCAGTACTGCAGCAGAGGCTGTGTTTATACTGATCAACCCCTCTATCTCTTCTGCATTGGAGATGGTCAAACGATCATATATACCCTTTATATCTTCTCTGGAAAGCTCTGCCACACCCACTATATCAGCAACCTCTCTAAGATTTCCGGCACTAATAAACTGCATAAGAGCATTAATCTTGCTGTCATCCAATATATCACTGAGCAATGTCGTGAGCGTATTTCTCTCAGCAGCCAATATATTCACCCTTTTTTGTCCAGCAGCATTCATATTGCGATCACGCGAATATACGGTGAAGATCTCGATAGGCACTAACCCTGCTGTATTATTAGCAGAGGAGGAGAGCCTTTCCGATATCCCTTTTATTAAATGCAATTCGCTTACGGTCAATAACGAGGCGTTGCGAGCACGATAAGGCCTTTCCAATGCGGAGTAATATTCTGTTTCAGCTCCCGATGCTCGCTGAATATCATCAGCATCGCGCCAATCAATAATAGAATCCGCTGCCTCGCTATCGCCAAAGATATTCTCCAGCATTTCGGCAGATGCAGTATTAACGTTCACTCTGCCGGACTCATCCTTTATTACTATGGTAAAACCGGCTTCTCCCATATCCAGCTCAAGCTCTTCAGAGGTAAGGACCAATCCTTTCTCCCCTTCGGCCAAAAGAGATAACCTTAAATCATCAGTCTCTTTCAATCTTAACAGAACCGCCTCCGTAGCAGCCCGAGCCGCCCAGCGGCACTTGATACGCTCAGTGTAATTTCTGGCAATTCGTACCTCCGTACGTGCCGTAAGGCCCAAACCAGCAGCCAGAATAGTCAATGCTGCCAGCACCCAAAGTGTTACAACCAGAGCCGATCCCCGACGCTGATGCACCCGAATCATGGTAAAAGCACCTCTGATCTTTCGCCGGATACAATCACAGCCGGATTGAAGGTAGAGGCCGTCACAACGGGCACAGCGCCATCTTTGGATCTGAGCGCTAATTCTATACGCACGGCTGCCGGCAATCTGCTTTGATCAGCCCACTCATCAAGCCATTCATCGGCATCACGATCGTAGTAACGGCAGTTGAAGCCTACTACCTTATTGGAAAGTAATACTGTCTCCGCTCCCTCTTCAGCCTGATCTTTCCCGAGAAGGCTCAATCCCGGCTTAAAATCCTCTATCATAAACAGCCCCAGAGGATGGCCGCCGTCATCCCGCTCCATATAGTAAGTCACACGACAAAGACCGCCCCCCGGCTGTGCTTCCATCATTGCTTGGCGGCTCATAGTTGTAAAGGTCAGTTTGTCAAACTGCAGATCATTCCAGCCGTCAGAGCTATCCTCGCCTACCAGCCCATCATCTCCATCCGTATCCGGCGGACAGGCACTATGCAACCCAGCCCCGATCCTATCCAGCAGTATACGCCCGGTTTGAGATATATCCGCTCTCTCTTCCAGCCCGGATGCACTGGTTCCGGCGGCACGAAATGCCCCGTATACAGCTCCCATAATCAGTATCAACATAACGGCGGCCACCATGGTCTCTATCAGAGTAAAGCCCGAAGTCTGAAAAAGAGCCCTCTTATGCCTTATTACACCTCTCATTGGCTGGCAGCCTCCGCCGTTCGGCTGCTGCCGGCAAAGCAGATAACCATCTCATACGCCTGATGCCGCCCGCGCCCACGCTTCTCTACCGATATTTCCGCTCGCCGCAAGCCTGTTGCATTGGTACTAAGATCTGCATTCCAGAAATAATCCGGTGCATTATCGCCAAAATCGCCGGATACCGGCCCATCACCGATGTCCGAACGCCGCTCAAGATCAGAGGCTACCTGATGTGCCAATATAGCTGCCCGGGAATAATCCTCCGCCAGCCTTGCCGAAACAAGTCCCGACGAGAAGACCTTTAACACAGCCGCTATACCTATAGCCAGCAATGCTACCGCCACAATCATTTCCAGCATAGAAAAGCCTTTTTTACTCTTCATCTTCAGCCTGTAAAACCTCGCAGCGCCCTGTTACGGCATCCACGGCAACAGTTCTGGTTCTGCCGTAATCATCGCCAATTCTAATAAGAGCATTCTCTGTCTGGCCCAGCTCCGTAAATCTTATCCAGTTCTCGTCCCCACCCGGCTTTCTCACAACCAACACAGTAATGTTGTTCGGCAGCCGACGGAAGCGCCCTGCAGGAGCGGTAACCGGCCTGATAGCATCCTCTCCCCTGTCATCAGCAGTAATTTCCTCCACATGGACACCCTTCCCATCGTTAGCGAAAATTACTCGTGTATCTGTGCGCTCAGTTACAGCATGACTCCTAGCATACTTCAGAGCAGCCATTATCGTTCGGCAGCCTGTACGCAGTCTGGCATCACGCAGGGCCGGTCCTAAGGAAAGAATCATCATGCCGCTGATTATAGCCATCATTGCCAGAACTACCAGCAACTCGACCATGGTAAAGCCCGTCTCTTTATTTATCCCAATTGGTGATATCGGCATCGGCGCCGCTGCCACCCTCTCTGCCATCATGTCCCATCGAACTTAAATCGTAGGAATCAGCATTATTATTGCCGGGGCATTCATAGATATACTCTCTGCCCCATGGATCAGCCGGTATGCTCTTTTTGACATATGGTCCGTTCCAACCGCTTGCATCGCTCTGCGGTTTGATACGTAAAGCTTCCAGCCCCTCGTCCGTGGAGGGGTATCTGCCTGTATGCAGATAAAACTGATCCAAAGCATTCCCTATACTCTCTATATCGCTTACTGCTTTGGCATACCTGGCCTCCTCCACACGCTTGACCACCACTATAGTGACTACACCGGCCAGCAGAACAAGAATAACCATAACCACCAGCAGCTCCAGCAATGTAAAGCCTCTTCTGTTTTTATCTCTCCTTCGGATATTTTTCACTCTTTATCCCCCCATCAGGTTAATCTGAAATATTGGCAGAAGCATAGCCAGGATGACAAACCCTATCACACTTCCAACCGCCACTATAATTACCGGCTCCAAAAGCGAAACGGCGCTCTTAAGAGTAGCTTCCACTTCTACGTCATAGGTATCGGCTACCGTCAGCAGCACGTTTTGAAGATCTCCCGTTTCCTCTCCCACTGCTGCCATACTAGTAAGAAGGGATGGAAAGACACCTGTAGCATCAAGCTGCCCGGAAAAACTCTCTCCCTCCCGCATACCCGCACGAGCACTGTCAGCTGCTCTGGCCAGAACCTCGTTGTCTACCACGTCACGAGCGATGGAAATGGAATCAAAGAGCGATACTCCGCCTTGCAATAGAGTGGCCGTAGTCCTGGCAAATCTTGATACGGCAGCTTTCAATCCCAGCTTGCCCAAAATAGGTAGTTTCATTTTAAAAGCATCCAATCGAAAACGTCCATTGGAGGTGCCGGCATAAGCTCTGACCGCCGATACTATCAGCGCTATTACAATTGCCAAAATCCACCACCATTGAAATATTATACCGGAAATGCTCAACAGTGCCGCAGTCGGTGCCGGCAATGCCTGTTCAAACTCTTCAAATACGGCGGCAAATCTGGGCACGACCAGAGTTATCAAAAGAGTCACGGATAGGGTGCCGATGCTGATAAGCAGCATCGGATATGCCAGAGCACTACGAATCTGCATTCTGCGAGCCTGTTCCTTTTCCAGATATTCGGCCAGCCATTGCAATGTTGAGTGCAATTGACCGCTTGCTTCACCTGCTTTTACCATGCTCACATAAAGAGGTGGAAATATGCCGGGATACTGATCCATTGCTTCCCATAATGCTTTGCCGCTATTGATATCCTGTTGCATACGCTCTAATGCCGTTTTCAATCGTAAATTTTCAGTATGTTCCGTAAGAGCTGTAAAGGTACGCATCAGCGGCAATCCTCCGCGTACCAGGTTGGCTAATTGACGGCTGAAGACGGTAAGATCCCTGCTCCCGACTTTGCCGCCGCTGGTTGTTCCACAATGCAGAAGAGAGGCTATACTTCCTCTTCTCGAAACCGGAGAGATATGTCGAGGATGAACACCATCCGCTTTAAGCCTGATTAACGCAGTGCGCTCATCCGCTGCTACCAGCTTGCCGCTGATCTGTCGCCCGTTGCTGCCTATTCCCTTGTAAGAGTATTCACGCATGGTCGCATACCATCCAAATATAACCACGCTTTCTTTAAATATCCTGATCAGTTGTTGATTATCAACCGGCTTTTGGATTACTATGTGAGCGTCCTAACTCGGCCTCATTCCATTTCGCCCTTCTGCGTAACGCGAACTACTTCCTCAAGAGTGGTCACACCCTGGCGCACCTTTATTAATCCATCCTGATAGAGGGTCCGCATGCCCCCTGTGCAGGCTGCTTCCCTTATAGCACCTGCGGGAGCACGCTTCAGAACCATAGAGCGAAGGGTTTCCTCCAGAATAAGAAGCTCAAAGATACCGGTCCGCCCTCTGTAACCGGTTTTCTTACACTCATCGCACCCACGGCCGTGATAGAGTGGAAAGGCTCCTATGCCATTTTCAGCATCAAAGGAGCCGCACTCTTCCCTGCAGGCAGGACAGATAGTGCGTACCAGCCGTTGCGCCAGAACGGCTTCGACGCTTGATGAAACTAGATAGGGTTCCACCTCCATCTCCAGCAGGCGTGTGATCGCTCCGGCAGCATCATTGGTGTGCAGAGTACTGAAAACAAGATGGCCGGTAAGGGCAGAATGGATAGCTATTTCAGCTGTTTCAGCATCTCTAATTTCACCAACCATAATAATATCCGGATCATGTCTCAGGATATGCCGTAAACCGTTGGCAAATGTCAGTCCTATACGAGGGTGAACCTGTATCTGGTTTATACCTTCAAACTGATATTCCACCGGATCTTCTATGGTGATGATCTTCCTGGCAACTGAATATGTTTTTTGCAAAGCGGCATATAGCGTAGTAGTTTTTCCGCTGCCGGTAGGTCCGGTAACCAGTACCATACCATGCGGCAAGGTGCTGAGCTTTGCCATGCTATGCAATGTATCCTCCAGCATACCATTGGTTTCCAACGAATAGCTGCCCGCTCCCCTGTCAAGCAATCTTAGAACCACACTCTCACCATAAAGCGTGGGCATGGTGGATACTCTTATATCTATTTCACGACCGGCTATTCTTGATTTTATTCGCCCATCCTGCGGCAGCCTGCGCTCGGCGATATCGAGATTAGACATTATTTTAAGCCTGGAAATAATGGCGGCCTGCAATCGCTTGGGAGGCGATGATATCTCGTGCAGGATACCGTCAATACGATAGCGCACCCGCATACCGCGCTCGAACGGCTCCACATGAACATCACTGGCACGCTCCTGCACGGCTTGCCGCAGAATAAGATTGACTAATTTAATGACGGTGGTCTCTCTGGCCATACGCTCCAGATCGCCGATTTCGTCATCGCTCTCTTCCAATATCTGGACATCCTCATCAGCAGTATCGGCAATCATACGCCGAACGTAATGCTCCTCTACCAGGCGCCGGATATCTTGCGGGTCGGCAAAGACGAGTTCAGCAGAAAGGCCGGTAGCAACTCTGATATCTTCCGTCGCCGCCGTATTAAAAGGATCGGCAACCGCGATATGCACCGTAGTTCCATCAAAAGAGAGCGGCAACACCTGATGACGGTAAGCAAGTTCCGCAGGAATAAGAGCAATTACTTTGGGATCAAGATCGCCTTCATGTATATCTACAAATGGTAGGCCGGCCAGCTGAGCCATAAACCTGTGGGTATCATTTTCAGAGCAGAAGCCGAACTGCACCAGCAACTCAGACAACGGCTTTCCGGTTTCTCTGCTTATCGATGTCAATTGGTGCAGCTTTTCGGGATTCAAGACAAGCTCCTCTCTTCTCCATACATTTAATTATAGATATCATCTAAAAAAGGGCATGCTGCCATATGCGCTGCTATTAATAGCATACCTCCGGAATTATCACTTTATGTTCCGAAGCAATCGCATTTATACATACCAGTATACGAAACAGAGGCTCACAAGGTTTCACTATTAAAAAACCGGCAGCCTTGCTGCCGGTTAAAAAGGAGTTCTTTATGGCGTACCACGATATGCATTTCATTTATCGAGCAGCTATATTTTAAGCGCTTCCAGCGCTCCCTCTTCAATGGCTTCCGTTACTTTTCTCGGTCTGACGGCATCGCCGATTTTGACAGCGTAGCGAACTGCTTTCTGCAGAGCATCGACAATATCGTCATTGGGAGCCGACCCCAGGCAAATAACTACGGTATCAGCAGGCAGCTCCGCCAGGCCGACGGGGCTTTCAATGCTGACCTTATTCTCCCCTATGCTCATAATTTTAGTGTTACTCATCAGTTTTACGCCCATTTTTTGCAGCCGCCCCAGAAGCAATTCCCGATCCGCACGAGGAGCATCCTGGGCTATCTCACCCAGCATCTCTACAATAGTTACCTCATGTCCGCGCACAGCCAGATATTCAGCTGTTTGTGCTCCGGCACATCCTCCGCCGGCTACGACCACCTTGCCTTTAGCCTGGCTATGACCCTCCAAAAGATCACGTCCAACCACCACGTTAGCATACTGAATACCTGGAATATCCAAGCGAACCGAATGAGCTCCTACAGCCACAATAGCAGAATCAAAGCCCTCTTGTTGCACCATATCCGCCGTGGCCTTTGTGTTAAGCCGAACCTCTATGCCCAGCCTTTTCATCTCCCTGACCAAATAACTGCGCAGCAGCTCCCAACCGGGGCGGTAAGGCGGAATTGCAGCAGCTATAAGCTGTCCTCCTAAATCTTTCAACTCTTCACAAAGAACCACCTGATGTCCCCTCTCTGATAATACCTTGGCGGCCGACATGCCGGCAGGGCCTCCTCCGGCAACAAGAACCTTTTGCTTGATAACCGGCAGTGGCACAGCAAAGATCTCTTCCCTGCCGGCCTGTGGATTGACAGTACACCAGACATCCTGCTGAGCAAAGAGGCGAGTGATGCATCCCTGGTTACAGGCAATGCACCTGTTTATCTCCTCCGTCCGATCGTCTTTAGCCTTGTTAGGCCACTCCGGGTCGGCCAGGAAGGGTCTGCCCAGGGCAATAAAATCAGCTTTGCCTGCGATGAGAATCTCTTCGGCCAGTTCAGGATGTCTTATCTTGCCCACAGTGATTACGGGAATATTAACGCTCTCCTTGATGTGCTGCGCCAGCGGAACAAGAGGGCCATCTTCAATAGCCATAGGCGAAATCATATAGCCTAGTTCGTAGGAAGCATAATTGCCGGCAGAGATATGCAAAGCATCGGCACCCCACTCTTCCAGCCTTTGAGCGATTGTTATACAATCCTCTAATTTCAAGCCGCCGGGCACCATCTCATCTCCCGAGAGGCGCACAATAACAGGATAATCATCTCCGACAGCCTGACGGACAGCCATGTAAACTTCCTTTAGAAAACGCATCCGCTTGCCCGATGTACCGCCGTAATCATCTTCGCGCTGGTTACTGAACGGAGAGAGAAACTGGGTAATCAAATAGCCATGTGCCCCATGTATTTCAACAAAATCGCAGCCAGCTTTTTTGGCCCGCCCGGCACCCTGAGCGTATGCGTCAACAATACGATGAATCTCATCTATTTTCAATGCCCTAGGTGCCTCATTGATAGTAGGATCCGGTATAGCCGATGGAGCTACCGGCTGCATACCGGATATAGCAGATGCCGTCTGGCGTCCGGCATGATAAAGCTGCGGTCCTATCACAGCCCCGTATCGATGAGCCGCTTCTACCAGATCCCTGAAGCCCGGCAAGCATTCATCGCGGTGAATACCCAGTTCGTTGGCAAAGCCTTTACCTTCATCACTAACGAATGAAGCCTCCAGAATCATGGCCCCCACTCCACCTCTAGCTATCTTCCTTATATGCGCCGTATACCTGGGTGTGATAAATCCCTGCGCATCCGCATAGTTGCGAACCATAGGAGCCATAAAAATCCTGTTTTTGATCTCCATTTGTTTAATTCTTCCGGTTGAGAAAAGGTTGACAAAACTTTCCATATGCCTCACCTCGAAAATTTATATACTCTTTTTTATACCCTCGAGGCGCCTTATCAAACCGCACATAACAACTCGGGCGCAGGTCTTCAACCTGCGCCCCTAACTCTCTTGCTACTCTTTTATATCCCAATGGAAAAGACAGAGGATAAGTTCGATCGTGCTTTAGTGAATCAATGCCAGCAGAATGCCAGCTGCTACAGCAGAACCGATAACACCGGATACGTTGGGGCCCATAGCATGCATAAGCAGATAATTATCCGAACGCGCCTCCAATCCAACCTTATTGGATACCCTCGCGGCCATGGGTACAGCCGAAACTCCAGCAGATCCTATCAGCGGATTAATCTTATCCCTGGAGAAGATATTCATGAGTTTGGCCAGCAGAACACCCGAAGCAGATCCCACTGAAAAAGCGAACAATCCCAGCAATAATATTCCCAAAGTTTCAACCCGTAGAAATTGCTCCGCTGAGAGCTTTGATCCCACGGAAAGCCCCAAAAGGATGGTTACAATATTGATGAATTCATTCTGTAACGTTTTGGACAAACGCTCCGCCACCCCGGACTCACGCACCAAATTACCAAAAGCAAGCGCACCGATTAACGGTGTAGCGGTAGGCAGCAACAAAATACATAACCCAAGGATAATGAGCGGGAAAAGCACCTTCTCCGTCTTGGATACCGGCCGGAGCTGGCGCATCTCTATGCGGCGTTCCTCCTCCGTCGTCAACCAGCGCATGATAGGCGGCTGTATTATAGGAACAAGCGCCATATAGGAGTACGCCGCCACAGCAATGGCGCCCAGCAGATGCGGCGCCAGGCGTGCGGTCAGAAATATGGCCGTCGGCCCGTCAGCACCGCCAATGATGCCGATAGAAGCAGCCTCTCTCAGGCCGAACTCAAAGCCGAAATGCTGAGCCAGCAGCAACGCCCCTATAAGCGTTGTAAAAATACCGAATTGCGCTGCTCCCCCAAGAAGAGCAGTCTTGGGATTGGCAATAAGCGGACCAAAATCCGTCATAGCTCCAATGCCCATAAATATGAAGAGCGGAAAGAGCCCTGATTCGATGCCTGACTTGTAGACAATGCCCAAAAAACCTTCGGCACCGGCTATATCTGCCACAGGTATATTGGATAGAAGACCGCCGAAACCGATAGGAATTAATAACAGCGGCTCAAAGCCCTTTTTAACAGCCAGCCATATCAGAAGCAGGCTTACAGCAATCATCAGAATCTGCCCGGCGCTCATATTGACCACACCGGTGGATAACCACAAAGAATTGACCATTTCCAGTAAATTCACGTCAGCACTCCTGTATATATAATCTAATTTATCGAAACGAGCACTTGACCGGTACTAACCTGATCTCCCACAGAGACCGCAATGGAAGCCACCTGACCGGTAACCGAAGCTTTTATCTCCGTCTCCATCTTCATTGCCTCCATCAGCAACAGCGTCATACCGCTCTCTACCCTATCACCGATATTAACCTTTATACCGATTATAGCACCCGGCAACGGTGCTTTGACATCGGCTGTCTCCTGAGTCGCATCAGTGCTATCTGACATATTGCCGGCTATATCAGCGCCTGCTCTGACATTGATATCATAGCTCTTGCCATTTACCAAAGCCTTACGCCCGTTAAGCACTACGGCATAATCTCTTCCGTTGACAGTTACCGTATAGCCGTCAGCATCTTTCTCAACATTGGAAGCAGCCGCAGCATCTCTCTTTCTGACACCAATACGGCCTTCACCTTTCAGAAAAGATATGCCCTTCTCTTTGCAGGTAGCAACAATAAAGATATTCTCATCTGTCTCCGGCAGCTCGTGCTCTTTCAGCATGGACAAAGCCGCTTTTACGCCCTTTTGAGAATCAGCATCATTTATTTCCAGAGGATCAGCGGTCGTCGGCTCCAGTCCCAGCTGTTCTGCGGCTATCGCCACAACTTCGGGGTCAGGAGATACCGGTGTGCGTCCGAAGTACCCAAGAACCATCCTGCCGTAACCATCAGCTATCTTCTTCCATTGGCCGAACATGACGTTATTAAATGCCTGCTGAAAATAGAATTGCGATACCGGTGTCACAGAGGTTCCAAAACCGCCTCGCATGACCACTTCACTCATGGCCTTTATGACCTCAGGATATTTATCCAGGATATTGCTATCACGCATCATCTGCGTATTAGCCGTCAGCGCCCCTCCGGGCATAGGCGAAAAGATTATCAATGGATCAACGGCTAACGCCTCGGGAGGCATAAAATAATCCTTCATGCACTCCTTGAATATCTCTTCTGCTTCCATCACCCTCTCTATATCCACATCCAGGTGATAATCCGTTCCACGCAGAGCATGCCACATGGTAATGATATCAGGTTGCGAAGTGCCGCCGGAAACCGGGGCCATAGCCAGGTTAATAATATCTGCACCGGCTTCCAGCGCCGCCTTATATGCCAATACACTGGTACCTGCCGTTTCGTGCGTATGGAAGGATATCTCTATGCCGCGTGACAGCAAGGCTCTGCTCTGCTTTATAGTTTGATAAACCGTTTCAGGGGTTGAGGTTCCTGAAGCATCCTTGAAGCAGACGGTGTGGAAGGGAATATCCGCATCGAGAATATCTCTGAGCACCTTCACATAGAACTCCGCATCATGCGCTCCTTCACATCCAGGCGGCAGCGCCATCATGGTCACGGTTACCTCATGCTTCAACCCTGCTTCTGCTATGGACTTGCCGCTGTGTATCAGATTACGAACATCATTCAGAGCGTCGAAATTACGAATGGTGGTAACACCGTGCTTTTTGAAAAGCTGAGCATGCAATTGTATGATATCACTGCTCTGGGAATCCAACCCGACCACATTGATACCTCTGGCCAGCGTTTGCAGGTTCGCATCAGGGCCGGCAGCCTGCCTGAAGGCATCCATAGCGGCAAAAGCATCCTCGTTACAATAAAAATAGAGTGATTGAAAGAGAGCACCGCCACCCGCTTCAAAATGCTTGATGCCCGCATCTCTGGCAGCCTCTACTGCCGGTAAAAAATCCCGGGTCTGGACTCTGGCTCCAAATACTGACTGAAAGCCATCCCGGAAAGAGGTATCCATAATTTTTACTATTTTTTTACCCATTATCTCCCACCTCTACAACGCATGTATTGCTGCAATAACAGCTGCTATTTCTTCATCATTATTATTATTATTACCGCCGCCGCTTCCAGGCGCCGCCGGCGGCGGCGCCTGTGGCCGGCGTTTTTCCGTCATCTGAATAATCCTGCCGGTACTATCTATCACCAGAACCATAACAATAAGAAAAGCAAAGACTACCGCCATACCAATTACAGTAATTATCAATCCCGTTACAACCATATTAAATCTCCCGCCATGATAATTTTTTCGCCGTCGTCGCCCGCAGCCAGCAACAAAGAGCCATCATCATTTATGCTCTGTGCAATACCATATTCAATATGCCGGGCTGAACTTACAGCTATGCGGCATCCGATATACGGACTTCGGCCGATATACTCATCCTTTATTGAAGCAAAACCTGCATCAATAAAGGAATCATAACCAATAAAAAACTCGTCTGTAAAACGAGCAATGAAAGAGTTCCGATCAATATTTTTGCCCGTCAGCAGGTTAAGCGCCGTTGCCGGTTGTTCAATAGCGGCAAGATCATTCTGCGTCATATTAAGATTTACGCCAATACCGAGCGCCATGCCGGTAAACTCTCTGCCTGACCAGGAAGCTTCACTAAGAATGCCGGCAAGCTTATGTCCGTTAACCTGAACATCATTTGGCCACTTAATATGAGGAACGATGCCGTAACCATCCAGAATACGGCAAAGAACAATAGAAGCATATTGAGTTATATTGGAGATATAAAATGGTGTGCCGGGATTTCGTTGAGGTTTGAGAAGAATGGTAAAATACGCATTGCCGCTGCTTTCAGATATCCACCTGCGGCCAAGCCTTCCTCGTCCGGCAGTTTGCCTGGCGGCTATGATAACCTGCCTGTCACTCAGACCGGCAATATTCTTCAAAGCAAAATTATTGGTAGAATCCAGCTCCGCAAAGCTTAACATATTATGTTCATAATCCATTTTATCACCGCCACTAGGCGGTACTTCTCACCTACGATTATATCGACAGCTGTATTTTAACACAGATGCACCCATTTTAATAAACAACAGGCTATTTAACGCCCATAGCATTATACCATAAACTTTAAAAAATAAAAGAAGGAATCCCTTTCCGTTATTCTGGCTAACATTTGCTAACATTTGATAAAAATGCTAACCTTCTCTTATAATTATTAAGCAGATTTATTTGTGAAGGGTAGCATTTTTATGTCAAATGAATTATTAGCAGGTAAAGCAGCCATCGTAACCGGTGCAGGAAGAGGCATAGGCAGAGCTGTAGCTCTAACCATGGCACGTGCAGGAGCAATGGTAATTTCGGCATCCAGAACGGCTGAAGAACTGGATGCACTAACACAGGAGATAGAGAGCCTGGGAGGAAAATCTATGCCGCTAATCACCGATCTTTCCAGCGAAAGCGATATCCATCGGCTGGTAGAGGCTACCGTTGCCGCTTTCGGACGCCTGGATATAGTAATAAATAATGCCGGAATAGGAATCTACGGGCCTCTTACCGATATGACTATAGAAGAGTGGGATATGGTCATGAATATCAATGCACGCGGGCCTTTTCTGCTTTGCCGCGAGAGCATCCCCTACCTGCGCTTGCAGGAACGCTCCTATATCGTCAATATAGCATCGGTAGTAGGGACCAAAGGATATGCCGGGCAATCCTTATACAGTGCTTCCAAGCATGCACTCATGGGAATGAGTAAGGCTCTTGCCAAAGAAGTGCAGCACGACGGTATCCGTGTTCACGCTATCTGCCCGGGCGGCGTAGATACAGCCATGGCCGGACAATCCCGCCCTGACCTGGATCGCTCTGTACTTATGCAGCCGGAAGAGATCGCCGATGCCGTTCTCTTTCTGGTAACACGCCGGGGGAAAGCTGTTATCGATGAGATACATCTGCACAGAGAAGCCTCATTGCCCTGGGCATGATATTCTCACGGCTCGCCTCCGGTTTCTCGCAGCTCGTTGCAGGCATGAAATCCTCCATACTCTGCATAAGGAGTGCTCGAACACTCATTTCCGAACAAGAACAATTATTTACATAAATAAACCGCACGTTCTGCGGAGCAGCGCCCTACGGTAAGATTATCGGCATTCCCTTCTCAGCCGATTCATAGATATAGCGACATAGCTCGATAGATTTACGACCTTCCAAGCCGTTCACCAGCGGTTCGCGATCCTGAGTTATAGCGTCACACATATCCTTTATCTGGGCTTTATGCCAGGTTATGGGAAAGGCCATGGGATCACTGGCACCGGTGCCGGTAACCTCTTCCACATCGCCGGGTTCATCATTCTCCGTAGCATTCATAATATTCCAAGAGGATAGGCTGCCCCGTTCCAAAGTGATAGTTCCTCTGGTACCGTACAGTTCCAGGCGCTCTGGTAAACCCGGATAAAGGCAAGTGGAGGCCTCGATAATGCCCATAGCACCATTCCTGAATTTAAGATTGATCGCAGCCAGGTTCTCAACTTCAATATTTCGATGCACAGGCGTTATGGCGGTATGGGCATAGACCTCCGCCACCGGGCCCAAAAACCAGAGCAGCAAGTCGATGTAATGCAAAGCCTGATTCATGAGAGCTCCGCCGCCCTCCGTGGATAGCTTGCCGCGCCATTCATCCTTATCAAAATATGCCTGAGGGCGATACCACTTAACATGAGCCCCACCATAAAGCAGCTGCCCAAGCCCATCGGCATGGCAATACTCCCTGGCACGACATACCGCCTTCTTGAATCTGTTTTGAAAGATCACCGCCAGCTTTACTTTATTGGTTTGACAAGCCTCGATAAGCGCATCGCACTTCTCCAGGCTGATATCCATAGGCTTCTCTACTATAACATGTTTACCCTGCCGTGCAGCCTCTATCCCCATATCAGCATGGCAAAAAGGCACCGTAGTGATATCTACTATATCGATGTCATCCCGTCTTAACACTTCATTGTAATCGCAGGTCCAGGGAACATCATATCTATCTGCAAACTGTCTGGCCCGTTCCTCTGTCCTTGAATATACCAACTTCAGCTCGGTTTCATCCAGTTGCATAATGGAGTCAGCATGTGCGGCAGATACCATACCTGCCCCTATCAGAGCCATACCGTATTTCCTCTTACACACTATACCTACCTCCATACTTTTTATTTATCGTAACATAGCTGCAAGGCTTTTCATACTCTCTTTTCTTCTGCTGCTAAGGGGTTGCCTTGCTTCTGCTTAAGCCTATCATATAATAAAATATCTCTCTTTGGCTAGTATACGAAGTATTCAGGATTGGTGGCAATTCAATATACATGCATAAAGCATAAACAAAACGTTTTATTTATCCGGAAGTATGGTAAATATTTCTAGATATATCTAATCAGGAGCGATATCATGCCAATAAAGAGCATTTCTTTTGCTATATGCTTTTGCTTAATCTCGCTTTCAACTGCAGCCGCCAAAGCTGAAAGGCATTCCGTTGCTGCTGTATCTGCTATACATGCCGGAGCAAAGAAGGCGCCGCTTTATATAACGGATGCACATAGGTTAGGTGAGCTGCAATCAGATTATGCTTCTATTAGCGTAGAAGCAGTCAGAATTTATCAATATGGAAAATCAAAGCCTCTTTATAAAGGCATAACGCTTATCCTTACAGGTTCAATGGTAACGTTAAATGTTGATGAAGCAAAAGCCTTATCCTCAACCATACCGGATCTGATAAAAGTAGGTAATGAGTGGGCAGATGTGCAAAAGGAATCCGCAGAGGCAGATATATTCGTGGGAGACCCCTATATATTTAATATAGGATTTTATCAGGAGGGTACTAAAAGGGTTATTTATATGTCCAGCCTCGAAGCCACCGTAATGCTTAAATCACTAGATGATATTTTAAGCTTTAAAGATTTAGTTGATCAAGGATTAATATGGCTGTCACACGATAAAAGTGCCGACCCATCGCAAAATAATAAAAAAGATTTGGTAATATCGGTTATCAAGAAACGCTATCATAATAAAAACGGGTTCCGGCAAAACCCCGGAACCCGCATAAATACTGGAGCCGACGAGCAGGATTGAACTGCTGACCTACGCATTACGAGTAGTCCACCGCTATCTCGCCAAAAGACCGCTACCATGCTGAATAGCGCTATTCATACCCTTCTCAAGGTTACCAGCAGTTACCATCATGGACCTTAAAAGGACATTTTATACCTATAATTGTTGTCCTATTTGTTGTCCTTCGGACAGGAGTAATATAACCTACTCTTCCGGCATGCCATTCTCAATCCCATGTTTGATTTCTTCAATACAAAACTTGATTTTTTCCTCATGCGTTTCTTGTGGAAAAAGAGCCCCGATAATACCACCAAGAGTATTACTGAGAAAATCAATAGTGGAGCCAAGATTTTCCTCGTTTACTTTATGAGAACGGAGAGCACGCTGAACCTGCTGGGCCACATCGTGCCTGGCCGTTATCTCTTTATAGGCATCCATTAGAATCTCCTTTTGTTATTGCATTCCGAAAAAGCTGAATAAGTAATTACTGAGCATAGTAGATGCAACTGATGTACCAACAGCTAAGGCTCCAGCCTCCGCGTGGGAAACCATCTTTTCAAGCCATGACTTAGTGTTCTCTCCATAGGCAGGTTTATCGTTAGGATCCTTATCTGCCTGTATAGCAGCTTTAAGGTCATCAAAATCTTTATTCGATACCCCCAGCGAATCTAAAGCACTTTTAAGACTTGATAAATCACCGGCAGTTACATTAAACTCGCCATCTTGTGAGACATTATCGTTACCTAAAGCAACATTTTGCACATTACCTGTAATATAAGTGGTAAAAATTTGCGACACTTTCTCTTGAGGTACTGGCGATGTGTTTTGTGGCGCTTCTCCAGCATCGGGAGCTTCTTTTTCAATGGCTAACGAGAAATCAAGTATTCTTGTCTTGATTGTGTCAATAACTGAAACCATCGCTCCATACGGAATCATCTTCCATGCACTCAAACAGGCCATATTTTCATATATGTCATTAGCAAAACGAGTTACCATATCTTGCGGCCATGGGTCTTTAAAATTCTCACCCGTGTTTTTTGCATCGTTAACAAGTGCGGCATAAGCGCTTATTGGCCCTATGAGATAAGATGTTGTGGTCATATAGCTTACCTCTTTAGGTATGCAAGATGGCGGAATAGGAGCATTGTCCATGCTACTACCAAATGGCCCAGCGAAAAAGCCATACGACTGTGTATTTAGAACTCTGTATATTGGGAGATCTCCTTTATCATTATACCCATTTAGCTCATAGTCTATCCAGTCGCTAAATTCCTTATTGTTTAATCTTGCTGCTAGTATCTTACATTTACGAAGCAAATTACAGATATCTATGTTGTTATCTACTGCTGCATCTTGGATATCCCTTAAAAGCGGCACGACATTATCCCCCTTTATATAGTTTTAGTAACCTTTAATTTAATTATGACAGACAGCAAATACATGAGTCAAGCAAGCGCTATTATGATTATTCCACATGAAATAATAGAGTCCCGAGTATTATAGTTGGCACTATGTTTTATAGCTGTCTTGATGTTAATAGTGGAACACTGGGAAAGACAGATAAGGCTATGAGAACAAGCGTTTGTTTGATGATCTATAAAAAGCAATCTATACTGAAATATAGGAACTATTAATCAGGGGGAGGAACATATTATGGAATTAACAGTAGTGGAAAGGATCATTATAGCTAATCAGTTAAGAATACTAGAGAAGCTTTATCCTGGCGATTACAAAGAACGATTAACATTTATCGAAAGAGGGTACACCTATAACTACAGAGAATTAAGCAGCGGCTTAAACTCCGAGACACCGCTAGATGTTTGCAACGAAGTCATAGACATACTTGATATGTACCGTTCAATCACTATATCTTATAAAAATCTTCCTGAGACTGATATTTCTCCCAATGATATACTTTTTTCTGGGTTCGATATGACCAGCGAAGAGTATCATTATGGATATGCAACATTTTATCTAAATGAATTAGGGCGCTATGAGGAGCTACTACAAGGAAATCCGAGAAGAGATTTAAATAGCCATGGTCCCACACTCCGACGCTATCGACGTATGCTTGAATGGTGGAAGCCTTTTCTAGAAGAAGAACAACTTGAATCCATAAATTACACCTTAAATGAAGAGCAAATAAAAGAGCTTCTATCTCTCTGGAAAGCATAGCGAAATATTTATCAAGTGAATTGCAAAAAACAGCCGGGGCACTGCTGTAATGGCTATAATGGCAGTGCCCCGGCTCCTTCGGGGGAAGGCATGATCGGGCGGGAATCGCCCTATGAGATATGCAGATCGGAAAGGTCAGCGTCTCCGTCCGGCACCATCTCGCGGTACCGGCGGTTACGCTCCTCGGGGGTCTCCTCATATGCTGAGGTATCGGTCGTTAAAGTGGCGTTTGCCGGCAGATCCGGACGGCCGTTATCCAGCCGTATCCGCAGCGGGAGTTTTGCGAAACCCGCCGATGAGGTTCTTGAGGTTGACTACCATGTCGATTGCCTTATCGAGGAAAGCGACAATCATGTCCTGGTCCAGATCAAGACCGGGCACTGCCTTCTCGGCGGCCACTATGGATTCCTTCATCAGGTCCAGGACGGCTTTCTTCTTCTCGGCACCGTGACCGGGCTGCTCTACCGCCTCGATCAGTTCGATCAGGGGCTTTAAGAGACCGGTCAGGAACAACAGGGTCTGCAGAAACTTAAGTATCTTCATCGATATCACCTCCATTCTTTTTGGGCTTACCCTCTCCCCTAAGGTTATCCGGCATCGGCCGGTCTATTTGGTAACGATAGTGACCTTACGCGGACTGGCCGTATAAACCACCTGGCCGCCCAGCGCTTCGGCATGGGCCCGGATGGGGCCATAGGCGACGCCGTTTATGATGACGGCCATGCCTATCTTCTTAGTGCCCACGTAGATAGGGAACTCGTTGGGTGCCGACGTAGTGGCCACCGGCTTCAGTTCTTTCTTGATGGCGGCCAGGAAGCCTTCCCATCCGTTCTTCCTTGCCCGGAGGATCTGCGGGCAGTTCTTGCCGCTCCAGTGGTTGTGCTGGACAACGCACTCCGGGAACGGGAGCAGGGTAGGAACATCCCGAATGAGTTGTGCAATGGCAGCCGATCCCTTGGCCTCGATCTTTTTCCGATCACCGTCAAGATGCATGCACATCTCTACGCCGAGGCTCTGACGGTTGCCTGGTCCGGCGCCATCTGCGGCATGGTAGCCGCACTCGTTGAACGGCAGGCTCTGATATACATCGAGTTCATCGACGGTCAGATGCCAGGATACCAAGTTCTTTTCAGCGTCCTTGTTGACGGCCAGGTACGCGGCATGAGCGGAGGCATCCGCTCCCACCTTTGTGTTGCCGGTATCGTGGACGGTTATATACCGCGGCGTCATGATCCGGCCGGGCCTGTTCTTTCTCCCCTGTGGGATGTAAAGCTCGATGAATTTCATACTACTTCCCCCCCTTCAATACTAAATAAACAAACACAGCCAGGCCGATCTGGATAAGTGTATTTAGTGCGGACAACAGGAATGACACCATCATCTTGTCCAGGCGCTCAAAGATCTTACCGATGTTTACCTCGTTACGCCTTACATCTTTGACTACATCCACAACATCCTTATTCAGTAGCTGCAAAGCCGTGCAGCCCTTCTCCGTATTGCAATCCACCGCCATAGAATTCCCCTCCCCCTGCGTTATCTCTTCAGATCAAACCCGGCCGATAGCTTACCGGCCTTTTTGAGCCTCTCCACTGCCATTTCCTGGACCATCTGCCGGGCCTCGGCTGTTATCAGATCCTCTGCAGCCTGGTCTTCCATTACCTGGGCTCCGTTGGCATCCCACCAGGCAGTAATGGATCCCCATGTGGGTTTGGGTCTGGCGTCCTCCCATAACAAGGCGTCAAAGGATTTTTTACTGTTGTCTGTTACCGATCCGCCATATTTAGCGGCCGGCACCAAACCGTCTATGGCCAGAGCAACATCCATATTTATCCCACCTTCCATATTCTCACAACGGTATAACGTTCGTTGCCACCAAAGTTGCTTGCTCGGCCAAAGCCGTCCGTCGCTTTGGTGTTATTGCACCGGTGACGCACTTCGTAAATTGTTTCATCTGCTATGGTTATCTCCCCGTCTATGATCGATTCGGTAGCGGTCGAGACACTATTGGATGTCTGTGCGCTGGTGCTACTCAGAGCGGTAGCCGCAGCGCTGACATCGTAAAAGATGGCGCGATGTTCGCTGGCCACCATAGCCGGCGCAGTAATCAGGAAGCGATATGTGCCGGCCGGTAGAGTAATCTGGTTATTACTCAAAGAGGCGATATTGCCCGGGTTGGCAATAATAGTATTCAGGTCCCGGGTCCTCCAATCGCCAGCGGTAAAGGTACCGCCGTGCGTACCAGCGCTCTTTTCATCCGCTATCAGGATGTAGTCATTCTGAATCCCATCCAGCTTGCTCTTGTCGGCTGCGCTCATCATCCCGGGATCCTCGATGGTGGCCAGTGGATGCTGGTTAGCTCCTCCGGCTCCTGCCAGGTGAGTTCCCCAAGTGACCAGGTCGACATATACTCCGGGATCGATGTTCACAGTCACGGCCAGGCCGCCGCTGACGGTGAATATAGCCTGCATGATCAGCGTCAAGGCGTTGGTACCTTCTGCCGGCATATACCCGGCGTTGTCGCCGGCGTTGCCGTAGGCGATGAGGATATCGGGTCCCGCCTCCGGATCTGCGGCGAAGACGCCCAGCTCCTTCAATTGATACCCGGCCACCAGGCCGGCGTTGGTGAAGTCTCCACGGACGGTGACCACCTCATCATCGGCCGTCACCGTTACAACATTCTGCTCGGCCTGCTGGCCGGCCAGGGCCGTCATCTCCTCCGGAGCAACACCCTCCGGCAGATCCCCGCTGCCAATGGCCAGCTTGGTAACGGCCAGCGCCTCGGCTCCGGCTATCAGATCTGCAAAGAGCATCCTGCCGGCATCGGTAACTTTGAGATTGAATTGACTCATGGTATAGCCTCCGTAACCGTCATGATCCAACCCTGCATACTGCCTGCGCCGATATTACAGGGGGCATCTCCATTGTTCCGCATGATCAGCTCCGCCCAGCTTCTCACGTTTTTCACTATGCGCAATCTGGCCAGGAAATCAGGCCAATCGGCGATAACGTCTATAAACTCCACTCTGAACCAGAAAGGTTCCCCTGCATACTGGAACCACTCCTGGAGGGTGTAGTTACCCTCTCCAAAGAAGTCATCACACAACTTCCGGACGGCGTAGCGGGTGCCGTGCATCCTATGTTCGGCCATGGATCCGCGCACCTGGGCACACTTGTCTGCCAGGGATCCGGACCGGGGCGGATAGTCGACGTGATGCTCCCAGGCCAGAAGGTCCACCACCCTCTCCGCCAGGTTGTCGATATTGTAGATATTCGGCAGCCGGTCCCGGATGGCAGCCATGACGGCTTTGAGTTCCGGATCGGAGGCCTGCATGATGCGAACGGCGTCGTCATCCCAAATGACGGATCCCGGCAGCAGGGTGGCCAGATCGACGTTATGTATGGTCTCAGTCATCCTCCAAGCCTCCGTAGGTAACAGTTGTCGCGCCCTCCTGGGCCACCTGGGTGGCGTCCAATGCAGTGTAGACCGGAGCGGTGATAACAACCCGCTTGGCGCCGGCGTTGAGAATCAGCCGCAGCAGTTCATCCGGATTGATGTCTCTGCCGATCCGCGCACGCTGCCAGGCAGTATAGGCGGCTACGGCAGCATCCACGGCTGTGCGGATTGCGTCCACCTGGGCAGCCTGGCTGCGGCCGATATAATAGGTCAAGGTGATATCGTAATTGCCGGCAACCGGCGCTTTGACGCTGACCAGGTCGGTGAGCGGCCGCCGCGTTTCGTCGTCCAGGTAGTCCTGGACGGTATCCAGAATATCGGCCGCCGGTGCCGGGATGACTCCTCCGGCCAGCAGTATATAGACATCCACGCAGCCGGGATCCGGAGAGAGAACGGAGACATCGCTGATCTGGCCGCTGGCGCTGAGAGCGTGATAGATGTAGGCGTCCCGCGGTCCGGCGGTGGAATACTGGGTGATGCTGAGCCTGACCCTCTCGCGATAGCGCTCATCATCCTCCGGTTCGGCTCCTCCGCTGGTGGCGTTGGTATTGCCGACATCGGCGACGCCGGCTATGGGATCCACCATGGTGGCGATCTCACCGGTGATATAGCCGTTACCGGCCTCGCCGGTGGCCTCACAGACGGCGACAACGCTGACGGTTGTGCTTCCGGCCGGAATGACGGCAGCCTCAGTGGTGGCGAAAGCCAGGTCTCCGTCCTTGGTGGCCCTGATCCCGGCGGGGATGACTATATCCACGGCCGGGGCAGGATCAGCGGTGAACTGCAGAATGCAGGTAGCTGCCGCTGCCGTCAGCCGGGGAACGCCTCTCGATTCTCCGATCACGTCCAGGTAGAGCGACCGAGCGTATTGCAAAAAGGTCTGAGCAGCCGCATCATCGAGCAGCGCCCTCTCTTGGGCAATCTGCTGGGCGATGGTCAGCAGCTCCAAACGGACGGGATCTCCGGGATAGAGCGTCCTGCCGGCGGCTGCCTCATAGCGGCTGATAACGGCGTTGGCTATGGCCTCCGGACTGGTATTGACCCAGGATATTTCGGGGATGATATAGTTATCAGACATCTTTCACCCTCACTATCAGGCTGACGGTATAGTTGCCGTCTATAAGTTGCTGGATGTTGCCGGCGTTGAGATCCACGCCGCGGATCTCGGCCCGTGGCTCACTACGAGCAACGGCCTCCATGATTTGCTGTGAGATCATCTGCATGGCTCTGTCTACGGGGGCGTCGATAAAATCCGCATCGATGCCCAGCCCTCGATCCAGCGGGACACTGAGCCGTTCGGTAGCGGCCAGGATGCGCACGTTCTGGTATACCTCTTCCTCTATAGTCCCTGGATATCTGTTGATGGAACCTGTTATGCCGTTGACGTTGACGATCATATACTACCTCTTCTTTTGAGTGTTCTTTTTGGTTATGACAACATCCCCGATCCGCGTTACGGTGACCTCAGTGCTGGTGTTCTGCACTGCTGATTGTTGCCGGGCAATGGAGCTTGCACTCCGGATACGGATGAACGACAACTGCACCTCGGCCCGGGCGGTTGATCCGGATCGAGTAAAAACCGTGCTCTCCACGCTCCATGATTCTATGGCCCAGTATGAGCCGCTGCCGCCATGAGGCTTGCCGCCGATGATCAGCGGGTGACTGGTTCCTGCCTCGGCCAGGCCGGCTACCCTCTCCAACTCGGCCTCCGCATCAACGCCGTGCTGGGTTGCAAAGACCACTGTAAAGCAGGCTGTCCGCGGGGCCGGGCCGTTCCACTCCTGCACCGGCTCGGCCCCGGCCACCTCATGGGCGTTCCAGCGGCCGCCGCCGGCGGCGCTGATGGATGGTATGGGTGTTTTGCGGCCGGGGGAAATCTCGAATATCAGGGGGCCGAAGCTGCCTGTCTGTGCCATTGATCTACCTCTCTATATCCGGACGTTGCCGGCGGCATCCTCCACAATGGTGTTGCTCTTGAGATGTGCGGCCGTCAGATTGCCGGTGACGGTGACGGCGCCGTCCAGGACGATGGAAGCCGCCTGTATGGTCATAACGCCGTTATGATACTTAAGTTTGCTGCCGTCCGGGGCCCGGAAGTAGAACATGCCGGCTCCGCTCTCCGGAGGCGTATCCTCATCGTTCCAAGTCTCGCATAGCGCCAGGCCGTCCTCCTCGCCCTCCTCCCGGAGAATGCACCACACCTGGCGCCCCTTCTCCGGCAGCTTGTAGGAGCCGGCCCAAGCGAAGAACGGCAGCCAATCGGATATGTAATCCGCGTCCTGGTCATCAAAAAGAACACGTATCCGGTGCGTAGCCGGATCCACGGCGTGAACCGTGCCTATCCTGAGATACATTATGTCACCTGCCTGAGCTTCAATGCGGTGGTATAAGCCGGTCCGGCATGGGCCGTCTCCTCCACGGCGTATTTGCCGTCATACCTTCCCCAGCCGGCCACTTTGACATTCAATCCGGAGAGCAGTCGTTCATCACCCACCATGGTGATATCGGCCGTCATCAGACCTCGGTTGGCAGCCATGAGCCTGGCCGGGGCGATGCGCCTGGCTTCGGCCAGGCTCTCGCAGCGTTCGGTGATGCGCAGCGTCTGCCCGTCGGCCGGGGCGCCGGGGCGGTTATAGGTATATTCCAGCACCTTCTTCCGCTTTTCGTCCCGATAGCGGATGACGGCCGCCCGGTAGGTGTCCACGCTGTCCCGCTTGAATGAGTGAGACAGCACGGCATCCGTGCCCTTGCGAATGGTGAGCACGCCGGCGGCGGCATCGAACTTCTTCTGGGGAAAGACGGTGATCTGCCCGTCGCCTACCTTCACCCGCAGCCCTTCACGGGCGCAGAGCTTGAGCAGGAACTCCATATCGCTCTGATTGCTCTGGCTCAGCTTCTGGTAGACCGAGTTGATGCCGGCCTGCCAGTTGAGCCTCAGCCTGGCGCCGGCGGCGATCTTCTCCGCCACCTGGCGCAGGGAAACCTTGGACCAGGCCTTTGATCTCTTCTCCCGCCGGACGTTGCTGTTGACATCGGCGCTGACCGCCTTTATGGTCATGGTATCCGGCGGCCCCTGGTGTTCATGGCCGTCCACGGAGAAGAGCCCGCAGGGCAGGCGCCGTGGACCGTCGCCGTCGCTGAGCAGGATATCGGCCCGGATCCTGTCGCCGCGCTCCGGCATCCAGGCGTTCATCCATCGGCCGTCGGCATCCTCTACGGTGATTTGCAGATCGTCGGCCTGCTCCAGCCCCTCGGTATAGGACCAGGAGAGAAGAAACGGCTGCAGATCGGCACTGATATCTGTGCTCTGATAGACCACCCTCAGATTGGCCCGCCTGGTGAAATCAGTCATCCGTTTCACCTGCCTGTTTCCAGGGCGGCAGGGCGGCCGCCGCTGGTACATCGACATCCGGACAGACCAACTCAACGCCGGCACTGAAGACGGCGGTCTCGATATGCTCCGGATTATGCCGGATGAGCTTGTCCATGTAGGCGCACGATCCGTAAACCTTGTAGCTGATCGTATCCCAGGTGTCTCCCTGGACGGTTACGTATATGTCACGGTAATCACCGGCCATGACGCGGCTCCTTCTCCATCGGGTTATGGCACATCGGGCACTTGCGCTCGAAGCGTTTCACACATGCATGGCAGAACCGGATATCGCATATAGGACAGATATATCCTGATGTTGTAGTAGTTTTCTTACAACTGATACAATTCACAAGCTATCCTCCGTACGGCCCTGTCGGCGGTGTAAAGCTATCTGTCCACAGGGCCTCACCGTTCAGACAGATGAACTCATCTATATGCGGAAGGCACCGGCCACATCCCGGATATCCTCCTATATAGAAGGGATACGCGTTGGTAAGCGGGGTTGTAAAATTACCGGACCATATATACTTCGTCCCATTCCTGAAATATGCCATCTCCGATCCATGCTTGACTAACGCTATATGGGTCCATACGTTATAAGTCGGACCCCAGTACCTCTGCTGGGACAATCCTGTGAATTCCGCCCTCCAGCCGGTATCGGCATCTCCGGAGAAGTAAAGCCTAAAGTATCCCGTTGAACCCGGCGTTCCTTTACTGAAAACATGACTATCAATCGCCGGCTCTATCAGTTTGATCCAGAAGGCAAATGTAAAATCCCTCGTGCCGAAATTGAAATAATCTGCATCCGAGCATTCGATATAGCCGCCTTGGTAGCCTCCGAATGTACCTGATGCCGTGCCGAACACCTTATCGGACGTTATGATCTTCGCCTGACCGCTTGCTCCGTCATGTGGTGTCCATATACGGCTGCGTTCATCCGTAAAGGCAGTGCTCTGATCCTCTCCATCAAAATGGAGTAAGGATACCCAATTCAATGTAAACGGTGAACCGATAACGTCGAACGCTACTCCGACAATCATATCCCGGGCAATATTGGCGATTGTGTAATGATCATCCGTTACCGGTATAGGTTCGCCGGCAACATACAGCCCTTGAACCTCATATCCCTCACCCGGAGCAAATTGCAGAAGCAGACTTCCGCCTGCTTCCACCTGTATGGCACCGGACGGAGTAACGGTTCCCTGTCCCAGGGATACGGCGATCGTGACGGTGCGATAGAGGACCTCTCCTTCGTATAACTTCAATGACGCTGTATCCGTATAGGTATCATTATCGTAATAAGTATCCGTCCCGATGAATCCGCCCCAGAGACTATACCTGGCAGTGCCGTTCTCCTTGATGTCAGTGCTCTCATCCACCATGTTGTATTCCGGATGCAGCGGGTATTCCATATGAGTACCAGTGTAGGCTATAGTCCATTCAGGGGTATAGACGTGAGCATATACCTTGGTCTCCGTCCATGTATGCATCTCATACTCTGTGCCCTCATCATAGATAACAGGCTCGGTAGCATCAGAGCTTTGCAGCACATACGGGCCGTTTGCATAGGGATAGAGGTTGGCTCCATAAAACCAGAGATCCGGTATTATTGCCGGCACACTGCCCTGTTTCTTGGGTATATAGATAATCCGTCCCACGTTACACCTGCCTGTAATGGGCTGTAAGCTCCAGATCGGCGCAATCCACCACATCGCTGATGACAACCGTCACCCGGTCGCCGTCGGCAAAGCCGGTGTCCAGGGCGGCGGATGCTATCACCTGCCCTACCTCCAGCGCACTATCAGGGACATCCACGCCGCCGATCTGCAATTTGACTGAGCAACTGCCGGCAGAGCAGGCCGCCGCGATCCTGGTCAGATGACCGGCTCCGTTGGCCCTGGTGGTCAGAGGCACAGTCTGCCCATCTGCAGCAGGCTCCTCGATGACCAGCTCCCATTCCAATTTTTGCTCGATCACCACTATGCCCTGCTGTCCATTGACGGATAGGACATAATTGGAGTTTATGGACCGCTGCCAGATGGCGCCGTTGCAGATGATCCAGTCACCAACCTGGAATTCAATGTCGCCGCTGCCCAGGTTCCTGGTCCCGGCAACATTCACCAGGTATATGTCGCCCGTATCACCTATGCCGTCGGCAAGCTCCGGAGCATTTGTCGAGACATCCCAAGTGCCCTTGAACTCCATGATTGTGCTGGGCAGCCTACTGGCAGGAACCTTCTGTCCTATATCCAAATCGCATGTGCCGCCAGCGGCGCCCTTCTCGCTGGCCGGTATTGCTCCCGTCTGGGCCGCCGTCACCTGGTGAGGATTATCCGTCCGGACATCATGAGCACCGTCTGTCAATTTGTCCAGCTCCGCCTTGTTGTCATGGCCGTGACGGGCGGCAGTGTTTTCCGCTATATCGGCATGGGTAAACTCGGTTTCATGCGCCGTCACCGCGCCATCCACATATATTTTGGTTGCCCCTGGGATGCGGTTCTCCTTGCCTGCCCCTATGATCTTATCTCCCATCATCTCACCTCGCCAGTTCTGTATAGCCTTTTTCGGCATACACCAGCATACGATCGTTGGCCCCGCCGTTGGCAGCCACACCGGCCGCATCGGTCAGCGCCAGGTAGATACGCGGCAACGCTGTCTCCGTCTTGATCCAGGGATCCAGGTTGATCACGGCCGTGCCGCCGTCTGTTATATAGCCCTCGGCGTTGGCCGGGCTGCAATCATCCTTGTCCTCTCCGTAATCGGCCCGGAAATACACCCGGCCGTTGGGGCTGGACAGCAGATCCGCCTGCAGGACCATCCTGTTGAGTCCGGAGCAGTCCAATTCAGCCGTATCCACGCCTACCAACGCTATGGGCGCCGTAGGCCCTTTGTGTGCCTGTATCATAATGCTTTACCTCCTGGTAAAATTGCCGATAAATATTCCAGAAACATTCCTGGAATATTCCATGTGAAATAATCTAAGCAAAGGACCGCCGGCGCTCCTGGTCCTGCAGGCCCATGATGACCCGCTTAACTTCGGCGGCGATATCAGACGCCGCAGACCGCAGGCCCTCCGGGCTCTGACCCGCTCCGGCGTTGACGTTGACGTTGATGGTATAGCTGGCGCCCGCTCCGGCGCCGATGGCCGCCCCTGTCTGTCGCCACAGGGACACAGCCCTGTCGCGGTTGTTGGCCAGGGGTATGATAGCCTCCGGACCGGTTTCGCCGGCCCAGGTCAGAGTAGGCCGCCTGATGATGCCGCCCAGGGCATGCTTGGCCGGAGGCGTGCCTCCTCCACCAAAGGGCCAGAGTTTAGGCGGCTTAACCAGTTTCACCTTGTCAATGAGGCGACCGATCCAGCCAAAGGCCCGTTTGACGGCACCTGTTATTTTGTCCCAGTTTTTGGCTATCAGGGCGATGATGGCTACTATGGGAATGAAGCGCCCGGCACCCTGAGAACCAAAGCGGACGAACCACGCCCAGGCCCTACCAAGAGCGGCCACCACCTTATCCCAGTTCTTTACAAGGGCGTAGATAACCCCGATGAGGATCCCTATTCCCAACACCAGCAAAAATACCGGATTGGCAGTCATAGCCGCATTAAGCAGCCACTGTTGCGCAGCCAATATCTTCTGTGCAGCAGCAGTGGCCAGCATCCAGCCATACCAGAAGGCCATGGCGCCGGCCACTCCCAGAATAATCGGCCCCAGCCAGGACCAGTTCTTCTTCAGGAAATTGAATGTCTTGCTGCCGCCATTCCAGATGCCCAAAAATATGGGCGCGATCTTCCGGGCGACGGCAACCATCTTGTCCAGCGCCTTAACGCCGCCGGCCATCTGTCCCGGCAGCTTCGGCCCCAGCCAGTTCAGCACCTTGGTCACCGCCGGCAGTACACGCAGGCCAATCTCTTCCTGGAAGTCTCCCCAGGCATTCTTCAGCTGGATGACACGGCCCTCCGGTGTGTTGGCCATCTGCTTTGCCAGGTTGCCGTAGTTCTGCCCGATGACCTTTGTCATCATAGCCACCTTCTGCTCCTGGGTGCCAGTCTTTAAGATTTTCTCCTGATGCTTGTCAAAGGAAATGCCTACTCGCCGCAGCACCCCCACCTGGCCGGTGAAGACCTTGCCAAGCATGTTGGCGCTTTGCTGCATCTGTTCATTGCTGACATTGACGCCGTAGGTGCCGACAGCAAGGTCCGCCAGTGATGGCATCAGCTTCTGGATGCTTTTACTCTGCAGCTGATATGTCGCCAGCTGAGAGGCCCCGTGTACGGCAGTATCGTCACCCACGGTGCTGTAGTTCTGAATGGCCCCGGCCAAGCGCTTTACCTGCTCAATGTCCTTGGGGGTCGTGCCCCGGACGTTGTTCATGAGTGTCTGTAGGCGCTTCTCGGCGGCCAGGCGCTCATTGGTGTTTTGCGTGACAGACTTTATGGCAGCACCCATCTGCTGCACACCCACATAAGTAGCGGCAAAGCCTACCATTCCCTTGAATACAGCCTTGGACATGGAACCGGAAGAGGCGGACGCCCTGGCGCTGGACTTGGCCAGGCTATCATTGGCGGCGTTAACCCGAAAGACATTCTTGCGGTATGTCTCAAGGTTTCTGGCCGCCTTGCCAAATGTGCCGGTATAGGACGGGTCCAGAACGCCCTTGAGCCTGGTTACCCAATCACGCGTCGCCATGGTTAGCCTCCTCTCCCAATTCGCTGTAGATCGCCATCCAGTAGAACAGGTCCATTATAGGCATCCCCTCTGCCTCCGGCAGGGATGTATACGTGCCCCGGCAGAAGACCAGTATGGCCCTGTCCAGGTCATGCAGGCTGCCTATGAGCCGAAAAAACCTACGGCCAGCCCCAGGGCCTGCGTGTAATCCCTGACGTCAAAGGAATCCAGCATCTCCGCGGGGATACCGGCCGCTTTGCAGAAGATCATCTCCTGCCCGTCAAGGTCCAACACCACGCTGGTCACCATGCCGGGCCTCTGCTTAGCCCAGTCACGGATATCCCGCCTGGTTATACGGCCAAAGTCATAAGGGATATCCTTATGTTCCTGACCCTCGAATGTGAAAGGGGCTCTCAGCTCGAGAACCCCCTTTGCCTCTATGCCCTGCGTCCTAGCCTCTGCCGCCTGCACATCCGCTGTTGCCGGCTGAACTTCCGCAGTTTCGTATCTCTCCATTTCCTCACTCACGACATACCACCTTCCCCTTCCTGCTATGCCTCTACAGGCCCATGTCCGTTCTGACGCCTGCCAGGTAGTCCACGCCGTTCACCCGGTAGATCATGTTCAGCTTGTCCACCTCAATGGCCTCCTTGTTGTCCACAAAGAGCTTGAGGGCCGTGACCTCGAAGGTCAGCTGCGTATCCATGCCGGCGCCAGGCTCCAGCTTGCCCAGGTTGGTGCCCTTGGGCACGGCCGTCATATAGACCGCCAGCGGCTTGCTGGAGTATGTCCCCAAGCCCGTGTCCTGCACCTGTATGGCTGCCCGCACCACCAGCTGGTGCGACCTGGGTTCAGAGAGCGTCGATATGTCTCCCTGCACCACGGTAAAGTCCAGCTGGCAGGTCATGGAGCCGAAATGCCCCAGGATGGGCACGTCCATTTCCCCGGCTATGCCCAGGCCCTTGAGGCCGTCCGTCAGCGGCTCCAGGTTGGGCAGCGTGACATTGGCTATGCCCAGCACCCTGGCGTTATCCTCATAGACATGGGCGTTTATAAGTTTCTGTTTCAGTTCGTTGGCCATTTATCATCACCCCCTAAAATACGCCTTCATAGTAGGACGGGTCGAACTCCAGGCGCTCCACGATCTCCTCGGCGGGGCTGCTCAGTCCCACGTAGAGATGCAGGACCACCTTGCCGTCTATCATGTCGGCAATGGGGTTCTCCGTATCGCTGAAGACCACGCGGCCGCCCAGGATGGCTTCCGCTCCCTGCAGGCTGTTGAGCCAGGAGTTCTGGCTTTCCACGATGGTCTGTATCGTCCGCTTCCGGATGGGATAATCCACCATCTGCAGCCAGGAGACGATAACCGTGTTGCCGATGTAATCCATCATCCTGCGGTTGGGGATGAAAGCGTCCTTGGGATCGGTGGATGTCGGATAGACCGACGTCCTGTTGCCCCATACCTTCCACTGCCCCTGCAGGTTGATGGCAGTTACTACCCCGATACCGTTCAGGTCGTTGGCCTCATCACGGCTCAGTATCACCTCGCCGCCGGCGGCATCCACCAGGCCGTTGCACTGCATACGGTTATTGGACGGGCTCCAGTAGGGTATGCCTCCGCCCTTCTCCGCATCGGTGCGGGCGATAGCCCCGGCAACGTGCGAGGACATCCAGTAGGTGACGGCGGAGGTCCCGGATCCCAGCACCACCTTCGGCCAGCAGGGTATCAGGTGGGCGTCGCTATAGTTGTTGGTGCTCTTCCAGGATGTGACCTCTCCAGCGATATCCGCTCCTGCGGAAGTGCTGTCGATATCCGCTATGGCCACCGCCTTGAAGCCTCCGCCGTATCCGCCTGCCTTGGCCACCATGGCCGCCATGACGGTAGCATCGTGGCTCCAGCCGGGGGCAAGGATAAGCGTGGGGATCTTGGCATAGAGAGGGTAAACATTCTCTATGGCCTCAAGGCCCGTCCGCACGTTGCTGGTGTCGCCGCCTATGATATCCGCCGCGGCCGTCTCGTCGCCCTCGATGGTCTTGTAGGCGATGCTGACGGTGGAGTCGGCGGCCGGTATGGTGCCGTCTGCCACACGAGTGATGACGATCTGACCGTCGTCATCGTAGGCGGCGGTATAGTCGTCGCCCAGGACGAAAGCGTCACCCGCTCCACCCTCGGCCTTTACCACCAGGCTCTGCAGGACGGCGTCCTCATCGTCTATGGTGTAGGCTCCGGCCACCAGGTCCACGTCGGCAGCCGGCACAGCCGTGCCGTTGGTCACCGGGTCCAGCACATTGAGGATGACCACCGGCCCCACGTTATACAGGCCGAAGTAAACTTTGGCGAACTCGCACAGGCTGAACTTGCTCCAGTCGGCACTGTAGCCGAAGGCGGCCACGAACTGATCGTAGCTGTAGCATACAACCGGCCGGTTGATCTTATCCGACAGGTCCGCCTCCTCCGTCAGATGTATTGGCGCCGTGCCCACTACAAAGGGCAGGGCACTCTCCACCTGCACGGCTGGCAGAATACCCGTCGGCAGCTCATCTATGTAAATACCGTGTCTGTAACTCATCAGACACTACCTCCTCTCGCATATTCACTCACCCTGCGGGCCGCCACGTTATAGGTGGTGCCGCGCTCTCCCATCAGGCGCCTGGCTTCCATATACTCTGCTATGGGTATCAGCAGGGTCCTGACGAACGGGCAGCCATCCTCACAGGGCAGCTTCTCCGGCATCGATGAATAGATGCGCGAACATGCCAGCCCCGGCAGGCTCGGCCCGATATAGATAAACGGCCCTCGCGGAGCCGCCTTACCACTTGTTGTCGTTATACGTCTGGCCATGTTCGTCATATTCCTCCGTAATGCTGGGCGCTTCCAGCGTAATCTCCGCCGCTATGAAGTAGTGCGGCCAGCTCTCGGCCGGGTTCTCCGAGCTTCTCCAGGCAAATGGCGGCTTGATCCGGAAGTGGCCACCGTCCAGGAAGCGCTGCTGCAGAAAGCTGCGGCGCAGGATAGCGACCAAATCCGTAGCCTGCTGATAATCCTCCGCCTCCTCCATATAGACAGCAATCACGATATCCAGCTTGAGATCGTAACTCGGACCGCTCTCCGTATCCTCCTCCGTCCGATCGTTACCGTCCGTCAGACGCACCAGGATACAGGGTATATCCTGTTGATCCTCCTCCCGGTTGACGCTGGGATCCAAAAAGCCCTTCCTGATGCGCTCCGTATCCAGCGGCACCAGAAGAGCCGGGCCGCCCTCGGGGTTGGCCGCCTTGAGCATCGGCCAGGCCGTACTCCCGCCTTCCAGCAGCACCCGGACAGCGGTCTCGATGCGTCGCAAAACCGCTTCCACCGCCAGGTTTTCATGTGCTCCGGCATAGTGCGGTCCGGGATATGTCGTAAGATTGTTCAAAATATGCTCACCTTTCCGCGGCCGGAGCCGTGACCCTGCAGGATACGGTCGATCTCATGCGCCATGTTTTTATTGAGCCGCTCCTGTGCCTGGCGTTGAATCTTGGCATCCACTTCATCGCTGGCCAGCATCTGCACCACCGCCGGACCGAAGTGTTTCTTAATGGGCAGGCGGTCCTTGCCTTTACGTGTAAAGACCTGCACTCCCCCGCCAACGGTGGCGATAAAGCCGTGCTGCATTCGTCCGCCTTCATTCTTTTTGACAGTGACCTTCAGACCCTTCTTGGGCCTGACCCCGATGGTGCGCTTGGGCGTAACCCGAAACTTTGACAGGGATATCTTGTCGTAAGTCCCTTTGAGTTCGGCCACCAGCTTTGTCTTGGTGGCTTTGGTGGTTTTCAGCACACGCAGGACATCTTTGTGCTGGATGATATAGCTATTGCGAACCTCTTTTGCGGCATCGCTCTTTAATCCTGTAAGCGTCCTGTTCAATGCGGATGCCATGGCTCTGCCGGCCCCGTTCTTGATATGCGACAGTTCACTCAAAGCCCGTCGCATTTGCCGTTCATCAGCAACTATGCTTATCTTCACGAAGATACCTTCTCCAGAGTCAGCACCAGCATGCCCGCCTCGAGGGCCGTATCCAGCACCCGGTAAGACACACCATTGACGGAGATCTCCTTGCCGGCCTTTGGCCGGAACGGAATATCCGCCTGCGCCAGGTAGAGCTTGGAGGTATAGACCACCGTCCCGTCCGGGAAGGACAGCGCCTGTTTGTCGCTGCTGTCCTCATCCAGAACGGCCGGCACGGTGACCGGGGCTTCCCCGGCCACCGATATCAGCATATCCTCGGCAAACTCCTGAACGTTCAGAAACACTCCGGCGTCTGCCGCTACCTGATCCTTGAAGCCCATGTCACTCCTCCGCCGTGCCGCCTACCAGAGAAGGATCGATGCCCTCGGGCAGATCGATGTCCGCTCCCTTGGGGACAGGCTTCGGCGCCGTCTTTGTTTTGCTCTTGCCGGCAGGCTTCTTTGCAGCAGGTTTCTTCTTCCCCGGCGCCGCCTTCTCTACAGGAGCCGCTTTCCTTTCAGTCACCGCAGCCTCAGCCTTTACAGTCTCCGCCACAGTGCCCTCCGGATCAGCACCGCTCTCTTCGCTCATCCTCAGGATGGCCCCTTTGCGCAGCAGATAATCCTCATGCCAGTCCGCGGGCAATCTCTCCAGGATGGTTCCGGGGTGGATTATCTCCACCCCGGACCGTATCTTGGTCAGCACCTTATACATGGCACACCCCCTATTCCAGGACGGTGGCGACGCCCCAGGAGTCGACATCCCTCAGGATCGGCAGCGGCCGGCTCTGCAGCTCGAAGTATTCTGCGTTGGATTTGGGATCCTCGAAGAAGCGAGGATAACGGTCCACGCGGAAGCTGGCCTTCTTGACGGCGTCGTAGCAGGCGCCGTAATACATCTGGTAGCTGTTGCGCTCGGCACTGGGGAAGATGACCAGCTTCTTGGCCGGCACGTAAGCCGTGGCCGTGCCGTTCAGGTCATAAGTGGCGCTGTAGACGTAGAGCCACATATCGATGCGCGGGATATATCCCACGGATACGACTTCCCCGTTGGCGGTCATCTGCGGCTGCAGAGTGCCGGGCAGGATGTTGCGCTTGTCATACTCCGCCTGCACGGATGCACTGGCCATAAAGGCAGCATAGACGTCGGCAGGCATAACGCAGGTATCGGGCATAACGCCATGAGATCCCACGTCCAGCTTCCAGGCGGCCAGATCATCGATCGGCTTGGCGGTGGCATCCGCCCAGTCGGGGTCGGCCGTATAGGTGTTGGTGAAGGAGAGGTCCAGCTCGTCGGCATAGCCATCGCCGGTCAGCGTCAGCTTGCCGGTAAAGAGCTGCTGGGCTACCATATACTCCTCCAGGCGGTCATGCATCTGGGTGAACTCATCCACCTTCAGCGCCAGATAAGCAGCCCGCCTGTCCTGGATGCCCATGCCGTTGTAATCCGGCTCCCCGGGCAGCCTCTTCTCCAGGTCTTCCTCGGTGACGATGTCACGCGGGGCCACCAGGGGAGTGGTGAAGTCCGTGCTGTCCCAGGCGGTCTTCTCCACCACCTTGCCGCCGATGCGCCGGGCCACTATGGGGGCCAGCTTGCGGCCACCCTTGTACATATCCACAGTGCACTTGGCAGTGTCGCTGAAGATAGCCGAGCGGCCGCCAAAGAGCAAATTCCTCAGGAACCTGGGAGCCCTGGGGATGATCCTCACCGCCGCCAACATCATCTTGGTATATTCGTCCATATTACACCTCGCTTAAAATATAGATACTCCGGTATCTACCGGGTTACGCCAGGGTCTTGGGATAGATGCCTACAGCCTCAAGGGCCGCCTGCACGTCAGCCAGGACGGTGCCGGCATCGTAGCTGAAGGCGCCGCTGTTGGGCTCGCCGTGCACCAGGGCCACGCCGGTGGCATTGGCATCGTTGGCCACTGTTACGGCAGCCGCCAGAACGGCACAGGCAACGGCCCCACCATCAATGTCGGTCTTGTTGACGCGCTTGTAGTAGCCGCTGCCGGCCGCTACGGTGATGGTGAACGTATCATCCACAGCGCTGGGGGTAAGCCCTGCCGTCAGGGTAAAGATCACCGGTCCGGCATAGGCAGTGCCCTCGGCTGCGTTGGGCAGCGCCAGGCCGTCAGGGTCTATCACCCTGTAAACAGCCGCGGCAACCGGATCGGCCGTGGCGGCCGTAATGCAGGTGACCGTGTAGACGCCCACCTTGCCGGCCGCACCGCGGCTGACAGTGCCGATGGTGGCATTGCCGGTATTGGTGGCCGTACGGGCCCCGGTGGCCGCACCCTTGGTCACCTTGGCCAGAACGGCACCCTTGGCCAGGGCGCCCTCACCGGCCAGCAAGGTTACCGGCCTGTAAACCTGCGGATGCTCCCCGGCCAGAAACTTATCCGGGGTATAGCTGGTAGTAGAAGCCAAACTCATGAAAAACACCTCTCTTTATTTATCGGTCTGATTATTCCACGTGGAATAACGCTGTTCTTAATCCTTCTCGTTGACGGCACTGCGCCCGGCAACCAGAGCCTTGGCATAGCCGGCCACGCTGGCCAGGAAGCCGGAGGTCTCCGCTCCGCCTGCAACACCTGCCGACGCTTCGACGCTGCCAAGGGCAGCAGCATCCTGACGCCTGGCAGTCAGCGCATCATGGCTGCGCACGTCCTTACTGTTCAGGATCTGCAGAGCCGTATCGGCCGGGCTCTGGCCGCTCTCGATGGCCGCGGCTATGACGGCCTCCGCTCCCGGACGGGCCAGCGACTGTATCTCTTTGATGCGCAGCCTCTCCGCCTTGACGGCATCCTGGACGGGATCCCCGGCAGGAGTATCCTCCGGATGCTCTGCTGCAGGCCCTGCAGCCGGTTCTTCCGCGGCAGCCTCAACCGGCGCTTCTTCCGCCGCAGCCGCTGTGCCTTCGGCGGCAGCCGCTTCCGGCTCCTCCTCCACAGCGGCCCCTTCATCCTGAAGGGCTGCTACCACTTCGCTGGTGGCATTGTTCTCAGGTGTCATTTCATTCACCTCCTCGCTGACGGCAAACAATGCCGCCGGAATACTCCGTATCTTCGACAAATCAAAGCTGGTCCCGTTGACGACGAGAGACCCGCCGCCTATGCTGGCGGCCACTCTGACGGCCCCCTCAACCTCATCGGCAAAGCCCTTCTCCACCGCCTCGGCAGCCATCATCCAGGTCTCGTCGTCCATCAGGTCGGAGAGTTCATCACGGCTTAAGCCGCTGCGCGTCATATAGGCGGCTATAATGGTCTCCTTCACCTGGTCCAGCATCTCCGCCGTCTTGCGCATGTCCTCCGAGTTACCCGCCGCCATGGTCCAGGGATTGTGGATCATCATCATGGCATTGGATGGCATGACGATCCGGTCCCCTGCCATGGCCACGATAGTGGCCGCGCTGGCCGCTATGCCGTCTATGCGAACCACTATCTCAGCCGCATGCTGCTTCAGGATATTGAAAATGGCATGAGCCGCAAAGACATCTCCGCCATAACTGTTGATGCGCACCGTTACCCGGGAGACGTTCCCCAGGGCCTTCAGGTCGTTCATCAGCGTCTTGGGCGACACCTCATCATCCCAGTAGGCGGAATCGGCTATGTAGCCGTAGAACATGATCTCCCCTTCGGGATCCCCGCTTGCGTTCTTGACCGCCTTCACATTCCAGAATCTTTTCATATCATCCATTACCTGCACCTCCCGCAGCCGGCGTTCTTGCCGACAGATCGTTCGTGCGCCGCTCCTCAGCAAAGCGCCTGTCCATATTGCTGTCCCAGTCCATGCCGGTAAGCTCGGCCGTCTCACGCTCCCTGGTGGAAAAGCCTTCCTCAACCCTTACCTTGGCCGCCGTAACTTCCTTCACCGGGTCCACCTGGCCGGCGCTCGGCCCATGCCAGTCGGCCCTCTGCCAGGCCGCCCGGATAACAGGATCGTCAAAGTATCCGGGGGCATCGATGCGACCCATCAGTATGGCATCGGTCAGCCACTCGCAGTAGACAGGGTTGGCAAAATCATCGGCCGTCCAACGGCGCCACATCCGAAAGTAAGCCCACGCCTGCAGCAGGGCCGCCCGGCTGGCGGAATAGCTGGAATTGTAGCTGTTTACCATCACCTCATAGGGTATGTTCAAGGCCGCGCCGATGCTCTGCAGCACCGCCCGCACGAAGCCCTCAAAGGCCGTGTTGGGCCTGCCGGGATTGGCGACGCTTATATCCTCGTTCTCTCCAAGGCCAATAACCGCCCCGCCGCCCAGCTCATAGGTGTTGGGGTTGTCCTCGTCTACCTGGTGCTCTATGGGGACCGTCTCGCCCAATGGGTTGTCCGGAGTAGTAGACTTAACAAAGACGGTAAACATGCCGGCGACTACCGCGGCCAGCAGCTCCGCCTCGTTGTAGCGGTCCAGCTGCTTTAGCATCTCCACCACCGGGGCCAGGAAGGGCACGCCGTGATACTGCTCGGCCCGCTCATGCACCACCAGGTGCAGGATATTGCGCCGGCCGGTATCACCGATAGGAGCAATCCTTGCCCATACGTTACGGCTCTTGCCGATTGGCGCCATGCTGGCCGGGTGCCACCTGGCCACATGATAGGCCAGCACCTGCCCGTCATCCCCTATCTCGATACCACGGTCAAGGATACGGCCATTGAAAGTTGCGCCACCCAGAGCCAGATTCTGAACTCCTGCCGTATTGGGATCGCATACCCTGTCTGCCTCCAGCAGCCGCACCTTCATGGGATACAGCTCCCCGGGCCGGTCGATATACGGCAGCAGGGCGAATGCCTCACCGTTTTGCAGCCAGGACAACAGCGCCACCTGCTGCAGCTCGGCAAAGGTATTCAACCCTGCGGCATCGCAACTGGTCGTTCCCGCCCATAGCGCCCATTCCCTGTTGACCCGCCGTGTCCAGTCCGATACCGTCTTGCGGTCCAGCCCCAGCAGATCGGCGTCAGGGTTTGGCCGCAGCACCAGACCGGTGCCGATGGCGTTGATCATAATGCGGCTGATCGGCGCCCGACCAAGGGGCGCGTTCATGTAGAGGTCGCGACACCGCTGGCGCAGGGTATAGAGATTATCGCTTATATCTTCCCTGGCGCTGCCGCTGGAGGACCTCCACCCCTTGCTCCATTGCTTGCTGGTATTGGCCCCGCCTCCGGAGTAGCCGGAGTTGAGGATCTGAATCCTCCTGCGGTCCACCAGCCGCCGAAAGCCGGCCTTGGGAGACATGGCCGATATGGCTCTGTCAATCACATTCATTACAGATCCCTCGGAATGACGCGCATCACTCTGGCGCCACGTCTGTTGATGCCGGAAGCCGCAGCCGCCAGCTCCTCCACGCGACGCTCCCAATAGGCGATCATATTCCTGATCTCGGTAGCGTTCTCGCGAGTAAGCTGCCTGGTGCCGATGCGGTAGCTGTTGCCGCTGGCCGCTGCCTCGCTGGCCGCTATCCAGGCATCGAGGTTTCTCTGTGCTATATCAAGAGTAACTCCGCTCACACCTTCACCCCTTTACTCAGCACCCGGCGGCGCTTCGGTGCATCCGGCGTCTGTCCGCCGTTCGTCCCGGCCGCCATCCGGGTATTGGCCGCCGCCCGCTTCATCCAGTCAGGCCCCAGTATCTTCAGCGCCGCCAGCGAATACACCCGGCAATCAAGCGCCTCGTTCCTGGCATGGCTGGTTTTTTTCAGCCACACATGATAAAGCTGGCCCCCGCGCTTGCGCTCGACGCGCTTCTCGGAGGTCAGCCCCTTGAAGTAATCCGTGCCATAGCCCCGCATCCTGCCGTCAGCCATCTCCGTATCCCGGGGCCAATGGCAGTAAAGCGGCCCTTCATGCTCCGTCGACAGGCAGGATAACAGGGCATCCTTCGCTTGGTCAGCCCCCACCGGGAAGACAGGAACGTTCCGGGCCTTACCCTGGCGCCTGGCGGCATCCACTATGGGGTGCCCCGGACCGCCCATGCCCTTGATGGCAAATATATACCGCGGCGTCCTTGGCCGCGTAAAAGCGTAAACCTCGCTGGTGGCAAAGCCTGAGTCCACCGCCGTGCAGGAGATCGGCAGCACCCTGCCGTCCTCGCGCTTGAAAGTGCCGGACAGGAACTCATCCAGGCTGCGCCACACCGCCGCCCTGTAAGGATCCCCATGCAGCACCGCATACATAATGCCCCAGCTCTGTGTGCCCTCTCCCCAGCCGACCACCTCAACTTCAAGGCGATCAGCCTGCACATCAACACCGGCCGTCAGCAGCAGGACATCGGCAGGAACGTCGGCATCGTAGTAATGGCGCCGCTGCTCCAGGACCTCCTCGCCCAGCTCCTCGCCTTCCTCTTTCCAGACCTCGGCAAGGCGGGTGTTTATAAAGACCTTCAGGTTCTCAGGATCACCCTGAGCATCCTTCCACTCCTTAATGAGCGTCTCCCAGGGGATCCAGGGCGATGCCATAGCGTTCAGGTGATAGCCTTTTACATCGGCGACATCGGCCTCCGCAACCCAGCGGCCTTCCCTGGCCTTCCACGCCAGTTCACTGTGCAGCGTGCCGCAGGCCTCGCAGGCCATTGACACCGTCTCAAAATCCAGCCGGCCCCACTCGTAAGTGTTCAGCTCACCGCATGACGGGCAGGGCACCATCCAGCGTTCCTTCGACGAGCGCTCATACTCTGCCGCCACAGTGCTGGTATCGTCCGTAGGCGTTGAGGTCAGCACCGTTTTTCTGTTCCAGAAGTTGCTCTGGCGCTTCTCCGCCAGTCCCAGCGGAGATCCTTCCTTGCCGGCCGTCTCCGGGTATCTGTCTATCTCATCGGCCAGCAGTGCCCTGGCCGGCCTCGCCGCCAGACCTACAGGAGAATTTGCCCCCACCATAACGACAAATCCTCCGGGGAAGTATTTCCGGAGGATTGTATTCTCGCTATCCTTGGCCTTTGCCGGCGGCATGATCTCCGCCAGCACCGGCACATCCCGCAGCATGGGATCCAAACGTTCCTTGCTATAGTCCCTGGCAAGCTGATCCGTCGGCTCCAGCACGATAATCGTCGAAGGGTCGTTATGGACCACATAGCCGATGATGTTCAAGATCATCTCCGTCTTGCCCACCTGGGCTGAGAACATCAGGACAATCTTCCGCACCAGCGGGTCCGTATAAGCATCCATCGGCTCCCGAAGGTATGGCGTCCTGTCCGTACTCCACGGCCCGGGCTCGACGGACGTATCCGGCAGGATCCTGTAGCGGTCCGCCCATTCCGATACCGTCAGCATCGGCGGCGGCGCCACCATGGCTGCCAGAGTATGGACCAGCTCCCGTGTATTCTCCGGGGCAGGCCCCTTATTTACCGATCCGCTGTCTGCGGGCAGATTTGATTTTCGCTCCATCATACTTGGCCATCTCCGCCAGGGCCGCCGTCGTCTCCCCCTCGATCATCTTCAGGATATCCCCCGGCTTATCGTAGCCGGTCATATCAGCCAGGCGTTTCGCCAGCTTGGTTCCCACCGCCAGAATGCGGTTACGGAAAGCGATCTGCATATCCCCCAAGGCCCGGATGATATCCTCCCGGTGGTGCAGCTCCCCTTCACGCTCCAGCCGTTCCAGTTCCGCCAGCTTGGCCTTCTCCTTCTTCTCCAGCGCCTGATACTTGGAAAAGAGCATCGGCCAGGGCAACGCCATATCCGCTTCGGTAAACTCGGCGCAGATGTTGTCCTTGCCGGCTAACATCTGCTTCAGCCGCAGGGCCGTTTCCTCGTCAGTCAGATCCTCAGGCCGTTCCCCCGGCAACTCGCCCAGGCGGTTGTTATTATGGGCCGTCCTGGTCATTAAAAAAGCGTCCCGGGCCTCCGGCCAACGCACCTTATTCTGCGTCACACCGATGCGTCCAGAATCGATCGCCCTGCGAACCGCAGTTTCACTGATATCCATACGCTTGGCAAACTCGCGACGGCTGATCAATTCAGGCGTTTCGGAGATTTCCGGCAGGCCGCTTTTTTCTCCAGGTGCGAACTGCGAACCAGAAAAACTTTCCACGCCTGCAGAGATTTTGCGCCTCGCCGCACCCGCCCGCCGGCTTGCCCCGGAAGGACCCGCGGCCTCTGCCTCACTCCCTGGCCGTTTCAGCCCCCGCTTCTGTATCTCCCGATCCAGTTGTTCCTTCAGGTCCGCCATCTACCACATCCAACATCTCCCGCATGGACAGCAATTCATCGTTAGTAAAAGAGGACAGGTCTTCCCCGTCCTCATCGTTCTCTCCTGGGTTTATATCGGAGAGATAGTGCCATAGTATTTTAAGAGCCGTCGCATTGCCTTTCATTGCCAGCAGGATAGTCGCTTGAACTACAAGTTCGCCCCAGGTGCGTCCTTCCCGGTCCTTGGGGCTGGCCTTGCCTATCTCATTACGAAGCAGGTCCGCAAGGGACGTCACTCTCAATCACTGCTTTCTTCCCTGTAAACTGCTCCCAACGTTTTACTATGGCATCGCAATACTTTGGATCAAGCTCTATCGTATAGCAGGATCTTCCCATCTGCTCACAGGCCATGAGTGTGCTGCCGGATCCGCCAAAGGCATCCAGGACGATGTCGCCCTTCTCGGAATTCTTGCGCAGCGCCCGTTCCGCCAGGCGGACCGGTTTCTGCGTCGGATGAATATACTGCGCGGTGTTATCTCGATGCTGATACCAGACGTCGAACAGCTCTTCGAACTGCTCCACAAACGAGGGATAATCCAGGTTGAAGACGTCCTTCAGATTGCGTATCGTCGATGAACGGTAGTGCTTATGTCCATCTTTCCAGCCGACCATGCATGGCTCATACATGCGATGGTAATCCTGACCACGGCTGAAGATCATATTCTCCTTCAGCCAGATGATAATCTGACTCATATACCAGCGGCTATTCTCCCACGCCTGCCGGTTTAAACTGTTATTCTTGTTGGCAAACCACCAGTAGATAGTTACATCGTCCGTGCTGTGCTCATACATATTCCATAGCACCCGGCTATAGAACTGCAGGCAGTCATCGTCAGATAGATTGTCGTTGAATATCTGGCCGCCTGTGCCGCCGTATTTCTCGGAATCGTAATCCAGACCGGCCGGACTACGGTAGTTCACGTTATACGGTGGATCGGTGAAGATCAGCCTGGCCAGTTGCCCCTGCATCAACCTGGCGTAATCCTCCGGATCTGTAGCATCTCCACAAAGCAACAGATGCTTGCCCAGGATATATAGATCACCAGGCTTCGTTACTGGCTCCTCGATGGCGGCAACCTCCGCATCGGCATCAAAGCCATCCTCCTGGACCTCCGGCTCATTCCGCATGCCCAGAAGCTCCTCGATCTCACCTTCGGTATATCCGGCAATGCCAAGGTCCAGCCCACCGGACTGAAGCTCCTCCAGAACGTCAATCAAGCTACCGCGATCATCCTGCCCCTGCAGCTTGTTAGCGGCCAGCAGCCGTGCCAGGTGGGTCTCCTCATCGTAATCCACCACAGAAACGTCTGCTTCCTCATATCCTAGATCCAACAACACCTTTACCCGTAAGTGACCAGATACCAGTAAGCCGTTCCGGCGGTTCCAGACGATAGGGTCAAAGTAGTCATGCTCGAGCGATAATGCCAGGGATTGCCACTCCGATGTTCCCGGATCCGGATGCCGACGAGGGTTCCGTGGGTGCGCTTCTAACTCAGAGAGTCGCTTGCGCTCAATACAAATTGTTGCTGTCTTTGACATACGATCATCTCCAAAACAAGCCTACCAATCTGGCCGTTATGCACCTTTGCATGGCATTCAAAACATAAGTTTATGAGATTATCCTCTACATCACTCCCACGAGCTCCTCGGCTACGGATATGATGGACATGAAACGTCGTATTCACCCTCTGGCAGTGTTCACAGTAGTTACGCCGAGCAGCCTCTATGTTCTTTCTACTGCGATATGTTTTAGGTTTAGGTATCATTCATCCAACCAAAACAAAACCGCCCGAGGTTTCCCCGGACGGCTTCAGACACTTCTTGTTTTAATTTTACGCTTGTCAAGTATTAACTTGTTTTCAAAATATCACTTACCCTTAGGCTTGTCAAGCATTCGCCTGGCAGCTTCAAAGAATTCTTCTCTCCGACGCTGTAACCGTCGCAGTCTTGAGATATCAGTTGCTATTGCCCGTTGATTATCCAAATACTCTTCCCACTCTTTCCCGGTAGGCTGCTTATCGTCTCCCTTTAACGGGATGGGACATATAGCAGTGCCCTTACATCGAGCCCTATCATACCCACCACATCCGGAACAGTTGTCGCATGCCTTCCTCACAAACCTACCTCCAACGCAATAATCCCCATATAGCCAAGAGCAGATATACTGCAAACAAAACAGCCTGAGCATAGAGCCCACGGCCGAAATCAATGATGCACCATATAGCATTTGTTACCAGCCAGATAACAAAGCAGATCCTCTTCTGGTAGATATTTAAAACAACTCCTGCGATCGATAAGCCGGTTACTGCCCAATGCCAGTTATCCATACTTTACTCCTCTATCAAAGGGCAAAATTCGCACTTGTCGTGACCGGGCAATATATCGTCCGGGTTATATCCTAAGCCCTGGCAGATTTTAGAAGACACGCCAGAGCCATGAGCAAAGATATCTTTTACCGCAGACCAGCGCAACTGATCTTTGCCAGTTGTCACCGGATGCTTTACGACATGCTCAACGAGGTCACGGCAATCGAAACTCTCAATACCGTCTATACGTAGCCTCGCCCGTGCTCCTGCAAGCTCCTCCTCATGCTCTCACCGGAGATCTGCAGCAGACGTCCGCCCTCTCTCCAGCGATCTATGATCCGGCCGATGGTATTGTCCTCCATCTGCTCTACTGTCAGATTGGCGGTTATGATCATGGGCTGCATGTTGGCATACTTGGCCTCTACCAGCTCCTCGAACCGGCTGAAAAGCCAGTCTGCCCGGTATTCCCGTCCGAAGTCGTCCAGCAGCAGCATATCCGCTTTTTCGTATTCGCTGATATCGTCCTTGTCATGGATCTTCCGGAAGAGCGTCGGCGAAAAAACATACTTGGTCCGCAGCCGCTGCCTATGCCCCCACCAGAGCCGCTGGTAAAGATAACTGAGCGTGAAGGTCTTGCCGACGCCAGGAGGGCCAACTATCACCAGGCCGCTGCCCCTCTCGAGGTTTGCATCCAGATCATCCAGATAGGCGTCGATCGTCTCTTTAAGCTGGAGCCTTGAAGGATCCACCTGGTGATATCGCTTCCGTATGCCGGATGCCAACAGACTGCGTGTCAGCATATGCAGGTTATACGGGCACTCTCGGCTGTCGCTGAAGTGACAAGGGTACCGAAAGACGTGGCCAGGCTCCTCATCCAGCGTCAGAAGTATCTCCGGATCCGTAAGGGCAGCTCCTCTACGTGCCGCTTTCAGGCACTGCCGGCACTGGATCTGAGCGTCCCCAATTTTTAACTTCTCCAGTAAACCCGAAAGCGTCCCGTGATGCCGGCGGTGAATACTTGCCCGAGCTGCCAAGTCCGCTTTTAACTGCTCCAGATCCCCGCTTATTCGTTCCATTCTGCCCACCCCCGTTTACAATCGCCAGTAGCTTCGTTACCGTTGCCGATGAATAAAGCTTGTTCAGTGCATGACCTTCGTAAAATTTATCGTCATCGATGGCCAGGTAGGCATCCACCAATGCCTTGCACTTCTCCATCCCGTAGTTCTTGACCAGTCTGGCCAGGTGCACGAAATCCTGCCCCCCTCCCGGAGGCCTGTCCTCGGTCTCGTAACGCCTCTGCCATCCAACGACAAAGTATTCGAACAGCTCTGCTTGTGGGGAAGACGGGACAGGCGTTAGCCTGGCCTTCTTGGGCGGCTTGCTGGGAAGAACTTCCGGTTCAAGAGATTCCGTTCCTGCTTCCCCTTCCCTTTCTTCTTCCCCTTCTACTTCTCTTTCTATTTGGTTCTCGTACGGTAACCCTACGGTATCAGTATCATCACCGTTCGATATTCGTACGGTAACCGTACGGTTGGCATACGGTTTTCCTTCGGTATCCGTAAGCTGTATATACGGTTCCAAATGCAGCAGAAACTCCTTGTATTCGTCGATGACAATAAGCTCATACCGTCCTGGACCAGGACGCTTACCCGGTTCACTCGGTGCAGGAGGAATCCATCTGATCCACGGCGGCAGCAAGGCGTCCTTAGGTGCAGACGGGCTTCGAAGCCGCTGATGCTTGAAGAAGTTCTTCAGGAAGAAAAACTTCTTGCCGCTTACCTCGTAGGGAATAATCTTGCCCAGGTTTATCAGCGCCTCGATATATCCTGATATGTCCGCCACGGCAATGTCATTATCTGCCGGGAAAAGATGAATCTTGAACCCCATCGGATTATGCTCTACGCAGCCGGAATCCTCTGCCGCCTGAATCATCCCCAAATAGAACATCCTGCCAGGTAACGGTAGGGCGTCTATCAGATCAGTATCAGACCAAAATTCAGGAACTATCACCCGCTTATGAACGATCATCTATCAGCCTCACATACCGTCGTTACCGTGTTACCTGCAGGCTTGATCCATGGAGGATCAGGAACAAATGTTCCAATCACGTAAAGGGCCACCATAACGCCGATAAAAAATAGAGTCCCCGCCATTCGATCACTCATTATAATCACCGTCCCCCTCGCTTGAGTTGCTTCTCGACCGTCTCCTTGGCCGATGTCATGAACTTTGCGGCTGTGCAGATAGTGCAATCATCTCGATACTTACGGCACATCCTCTCATAGCACCGACGTCTGTTTTTATCAAACTCATCTGCCATCTCATAGAGTGCTGCCTTGTATACCCTGATCCATACCTTCAGGCGCTTGATCACCACGTCGCTCTCACAGCTTCGACACTTACCATCTGCCGGCATCGGCCGGTGACACTCAGGGCATTCCAGAAAGCGGAGTTCATCCAGGTCCTTACCCTGCTCCTCCAACAGCCGCTTATACTCATCCCTCTCCCGCGCTGCAGCCAACAAGCGCTTGTGCTCCAGGGCGGAAAGATTAATCCTCCTCAATCTCAACACCCTTCTCTCGTAAGCCCTGAATCCACAACGCCTTCATCTCATCGCTACAGTGAGCCATGGCATCTTTCCACGTAGGGCAGCGCCCATGCTCCATATGGAACTTCATCTGGTAATACAGGCTCTGCTGGTTGTGAGGCATCGATGGATGATGGTCTGTTGCACACTCTTGACATACATCAGGGTGTGGCGGCAGTAATGTCATTGACTTGCATTCTATGACTTGAACTTCTCTCTTCGGCATAATAATATCTCCTCTCGTTTTGTAGGGTAAGGGAGCGGACCGGACGCTACCCCGGCTTGCAATTAACTGCCCTACTACCCCTAGTCAGGCTTTGCCTACAGCAGCACGGAGGGGTCTTTCGGCCGTGCCCGGTGTCTGCGACTTTCCACACCGCCGCTCCCACGTTGGCCTCTTACCACCTGTGTTCGAATTTATCGTTCCAGGTAGGATTACGGTCCTCCAATTGAGGCTTGAATACCAGGTGTTTACAGGAAACATAACCGCTGATCCCCTGCACAAAAACGACGGGGTCTCCACTGCTGGCCATAAATGCTTCCGATTTCAACAGCGTACGCTTCCCGTCCTCATGTATACCGAGTATCGGGAAATAGGCGCACTCCTCGCCTACAGGATGGTCGTTGTTCCATGCAGTAATATCAAAGGTAGACCCTCTTCTCATATCTGTAACTCCTCTCAAACTTAGTTGTGGTAAGGGAGCAGGGCGGCGATCACCATACCCAAGACTGTTTCCACCGCCATTCAGCCGTCCTCTTTAAGGGTGTGCTGCAATTCGTTCTGCTCCCATGTTGGCCGCCGCCAGTAGCAGGGTTTTACCATTGGGGATGGTAGAGTTACGCTACTATGGTAAAGCGGCAGCCGTGCTACTTCTCCGGTCTCCCGGGAAGACTGTTGTTCTCAAGCTCCTCGATGTGCTAAAATAAGACTGTTGAGTTTCTGAGCCCCTTGCTATGCCTGGCAGGGGCTCGTTTCTTTTCCCGGCCTATTCTCCAGTATCCGGTTTCTGGTCCGCAGCTCCTCCACTTCCTGCAGCCCTTGCCTATGTGCCCTCTCAATGGCCATGACCGCATCATATTTGAGCTGGTCATCACGCAGATCTGCATCATAGGCTTTCTTTAAGTTAGCTATATGGATCTCCAGGTTACGCCTATTCTCCGGATCCGTAGTTGTCTCCAGGTAATCTTCCAGAGACTTAATTACCAGTCTCTGCGGCTCGTTATCAGCCAGATCCATCTCCAGGTTGTGCCTGGAATACTTTTTCAGGGCTCCCAGCCTCTCGATCTCCTCCAACAACGTAGACTGCACCTCCATGTTCTCCCGGATATCAGCCGATCGCTGGCTCTCAGGACGCCCTCTCATTGGCAATGTCATCGTGTCCATCCGTATCACCTCCCTTCCTGCTGTCTAATTGGCATTACGAAACAGTATCCATAATCTCCATCCCGGAGCATGGCAACCTTATTAGGTTCGCATAGACGAAAAACCACTTCTTTGGATTTAACGTGGCTTATTATGTCTGTCAGGTAACTGACGTTGAAATAAAAGGCCTCTTGTAGATCATTAACAGGAGTGACAAGCGGTATTGCCTCTACCATCCTGCCAAAATCAACATCCGTAGTGGAGATTACAACCTCATCGGAGAATGTCAGGCGGACTACACGCGTATCCTGGTCGCATATTGCAGCAGCGCCAAGGAGAGCACGTAACAAAGGCCACCGTTTGACTGTAATATGCTGTTTGAATCCTTCTGCCGGCGCGATCCTCTGATAATCTGGATACCCACGGTCTATAGGATTACAGGCTATGCCTATGTTACCGGAGGTAAAGGTAACCTCCTTCAATGGATCATCACCAACGATAGCCCGTATAGTTGCCTGGCCTAAACTCGACACCTCCGTCAGCACATTGCGATGAATGGTAAATGCAACAGGAACGGAAAGAGGAAAATCATAGCATGCCAAGCGCTGCCCGTTTGTGGCTACTATCGCCTCCCCTGAGAACCTTATTCCCTGCAAAGCGATATTCTTTACTTCATCAGAAGCAGCGGCATATATTACACGTGAAATAATATCGGCGTTGATCTCTCCAATGGCCGGAGTTGCAAACCCCGGCATGAAATCATGCTGCATCTCGATATCTACATGCGGAAGAGCATATTCGCACCCGTCAGAGGATAGGATAATCTCCTTAGCGTTGCTGTCGGTATCACATGGTCCTGAGATAGAGACCGTCTTTTCAAACGCCTTCAGGACATTATCCATCTTTTTACCTGTGACGGTTACGAAACCTTCTTCTTCGATCGCTGCATCAGGTATCCTTACAACAGTCCTAAAATGCTTTCCCTCGGCATATACGGACACGCTGCCATAGCCGGCATGTATCACTATGCATTCATCGGCTGGTTTATCAGGATACACGGGCAAAGCTCTCCTTGCCTGTGATACTGCAGCACGTAACTTCCGTGGATTAACAGTGATCTTCATACGTTAACTTCCCCCCCTGGATTTATATACTGGCCTGCCGGATCTGGCGGTTGATCTTTGAGATAGCCATATCTATAACCCGTTGATCTTCCGGAAGATCGGCTGAATTCAGAACATTACGCTCGAACTTCTCCAACTCTCTCAACGTCACCCGGCCCGTACCGGCAGGATGCACATCCGGCGAAGGCATAGTCTCAGAGCGAATAAATGACACCACCAGGTTACCGCTCCGGACCGTATGCATCTCCAGACTATTCCTCTGCCGCAGAGCATCTCCAAGCTGCCGTCCGATACAAGCGTGAATGCACTCCTCGCAATGTGCTGCAAATGCCTGTGCTGCATGGGTAACTGCTGCCAAGGATCTCTCCCAACCGGCATCCGTTTCCTGCTGCGTCAAAGACGTCGCCACCATCAGGGCTTCGTGAAGTGAGAACCCATCGATGCCATCTCCGGATGATAGGATCACCTCCATCCGCTGCCTCACATGATAGGCGGCAATCGTTTTCAGCTCCCTCTCGGTCCGGCATCGATTGTTAAAGGGGCATACCCCCTCCGTGTCACAATACCTGCTCCCGATGTTGGTATCCGTTCCCGGGCAATGCTGTGACTCTCTCTCCACCGCTGTTACCTGACAAGACATAATGATCACCTCTCTCAGTAATCTATCTACGAGCCGCTGTCCTGGGTGCCCGCGGCCGAAGCATCGTAGTGCTATCAGTCATATATGCGCTGGGAACTTTGGTCTTATCGATGATGGATAGATTTATGCTCTGAGCGGTGCCTCTCCGGACGTTTGCTGCTACCCATTGCTCCAGATCGTATTGCCGGAAACGTAGCTGCTTTATCAGCCGGACAAACGGAAGGCCATGCTTTACCAGGCGACGCACAGTGCTGGGACTGGTCTGGAAGAATTCTGCAGCTTCTTCGATGGTGAGCAATCTCTCCTTAGGCATTGGATGCCTCCTTATCCTGTGCCGGTAGCGTCCAGCGTCGTGCCTCCAGTCCGAAGCGCATAAACCAGAGACACAGCGTTCCAACGTTCACTTCAAAGAGGTCTGCCAGTTGTTGCATGGTCATACCGTCTTCGTAGTAGTAGCGCCGGATAAGCTCCTCAATCGGCTTACCGCCATACCGAGCTTCTATTGCTTTCATGGTCTTGGTCTTTTTCTTAATCATTACTGTAAGACACCGCCCACATTTCAATTTGGCACTATATAGATAAAAAAATAAGCGATTGCTTAATCGACACTTAGACAATAACAAATTGAAATGTAAAAGTCAAATGATTTTTAAAACATCTTTTCAAAATGTGTTAATATTTTAGTATAGTTAGTTACTTAGCGTAAGGTAGGGTTTGCGATGACCGATAGTATGTATAAATTAATAGGCAGTAGAATCAGACAAGCTCGTGAAGAACGTGGACTGAGCCAGGCTGATCTCGCCGAAGCTATCGGTTTTTCTGCACCGTCTGTAACAAACTTCGAAAATGCAAAACGGAGAATATCCATAGAAGACCTCCATAAAGTAGCAGAAGTACTTCGTAAACCTATAACCTATTTTCTATCCGAGAAACCTTTCGATGAAAAAGCACAAGCTGAACTTGAAAAGAAGGCCACCCTCGAAGAGATCAAGGATATGCTTAAAAAGATTGAGGTGGAAGAAGATCAGATCGAGGAAAAGGTCGAAGAGTGTGCCGAGAAAGAGTTTGACATCACCAAACACCCCGGCTATATCCCTCTCGATAAGTTCAAGCTCATACCAATCCTCGGCCGGATCCATGCCGGCGAACTGCACGAAGCTATCCAGCACGCCGAAGAGATGTTGCCTATACCTGCTAGCGCTGATGCTGATTACGCATTAACGGTCCATGGTGACTCCATGGAACCATATTACAACGATGGCGATGTCGTAGTTGTTAAAGAGACCCCAGAAGCCTACAACGGCGCTCACGTCGTTGCTAGTGTGGATGATGAAGTAACCCTTAAAACCTATTACAAATATGACGGCGTCACCGTTCTGCGAGCCGCCAACCCTAAATACCAGGACATCTCCGGCAAGGAGATCGGCGTCATGGGCGTTATTAAAGGCGTTATGTATAGGGCGTTGATGCGGCCCTCTTCTGAGATAAACGGGAAACCCAAGAAGCATTAGGAGAGTGATATGTTTGAATTCCTTATAGTAGATTGCCTTGGTATCATGTTCGGCCTTTCTCTTATCTGCATCATAATTGGAAATAAAAACCCAGATGTCATTAGCACATGGTTTGAAAAAGGATTCCAACAAACACTTACTAGAGGCGAGATCCTTTTTATACACATTTGCTTAGGCTCCATCTCCTTCTTTATCCTCTTTTTTAAGCTCGGGAACATCGGTAAGGTAATAGCTATAGTGATTTCAGCCGTAGTTATACCGCTATCATTAGCATTCAATAACAAAAAGAGAGCAAGAGTAGAACAAGAGCCATGCATCCCCCGTATCACTGGTGACAATGTAATCGCCACCGATAAAGAAGCCATTGAGGCATACCTGCAGACTGCTGCCGAAAAGGGTAAAGCAGTCACGGTTCTATATTACGGAGGCAGCCAGCCCGGAACAAAACGACAACTAATTCCTACAACAGTAGTTAACCACTGGAGAATCCATGCCCGGGATTTAGCATCTGATATGGAGAAAACTTTCTTGATCGAGAGAATGCAAATTGTAACCGAAGATTACCCAGCGCCCGAGTATATTGCAGAGCCTGAGAACACAGGCAAAGCTGAAAATAATCTGAGATCATATTTTAAAATTCAAGGTACCGGCCGGGACACCGGGCGAAAGCGTAAACATGTTTACACTGCATGGAACGAAGAACATGCTAGAGCTCTGGCTGATGCTGACGGCACAATAGTTGATAGCATTACTCAAATACCTCATGATCCGCCTACAGAACGTCAACTTGCCTACGCCAGGCATCTCCGCATTAAAATACCGGAAGACGCCATAAAGGAAGAAGTAACGGATCTGATATCTGTCCATGAGGATAAAGACGAACCTTCATCGGAGATAGAAAGGTCTTACGCGAAAAAACATGAAGCAAGATTTACCAGATTCACCGGTAAAAAATGGATTTATAATAATATTTTTTATGCTCTCTGCAGAGAAGGAAAAGAGCAGGATCTCGTTTCCTGGTTTGCATATCATGTGTGTATAGATATCGTGGGCCGCAAGAAAGAGAATCCCATTGATAACCCGGACCACCCCACAATCAGAGAGATTGCATCAGTGTTATCAGCAGATCCTTCCGTTATAAAATCGATTTGCCGGTATTCCGGGGAAGATATTATTCGGTTTGGAGAATGGACTGATCGCGAAGGACGGACTCATACTGGAGGCAGCAGGAAGACTATTGCATATAAAACGATAGCCGAAGCACTTAAGGAAAGACTAAACAAAGTATACGCCTGAAAATGATCGTCTACGTATACCGAAGGACAGAAGATACCTATGAGACGCAGAGACAATAACGAAGGCGGCCTGACCTATGATGACACTAGGAAACGATGGGTAATCACCGCAACAACACTCGACGGCCGCCGTATATATAAATACCGTAAAGACCGCGACAAGAAGGATCGTGATACAGCTAAGGAGATCCTGCGCCAGCTCCTCGATGCCGTCAACGCCAACGACACCTCCTCCGGACAAACGCTCCAGGAGTATATAAACTATTGGTTCAGTGAGATTGCATCAAAGAAGCTGCGTCCATTGACGCTACAGCGCTATAAAGGCGTAATTGAGATATACATTCTGCCGGCACTGGGCGATTTGCTGATCGATAAGGTCACACCGGATCAGGTCCAGACCATGCTCAATAATATAGACCAGGCTCCGGGAACTGTGCGCTATGTCCGCGCCGTCCTCTCCTCTGCCCTTGCAGAAGCCGTTAAACGGGGCAAGCTGGACCGTAACGTCGCTCAGATGGTAACCGTGCCTCGTATCCCCTTCAAAGAGACCACATACCTTGATGTGAGGCAATCACGACGCTTCATAAGGGCAGCACGCACCCATAGCCTGGACGCACTCTTCTGCCTTGGTATTGGCGTAGGGCTGCGCTTGGGCGAAGCCCTGGGCCTGCGCTGGTGTGATGTGGATTTCCGATCCGGCACCATCAAGGTCGTGCAGACACTACAGAACATCGGCAATGAACGCGTCATCGGAGAAACAAAAACAGGCCGCAGCCGGCGCACTCTTCCTCTACCAAAGTTCTGTAAAGAGGCGCTTCAACGTCGCCGCGATAGCCTGGCTGTAAAGCCCGCAGATGATGACCTTGTGTTCCTGACCTCTGCCGGCACGTCATACAACGCCAACAACGTCCTGCGCGCGCTCAGGAGCGTTTTAAAGACCGCTAAGCTTCCCAAGATACGTTTCCACGATTTACGGCATTCCTGCGCCTCTCTGCTGCTTGCACTGGGTGAGAGCCAGCGGCTGATAATGGCTATACTCGGCCACAGCAGCATCGGTGTTTCCATGAATACTTACAGCCATGTTATGCCGGCATTAGAGAACGAGGCCATGAATAAACTGCATGATACACTAAGCAAAGAGCCGCTAAAATGCAGGCTTTTAAAGCGAACTGTTGTCCTAACTGTTGTCCCAAAACAAAAAACGGGCTCCGGTAAAACTCCGGAACCCGCATAAATACTGGAGCCGACGAGCGGGATTGAACCGCTGACCTACGCATTACGAGTGCGTCGCTCTACCAGCTGAGCTACGTCGGCGAATCATTTTACGCTATCAGATTCTATCATTACAAAGCCGTCGATGTCAATTATTCGAATTATAAAATTATGACATTGCATATATAAAATAACTTACTGGTAATTGCTGATATGTATGGCAGCATAATACCTGGAAGCTATCTTTTTATCATTGGTCAGGAGCCTGGCTCCGCTCAATTCCGCTTCCGCCAGATAAACGGTCTTACTCATCTCCAGATCATCCGCCATAGCCATCTCCACTGCCCGGCAAGCGCTCTGGGCACGTAGAGGCATAATTATATGCATATCATACATAGTCTTCAAAGCAGCGGCTATATCCGTTCCGGTAAGCCCGCCATGTTTTTGCAGAAGATCGGCCAGGTGAAAAAGAATGCAATCCGGCACAGTCAAAGAGATATGGCCTCTGACATAATCCTCTCTTATCTTGAGAGCGGCTTCAGATGCCTCGTCACGAATAAACCAACGAGAAATCACGCTGGGATCCAGTATGTATATCGGCTTGATGAGGTAAATATAGCCTGGAGAATATTCTCCATTCTCCTTTGAGGCATTCTCACACAGAATATAATGCAGTAGCGCATCTTTGCTCATGCGTATTACCTCCTCATCGCCCTTAGGCGATATATTCTGCCAGGCGCTCGGCCAAAGTGTCCTGCTCTGTGACAGCATCTTTCAAAGCCTGTATTCTCTCTTCCACCTTCTCCTCTAAATGCAGATAACGAGCATACAGCTCTACCGAGCGGCGAATATACTCTGACCTGGTCAGGCCGTGCCGACGGGCATCTTCATCAAGGCGAACGATAACTTCATCAGGTAAAGAAACGTTTATTTTTGCCATATCAACACCTCCCATAGCAGAATAGCAAACGTTTGTTCTTTTGTCAAGCTCTTAAGAGGTAAAAATTTAACCCTGTTAATACCCCCTCGCCCATATAGTAAGCCTTCAGCTAAGAATATTCGAAGATCTTATGCCGGCAAGCGTAAAAACGATCCGGTGATAGTATTATAAAATACCAGGCCGAACATAAATTCTCTGTCTTTTAAATAATATTGCACAGGGCGGAAAGGATATCCGCCATACTCGACATGAAAGCCCGTGCGGTTGCCGGTCTCTCCAATAGGTTTTTGGATAGTTCTGCTCTAACTTCTGCTCTAACTGCTACCAAAAAGAAAATGCGGCTCAAGCGTAAGTCTTGAAAGCCGCATCACCACTTAAAAAAATGGTGCCGAGGGTCGGAATTGAACCAACGACACAAGGATTTTCAGTCCTCTGCTCTACCAACTGAGCTACCTCGGCACACCCTCCCGTTTCAAAGGAAGCTTGATTATTTTAGCATCGGCATAGGCTTATGTCAATGCAAATCAGAAAAATCGGATTACCTGCAGGCAAGACGCATAGTTATACTTTATCCTTGCCTGCAGGCACATGCTTAATTAGATTCTTATAGAAACTTTTGCCGGCTTGAACTGTGTCAGCCAATCAGCATTGGCGGTAAACATCTTATCCACCATCTCTCTGATCTCAGCCAGGCTGAGCACAGCGGAGGTCAGCGGATCAAAATATATCGCCTGATAGATCATTTCTCTGTCTCCTGCCAGGCTTCCTTCTACCGCCAATTCTTCACATCTGGCGCTGATATTGTTCATCAAGGCCAGTTGCGGCGGCAATTTCCCAACATGTAAGGGATTCAGCCCCCGGCGTGAAGCCAGAACCGGAACCTCCACGCAGCAGCCTTCAGGCAGATTGTCTATCAGGCCGAAATTACGTACGTTGCCGTTAAACTCATACAGGGTGCCATCGCCTATAACGGCATTGAAAATACTGGAAGCATACTCATGTCCTCTCTCCAAATCAATCGGCTTGTCCAGTTCTTCTTTGATATTATCCCGCCAGGTGTTAGCTGTTTCCATGTAATAATCTCGGATATAAGCGTAAACCCCGGGGTTCCATCCCGTACCATGCGTGCAATATTTCTCTATCAGGTCGGGGCGTTTCCTGAACCAGGCATTGTATTCGGAGTTGTGCCCACTGGATTCGGTAACATAGTAGCCCAAATGAATGAACATTTCATTGCGAACCTGTTCTTCGTTATATATCTCAGTTTTTTTGACCGCCTCCCTGAGCAGAGGATAAGCATCCTGGCCGTTCCATTTGTAATCAAGATACCAGGCCTGATGATTTATACCGGCACAAAGATAGGTTACCTCTTCCATAGGTGCGCCTATCCATTTGGCAAGCATTTCAGCCGTCCCCTGTACACTGTGGCAAAGCCCGCTGATAGTCAATTCCGGGAATTTATCCTGCATGGCCCGACAGAGCATGGCCATAGGATTGGTGTAATTAAGAAAGACGGCTTGCGGGCAATAGCGTTCTATATCTTTACAGATATCCAGCATCACCGGAATAGTGCGCAATGCTCTAAAAATGCCGGCCGGCCCTCTGGTATCCCCTACGTTGATATCCACGCCATATTCTTTAGGAATCTCCACATCTTTACGGAAGACGTCCACTCCGCCCTGCAAAATGGTGCAGATTACACCATCAGCTCCGGTAAGAGCTTCAACCCTGTCCATGGTTGCCTCCACTCGGGCGGAATAATTGCCGGCCGTCACTATCTTATCTACCGCCGCCTTAATAAAAGAGAGCCGTTCGGCATCTATATCCATAAGGGTGATAACGGCATCAGAAAAAGCAGGATAGGTCAATATATCTTTGATCAGCCGTCTGGTAAATCCAAAGCTTCCTGCTCCTACAAAGGCTATTTTTTTCGGCATGTCTATCTTCCTCTCTTAATTTGCCATTTTACGTGCAATTATTAATGTTCTGCCTGTATTATATCAGATTGCATATCTTTAAAATATTCCATTATGTTGGCTCTTTATGGTAAAATGTGACTTATGCATACTATTAAAAGCGCCGGCAACACACCGGGTAAGAGTCGTATATACAGAAGCATTGATCTTCATTTTCTCTTTTGCGGTATGGAGGCATGTGCTCCATCGCACTCCTTTGGTCCTGCAGTCAGGGGTAATTATCTTATCCATCTGATCATAAGCGGCAAAGGAAGATTCCGCCTTGGTGATCAGACATGGGAACTCCACCAGGGAGAAGGCTTTTTAATATATCCGGATGTCTTGACTTATTATGAGGCTGACGCTGCCGATCCCTGGACATATGCCTGGCTTGGCTTTGGCGGTATCATGGCAGCCGATTATCTGGCAGCTGCAGGATTGTCAAAAGAGCAGCCTATCGTTAATTTTGATACAAAGAGCCGAACACTTCAGCTTCTGCTGCAGATGCAGGGCGCCACGGCTATTAAACAGAGTGATATCCTCCATTTACAGGGTTTGCTCAATCTCTTCATTTCATCGTTAATGGATGAAGCGCCACAGGCACCCAGAGAGCAAAGTGGAAAAGGCAAAGAACGCCTTTACGTGGATTGGGCTAGAAACTTTATTGAGGCCAACTACTATAAGCGCTTGAGAATCGCCGATATTGCCGCTCAGGCCGGGCTGAACCGCAGTTATTTCTGTCGTATCTTCAAGGAGGACACGGGGCTCCCCCCTATGTCATACCTGCTGAGCGTACGCATGCGCAGAGCCGCCAATCTGCTCAAAAACACTGAATTAACTGTGAACGAAGTAGCTGTATCGGTAGGATATGGCGATCAATTGGTCTTCTCCAAGGCCTTTCGTAAGTTTTACGGCTGCTCCCCTCTGGCTTACCGAGCCGGCCCTTTCAGGATTAACACCCAGGACAGCTGCTGCTACTCGGATTGAAGGCTTACCAGAAGAAGTTCGACAGAAGAACGCTCATCGATAACGGTGCCGGATTTCAGATCTCTATCCAGTTGATGAAGCTTTACCAGCGCCTGTGCAGCTCGTTGCAAGCCGTAGTGTGCGGCCTGCAAAGTTATTTTGCGCTGGACAAAGGGATGCTGCGCGGCCAGCGATATTTTTTTATCCTCGGGCAAAAACCTGCCCTTCTCTTCTCCTTTCAAGGCTGCTCCCTGCAACAGAAAGCGAAAATGCCTGGCCAACATGGTAACGATATAGATAGCCTTGCCGCTATCCGGTATGGTCAGCATCTCCCATAGGCGTGAAAAGATCTTCAATGCCTGCGCTCGTTTTCCTTGTCCCAGGCCATCTATCATCTCAAAGATATCGGCTTCAGCGTTATAACAGCCGATAGCAACGATATCCGCTGGTTTTATCTCCTCTTTTGCACCGACATAGGCTATTGCTTTGTCGGCTTCGGAGAAGAGCAGCCCGGCGCTACCTCCGGCCATATCAATAAGCATTTGAGCAGCAGACCGGCTGAAACGCTTGTCGGCACGTCGTCCGCGTTCACCTATCAGCCGCAGCAGGCGCTCTGTTTCCTGTGCATCATGACCGTATTTCTTGCCGCTGGCAAAGGTAAGATTAATGTAAACTCCCCTCTCTTCCACCAGGCGAGCCAGAGCTGCCCTGAGCGCAGGGGTACGTCCGCCTTGTTCCTCTTCCCTATCATAAGTGAAGAGGATGACTATAACGGTGGCCGGATCGGGGCACTCTAAATATTGCTTCAGAAGCTTGATATCGGCATCACTGACAGCTTGCGGTGAGCGCAACAACAGTACCTGTCCCCCGCCAAAGAGTGACAGCGTAGAGGCTTCGTCCAAAGCATCGGCCAGCCCGGACACGCTCAGATCCAAGCTTTTTATATCCTTGAGCCCCGCATCCGAGCTGATGACACGGGATGCAATCATGCGCAACAATCCCTCATAAGGAAAATCTCCGGGGCCGGCCAACAAATATATGGGCATTACTGCCTCCCTTTTAAGAAAGGCAACCGCATTATAAGCATCAATCTTCATTTGATGCTCCCAACTCCTTGAGAAGCTCCTGCACATCCTTCTTCCGCCTGTATCCGGTAACTTTATCCAGCCTTAAAAGGCAATAAACGGCATCCCCTTCCTCTGCCTCGGGCAGAAGAGTGCAAGCCATCGTTATTTCCGCACCTTTATTGGTGATGAGGATGACTTTATCGCTTTCAATACGATCTACTATGGCGATGATGCTCTTCCCTTTCATCGTTTCCGCTCACCCCTTATCTTCAATCTCCGGCCATCTGTATCTACAATTATACTGCCATGTTGGTCTGTACGATAAACCTCGACGCCCGCTTGCTGTAATCGCTGCAGAACCCCTCTGTCGGGATGCCCATAATCATTATCGCGACCTACGGAGATAATGGCTGCCATCGGCCTGACTGCTTTTAGAAATGATGTGCTACATGATATTCTACTACCGTGATGAGGCACTTTCAATACCCGAGCATCAAGCCGGCATCCGAACAGGGCTTCTTCTCCGGCCCGTTCGATATCACCGGTAAAGAGAAAAGAGGCTTTGCCGTAATCCAGGCGGCAAACTACTGAGCTATTGTTAAGATTAAAATCCTTGCCTTGTAAGAGCTCCTTATCAGGGCTAAGTATCGTTATGACGGCTCCTCCTCCGGATATGACCAGTCCTCGTTTCGCCTGTCTAAACGGAATACGCCTTTTCTTTATCTCCAGAAGAAAGCTTTTGTAAGCCGATGAACTATGCGGCCGGCAGCTATCAAGAACCTCATCGATCTTTATTCCATTAACAACGGAGAGCAGCCCGCCCAGATGATCGTAATGCGGATGTGTCAGAATAACGGCTCTGAGCCGGCCGATGCCCATGCTTCTGAGCCGTGTTGCCAGTGGTGCCTGCCCGCCGTCAATAAGAACCTTTTCACCGTTTGGCAAGCGAATCAACACCGCGTCACCCTGTCCTACATCGAGAAAGGTTATCTGCAGACGACTGTCAAACCTGTCAGCATAGTATCCGGTCACAACTGTGGCTACAATAATCAGCAGCGCATATATGATCACCTTGTTCCTCTTACGATTCTTCCTCATATCAGAACCGTAGCGAGCCAGGGCAGCCAGGCAGAGATAATAGCATCCTATTATCCAGAGCGACGGTGAAGCTATAGTCAAGGACATAAGTGGCACCTTGTCCAGCAACCGTATCAAGGCAGCCACCAACACCAGCAATCCCTGATTGACCAGGTTCACTCCCTGCGCCGGTGACAAACTGATCAGACCCAACAGATCCGCCGCCAGCCCCAGGGGAACTGCAGGCGAGATAAGTGGAACCACCAGCAGATTTGCCAGAGATGAAAGTGGTGATATTGTTCCAAAATGCCTGGCAATAATGGGTATTACGGCCAATTGCGCCCCAACAGAGGCTGCCAGCGCCAAAGCCATCCAACGAGGCATAAAATCGAGACAGCGCTCCAGAACAGGGGTCAGAGTTATCAAACCCAGAACGGCAGAGAAGGAGAGCTGAAAGCCCGGCTCGTAAAGAGACCAGGGGTTATAGAGCAAAATCAACAATGCCGCTCCGGCCAGGCTGTTCAGATTATTACCGCGACGTTCAAAAATTATTCCTGCCAGACCAATCAGCGCCATAACGGCAGCCCGAGTTATTGATGGCTGTCCGCCTACTATTGTAGTATAAAGCAAAACAACGAGCGCCGCACCAGCAGCGGCAGTGCGTGTGGAGAACCTCAGCCATTTAAAACCGGCAATGACAGAGCCCAGAATAAATGCCACATGAAGACCTGATACTACCAATGTATGGATTGTTCCTGTTCTACGAAAAGCATCTGACAGCTCTCTATCTATGGCTGAAGCATCCCCCAGCACCAGGGCGTTCATCAGAGCTGCCTGCTCTTGGCCCAGCGTACGCTTGTTAATATCCAGAAGATGCTGCCTTAGCCGGTACAATCCTCTGCTCCGGGCGCTGGAAGCGGCCTGCCCGATAATCTCCATATGATTGCCCAGTAAAAGATAACGGCCACGACCAGAGGAAACCAGACGTCCATTCACTCGCAGCAGATCGTTCCAGGCAGGCAATTCAGCTTCCCTGATTATCAAACGCAATGGAGCCTCCCAGACTTTCTCCCTGCCCTCATGCCAAAGTCTCAGCGCTCGGCCGGTGATATAGAGCTTTTCTTCCCTCTTTACCGGATTTTCCGTTACTTTAAAGAGAAGCTCAACCTCTCCATTCTGACCTGGCGGAGTAACTGCTCGGCCATGGCTCTCCGAGCGTGCAGCACCTATGGCAATAAAAAGCAATATTATGAAAAGCATGGGTAACCGATTGTTATTGAAAAGAGAAGCGATTTCTCCTTTGCCGCCCCATAGATAGATAACCGCACCTGATAAGGCTAACAAAGCGATCGATATCCAGGCAGCAGCCGTCAAAGGCAAATAAGGCTGAATTATTATGCCTGAAGCAAAGGATACAGCCGGCCATAACAGGGGATTCATAAGAGCCTCAATTTATGCAAACGTGATCTTTAAGCTTATCGTATTTCTTACGGCCTATGCCGGGGATCTTCATCAGGTCATCGGTGTGGCGAAAGGAGCCGTTTTTATCTCTATATTCTATAATTTTCCTGGCTGTAGCCGGCCCTACTCCCGGCAGGGTATCGAGCTCTCCTTCATCGGCAGTGTTCAAATTGACCGACCCATTTGATAATGCCCTCTTCCCGGTGGATTGAGCGGAAGCGGCGCTTCCGCTGACTGGAATCTCTATCTTCTGTCCATCATGCACCGGCGCAGCCATATTCAAGGCTGAAGTGTCTGCCCAACCGATAGCTCCCCCGGCCGCCTCAACAGCCTGATAAACCCGAGCACCTGAAGATAGACGATAAACTCCCGGCCGCAGCACGGCGCCGCAAACATGTACCAGGCAGATAGTATTATCCTGCTCCGCGGTAATTTTATCAGTATTTGATACCGCAGAGGATGTCGCTTCCAGCGACAGAGCTTCACCGCTGCGCCTAATCAGCGTTCGGTGTCCGATGACAGCCAGAAACACCACTGCCACCACCACAAGCGCTACCTGTTGTTGTCTGCTAAGATTACTTAACAAAAGATACCCCCAAGCCAGCAAGCAAGCTCTTATTAAGTATCATAAACAGGCTTCAATGCTTTCTCTCTTCCAAATCAGGAAGCTACTATATTAATCAGCCTGCCGGGAACTACAACTACTTTTCGCACTGTCAATCCACTTAAGAACCTGGCCGTTTTCTCTGACGACAGCGCTGCTTCCTTAAGTGCTTCTTCGCTGATATCGCTCTCCACCGTCAGCCTGTCACGCACCTTGCCGTTTACCTGGACAACAATGGTCATCTCTTCACGATATAGATACTCTTTACACCACGTCGGCCAGGGCTGAAGATATGCCATAGTCTCATGCCCCAGCTTTTGCCAGAGCTCTTCAGAAATATGCGGCGTGAAGGGTACAAGCAGCGTCACTACGGTTTCCAGGCCATTACGATATTCGGCCGCATAATCTGCTGAATACAGACCGCTTTCCAGATACGGCATCTTGTCAGCCATCACATTTACCAGCTCCATAATCGCGCTGATGGCAGTGTTGAAATGCAGTCTGATCTCGATATCTTCACTGACACGCTTTATGGTACTATGGATATGCCGTCGTAGCTTGCTGAGATCAGCCGCATCATTACCGGCGGCAGCCCCCTGATAGCGGTTGAACACATCCAATGCACTGTTGACCAATCGCCACACGCGACCGAGGAAACGGAAGGATCCTTCCACGCCACGGTCACTCCACTCCAGGTCACGTTCCGGCGGTGAAGCAAACAAGATAAAGAGGCGTGCGGTATCAGCACCATAGCGCTCTATAATCTCATGGGGATCCACTACATTGCCCTTGGATTTAGACATTTTAGAACCATCCTTGATAACCATGCCCTGAGTAAGCAGATTGGCAAAGGGTTCCGGTACGCTCGTCAATCCCATATCGCGTATAGCCTTGGTGAAGAAACGGGCATAGAGCAGATGCATAACTGCATGCTCAATACCTCCGATGTACTGATCGACAGGCAACCAGTGGTCAGCACAATCGCGGCCGAAGGGGCTTCTATCATTATGCGGATCTACATACCGCAAAAAATACCAGGAAGAATCGATAAACGTATCCATGGTATCGGTTTCTCTGTAGGCCGGGCCGCCGCAAACAGGGCAATCCACATCAATAAATTCACGCGCTTCGGCTAATGGTGATTGTCCGCCCGGAGAAAAAGCCACATTTTCCGGCAGTATCACCGGCAGGCTCTCCTCTGGCACTGCCTCCCAGCCGCATTTCTCGCAATATACCATGGGAATAGGTGCTCCCCAATAACGCTGGCGTGATATCAGCCAATCACGCAGCCGGTAATTGACAGTACGTTCGCCAAACCCCTGTGCGGCGATGTAATCGATGATATCGGACATGGCCTCTCGGTTATTACGTCCGTTAAAGCGTCCGGAATTCACCATAATGCCGTCATCCACATAGGCCTGGGCCATTTTTTCACCCCGGGCTTCATCCTGACCGGCAATGACGCGATACACCGCTAAACCATATTGCTGAGCAAATTCAAAGTCTCTCTGATCGTGTGCCGGCACAGCCATAACGGCTCCGGTGCCATATTCCATCAATACATAATTAGCCACCCATATGGGAATCTTGTTACCATCGAGCGGATTTATCGCGTATGCACCGGTAAAAACGCCTTCCTTCTCAGCAGTATCACTGCGTTGAGCAGTGGTCCGATGATGCATGCGCTCAACAAATGCCCTGACTTCTTCTTCCTGAGAGGTGCCTATGGAAAGCTCCTTTGCCAGCGAATTTTCAGCTGCCAGGGCCAGATAGGTTACACCGTAGACGGTATCCGGACGAGTAGTGAATACGGGCAGCATTTGACCATCCGGTAAACGAAAATCTATACGTGCCCCCTCACTGCGTCCTATCCAGTTGGACTGCATAATACGAACGCGCTCCGGCCACCCCTCCAGCATATCCAGATCATTCAAAAGTTCTTCTGCATAAGCGGTAATCTTCAAATACCATTGCTCCAGTTCCTTCTGAATCACGGGAGTTCCACAGCGCCAGCACTCACCATTTACTACCTGCTCATTAGCCAGCACAGTGGCGCAAGCTTCGCACCAATTAACCTGACCCGAAGATCGGTAAACCAGATCCTTTTCCCAGAGCTTGGTAAAAAACCACTGTGTCCATTTGTAGTAATTCGGCAGACAGGTTGTCACTTCGCGATGCCAATCATAGCTATAGCCTAATGCTTTGAGCTGCTTGCGCATATTGGCTATGTTGCTTAGAGTCCATTCGGCCGGATGCACACCGCGCTGGATGGCAGCATTCTCCGCCGGTAATCCAAAGGCATCCCAACCCATAGGATGAAGCACGTTGTACCCACGCATATGACGATAACGGGCCATCACATCACCGATGGAATAATTGCGGACATGCCCCATATGTATACGCCCGGAGGGATATGGAAACATTTCCAACAGATAGTATTTCGGCCGCTCAGGTTGCAACTCAACCTTGAAGGTATTCTCTTCCTCCCAGCGGCGCTGCCATTTCTCTTCAATAGCCTGAAAATCGTATTTTTTCATGACTTTCTCCTGCGAGTAATGTTTATCAGACTCAATCGATACTTACAAAAATAACTCAGGGAACCTGAGTTATTTTAATCGCTTATTAAATGACTATCTTTGCTTCTTGGACCGGCTTCATCCCGTCTTCAATATTGTCGTCTATAATTATATTCAAACTCTTCAACCTGTTCAATTCCTGCTTCACTTTGAAGCGAAGAATGGTGGAGCTGAGGGGATTCGAACCCCTGGCCTCTTCCATGCCGAGGAAGCGCGCTCCCAGCTGCGCCACAGCCCCACGTGAATATCTAGTATTATATCAGGCAGACCGGATTTGTCAATATAAATGGAGCAACCATTAGGGCTTCTCCAGAGCGTTCAGATTAAATACCGGCACATCGTCCGGATCTATCTTATCGGCTATCAACAGAGGAGATGTCCGGTCTTCCTCCCTATTTATCCAGGAGATGATACATTGTAACGGCTGAGCAAGTCTTTCTCCTTGAAAGGTAAGCGGTGTAATCAAGGCTACTCTCTTCATATCGCCTGGCCTGATGGTAAATTCACCGCTAGCCTGACTGCTGCTCCTGCTGGAAGGCTGTTCAGGGTTATCTGCCTCCGGAACATCAGCCGGCATATCCATAGGCGGGCGCGATGCTTTTGTATCGCCCGGGCCTGCAGCATTCTCTCTGCCTTCCCGGCCTGGCTGCGCCGGTGTGGCTGGCAACGGCTCTCTATCCGCAGCCAACTGAGAAGTCTGTCCCAGTTCGATGGATATCCGGGCTGACTTGATAGTATAATCTGAAACATTCCTTACCCAGATTACCGGCTGCCACATTACCGGCAGAGCTACCTTGACATCTGCCTCTTCAGGCATTTTGGGAATAATACGATTCATTCCTACAGCAATCACATCCAATGGCACTGCTGTAGGGAAATAATCAATACCCTTACTATTTGTCGGAAGAACCAATCGCATATTGGGCCTGTAATAACCCGAATCTATAAGCGCATCGTAGATAGCATCATTAAGCTCATTGCTTCTACCGGATAACAGAGATTTCAATCTATCGCGAGCTGGCGCATCATTCTTCTTGTCCATATCATTGATAGCAACTTTAAAACGAGCAATCTCCAATTTGAGATTTCCAGGGTAATTTCTCAAGCCATAATCCACCCAGGCCATGGCGTTAGCATAATCTTTATCCAGCAGATAGCTGTTAACATAATCAAGACACTCCTCCGGGCTGCTCTCGGCTGCCATAGCCGGAAAAGCACAAAGGAGCAATACCATTAAAAATATAGCAAAGCGCAAAAGAACCACACCCTTTCTAAGCGACAAATGAGCATCTTACGCTTATATCTCTTTCGCGGCTTTGTTAACGGCATTTCCCGCCGCTTCCAGAGTATACTCTATATCCTTTTCCGCGTGTGAGAAAGTGATAAAGAGTGGATAATGTTAGAAAACGTCCTCTCTGCAGAAGATATTTAATAAAAAGGTTTTTTAAATGCTTAGCCGCCGGATTTATTATCATCGTCGAAGACAACCTCTTCACACTTAGAATTTCTCCGTTATTGCTGAATATCCTTCTCAGGCCATCCATAAGATCGACCTCTGCTATAAACCCTTCTATTAATAATACCCGGCAAAATTATAGAGTAAACGAGGAAGTATTCTGTTTTAATAATGCGACCGTATGTCCATTCTGTACCATCTGGCAAGCATCTTTACCCGGAATGACTTAATCCTTGATCATTGCTTGCAACATCCTGTCTCGTTATACCTCTGTTTATATTTCTTGTGCAGAGGGAATAATTATACAAAAAATGACGGCGATATCATGCGGCATAAATCGATAAATGAATTGGTTTCTCTAGAAGGGAAGACAGCACTGGTAACGGGTTGCTCTCAAGGCATTGGAGAAGCGATCGTTTCCAGGCTTGCTCAGGCCGGAGCCTCTTTGATACTGGTAGATATTAATCGAAAAAAGCTGGAAAGAGTAAGAAAGGAAAGATGCGCCTCGGCACATGCCCTCTGCATGGCGGCCGATCTATCCAAGAAAGAGGCTATAGATAAGCTATGGCGTGATTTTAAAGGGAATAAGCCGGATATACTTATCAACAATGCCGGGGTATATCCCTTTTTGGACTACCTTGAGATGACGGCGGATGCCTACAAAAAAATACTCGATGTAAACTTGAACGCTTCCTTTTGGATGTGCAAAAATTTTATAAAGCGGCGTGGAAAAGAGGGTGGCATCATCATAAATATCTCTTCAATAGAAGCCATACTTCCCTTTAAAGAGAATATGGTTTCATATAGTATCAGCAAAGCAGGCATTATTGCTTTAAGCCGTTCTCTGGCTAGAGATTATGCCAGGGATGGCTTTCGTATCAATACCATACTGCCCGGAGCTATAAAAACTCCGACCACCAAATCTTTGATGCTGGAAGCAATTTTTAAATTTAAGATAGGATTAGCAAAAACAGGTTATCTCTTTAATAATCGTCTGCCGATCGGGCATTGGGGGGAGCCGGATGACGTAGCCAGAGCGGTCATCTTCCTTGCCAGCGATTTATCCTGTTATATCCAAGGGGCATTACTCCCAGTGGATGGCGGCTTCCTCTCAGCATAAGCGCCAAGCAGCAAAACAGACCCTCTCTTTTATCAAGAGAGGGTCCACTCTTTACATCTGACCGAATTCAAAATATCAGCTCCGGCTTCTGGCCAGGAAGAAGGAGAGGCGCTCCATCTCTGCAGCCAGATCCACATTTATCAGTTGGATGCCTTCCGGAGAGGCAAGCCTAACGGGAGCAAAATTGAGTATGGCCTTAATGCCGGCGGCAACAGCTAGATTAAGGGCCTCTCGTGCCGCTTTGGCGGGCACGGACAGGATGCTCATTTGAATATCCTTCTCAGCGGCAGATTCCGGCAGCCGAGAAATATCTTCAATAACTATGCCTTCCCACTTCTTGCCAATTTTAGTGATATCATTATCGAAAGCAGCTATTATATTAAAACCGCGCTCACGGAAACCCTGATAAGCCAGCAAAGCTGAACCGAGATGACCTACCCCCACCAAAGCGACTTTCCAATCCTGATCTATACCCAGTATATGGCCGATGCGTTGTCTAAGTTCCGCCACTATATAGCCTCTGCCGGGAGTGCCGAACTGGCCGAAATAAGTAAGGTCCCGACGTATCTGCGCCGCTGTATAGCCGGTAAGATCAGATATCTCCTCAGAAGATATAACCCACTCGTCAGGCAGCGTAGATAAGGCTCTGTGGTAGACGGATAATCTCGACACCGTCAGCGCCGGAACTTTACGAAAAGGCATATACTACCTCGCTTTCAAGAAATTAGCCGAGAATAATTCCCCTGCTTTATTATACCTGCGAAGGGATGATCAGGCAATATAAGCAGCCTGGCCGGCCCTTGTCCTTAAACGAATGCCTGCGCCATGCTATACTGATAACAGGTGATAGATATGTTCAGATACAGAGCTCTTATCTTGCTTATACCGCTGCTTGCTTCGCTGCCTTCCGCTGCCGAAGCGGAGCGATATCGCTTTATACCAGCTGAACCGCAACAGGTAGAGAGGATTGCTCCCGTTACACTGGCGGAACCGACATATAAGGTTGTTCCACCGGCATTACAGGCACGCCTTATCAGTATTTTAGGCCAACAGGAACCCTCCTCTGAAAAGAAGCGCAAAGATATCAAAACAACCGCAGTATTCGTGGGCCTGTCCGATACAATAGAAAGGGTTACCGGCTTGGATCTAAGCGGCCTGTCCAGGCTAGGCCAGGAGGCATGTACCATAAGCTTTATAGCGGGAAACCCTTCTCAGCTGGTAGTGGCGGCAAACTCTGATTACGGCCTATCCGTCGGTCTGCAAAGACTGGATGAATATGTCGGTAATAGCAATGGCAATCGTACCATATCTATCTCCGGATTGCTCGATTATCCCTCCTTTCCGATTCGCGGCGTAATAGAGGGCTTTTACGGGCGTCCATGGAGCGAAGAGGAACGGATAGAAATGTTGCGTTTTATGGGGCGTGCGCGTTTAAATTATTACTTCTGGGCACCTAAAGCCATTCCCTCACATAGAGATGAGTGGCGGCGTCCTCATTCCAACGAAGAGCTGGCTTCCTTCCGAATGCTACTGGCCGAAGCAAAATCACAAAAAATTCATCTGGTTTACGGCATTGCACCAGGAAAATCCATCTGCTATAGCAGCCGGGAGGATTACAACGCTCTGCTGGCCAAGGTTAAATCGGTCATCCATCTGGGCTTCCTTGATATCGCTCTCCTGATGGATGATATCAGCCGGGAATTGAAGAATAAAAAGGATAAAAGCTCCTTCGGAACGCTGGGCAAAGCTCAGGTTGCGTTAATCCAACGCCTACATGCCGACTTAAAAAAATTGCACCCTGGCGTCAAAATCTTCTTCTGCCCAACAAAATATTTCGGTGCAGAACCGGAAAAATCCGATTATCTGCTTACCATCGGCAATGGCCTGCCGGCAGATATAGAGATATTCTGGACGGGTACCCGTGTTTACTCTCCGTCCATAGCTCAGGCTGATGCCATCAGAGCAGGCAATGTTCTGAGAAGAAAACCTCTCTACTGGGATAATTTTCCCGTTAATGATTATATAAGCTCACGCCTCCATCTCGGTCCTCTGTTCAATCGCCAAAATGGATTGGAACGCTGTTCGACCGGTCTGGTGATGAACGGCATGAATCAGGCGGAGGCCTCCAAAATAGCGCTCTATACTGCCGCATCATATCTCTGGAACAGCAAAGCCTATATCGCCGGCACTGCATGGCAAAGATCCCTGAAAGAGATCGGCGGTACTGAAGCACTGCCCTTTCTGGAAGAGATAGCTATCGGGTTATCGGGGTCAGCTCACTGGCCGGAAGGTTACAGCCATGATCTTGCAGCCAGGTTTGATCGATTGCGAAATGATTATAACGCCGGTAATGCTGAACAGGCAGTATTTGAGGCCGATGTTTGGCTCACCCGCCTGCTGCGAACCTCCGCCAGACTGCGGCAGAGCATTGATAATCGGCAGCTTATGGCTGAACTCTCCCCTTTGCTGGAGCGGCTGGATGATACAGCTGAACTCTGCCGGCAGATGTTGCCCTTATATCTATCGCCGAAGAAGATAGATAGGGAGTATCAAGCTCGGATAAAGGAGGCTTCTAATAATATATCGAATAGACAAAAACTTACTTGCCCTGATATAAAAACTATGGAAAATTTTATCAAGGAGACCATCGTCCGGTTTGTTAGGCCGTAAAACGAAAGCGCAGAAGCGTGATCACAGCTATAATACCATCTGCCCAGTTTAGCTTTTTGCCTTCCTGTCTGCTTCTTGGATGATAGGCAATGGGCACCTCGATTATGTTATATCCGGCTTTCAGCAGCTTCGCAGTTATCTCCGGGCAGATCTCAAAGCCATTACTGCGAAGTGGAATTGATGCTATAACCTCTCTTCGGAACACCTTGTAGGCCGTAGCCTCATCCGTAAGCCTGGCTCGGTAAAGCAAATTTGTCACTGCCGTCAGAGCTTTGTTGACCAGCAGATTGGACAGCGGTATGCGATTGTGCCGGCTTAGAAAGCGCGAACCGTAAACTACTTCGGTATTTCCACTAACGATGGGTTCTACCAAGGCTGAATAATCATAAGGATCAAGCTCCAGATCTGCATCCTGAAAAATAATTATATCACCCTTTGCTTCCGGCAACCCCTGCCTTAACGCCGCTCCTTTGCCCCGGTTTACCGGCTGTTCTATCAGTCGTATCTTCCCTTCGGCTGCCATGGCTCTAACCTTCTCCCTGGTGCCGTCGGTAGAACCATCATCAACAACAATTATCTCTTTTCGTAATGGCTGCCGCCTTATACAATTGACAACATCCACTATATATTCCTGTTCATTAAAGACCGGAATAATGACCGAAAGGAGCATCAGATCTTTCCCTCCTCCCGCAGCTTGAATATAGCCGCAATCACCTCTCCGTCAGCGGTGGTTTCCAGGTACACCTGTATCAAGTAATCCGACCTGCGCATCTTTTGATAGAGACCTTGCCTTAAAGGGCCATAAGCCTCCGGACGGCTGATAATGATCCAATCAATTCTGTTTTTAACCAGGTATTCTCGCTTGATTTGCGGCAACGGCTGCTCAATATCCCACCAGCTCAAATCGGCAAAGTGTCTGTAGGGATAATCGAGCAAGCAGGCCGTTTGCCTGGGATTAAAGGTTAACAGGCGCTCCTTGGGACGGGTGTTTTTGCGTAACCAGCTTGCAACCCCTGCCATCCCTTGCAGTTCACCATAATTACTCTTTATGCGTTCTTCTTTAGCTGCATCGCAGGAAAGAACTACGAATGAATTGGTTATGAATGCCACTATTACGATCGCAGCCAGAAAGTTGTGCAGAGCGATATTTCTGCTGTTTGGTTTTAAAGCCATATAAGATACGAGCGTTATCACCAGTCCCAAAGATAATAGAGATTCCAGCTTTCCCTGCATCGACCATGACCAGAGACTGAAAATGGTAGCCAGAAGTGAATAAGAGATTATAGGTGTCTCTCTGCTTATCTGGAAGAAGGCTAAAGAAATCATCAGCGCTAGTGAAGGCAAAGCCGGAAAAATCAGCCGGGAACCGTACTGATGCCCCATTAGACTGATATAGGTTAACAGACTAAGAGCAAGAACTGCATGAAAGATGTAAAGACTTCTACCAGAATCCTGATTGACCAAAGAGCCGGCTAAAGCTTTCAACTTACCGCTGAATGGCAAGGTAAAGACTAGGAGGCCAGTGCTAAACCTCC
>DHPR01000037.1 GCA_002410925.1 bacterium UBP13_UBA5359
TCTTATAGCTAAACTCAACATATACTTATTATCCATGCCGCTTTTTCCTCCCTGTATCGTTCAATTATAAACAACTCCGCCGTTATTCCACTTAACGCCCGCAGGACGATAATAAGAATAGGTGCCGCTATAAGACCCTTTCGCACAGGATTTGACATGGCCATCGGCAAAAAGAACGTTGGCTCTGTCATGATGGCGATAACAGATGTTTGTTCCATAGCTAGACGCGTTCACGAATGCAGCATTCGTTGTTTTGGGAAAAGTTAATCCTTCCATAAGCTTTTCAGCTCCATAAGCAGAGTTTATACTATCAATTGCAAGGAGGGTATTGCTGGGAGTCTCGATGGAGGCAAGGATTGCCGTATCATTAGTGTTATTCACGCAAACTTCCCTATTATATGCATACCCTCGGCTGCGATAAGCACTAGCAGAGGAATTCGCATTTCCGCTGGGGCAGTGAAAGATGCTGTAATCATCTCTTTCATTAGCCTTGCTTATATCACTCTCGTAACCCAGATAAGGCATTAGCTGATAATCCCAAAGTTTATTATCAGTATTGCTTATCGGTAAGACTCCATCCCAATCCTGGGCATACATCAGACTGGCCGAACCAATTTGTTTGAGATTACTCTGACATTGCGCTCCTCTGGCTGCTTCACGTGCTCTGGAAAATACAGGGAAGAGTATAGCTGCCAACAGGGCTATGATAGCAATAACGACGAGCAATTCTATTAAAGTGAAGCCTCTTCTTTGCTTTTTCAGCTTAGCGAGCATATCTCCATTCCTCCTTAGCATTTTATTACGATCTTTCTGTTGACCGCTATGCTCAGTTAGGTACAGGTGACTTCTTTTCTCTTCACAGTATCTCTCAAGATAAAATGCATGGGTATCTCTCTTCCGGGCAGATGAGATACGCCTTCCTTCATCATCTGACAAAGCATGCGCACAGCCGTTTGGCCCAACTCCCACATAGGTGCTTTTAAAACTGAAAGGGCAGGAGTAAATTTCTCAGACATATCCGTGCCGGTGCTACCTACCACTGACACATCCTCAGGCACCCTAAGGCCTAGCTCCCGACAGAATTCAATCGCCCCCATAGCCAGATAATCACCGTGGGAAAAGATAGCTTCGGGCATCCTGCCCTTTTCCTGCCAGTATGCTCTTACCGCCTCCCGGCCTGCTTCAATGTGACTGCCGTTAGCATCCCTGATATCCAGGCGAGATAAACTTACCCCTCTGCGCACCAATGCCTCTTGGAAACCTCTTATCTTCAGAATCTGCGAGTACCTGTAAGTATTCAACATAAGCACCAGAAAACTATTTATACCGGCATCCATTAGGTAATTGGCCACCTCAGCGCTACCCTGGTAATAGCTTGCCGTAACATAATTATGATTGATCTCTTCTGACCAGCGGTTGATGGCGACATAAGGCTTGCTCGTCCTCTCCACCAGCATCAGCAATTTGGAGGAGTAGGGCAGGGGAAAGAGAATAAAGCCATCGAAGTTGCCGGCATCGCTTACGATTTCCCAGAGATTCTTTTCATCATCTCTTACAGGCATCATCGTAAAAGAGTACCCCGCCAGCATATTCTCTTGCATGCTGGCATAAATGGCACTTGTCCAGGGAGCTTTATCCATATCGATAGATTTCTCTCCTTCAAGACAATGAAAAAAAACACCTATATGCTTCTTCAATCCAGTAGGGAAGCGGCCTTTCTTTCGCCCGTCGCTAATTCTTGTCCTGGCGCCTCTTGAAGTAATCAGATACCCTTCTCCGACCAAATCCGATACAGCTTTGTTACAGGTCATCAAGCTTACACCATACATAGCGGACAGATCTTTTAACGTCGGTAGGTAATCGTTCATTCCTAAAATGCCTTCGTCTATATCGGCTATGATCTTTTGCTTAATTTGAACATATAAAGGCAGCCCGCTTCCTCGCTTAACCGCATTAGGCATATTACCTGTACCTCTTCAATAGCGCTTTGCAAAGTATTATACAATAGTTATTATATAATACTTTGCAAATGTAAGGTTGTCAAGCGCCAAATTATCAAAAAACTTGCTCTATAATACTATAATATCTAAGCTAACCATATATGGCTAGCTACCGTAGAGAATCGTACCGGAAGTGCGATCGCTGGGGCTTGTAGCGGAAAGAAGAACAAGATCATAACATCAGCTCCTCCAATGATAGGTATAATATCATTGCATTCGGCTGAGCGATAATTTACGATACTCGGACGGGGTAAGGCCGGTAACCTTTTTGAAGTTGCGGTTAAACAAGGCAAAATTGGGCTGGCCTATATCATCGGCAATAGCGCCGATCTTGCGTTCCGGGTCATCCTCGAGCAATCTTTTGGCCTCGGCTATGCGACGCTGTGTCAGATACTGCTTGAAGTTCAGACCGCTGCATCTTTTAAAGAGACGGGACAGATGGCTGGGGGAGACAGCAAAGTAATCCGCTGCCCGGCTCAGCGTTAATTCCTGTCTGAAGTTAGCATCTATGTAACGCATAACATCGTTTATCAGGGGGTTTTCTTGCCTTAGCGGCTCCCGGCGTAAGGCAGCTCGTCTGATTAACAAGATAAGCCTCAATAGTTCGCTATAGACTATCTCTATCCAGTAAGGCTGCCCGCCCTCCTTCTCTTCTATGATGTTTCTGATAATGACTTCCGCCGCGGTAGATTCTCGATCCGTCAGTTCCAGCAGCCGGGGAGAATCCTCCGGCAAATCGGCCAAACGGCTGTGATCGCCCAGAAAATCGATGGCAAAGCAGAAGGAGTACTTTTCTATATATGCAGAGACGGCAAGCTCCAAACGATGAATTTCGTCCGGCCTTATCACCAGCAGGGAACTGTTATGAAAAGGGTAGCTGCGATCGTGGATAAAATAGGCTCCCTGCCCTTTC
>DHPR01000021.1 GCA_002410925.1 bacterium UBP13_UBA5359
GGTTTTCTGGCCGTTGTTGATAAAAGCTCATGGAGGAAGCATCAAAGCCTGGAGCTCCGGCACTGGCCGGGGAAGCACTTTCACTATGATATTACCCCTGGCAAAACCGTAAATTACTCTTGCTTTTATCATTTTTTTTGGATAGTATTTAAACTAGTCTTAAAATACCGGGGGTTATAATGAAAGTTTCTAAGTTTGGCGGTACTTCTTTGGCCGATGCCGCCCAGATACAGAAGGTCTGTGATATCATAGCGGCTGATCCTGAGAGACGCCTGATAGTGGTTTCCGCTCCTGGAAAACGGCATAAGGATGATATAAAAGTAACCGATATGATGATTGCCTGCGCACAAAAATTGTTATCGACGGGCACGGCGCAGGCCGAGTTGGATGCTGTGATAGATAGATATGCTGATATTCAAACGTCCCTGGGATTGCCCAACAGCATTATTGAGCACATCAAAATGGATCTTATCAGCCGTCTATCCATGAAGCCTGACCACCCTGCTCATGAAGCCGGTTTTGTCGATCTTCTCAAAGCCGCCGGTGAGGATAATTGCGCCAGATTAGTAACTGCAGCACTGAAAAAAAGAGGCCTGGATGCGCATTATGTCAATCCCCAAGATGCCGGTATGCTGCTTAGCGATGAGTATGGTAATGCTCAAGTATTGCCGCAATCATATGAAAGATTACAAAGTTTGCGCAATGCTCCGGGAATAACCATCTTTCCCGGTTTCTTCGGCTATACTCTTTCAGGAGTCCTGACCACCTTCCCACGTGGAGGATCGGATATTACCGGATCGATCCTAGCTGCCGCTATAGGAGCGGATATCTATGAAAATTTCACCGATGTAGATTCCGTCTTTGCTGTAGATCCCCGAATAGTTCCTTCAGCAAAAGCGATTCCGGAGCTTACATACCGAGAGATGCGTGAGCTTTCCTACGCCGGCTTCGGCGTCTTTCACGATGAAGCCCTTATACCTGCTGTCAGAGCTGATATACCCATATGTATAAAAAATACCAATCAGCCTACAGCTCCAGGTACTATGATATTACCTAAAAGAAATTATACTCCGGGGACGGTTGCCGGTATTGCCAGTGACGAAGGCTTCTGTACGCTCTTTGTCAGCAAGTATATGATGCACCGTGAAATTGGTTTTGGGCGCCGCCTTCTACAGATATTGGAGAATGAAGGTATCTCTTATGAGCATGTGCCTTCAGGCATTGATGATACCTCTGTCATCATCAGGGAAAGTAACTTCAACAACTGTATTGAGCAGCGCGTCGTAAAGGCCGTCGCCGCTGAATTGGAAACAGATTATGTCAGTGTTGAAAGAGGCCTGGCACTGGTAATGATCGTTGGCGAAGGTCTGCGTTATGCCATCGGCACTGCAGCGCGTGCTACCAAAGCTCTGGCCAAAGCTGGTGTAAATATTGAAATGATGAATCAGGGCTCCTCAGAGATAAGCATGATGTTCGGTGTCAAGGCCAAAGACAGAAAGAAAGCTGTAAAGGCTTTTTATGATGAGTTCTTTAGGGAATGTGTGTAAAGTTTCGATACATACACCCTTCCTCAAGTGAGATATAGCTTTTTAATCCATATAAATGTATAATTTGCTTATGAAGATGGCTTGTAAGCAACGGAAAAAAGGTCATAAAGGTCAGGCTATGACTGAACTGGCTCTTGTGCTTCCAGTTCTGTTATTGCTTGTTATGAGTATAATACAATTCGGGCTTATCCTTAAGTCTTATATAACCGTTGTTAACGGGGCCAGGCTAGGGGCCAGAATAGCTGCCGTAGGCAAAACCAACGCACAGATAACATCCAAAGTCAAAGAAGCATTACCTACACTCGACAAAAACATGCTAACAATAGATATCAGCCCTTCAGACGAAGCTGCCAGAACCTCCGGCACCGATGTAACTATAAGTGTCTCTTACCAGGAGAATATCATAGTGCCGCTGTTCAATCTCCTTATCCCTGACCCTGTACCCGTAAAAGCCCAATCAATAATGCGTATGGAAAAACCGGTAAGCGGATAGGCTGGAGAAGAGAATTTTGGTTATCGTAAATTATGCAAAACCAGAGTGCCGTTCCGGGCAAGCCATGGTAATCATAGCTATTATGATGATCATATTACTGGTCGTTGCCGGAATGGGTGTAGATCTGGGGTATATATATGTATCCCGCAATCGCCTTCAGAATATGGTGGATGCCGCCGTTCTGGCCGGCGCTCAGGAGCTTCCTTCAAGCTATGATGCCAAACAGGCGGCTGCAGTATGTTATGCGTGCAACCTCTCTCCTGATAATTCGCCTACGCCGCAATTAGGCATTCCCCCAGCCGGAATAGATCCCAATGGTACATATTACAATATAGGCAGCGATGAATTCCTGGCTATCACTCCCTATACAATCACCGGCAATCAGCGTCCTGCCTCTCAGATAATGAAAGTCAAGGCGCAAAGAAAACTTCGCCTCTTTTTTATGCCTCTTATCGGGATAAGCACCTTTACTGTTTGCGCTGAGGCCTCCGGCAGCAACGGCAGCGGCTACGGTTCGGCACGCGGCATGGTCATTCTAGACCCTGATGGAGGCGCTTCTCTCCAGCTTACCGGCAATGCTGATTTCAATGTTCCTAACGGCTGTCTGATAATTAATTCCACCGCCGGCAATGCCATGTCCCTCAACGGTAACGTCACTCTGTCAACACAGGGTACGTACGTGGTGGGGAATTATCAGGCCTGGGGCAACATACA
>DHPR01000003.1:0-2764 GCA_002410925.1 bacterium UBP13_UBA5359
TATAGAGGACAGCATGAGCGTCAATGTGAAGTACAGCAGGGGAGCCCTGCTCAGCTACTCTCTGATAGCTCACAGCCCCTATGAAGGATACAAGGCCAGTATCAGCGGCACTAAAGGCAGGCTGGAGGTGGCTGAATACCACAGCGGAACACAGGCCGGCGAGCCGGCCTACTATTTTAACCTGTATGACAGGCAGGGTAGAAAGATAGAATATACTGTGCCCAAGGCGGCCGGCGGCCATGGCGGCGGTGATGAAAAGCTCAGGCGGATGATCTTTGAAGGCGGCATTCCCGATCCTTTGGGGCATCAAGCGGGGTCCTTTGCCGGAGCTGTATCTATTTTAATAGGCATAGCTGCCAATAAGTCCATCAGGGAGGGGCGGAATATCCGCATCAATGATCTTCTTCCTCTGGATAAATATCGCGGATAGCAAAGGGGCAACAGCCGTTAAATTTTGAATTATCATAAATATCTCAAGCTACTTGATTGAACAGAGAAGAGCTTGATAAAGGCCGGATCAACAGCTTTTGCAATAAGAGCTGATGATTCGGCCTTTGTTTATCTCCTTATGCTTTCGTTGTATTGACAACAGAGGCAGCCGGTTATATAATTAAACTACAATGAATAGAGTTCAATAATATTGAAATGGTGGCTGAAAATGCAGATTATCAATCGCATATTTAATATACTGGAGTTTGTTGCTGAAGATCCCGATAATCCCAGGTCTCTGAGTGAGATTGCGGCCCGGGCAGGCCTTAACCCGCCTACCTGCGCCAACATAACCAAAGGGTTGGTAAAACGAGGGTATCTGGAGCAGATTGCACCTAAAAAGGGATATATCCTCGGCCCTATGCCATATTATCTGGCTAGAAATGGTCAATATCGCAAGGACCTGGTCTCTTTGGCATATCCTTTTATGAGCGAACTGGCCGATTCTTTACAGGAAACAGTTCAGATAGCGGTTATGAGAGATACAAATATATTTATACTTCATCAGATACAGGGTAACCAGTCGCTGCAGGTCAGAAGCGACTTATTAATGCATCGTAATATCTACCAGACTGCCACCGGCAGGCTGCTGCTGGCCTTCTCTTCTAAAAAACAGATAGAAAAGTATATTTTGGAACATAGCTTGCCCGGCAATGCCTGGCCGGAAGCTGAAACGGCAGAGAAGCTCCATGCGGCTTTACAAGAGATAAAGTCATCCGGATGCAGCTATGTTATCAAAGATTCTCAGGTAGCCGGTGTGGCCTGTCCTATTCGAGAAAAGGAGAGAGTAATTGCGGCAATAGGCGTTTATTTACCGGCTTTTCGTTTTGAAGGAAAGCAAAAAACCTTCATAATAGAGAAGCTTTGTGAAACGGCTGCAGCTATCGGCAGACAGCCGCAAAAGCGAGATAATTAAATAAAGGTTCGTTTATCGGAAAGGAGTGTCGAATATGAAAGATTTTACTTTAACTATCAAGGAGTATGCCCGCAGTCAGGGAGCAGATCTGATCGGTGTAGCACCGATAGAGCGCTTTTCGGAGGTTCCGCCGGCGCACAATCCCATCTCCATCTTCCCTGAGGCAAAATCAGTTTTAATGCTGGGACGGCGTATCCTGAGGGGCGCCCTGAGGGGGATGGAGGAAGGCACTAATCTACATGATTACGACGCTTACGGTTATACCTGGCTTGAGAGAGAGTTCATTCCCCTGCTTGTTTACCGGATGACACAATTTTTGGAGGACAGAGGCTGGGAAGCAGTGCCTCTTTATCCCTACCCTGTGGAAGTTATGCCGGAGGGCATACCCGTGGCTACAGACAGGCCGGCACCCAACGTCACGGTCGATTTTAATCTGGCAGCGGTGGCGGCGGGGCTGGGCGAGATAGGTTACGCCGATCTCTTTCTGTCGCCGCAATATGGACCCAGGCAGCGTTTCGGTATGATTATCACCGATGCCGATTTGGAAGCTGATCCGCTCTTTGAAGGAACTATCTGCGGCCAATGCGGCCAATGTGCTAATGATTGTCCGCTGGGGGCCTTGGCTGGAGAGAAGATCGTTGGTATTGCCGGCAGAAGCTTTACCGTCGCCAGGGTAGATTATGAAATGTGCGCGCGCTGTAAGAACGGCGCCTTGCCGAATACCTTTCATCCGGAAGGTCATGCGGACCGTCTGGGAGCTCTCTGTATGAGGACATGCATTCATCAGTTGGAAGCAGCCGGCAAGGTAAAGGACAATTTCGGGCAACCTTTTCGCAAGCGTACTCCCTGGAAGAGAGACAGCCTGAGCAGAGTAACCGTGCAGGGTGAACCTTTGCCGCAAAGGGGCTGTTTCGATGCTGGAAAGTCGGTGGCCGGAGGTGAAAAAAAATGAAAACGGCAATGGCCGAAAAGCTTAACTCGGCAAAAATAAAGGAGTGGGCGGCTGCATATGGCCTGGACGGATGCGCCATCGGGCCGATGAGCCGCTGGGAGGGTGCGCCGCGGCAGATGGATCCACGTTTCATATTTCCGGAAGCCAGGTCGTTTATCGTGGTCATGGGGCGTATCCCTCGAGGCGTCTATCGCGGAATCGAAGAGGGCACCCATTGGCCCAATTACACTTTTTATGGCTATAACCGTCTTAACACACTCTTCGTACAGAACGCTCTCTATGATCTGGCCTGCCGTATAGAGGATGCGGGGTATGAGGCTGTACCTCATTACCCTGGCGTTGCGGAGGTACAGCCGGTAGAGCCGCAGTTACGGCAGGGTGCTCCGGCTCCTCAGGTAACGGCTCAG
>DHPR01000003.1:2884-6061 GCA_002410925.1 bacterium UBP13_UBA5359
CCGGCTCCTCAGGTAACGGCTCAGGTCCGTATTGCCGGAATTGCAGCCGGCCTGGGGCAGGCAGGGCATTCCAAGGTCTTTCTGACTAAACGGTTAGGTCCCAGGCAGCGGTTGGCCATGATTTTGACGGATGCAGAATTGGAATACGATCCGATTCAGGCTCAGGATCTTTGCGATGAATGTATGCTTTGCCATGCTCAATGTCCCGGGGCCGTTCCCGGCAAAGAGAAGAAGATCCATATAAATATAGAGGGGCACGATATTTCCTGGGGCGATGTCCATATGGGCAAATGTACTCTGACTCACCATGGCCTCAACAAAGAGATAGATCCATTTCTACATCGGGATTTCCCCGGTCTGGATATAAAAGTGCGGGAGGCCGATGGAGTCAGCGAAGAAGAGGCCTATCGTTTGACACATATACTGGCAGCCGGAAAGTTTCGCAAAAGCAAACAGTTCCCGTGCGAACGGGCTATGGGCTTTACCGGAGCCGTAGGCTCAACTCTTGGTTATCGGGCGGTGTGCGGTGCCAGAGGCTGTATTCGCGCTTGCATGATGCATCTGGAGAAGAAGAAGAAAATTGAAAACCTTTTCCATAATACGTTTCGTAAGCGGCCGATGTGGCATCTGCCCGGGCCATTGAAAAGCGCTCCCAGGCCGGAAGATCAGGTGGAATAGAGGGAGGGGCAGTCCAAAGGCGCCGAAAGAGGTCATGTTTGGCCGCCATTGCCCGGGGGTATCATCGATAAGGGTGATACCCCTTTTATTTGCAAAGGAGGAGAACAGTATGGCGCTGAAAGTAGGAATTAACGGATTCGGCCGCATAGGACGCCTGGTATTCAGGGCAGGTTTGGATGAGGAAGAGCTGGAATTTGTAGCCATAAACGATCTGGCAGATGCTGAAACTCTGGCTTATTTGCTGCAATTCGATTCCGTTCATGGTGGATTCATGGGAGAAATTGAAGCAAAAGACGGTTCCATCATGGTGGACGGTAAGGAAATAGAGGTGCTGAGCGAAAGAGAACCGGGCAAATTGCCCTGGAGTGAGATGGGGGTGGATTTGGTAATAGAGGCCACCGGGTTTTTTGAATCGCGAGAAAAGAGTCTGCCGCATATCGAGAGTGGTGGTGCTAAAAAGGTTATCATTACCTCCCCGGCCAAGAATGCTGATTTGACCTGTGTGATAGGGGTCAACGAGAACCTCTACGATTCACAGAAGCATATGGTCGTCTCCACTGCTTCCTGTACTACCAATGCTCTGGCTGTGCCGTTAAAAGTTATCAATGATCGATTAGGGGTAGTCAAAGGCTTTATTAATACGACCCATTCTTATACTAACAGCCAGGCTCTGCTGGATTCGCCCAAGGGCAAGCTGCGCCGCAGCCGAGCGGCGGCTGTTAACCTGGTCCCCACCAGCACGGGAGCAGCCCGTACTATCGGTCTGGTTATCCCGGAGCTGGAAGGCAAGATGGATGGCCTGGCTGTCAGGACTCCCACGCCGGCCGGCTCGATTATCGATATCACCTGTCAGGTCAGCCGGGAAAGCAGCGTCGATGAGATCAACGATATACTTATGGAGGCCTCCTCGCAGGAAGGTATGGAGGATGTGCTTTTTGTTGCTAACCAGGAGCTGGTATCCAGTGATATCGTGGGCTCGTATTACAGCAGTATCATTGATGCTTCATCTACTATGGTCCTGGGAGATATGGTCAAGGTAATGGCCTGGTATGATAACGAATGGGGATACTCCTGTCGTGTAGTGGATATGGCTCTGGTTATGGAAGAGAAGGGTATCTGATATGCTGGAAATAAGGTGGCACGGGCGCGGCGGGCAGGGGGTAGTGACGGCAGCTAAAATGCTGGCTGCTGCTTCCCTTCGTGAAAAGAAGTATTTCCAGGCTTTCCCCGAGTTCGGCCCTGAGCGTCGGGGAGCGCCGTTACAGGCCTTTACCCGAATTGATACGATTCCTATAAGAATATATTCACATGTAACCATGCCTGATGCTGTAGTGGTAATGGATGATACACTGATCGGCCATACTCCGTTGACGGAGGGGCTGTCGGAGGAGAGCCTGCTGATAGTTAATTATAATCGCTCTCCCGGCGAATTGAGAAGCAGATTGAAAATGCAGACGGGACGCCTTTTTACTGTCAGGGCTACAGGGATCAGCCTGGCCAATATCGGGCGTCCGGTTACCAATACCGCCATGCTCGGCGCTCTGCTCAGTGTATGCCCGGCTGTTTCCTGCCGGGCGGCGGAAGAGGAGATACGCCATACATTGGCCGGCAAAATAAAGGCTGAATTGGTGGAGGCCAATATCCTTTCTTTCAAAGAGGCCTTCCGGGAGGTGAAGGGAGAATGAAAGAACGGGACGATATGTGTCATATCTACGAGGCCGATTGTCGCCAGGAATATGGCGGCGAAAAGGTCGGTTGGAGAAATTTACCCATGGGCGCCGTCATCACTGAACCCGGTAGCGCTCAGCGTTATACTACCGGCAATTGGCGGGCAGAGAGAGCCGTATGGCTGGAGGATAAATGCATCCAATGCTTTCTTTGCTGGGTACACTGTCCTGATAATGCCATTATAGCCGTAGATGGGCAGGTTAGAGGTATAGATTATTTTTTCTGCAAGGGCTGTGGTATCTGCGACCAGGTGTGCCCGGTAGATGCCATATATATGGTACCTGAAAGCGATATTGAAGCTACAGAGCGGACGGAGGTGGCTCCCGGCGATAGTATCAGGAGCCTGGAACCTGATGGCGTGGATGCCGCTAGAAAGGAGGGTGGTCAATGAGCGTTGTTGCTGAAACCGCCAATGGAGCTGTAGCTGAGGCCATACGCCAGATAGAGCCGCATGTAGTGGCAGCTTACCCCATAACACCGCAAACGGAGGTGGTGGAGGAATTTGCCGGGTATGTCAGTGACGGCCGGGTTCGTACCATGTTCATTCCGGTGGAGAGCGAACACTCCGCCATGAGCGTCTGTGTCGGGGCTTCAGCTGCCGGTGCCAGGGTGATCACCGCCACTTCCTCCCAGGGGCTGGCCTATATGTGGGAGATGCTCTATATCGCTTCCGGCAATCGCCTGCCCATCGTTATGGCCCTGGTGAATAGAGCTCTGAGCGCTCCTATAAATATTCACTGTGACCACAGCGATAGTATGGGTGCCAGAGAC
>DHPR01000003.1:6154-14945 GCA_002410925.1 bacterium UBP13_UBA5359
AGCGATAGTATGGGTGCCAGAGACTCCGGCTGGATACAGATTTATTGCCGTGATGCTCAGGAGGCCTACGATACTTTCATACAAGCTTTACCAATCGCCGAGCATGAAGATGTCCGCTTGCCGATTATGGTCTGTTACGATGGCTTTATTGTCAGTCACTCTCTGGCCAGGATAGAGATGATGACGGATGAAACGGTCAGAGATTTTATCGGCCCTTACAAGGCTGTACATCCGTTGCTTGATCGTGACCACCCTGTCATCTATGGCCCGCTGGTGCTGTATGATTACTATATGGAGTTCAAACGGCAGCAGGCGGAGGCTATGAACCGGGCTTTGGAGGTAGTCTTTGAGATAGGAAAACGTTTTGGTGAGGCCAGCGGCAGAAGCTATGGTCTGATAGACAGCTACCGCATGGAAGATGCTGATATAGCTTTGGCGGCGCTCTCCTCCACAGCCCGTACAGCCGAAGTTATAGCCGATGAACTTCGCGATCAGGGTATTCGCGCCGGAGTGATCACTCCTCGGGTTTTCCGGCCATTTCCGGCTAAGGCTTTGCTTCAGGCATTGGGTGGCATAAAGGCGCTTGGAGTGCTTGATCGGGCTGATTCCATCGGAGCCGGCATGGCGCCACTGGCAGCCGACATAGGGGCGGCTCTTCAATCGGCCGGGAGCGATATCAGGCTCTATAACCGTGTCTACGGGCTGGGCGGCAGAGATTTGACCCTGAGCGATTTCAAGAGCTTTTTTCTATCCCTGGAGCGTGCCGGACGAGGGGAGGAAATGCCGGCTCATTTTGGTTATCTTGGTGTAAGGGGGAATTAATCTATGGCGATCAAACTGAAAGAGATATCCAAGAAGAAGCCGCTCTTTACCGGTGGCCATCGTCTGTGTGCGGGCTGCGGAGCGGCCGTTATCGCACGCCAGGTCATGAATATGGTGGATGAGCCGGTGATCATAGGTAACGGCACTGGATGCCTGGAGGTTACTACGTCTATCTATCCTTTCAGCAGTTGGAATGTTTCTTGGATACATAGCGCCTTTCCCAATACTGCCTCTACCATAGCCGGAGTGGAATCTGCCTGGAGGGCACTTCGTGATTTTGAAGAGATGAAAGATAATTATCGTTTTATTGCTTTTGCCGGTGATGGGGGTACTTACGATATTGGGCTACAGGCTCTATCCGGGGCGATAGAGCGAGGCCATAGATTTCTATACATATGCTATAACAACCAGGCATATATGAACACCGGCTATCAGCGCTCCGGCGCTACTCCGGTATCCAGCTGGAGCAGCACTACTCCCGTAGGTGCGAAGCAGAAGGGGAAACCGGGGCGTAGCAAGGACCTGACCGCTATTATGGCTGCTCACAAAATACCGTATGTCGCTCAGGCATCACCTGGATTCTGGCACGATCTTATGCTTAAAGTGGAGCGGGCGCTGCAGATAGACGGACCGTCATTCATAAATGTCATCCAGCCCTGTGTTCCGGGGTGGGGCATTCTTCCTCGGGATTCCATGAGGCTGGCCAGGCTGGCTGTAGATACTTGCTACTGGCCTTTATACGAAATAACCGATGGGCAGGAGTGTACTATTAATTATCATCCCAAAGAGAGGTTGCCGCTGACGGAATTTCTCTCTCCCCAAAAGAGGTTCAAGCATTTGCTCAAGGATGAGAACAGGACGCTGTTGGAGCAGCTTCAGGCCGAAGTGGATACCGATTGGGAGATGCTTAGGGGCAGTCTCAGATGAAGCCGGCGCTTCATTTATGGATGCTCAAGCGCTCGGAGTAGGATATAGCGGTGCCATGGCGAATATTATATTATAGGCCTGATACCTTAACATATTAATAGCGGCTGAATTAAAATGTAGGAATCTGGCTGGTGGATTCCGCATTCGTGGCGGGAGAAAGCGGATAGTGTTTTCTTACTGTTTTTCAGACCTGGTGGATTTGGAGCGTCTGAAAGAGTTACTGGAGAGTTTTAGCGTTATTGCCGGTGTGGCGGTAGCAATCTTTGATCCCGATGACAAGACACTGATTGCAGCTGGTTGGCAGGAGATATGTACCCGGTTTCATAGAGCCTCTCCTCTAACCGCTGTTCGTTGCCAGGAGAGCGATGCTCGAATCAAGGAAAAATCGTACACCGATATCGGCACGGGCTACCGATGTTCGAATGGTCTCTTTGACTATGCCTGTCCTATTATTATTGAGGGCACCCATCTGGCTACTCTTTTTATCGGTCAGTTTTTTTTGGAACCTCCGGATGAAGACTTTTTCAGGCAGCAAGCCAGGGAATGCGGTTTTAATGAGCAGGAATATATAAAGGCATTGCATAAAGTACCGGTTCTATCTGAAGATAATATAACAACCGTTCTTCGCTTTATCACCGGATTATCCAATATTTTGGTTCATATGGGGCTTGAGCGCCTAAAAAATCTCAAGGTTGCCGAAGAGGCTATTGTGACTGAAAAAGCTTTGCAGAAGAGCCGGGAGAGGTATCGTGCTTTTGTAGAATCTACTGTAGATATGGTCTTTCTCAAGGATGAAAACTTCAGATACACAATGGTTAATAAGAGTTTGGCGAATTTTTTCGATAGAAGAGAGGAGGAGATACTCGGCAGGGAGGATTATGATTTTATGCCGGCAGATGTTGCCGAGCTCTACCGTAAATCCGATTTGCGGGCTATCAGTGCAGGCTGTGTAGTTGTTGAGGAAGGAAATATAGGCAATAGATTTTTTGAAGCGAGAAAGTACCCGGTAATACTTGACAACGGGTGTATAGGCGTTGGCGGATATATTAGGGATGTGACGAAAAAAAGGCAGCTGGAAGAGCAGATGCTTCAGACTTCCAAGCTGGAATCTCTGGGTAAGCTGGCCGGCGGCGTTGCTCATGAATTCAACAATCTGCTTACCGGAATAATCGGTTATACTCAGTTGATAATGCAGAGTCGGGTGGTAGATGATTCGGCTCTGGCAGACCTTGATCAGGTTCTACAATTGGGCAATCGTGCTACAGAGCTGACCGGGCAACTTCTGGCTTTTGGTCGGAGCCAGGCGGTGTTGCCGAGGATAATCAACATCAACGATGCGGTGGAAAAGACGCTAAAGATGATAAAACATCTTATCGGTGAGGATATTACGCTGCAATTCAAACCGGATCCCGATCTTCACAGCGTTAAGATCGACCCCGGGCAGATAGAGCAGGTGCTGATGAATCTAGCCCTTAACTCGCGTGATGCCATGCCTGAAGGCGGTATTTTATCTATGGAAACAATGAATGTGATTTTGAATCAGGAGTTTGTGGTCAGGCATGCCGGCAGCCGGGAGGGCGAATATGTTATGTTGGCAGTGGCTGATAACGGCAGTGGTATGGACAGAGAAACGTTGGAGCATATATTTGATCCGTTTTTTACCACCAAAGAAGTGGGACGCGGAACCGGCCTGGGCTTGGCTATGGTTTACGGCATCGTCAAGCAGCATAACGGTTGCATTTACGCTAATAGTGTTTCAGGAAAGGGCACTCTTTTTCGGATATATCTCCCACAGGCCGATCAAGATGCCGAGATTATTGAAACGAATATCGTTAAAGCAGAATCACTTGCCGGTAACGAGACTATACTCTTGGTAGAGGATGAGGAGCATTTGCGCGTTCTGATAGAGCGTATACTGAGAGAGAAGGGATATAGCGTATATGCTGCAGCCTCTCCATCTGAGGCAGAGTCTTTATTTGTGAAGTACGCGGGTAGAATGGATCTTTTACTTACCGATATGATCATGCCGGAATGTGACGGCCGTACTCTGTATAACAGGTTATCAGAGAAAATGGCTAGCCTTAAAGTACTCTTTATGTCCGGTTACGTGGCGGCAATTCCTGGCGGAACAGGGGATAATTATATCCAGAAGCCCTTCATGCCGGAGGAATTATACCGCAAAATGAGAAATGTTCTGGATGGCTATCAGCAGGCTTGACACCCTTTTCATATCAGGAATGCTTTGTGCAGCCATATCCGCAAAGGCTGTTATGATATTGCCTGCAACGGCAAATAGAGGTGGCTGCCAATGCTTTTTCAACGTATCGAATCCGAGGGGCTGGCACATTATTCATATATTGTGGGCGATCATAACGAAGCATTCGTTATTGATCCGCGACGCGATGTCGACGTTTATTTGGAAACGGCATCTCATAACGGATACAGAATAAGATATGTGCTTGAAACTCACAGACATGAAGATTTCGTAACCGGCTCACTTGAATTGGCAGTACAGGCAGAAGCCGAATTATGGCATGCGGACACTCAATGGGATTACCGTTTTGGCCAAGGTGTTCGTGATGGGCAAACTTGGGAAGTGGGCAGGCTCAGGCTGCAGGCTATACATGCGCCGGGGCATACTCCGGGATTGATGTGTTACCTGCTTTATGATTCAGAGGGGGTTCCATGGATTCTCTTTAGCGGTGATGTGCTCTTTGCCGGTGATGTCGGACGCATGGATCTGATGGGGCTTGAACGATTACCGGAAATGGCGGGGCTGATGTATGATACGCTCTTTAACCGTATCCTGCAATTGGATGATGGTACTATCATCTGCCCTGCTCACGGATTCGGTTCTATCTGTGGTGCATCTATTGTCGATCGGCCATGGACCACTATAGGTCTGGAGCGTAAATATAACCCTCGCTTGCATTATACCGATAGGTCTGCCTTTATTGCTGCCGCTCAATTGTTGGAACGGCCGCCTTATTTTAATCGGATGGAGAGCCTCAATACGGAGGGCCCTCCGCTGCTGGGAACGCTGCCGGCGCCTGTGCCGCTCATGCCGGATAGTTTTGCTGCCAGAAGAGATCACGGTTTTCTACTGGATACCAGAATGGAGCTGGGGTTTGGTGCAGCTCACATTCCCGGAGCACTATCAATATGGCTTAAGGGGCTGCCGGTTTTCGCCGGGTGGTTTGTTCCATATGAGAGGCCTATTCTGATGATTAATGAAAGAGATGATGATGCTGAGAGAGCAGTAAGGTATCTTATCAGGCTCGGTTACGATAATATAGAGGCTCGGCTTGCAGGCGATATGCTTGCCTGGCATAAATCCGGTCGTGAAAGTCAGACCGTGGCGATGGTAAAAGTTCAGGATCTTTGTCGACGTCTTGATGCCGATGAGCATATCTGGATACTGGATGTGCGCAGTCAGGAGGAGCTGGATGAGGAGGGCAGTATTCCCGGTGCGCATCATATCCCCATCACACATATTCTCGATCATATAGATGAAATACCGAAGGATAGAAGCGCCTATGTCATCTGTAGCAGCGGGTTATGTTCAATGATTATTATCAGTTTATTGCAGGACAAAGGGTGGAATAATTTAGTTGAGGTCCTTGGCGGCGTAGCCGGATGGCGCTCCAAGTCTTGCGATATGGGGGCCAACTCTTTACACTTGGCAAAACATTCAATGAAACAAACGAAATAGGATCAGAAGGTTACATTAAACATTTTTCCCGGTTATGTCGCCGCATCCGCTCCCGGATTTGGAAGGCTTCTTCTGATTGACCGGATTCTTTTTCCGTGATAGCCTAAATATGTGAAGACTATTTTAAGGCATATACCATCGTTGCCCGTGCTCAAAAAATGGACCCGGCTTCTTTGCATTTCCATTTCTTTATATCTCTCTGTTTTGCTCATCTTTCTCCGTCCGGCAACTCTCTTTTCGTTTCCGTATGTTCAGAGTGTTGCCGCTTCGGCAGCGGCTGGAACGCAGCGGCCGGAAGCTGCCGGTAGAGGAACTGCCGAAGATACTCAGGTGGGAAAACGTGCTGCCGAAGAAGTAGAAAAGGCTTTCAAGATAGTCAAAGACCCTGATATGCAATCACGCCTTGAAGAGATAGGTAACCGTCTGGTAAAGGCTACAGGAGATAAACGCTTTGAATTTCATTTCAAAATCCTTGAAGAGAGAGCTGGAGCCAATGCCTTTGCTCTTCCCGGAGGCTTTATCTATGTCGGTGTTTCTCTCATGCATCGGCTGCGTACAGACCATGAGTTAGCCGGAGTATTAGGTCATGAGATTGCCCACGTAGTTCTAAGGCACGGAAGGAAGCAACAGGAGCAGGGAGCCAAATATAGTTGGTATGCTCTGGCGGCGCTTATTCTGACCCAGGATACACGGGTAGCTGCTATGAGCACTCTTCTGCTGATGGATAAATTAAGCACCTACAGCGTTGAAATGGAAAAGGAAGCTGATCGAGCAGCAATAGGATATGTAATATCTGCCGGTTATGATCCCGTTGGGTTGTTGACCTTTCTTGAACATCTCTCCAAAAGCGCTACAGGTCTGGTGGATAATATGGGTGTTTACCAGACCCATCCCTATTCTGATGAACGCATAGCCCTTGTCAGGCAGGAATTGGAGGCGCGTTCAATTCCTCTTACCTGGCGGCAGGCCAGCGGTAGATTCATTGTTAGCTGCAGAGCCTCTGCAGTTGGCGGAGCTGAGGTGCTGGTAGACGATAAAGCGGTCTTTCATCTGGCCGATATCGATGGCCAAGCCGCTATGCAACGGGCTGGCAGGATTGCTGCGCGCCTTAATGAGGAGCTGGATAGATCCCCTCAGATACGCGATGTGGCAGTAGAAATGCAAGGTCTGAAAGCAATCATCTTGTTGAGAGGGCGGGAGTTGGCTATACTCAGCCAGCAAGATGCTATCCTGGCAGGCAAGGACCTGAAAGCTATAGTTGATACCGCAACCACATCACTGAAGGATATTATCTGGCGGATGATTCTGGACCGCTGGTAATGCTCTCCTCACCACTCCTTTTCAATGCCAGCAATGTCATATCGTCATAAAGCTTACCCCCGGAGAAGCTGAACAATTCATCTTTGATAGCCTCTACTATCATCTGTGCCGGGAGGTGAGCATTGGCTGCCAAAGAGGCGTAAAGGCGCTTGTTGCCGTATATCTCTCCGGCGTGGTTGCGGGCCTCAATGGCTCCATCCGTAAACATAAGCAGGACATCTCCCGGTGCAAGGTAAAGTTCCTGCTTTATCGGGCTTATATCTCGTGTGACTCCCAGCACTATACCGCCTGCTGCAGGGGTACGATAAACATTACCTGAAGCCGCTTTCCAGAGCAATGGCAGTTCATGCCCGCTGTTGGCATAGACCAATCTGCCCTCAAGAGGAAAAAGTATGCTATAAATGGCTGAGACAAACATCGATGGTGTTGTTGCCGACAGGATGACATCGTTGACAGCACGAAAGACTTCCTCAGGCATTACTCTGGCAACGGCACTGCCTCGTATGGTATATTTGGTGAGAGCTACCAGCAGTGCTGCCGGCATGCCTTTGCCGGAAACATCGGCGATGCTGAGAGCCATGACATCCTCTCCGAGCGGAAAAACATCGTAATAATCGCCTCCAACTGTTCGCGCATAAGCAATAAAGGCGCCTATATCATAACCTGGAGCAATCTCTATACGTTTTGGCAGCAGGCTCTGCTGTACCTTGCGAGCCACCTGTAGCTCGCGTTCCAGAGCTGAAGCTTCCAGCATTCTCACCTCAGCCCGATTACGTTGATCGATAACTCTGCCAACGATCAAACCTAGAAGATTGAGCTCCAGAACCCCTAGATATTGCTCCACACGAAGGCTAAGTGTTTCTTGAACCAGAAGAGCGTACGGCAGGTAAAGCAGCGTTATGGTGAGAGAAGTCAGCAGGCCTCCGCTAAGGCCAAAAATGACGGCTGCCAGCACGACCGGTATAAAATACAGAGTGCGTATTATCTCCAGGCGCAGCTGTAATCCCAGGGCAAAGTAGTAATGTGCGAGGGTGACAAGGATTATCATCGCCACAATCAGGGTAAGCCAATTTTTTTTAGTTCGCGATATATTCATAGCAGGTTCGCTTTCTGGTTATCTATAAAGATATCTGAAGATGAGCAGCTTCATCCCCGTGTCGCCAGAAGGCCAGTGCTTCGCTCTCTTCAATAATTATCCGGCCTATAAATGCATCGACCAAGGGACATATCAACCCTCCGAAGATTATGGTAATATGTACACTGCTTTCTAGTATTATGTTCTCCTGGCTCGAGCCTTAAACATTTTGCAAATTTAGGCGCTTCTCACATCAAATAACCGCCGCAGGCAATCGAAGCAATCGGCAGACTTTATGCAGTCAAGCCCGAATATAAGCAGCAAAGAAAACGCCGCTGCCAAGTAAGCTTTATATGCAACCTTAATTGAACAAAGATTCGAGAGGAGCTCAAATGTCGTTGACGGACAGGATGCGCTTGTGTGCAGGTATTGCTGCAGGCAAGGGTGCCGCTGGATTGTGTCGCCTTCTGAAAGCCGGCGGTGGCACAAACTGGCCGGGAAAGATTTCTCTGGCTATTTATCCGGAGATACTATCCTGGCTGAGCCGGGAATTTCGTCTGGGAAGTATAATGGTAACAGGCACCAACGGCAAGACTACGGCCGCAAAAATGCTGGTACATATTCTCTCCGGATTGGGTTGGAAGATCAGCAGTAACTTTACCGGTGCAAATCTGTTAGCCGGCGTAACTGCGGCCGTTGTCAGAGATGCCGGTCTAACCGGCCGAATAAGATCTGATCTGGCTCTGCTGGAAGCGGATGAAGCCAGTGTTCCCAGATTGTCATCAGATATCAGGCCTCATGCGATAATTGTTACTAATATTTTCAGTGACCAACTTGATCGCTACGGAGAGCTGAATAATACGGCCGCTCTCATAGGCAGAGGACTGGCGCAACTGGAAAGAGATGATTATGCCTTTCTCAACGCTGATGATCCT
>DHPR01000024.1 GCA_002410925.1 bacterium UBP13_UBA5359
TGAAGACCTTCTTTGCCATCCGGGCCTGCTGAAGCAGACTGAGAAGGTTATCGGCCACAGGATAGAGAATATTCTTCGTAAGGCTTTCGGATATATTTAGTATACATAATGTATACTATTTCTAGGATGTTACTATGTCTGAAGGGTATACTGCGCCAATCCACGAATCTATCGATATGCTGCCCGGTGAACCTCCTGTAATCGTTTCGAAAACAAAGTGGGTACACAAGAGTTCCTCTCTGAAATACCACCGGGAAGTGGAATTGCAATTTATAAGACAAGGGCAGGGCTCTTACTTTATTCAAGACAGGAATTATGTCTTTAAAAAGAACTCGTTGATTATGATTTGGCCTTATGAAGTGCATTGTTTGGTATCGCATCTCGATTTATGGATCGATAAATGGCTTGTTCTTCTGCCGGAGACCTTACTTAACGAGGAAGGGTTGAAAGATTTTCCCCGTCATATCTGTCTGGCGGAGCGTGATGCTGTAGATCTGGAAGTGATTCTCAAAAGTATTGACGATGAAGGAAAAGATCGCCGGCCATTCTGGCAAGATATAGTAAAAGCAGATCTCAAAAAACTCACTTGTTTTTTGAGAAGGTGTAATGTTCAAGCTGCTGATGAGTTGCCTGAACCGGGGAATCAGTTAATAAAAGAAATTGTGGAATATATCGAAGCGAACTTTGCTCAGGACCTTACTCTTAAAGCTTTATCCAACAAGTTCTCTCTGTCTCCTACGTATCTGTCATATCTTTTCAAAAAAAACATCGGCTTGAATTTTAAGCGTTATCTAATCCAAAGACGTATTATTGAAGCCAAACAGTTGCTGGAGAACGATCCCTTGCTTAAGATAGCCTCGATACCGGAGATCGTAGGATTTCGCGATTTTCCCATTTTTTATCGGAATTTCAAATTGATTGCCGGACTTACCCCTTCCGCTTATCGTAAGATTATGTATAGACATGATAAGTAATAGTATTGTTTGCTGCCGGCGACCACGGTAATATTAAGCAAGCGAATATGGTATATTCGCTTATGCATTCTTTCAGCCGGTATTTTAAATAGGTGATTATAATAGCAAATTAAACTTATAGTGCCTTTATTCGACAGTATTAGACAGGAGGTAATACCAAGATGTTGAATTTGCGAAAATATTCACGGGAGTTAAATGGGTTTACGCTTATTGAACTTTTGGTTACCATTGCTATAATAGCTTTGCTTGCATCTATATTGTTCCCTGTTTTCGGTAAGGCCAGGGAAAAGGCCAGACAGACCACATGTACCAATAACCTGAAACAGATATCAACGGCATTGATGCTCTATGCCCAGGACTGTGTACGGAGCCGGAATGAGTGCGGTTGCGGGGGATGTGAACGGAGACGGCAGGAATGAGGTCATCGCCTGGACAGCAGGAGGGAGACTTTACGGCTGGGATACCGTCGGCAAAGCACTCTGGCCTGTAAAGGCATTTAGTGGTGAGAGCATAACCAATTGTGTTCTGGCAGATGTCGACGATAATAAGAAATGGGAGATCATAGCCGGCACCGACAAGGGGCGAATATATATCTGGGATGCACTGACGCTGGAACCGGTTCCCGGCTGGGAGAAGCCGCAGGAGCTGGGGGAAGGCTCCGTCAAAATATCTCTGGCCGATATGGACCGGGACGGCAAGCCGGAGATCATAGGCAGTTTTATCTCTATGAAGGGAGGGAAATATGCTGGAAATGGTGCAGTCCATGTCCTTAAAAGCGATGGTGCAGTTTTCTCCGGCTGGCCGAGAGAACTGCCGACGACATGGTCAGATGCTCCAATGGTTATAGCTGATGTGGATGGCGATAACAGGCCGGAATTATTATGCGGCACCAGAGATGGAGCAATCCACTTGTGGAACAGTCAAGGCGAATATATGGAAGGATACCCGAAGAACATAAACGGCAAGAACCCTTTGATTGCCGGCCCCGCATTGGGAGATGCGGATGGCGACGAAATTATGGATGCTGTAGTGGCGTATGCCGGTTCATACGGCAACAAGGCCTTTCTGATAAAGTTTACAGGAGTATGCGAAAAGAAGGCTCTTCTCTGGCCGCGAGATACCTACAATAATACCAATAACAGGTGCCTGCCCGGCAGCAGGAAATAATAAATAATGAATTACAGCCTGGTGGCATGTTCCAATGCCGAATTCATTAGCCGGGAAGGTTGTTGGATACCGCCTTTCTGGCCGAAGAGCAGGATATAAAGAATATTGCCGCCGTCGTTCGAGAAATATAGAAATGTAAGGAGGAGTTGGACGATGTTCGATATGCAAGTGGGATACGGTGAAGAGATAATCACTCCATCACTGGGTACAGAACTCACCGGATACGGTTACTACCTGGAACGTAAAGCGGAAGAAGTGGCCGATGACCTCAAAGTCAGAGCTGTTTATATTCGCCGGGAGAGGGAGGTTGTTATCCTCATAAGTTGTGATCTGTTGAGCCTTAGTCTGGAGTTTGCCGACAATATGAGACGGGAGCTCTCCATCCGGCATAATTTGCCGATATGCAATATTCTCCTGGCCTGCACTCATACCCATGCTGGACCGGCTGCACACGATTTGCCCGGTCTGGGAGAGGTGGATCAGGCATACCCGGCAAGAGTCGGTCAGGCCATAATTAAAGCATCTGAGACTGCCCAAAAGGATTGCCGTCCGGCGGAGATGTCATATAGCAGCGAGACGGTAACTCCTATCGGCTACAACCGTAAGAACGGAAGCTTTGCACCCATAGATCCGGTATTGAAGACGGTTATCTTTACCAGGCGGGGAGGGAAAACGATATACCTTTTAAGCTATGCCTGCCATCCGGTAGTATTGAGACAGGCCAATATAGTCTCGGCTGATTGGCCCGGTGCACTGATAGCCAGAATAGAGCGGGATGGGCAGCGGGGCATGTTTCTGCAGGGCTTCTGTGGCGATGTCAATCCGGTCAGCAGGAAGAGAGGCTTAAGAGGTACAACAGCAGATTCACAGCTTTACGGGGATATACTCTATCGTTATATAGAAGCCGCTCAGAGCAGGGCTATTGCCGTAGCTGCATCGGAAATGCTGGCTGTTGAGAACAGAATCCGGCTGCCGCTGGCTATTCCGCCTTACGAAGAGATAATGAAACAGAAAGAGAATTTACCGGAGTACTTGAAGAAAGTTCCCTTGTATGACAGATTTATCGATAACTGGATAGAAAGAGTAAAAGAGAGATATGAGGAGATAAGGCGAGAGCCATTCCTATCTAATGTTCCTGTTCAATTGATTATCCTGGGCGAGGTAAGGATACTGGGGCTGCCGGGAGAAGTCTTTTCCGCCTACAGCCTAAAGCTGGCGGAGAGGCTGCGGCTGCCATTGATGACAGTCGGCTATTCAGGCGGAAATATAGGATATCTGCCCACTGCCGATGCTTATGATAATGCCACCGACTATGCCTGCTACCAGGCGCCGAAATTTTATGGTCTCTTTCCTTTTGATCGAGAGCTTGAGACCGTATTGCTTGAAGAGTGTGATAGAATATTTGCTTGTCTTGGCGGAGAACAGAATGAGCAGAGCTAAGAGATGGTGGGAACGCCCGGTACGTATGCTGCGGATGGATTACGCCCCGGATTTTTCCGTCATCAGGAATGAAGATCTGGAAGAAGTGGCCAGGAACCGCAAGGAAGATTGGTGTATCAATTGTGAATGGATAGTGGGTACACCCGGTTTCAGTAATATGACTCATCAAACCACGTTTGATGCGGATGGTTACGAGAAATATCCGGGATTGGAAAACTTCGATTATCTGAGAAGCTATGCACCCATAGCTCATAAGCATGGGATAAAGGTCATTGCCTACCTAAACATGCACTGGTTCTCTTACGAGTTTGCCGCTGATCATCCTGATTGGGAACAGATTACCTCCAGCGGGGAGCGCTATGGCATTGCCAGACCACTTTACGGCAATGGTACTACTTTTTGCGTCAACAGCGGCTGGCGAGAGTGGGCCTTCTCCCTGATGGCCGAAGCTATGAAGACCGGCATCGACGGAATCTTCCTGGATGGTCCCGTTGTCTTCCATGACTGCTGTTACTGTCCAACTTGCCAGATGGAGTTCATCGCTACTTACGGCAGAGTGCTACCGCGTGAGAACTGGCATGATCCCCTCTGGAAGGGATTCCTCTGCTTTAGGGAGAACTCTCTGGCCAGGTTCCTGGCCGATGCCCGGCAAACGGTGAGAAAAATCAATCCCGAGGGAGTAATATTTCTCAACGGTGGTGGCTGGGAACCGTCAGGCTGGAGAGTGGCCCGTGATATCCAGCAACTGGGTCCATTTCAAAATTTCAATGGGGCAGAGGCCTTCTTCTCTTATGGGATAACTCCCAATCCATATGCCTGTATGATGACGGGTAAGTATCTGAGGGCAGGAGATAAGCCTGCCGTAGTATTTGTGCACTATATGAACGATACCTGGCACTATCTGAATCTGCCGCGAGAGGAGATCGGACTGTCTCTGGCCCAGATAGCCTCATGCGGTGCCAATCCCTGGCTGGCTTTAATTCGCTCCTCTCTGGATTCTCAGCCTAGCAGCCATGAGCCGGCCAAGAGCATGTGCGGATTTTTAGAGCAAAGAAAGGACTACTTCATGGATTGTGAAAGCATGGCCGAAGTAGGTCTTCTCTTCTCTGCTTATACCAACCGTAATTATCTTTCACGTTATGAAGCCGTATACGAAACGACAGCTTTCTCCAAGGAGGAGAACCTTGGGGTAGATTATAAGGTTAAAAGGAACGAAGCCTGGACACAAAGGAAGAAAGAGTGTGAGAAGATGCTTCAGCATTCATATACCGGTTATTTCCAGGCATTGACCAGAGCGCATATACTATTTGATATCCTTTTGGATAAAGATCTGAATAAAAAGAATCTGGTTAGATATAAGACGATCATACTATCTGATGCCGCCTGCCTGGATGACGAAGCTGTCGAGGCACTTAAGCATTTCGTCAGTGAAGGCGGCAATATGGTGTGTTCGTTTGAGGCAGGCTTTTACGATGCCGAGGGCGATCCTTTATTCGAGTTTTTTGAAGTTCTGGGAATAAAACAGGTGGAAGGGCTTTTCCCGGCATTTAAAGGCGAAAACTACCAGAAGGTGATCAGCGATTGCCTTGGTTTTAAAGAAGGCGTTTTGGTAGAGCGTGCTATATATGCATTAAAGGTGATAGCTGCTGAGGGAGCGGTAATGCCGATGCTCTTTATGAATCATGTCAAAGGGTCGTATGTTCCCCTGGAAGGAGTTTCAACCTACCCGTCTTTGATTATTAATAGCTACGGCAAGGGCAAGGTGCTCTATTTCCCTGAGGCGCTGGGCTATTTCTACGGCAGCAAGGGAATGCCAAGTGCCGAAGACAGGATTGCCCGCAGTGTACAATATCTTGTCGGAACTCCCCTGCTGGAGATCGATGCCCCTAGAACGGTCAGCGCGGAGGTATACCGGCAGAAGAAGAATAAAAGAGATAGGGTTATAATTCATCTTGTCAACAACACTACGGGCTCTTACCCGGCCAGAGAATGCTTGCCGGTAATTAATATTGATTTGCGTCTGAATGTTGGCCGTAAGCCCCGGGCGGTAACTCCTTTACGTGAGCTGAAGAGTATCGATTATCAAGCAAACGGAAATGGGTTGGAAATGCACATCCCCGTTCTCAATCTTTATGAAGTGATAAGTATCGATTTTTAGAGGTGGATGATCATGAAGATGTACATTATTACCGATATGGAAGGTGCAGCGGGCATTGCTGTGTGGGGTTCACAGCCCGGGATACCTTACGAGGTGAAGAAGGCAGAGTGGATGACGGCTGAAGTACAGGCCGCCGTCACGGGTATGAAAGAGTGCGGAGCCGATGAAATAATCGTGGCTGAGAGCCACCGCCTTATTCTGGACCAACTGGACCAAGCTGTGAAAGTGGTTCTGACTGGTGGGACTATGGTTAACTATCTGCCGGGCCTGGATGCCAGCGTAGATGGAGTTTTCATCATAGGCCAGCATGCCATGGCAGGCACAGGCAACGGGGTTCTTAATCATACTGGCAACAGCGCTATCAGGAGGGTGATGATCAACGGTATTACCCTAGGAGAGCTTGGATTTGAGATGGCTTATGCCGGCAGTTTGGATGTACCAGTGCTTTTTGTTTCCGGTGATAACGCAACTGTGAATGAAGCCCAAGCGCTGGTGAAAAACATGGAAACGGTTGCCGTCAAAGAGGGTATAAATAAGTATCAGACTATCAGCCTTCATCCTGCACAGGCGTGCGAGTATATTCGCCAGGGAGCTGCAAAAGCGGTTAAACGTATCCAGGAAATAAAGCCGTTTGTTATCGAACCTCCATATACCTACGAGGTGGAGTTTACCACCACTCATACCGTATCGAAAATGTGCCTGATACCCGGCGTAACCAAGGTAAACGATACCACCGTTTCCTTTACCAGCGATAACTTCCAGGAAATAGCCAATATCTATATCTTGCAGGGGCATCTTTATGATGCGGAATAAAGAACGATGGATACCATACATTATGAAGCAATTATAGACATACGAGCAATGTCAGAGCGCTGTTGAGACTCTCAAATTACCAGAGTTGGGCAAGATGCGGCACAGAAGGGAACAATAACTATCTGGCTTAGTCAGTTAAGATAAAAAGGTTGACAAAAATAAACCAGGAGGAATAACAGATGAGTGTGGAAAAGAGATTAAGCCAAGGGATACGAG
>DHPR01000006.1 GCA_002410925.1 bacterium UBP13_UBA5359
AATATTCCATTTGTTCTGCTTTATGCTCATGAGCAAACTTACGGTCGGCCTTACCCTGCAGTTGTTATCGATGAAGAAGACGCAATATTTCAAGAAACTGAATATCTTTTAAAATTGGGACACAGGAGAATCGCCTTGTTTACAGGAATTTTGAACGGTTATCTCAGAGGTGAAGGAAATAGAAACCGCTTGAAGGGATATCAGCATGCATTAGAAAAATATGATGTAGAATTTGATAATGCTCTAGTCAAAGAGAGCGATTATGATCAAGATAAGACGATTTTGATGATGGAGCAGCTTATATCATCTGTAAACCCACCTACGGCTCTTATTGCCTGCGACGATATAGGGGCAGGGTTTATTATCAATACCTTGAGAGAGAATGGTTTAGATGTTCCTGGTGATATGGCTGTAGCCGGTGTGGGTGATCTTCAAATCAATTCTCTCGTTCATCCTCCACTCACTACGGTCAAGTATCCTATAGTCGAGATGGGAGAGAAGGCTATCATGCTATTGGCCAAGATGGTTAAAAGGGAGAGTGTTCAATCGCCAGTTTATCTCAAAGGAAGCTTATTGGTGCGTCAATCCTGCGGTTGGCATCTACGTGGAACTGCCAAAGTGATATAATATCGTATGCGAATGAAAGCTGTATCGATGTATTGCCGGGAAAGCGATGAATAAAAAGAAATGCTGATAATGAAAAATTTTGATAGTCATGTACATACGCCTTACTCTGCTTGCTGTGAGGATATTACATTAGAGAAGTTGAGAAGGAAAGCTGATAGGAAAAACATAACCTATGCTATAACGGATCACAGCACGCATATGTATTTCCCCAGAGATCTTGCTTGGAGCATTACCAGGGAAGATTTTAAAGAGCTTTTGGAAAGGTACCATGAAGAGGGCCGGCGGCGCATAGAAAAATATATAAAAGAAATCCGAAAAAGTGGAGCTCTTGTAGGTATAGAGTTGGATATTTATTCTGATGAAACACTGATCTTCGAAGATGAATTCTGGAAAGAACTTGATCTTGTTATCGGTGCTGTTCATTTTTTATCATCTATACAAAAAAAGCGACCGCGAATTGAAATAATCAATGAATTTAAGAGGCTTACCTTGGCATTGTTTTCCAGCGGCAGGATTGACGTGCTTGCCCATCCATTCAGATGTCTCATGCATTGGAATGAAAAAGTGGTAGATACTGCATTGATAGAATGGTTGGTAGATAATGCTGAATATTTTAATGTTGCTCTGGAGATAAATTCGCATTACCCATTTATGGAAGCGGATATCTTTATGTCAAAATTGGCTTTGAGCAAGGGAGTATGCTTATTTAAGGCATCGGATGCACACCGAATGAGTGAATTCGGAGAGTTCTCATATCATGAAACGGTAATACAAAAAGCCAGGGAAATTATAGCGGGGGATCAGGAGTAGCGTTTTCGGCCTTGCATTCAAGGTGAACGCTATAGGTGGAAGTGACCGATACTTGAGGTGGATAAATGAGGTTCGGCATAGTTACGGATTGTTACGGCATAGGATTGCCTTTGGAGCAGGCACTGACGCGTCTTTCCCGGATCGGCTTCAGGGATGTTGAAATTGTCGGAGGACATCTTGCTGAGGATATTACCGCACCACCGTCGGTGTACGAAGCAAAGGCCAGAATACGGTATTTGAAAAAACTGATTTCGAACTTGGGTATAGCGGTTTGCCAATTGCACGGTCCGTATGGTGTTTGTGACTTAGTGGCCGAAACTGAGACGCAAAGGAAAAGGAATATTGATATCTACAAAAGATGGATAGATTGGAGTTTAGCTTTGGAGGCAGGTGCTTTGATCATCCATATAGGAGGGCGAAACGATCTATGTCCGGTAAAAGATATTGAATTTATCATATGTAGGAATGTGGATTCTCTTTGTCGGCTTGCAGAGCATGTGGAAGGGACAGTGCTAAAGTTAGCTATTGAGAATCTTCCAAGCCGGTGTGCAGACAATCCGAATACTTTCAATTTATATGGTAATACAGTTTCTGAGCTAAAAGAGATAGTAAGTGCTGTTGGATCAGATAACTTGGGCATTTGCTTGGATGTCGGCCATGCTAATATAGAAGGCTTGGATGTGCCTTCAGCCGTTATAGATGCTGACAATAGCCTTGTGGCAACGCATATACAAGAAAATAACGGTGTCTATGATATGCATATGCTTCCTTTTAGTTTACGGCGGTTATATAGCAAGATGGATTGGTTTGCTATATTTAAAGCTTTTAAAAAAATTGAATATCCATATCCGTTGATAGGCGAGTGCGCCAATACATCAGGTGAATTGCCCTTTGAAATTGTAGATATTTATCTTAAGCATCAAAAAGAGCTCTTGGATACAGTAATGAAGCATCTATAGAAAACTGAACATTTGAGATGCCGTAATTTTAACGGCTAATATTATTATGAATTATCTTATATTTGATAATGTTACAGATTAAATCGATTTAATCTTGCATCCCTGTAGATTTCCCTTTATAATCCAATTGAGACTTGATCTCAATTGGACTGCTCGGGCGATATATTGGCTAGGTTGCTCGGGTGATATATTAGCGAGGGCATCATGCCTAACTTACCGAAAAAATTCAATGACTGTCTCAGGGAAAAGGGGTTGCGCCTGACCACTCAACGGGCCGTTATTGCTCGTTTGGCGTTGAGCCGGGCGAGCCATTTTACTGCTGACGATCTCCTGCTCTGGGCCCGGGAAAAGGATAAGGGCATATCCAGGGCTACGGTTTACCGCACGCTTTCACTGCTGACCGATCTGGAACTGCTGGAGGGCCTGGATTTTGGGGATGGTCATCTCTGCTACGAACCTGCCGAAGGGCGCAACCACCATGATCACCTTGTCTGTCGGCAATGTGGCAGTATAACGGAATTCCATTGCGAGGCGATAGAGGAACTGCAGTGCGAGGTGGCGAATAAGCTTGATTTCAAGGTAGAACACCACTCTCTGAAAATATACGGGATATGCAAAGATTGCAGCAGGAGGACTGAAGATGATGAACGGCGATAATCTGACTCTGATGTTGGCGTTTGTAGGCGGGGTAATGTCTTTTCTCTCTCCATGTGTTCTGCCCCTCATACCTGGCTATCTCTCCTTTGTAACCGGGCTCTCTACGGCTGAATTGGAGCAAGGGGGAGGCACGGCCTGGCGGGCGGCACTGCTGCCGTCAATCCTCTTTGTGCTGGGATTTTCAGCCGTATTTGTCGCTCTGGGCGTCTCCGTTTCCGCCATCGGCAAGTGGCTTCTGGATAATCAGCCGCTGCTGACCAGAGCCGGCGGCATACTGGTAATCCTGCTGGGTTTCTTTGTCATCGGCTGGTTGCATCTGGCTCCGCTCTACCGGGAGAGGCGATTCCATCTGAACAGAATGCCCCTGGGCGTCTGGGGAGCACCATTGGCGGGAGCTGCCTTTGCCTTTGGTTGGACACCTTGTGTAGGTCCCATCCTTTCCGCCATTTTGCTTAAGGCCGGTACGGTGGAAACGGCCGGGCAGGGGATGTTGATGCTGGCGGCTTATTCACTGGGACTGGGAATACCGTTTGTAGCGTCAGCTCTTCTCTTTTCGGTTTTTATGGGCTTTTCCGGCTGGATAAAGAAACGATATGTCCTGGTGACTTATATCAGCGGCAGCTTGTTGATCTTGATGGGCCTATTGATGCTGGCGGATAAAATGACCCGCTTTTCCGGGTTTATACAGGGATTATGGGGCTAAAGATTATGCGAATGCGTTTTAGAAATAGAGAGAATAAAGAAACGATAAATGGGCATTGCGGCTTAGCTTGCCGGAAATGCGGTGGCAAAGGCGCTCGTCTTCGTTTTGCGGGCTTTGGCGCCAGGAGCCAGCCTTCTTTCACCAGCGCCGACGCGGCAAGCCGGTGCTCCGCCGGGCTGCGGCGACTGGCTTTGGTGGGTAATCCCAATGTAGGTAAGAGTGTTATCTTTGGAGAATTGACAGGGCGTTATGCTGTCGTCTCCAATTACCCCGGCACTACAGTGGAGGTCAGCCGTGGCCAGGGACTTATAGGTGGCCGTCTGTACGATATCACGGATACACCGGGGATCAACAGCCTGACGCCTCTGTCCGAGGATGAGAGAGTTACCAGGGACTGGTTGCTGCATAATCGTCCTGAGGCTGTTCTTCAGGTAGCAGATGCTAAGAACATGCGCCGTAATATCATACTTTCTCTACAATTAGCGGAAATGGGCTTGCCCATGGTTATGGCGCTCAACATGCAGGATGAGGCGCACAGCCGTGGCATTGATGTGGATGCTTCTGCGCTTCAAAATGCACTCGGTATCCGGGTGGTGCCTACGGTGGCTGTAGAAGGGAGCGGATTGCAGGAGCTAAAGAGGGCGCTTGTCGCGCCATCAAAATCCAGCCTGATTGTTGATTACGATCAGCGTATAGAGGATGCTCTGTCTGAATTCGAGAGTATTCTTGGCCGGTCCGATGGCGCCATGCTTGAAGATAAATGTGGCGTTACTCTACGCAGTTTGGGCTTGATGTATCTGTGTGGTGATCCCTGGCTGACGGAATGGCTGGGGAGTAATTATGGGACCGGCAAAATGGAGCAGCTGGAAGCGTTGGCTCAGGAAGTGAGAACGGCGTATAACCGCTCGTTGGATTATATTATCGCCGAACAACGCCTGAAGGTTGCCGATGGCATTATCAACAGTGTGGTTTCCCGGGGAACGGCAACACAGAGCCTGGGAGAGCGGCTGGGAGATTTAACCACCAGGCCCTTGACGGGAATACCCATATTTTTGGCAGTGGTTTACCTTATCTTCAAGCTGGTTGGGCAGTTCGGTGCCGGTACATTGGTGAATTTGATTGAAACCGATCTCTTCGGCAATCATATTCTTCCCTGGCTATCAGCCATAATAAAAGATCATGTGCCCTGGCCTTTGCTACAGGATGCCCTTATGGGCAAATATGGTCTGATCAGTATGGGGCTTACCTATGCTATTGCCATAGTTATGCCTATTGTGGGCACCTTCTTTCTGGCTTTCGGCCTGCTGGAGGATTCCGGGTATCTGCCTCGATTGACGGTTATGGCTAATAGAATATTCCGGCTTATCGGTCTTAACGGCAAAGCTGTGCTGCCTATGGTGCTGGGCCTGGGCTGTGCCACCATGGCTACCTTGACTACTCGCATACTGGACAGCAAAAAGGAACGGCTGATCGCTACCATATTGCTGGCTCTGGGCATTCCATGTTCGGCCCAGCTGGGAGTGATGCTGGGCATGATATCCTGGCTTTCTGCAGGCGCTTTGGTCTTTGTCATGACCGTGGTGGCTTTTCAACTCTTTTTGGTCGGATGGCTGGCATCGATAATCCTGCCCGGAGAGAGAGCGGATTTCATTCAGGAGCTGTCGCCCATTCGCTGGCCGCAGATATCCAACATTGTCTGGAAGACACTGTTGCGAGTAAAATGGTTTCTGGCTGAGGCCGTACCGTATTTTCTGGCGGGAACCTTCTTGCTCTTTATACTTGATGCTACCGGCGGTCTTGCTTCAATCATACGTCTGTCGGCACCGGTAATCTCCGGTTTGCTGGGGCTGCCGGACAGGGCTGTGGAGTTTTTTATTTTGGGCTTTATGAGAAGAGATTACGGTGCGGCCGGGCTGTACGCTCTGGCTCGGCAGGGAATTCTGACGCGCCATCAAATGATAGTCAGTCTGGTTACTATTACTCTTTTCGTTCCCTGCATAGCCAATTTCTTTATTATCATCAAGGAACGCGGTCTGACCACGGCTCTGGCTATAGTGGCTTTTATCCTGCCGTATGCCGTTCTTAACGGCTGGCTGGTAAGATTGATACTATCTATAGGAGTGATACCACTGTGAAGCATTATTATGACGAAGCGCTGGAAGAGATATGGATGCTGCTGGAGCGAGAAGAGAATACCATCGACCGGGTGCAGGCTTGCCTTGAAAGAACCGGTGGAGCGGCTTCATTGCAAGATCTGCTGACGGCTAAATATATTACCCTGGATAAGGAGAAGGTCCGTTTTACCGGCTTGGGTGAAGAGCATGCCCGCAATATTATCAGACGTCATCGATTGGCGGAGCGTCTGCTGGCCGATGTCCTGGGAATGACCGAGGTTGAGGGGCAGGCTTGTAAAATGGAGCACATCCTCTC